>NZ_JAODNK010000057.1 GCF_025465275.1 Nocardia sp. | reverse complement strand
TCGCGCATCCGCTCAGTCGACAGTACGACGCAACCGTTCTGCGCTGTGGACCCGCCCGAGAGGCCGGTGCCCGCGCCGCGCGGAACGACGGCGATGCCGTGCTCTGCCGCGAGCCGCAGCACCGCCTGCACGTCGGCAGTGCAGGTGACCCGCGCCACGGCCAGCGGCATGCCGGCCTCTGGATCGTACGCGTGATCCCACCGGTAGCCCGACATCTGGTCGGGGTCGGTGATCAGCGCGTCAGCTCGCCCGTCGACGTTCAGTGCCTCGGCCATCAGCCGCAGGAATCGCTTCTCTCGTGTCGACGGCACTGGCGACGAGAGCCTGACCGCGTC
The DNA here is from genome assembly GCF_025465275.1 of Nocardia sp. Taxonomy (GTDB): domain Bacteria; phylum Actinomycetota; class Actinomycetes; order Mycobacteriales; family Mycobacteriaceae; genus Nocardia. The sequence continues at coordinate 53,786 of NZ_JAODNK010000057.1, read as the reverse complement.
AGACATGATCGCTGACCAGGCTCGAGGCGGCCTTCTGGGCGCGTCTGGCCGCATGCAGGATCGGCTCGGTGTACCCGTTCGGCTGCTCGGCGCCCCGCAGAATGAGGTCGCGCGCTGCGCCGAACGCGATCGACTCGGTGCCGTCAGCGTCGATGAGGGCGAAATAGGCCGGATCGCCGCCGTTCTGCCGGTCGACGACCGGTGCGATGCGGGCGAGGCTGGAACGCACATCCGTCTCGGTGATGATGCCGTGCCGCAGCCAGTTGGCCAGCAGCTGGCTCGAGATGCGAAGCGTCGCCCGGTCTTCCATCAGGGCGACGTCGTTGATGTCGGGCACCTTCGAGCAGCCCACGCCCTGGTCGACCCAGCGCACGACGTAGCCGAGGATCGACTGCACGTTGTTGTCGAGTTCGTTCTGCCTCTCGTCGGCCGACCAGTTCGGGTCTGCTGCCAGCGGAATCTCGAGAATCGGGTCGACCCCGGCGGGCACGCGATCTTTCAGCTTCTGCTGCACCGCGAACACGTCGACCGCGTGATAGTGCAGCGCGTGCAGGGTGGCCGCGGTGGGTGACGGCACCCAGGCGGTCGTCGCACCAGACTTCGGATGCCCGATCTTCTGCTCGAGCATGGCATGCATCAGGTCGGGCATCGCCCACATACCCTTGCCGATCTGAGCCCGGCCAGAGAAGCCCGCCGCAAGGCCGGTGTCGACGTTGGCGGTCTCGTACGCGGCGATATAGCCCTGGTTCTTGAGTTCGCCCTTGCGAACGAAGGGCCCCGCGAGCATCGAGGTGTGAATCTCGTCTCCGGTGCGGTCGAGAAAGCCGGTGTTGATGAAGGCGACGCGGTCGGCGGCCTCACGGATGCTCGCGGCGAGGTTCACCGTGGTGCGGCGCTCCTCGTCCATGATGCCGACCTTGAGGGTGTTGGGGGTCAGGCCCAGCACGCCCTCGATGCGGCCGAACAGGTCGTTGGTGAAGGCGACCTCGTCCGGGCCGTGCATCTTCGGCTTCACGATGTAGACCGAGCCGGTGCGCGTATTCGACACGCGCGCTTCACCGTTCAGCGCATGCTTGGCGATGAGCGAGGTGAGCAGGCCGTCCAGAATGCCCTCGGGAACCTCATTGCCCGCGGCGTCGATGATCGCGTCGGAGGTCATGAGGTGACCGACATTGCGGACGAACAGCAGCGAACGGCCGTGCAGCACCAGATCGGAACCGTCGAGCGCGGTGTACACGCGATCCGGGTTCATGGTGCGGGTGAAGGACTTGCCGCCCTTCGACACCTCTTCGGACAGATCGCCCTTCATCAGGCCGAGCCAATTGTGGTAGCAGAGGACCTTGTCCTCGGCGTCCACGGCCGCGACCGAATCCTCGAAGTCCATGATCGTGGTGATCGCGGACTCCAGCACGACGTCCTTGACGCCGGCATCGTCGGTCGAGCCGACCGGCGAGGAGGGATCGATCTGCAGTTCGATGTGCAAACCGTTGTGCTTGAACAGGATCGAGGTCGGGGCCTCGGGAGTGCCGAGGTAACCGACCAGCGCATCGGCATCGGCCAGGCCGATATCGGTGCCGTCCTCGAGGGTGACCTCGAGCTCACCGTCGACAATGGCGTACTTGCTGGTGCCCAGGTGCGACCCGGTGATCAGCGGCAGCGCGTCGTCGAGGAAGTTACGGGCCCACTCGATGACCTTGTCGCCGCGAACCTTGTTGTAGCCCTTGCCCTTTTCCGCGCCATTGGCCTCGGAGATGGCATCGGTGCCGTACAGGGCGTCGTAGAGCGAGCCCCAGCGCGCGTTCGCCGCATTGATGGCGAAGCGGGCGTTCATGACCGGGACCACGAGTTGCGGGCCCGCGGTGATGGCGATTTCGGCGTCCACGTTTTCGGTACCGATCTGGAAATCGGCCGGTTCGGGACGCAGGTAGCCGATCTCGGTGAGGAACTGCTTGTAGGCAGCCTTGTCGTAGCCGGCGCCGGGGTTGGCGCGGTGCCACTCGTCGATCTTGGCCTGGATGTCGTCGCGTTCTGCGAGCAGAGCACGGTTACGGGGGGCGAGGTCGTTGATAACGGCCTCGGCACCCGACCAGAACGCGGCGGAGTCTACGCCGGTACCCGGAAGTGCCTCGTTCTCCACGAAATCGTGAAGGACGCGCGCGACCTGGAGTCCGCCGACCTGAATCCGCTCTGTCATCTACTGCCTCGTTTCGAGAAAGCCGGGTGGGCTGTGATGTTCGGGAAAAAGTACGCCTGTCATGTTACTCGCGGGTACCGGTGCGGATTTCCCGGTATCGGTGTTTCGGGGTCCTGCGGCGGGTCTTGATTGTATCGGCCGGTACATTTAATGTACTGAACGGAACATTTCCGAGGTTCAGCACATGAAGGTGTCGCGCATGGGAAACACGTTGTCCGGCAAGGTTGTCGCGGTCACCGGCGGTAGCCGGGGACTGGGCCGGGAGATGGTGCTGGCCTGCGCGGGCGCCGGTGCGGACGTGGTTATCGCCAGTCGCAAGTTCGACGCATGTGACGTACTCGCCACTGCGGTGCGAGAGAAATACGGGCGGCGGGCGCTGCCGGTGGCCTGCAATGTGGGGGAGTGGGCACACTGCGAGGCCCTGGTCGACGCCGCATACGCGGAGTTCGGGCAGGTCGATGTGCTGATCAACAATGCGGGTATGTCGCTGCTGTATCCGAGCCTGGACCAGGTCTCCGAGGCGATGTTCGACAAGGTGATCGCCACCAATCTCAAGGGGCCGTTCCGGCTGTCGGCGCTCATCGGGGCGCGCATGGCGGCGGCGGGGGCCGGATCGATCATCAATATCTCCTCGATCGAGGCGGCCAAGCCCGAACCGCTGGCTGTTCCCTATGCGGCGGCCAAGGCTGGTTTGGAGGCGCTGTCGAGCGGGCTCGCGCAGACCTTCGGGCCGGCGGTACGGGTCAACACCATTCGCTGCGGGGCCTTCGATACCGATATCGCCAAGGCGTGGCCCGCCGAGGTGCGCGAGTATCTCGCGCACAATGCGCTCGGGCGGATCGGCGCACCGGCCGACATCGTGGGCGCGGCACTGTTCTTTGCCTCCGACGCCTCGGCGTTCTGTACCGGCGCGACGCTCGCATTGGACGGTGGGTGGCGATGACCGCGGTACCGGCGCGACGACGCGGACGGCCACCGGCTTCGGAATCGAACGCGGGGGAGACCCGGGAGCGGATTGTGCAGGCGGCCTTGGAGCTGTTCGCGGAGAAGGGATTCCACGCCACCAGCGTCGGCGAAATCGGCGATCGGGCCGGGATTCAGCGGGGAGCGCTGTACTACCACATCGGATCGAAGGAGGAATTGCTCTTCCAGATCCGGCGCGGCTACACCCAGCTCATGCTCGATGATGCCGCTCGTATCGTGGACGGCGCGGGCGAGCCGATGGTCAAGCTGCGCAACCTCATTCGAAGTCATGTGCACGGGATCATCGAGCATCGGCACGAGGTCACCATCGCCCTGCGGGATGCCGGTGCACTGACCGGCGAACGCGCCGCCGATCTCCAGGAGCTGCGCGACGGCATCCAGCAGCGCTGGCAGCGCGTCATCGACGACGGATATGCCGTGGGCGCACTGCGTTCCAAGGATCACGTGGTCACCAACAGCATTGTGGCCATGCTGAACATGGTGAGCACCTGGTACCGCCCCGACGGCGAACACAGCCCCGGCGAAATAGCCGACATTCTCACCACCACCATCCTCGACGGTGTCACCACACCGGCTGGAATCAAGTGAAAGGCTGACCATGGCTTGGGATTTCGAGACCGACCCGGAATACCAGAAGAAACTGGACTGGGTCGCGGAGTTCGTCCGGACCGAGGTGGAGCCGCTCGATCTGCTCTACCCGAACCCGTACGACCGGCAGAACCCGGAGATCCGGGCGCTCATGAAACCGTTGCAGGAGCAGGTGAAAGCGCAGGAGCTGTGGGCCTGCCACCTCGGGCCCGAGCTCGGCGGACCCGGTTACGGGCAGCTGAAACTCGCACTGCTCAACGAGGTGCTCGGCACCTCGCAGTGGGCGCCACTCGTCTTCGGTTGTCAGGCACCGGATTCCGGTAATGCGGAGATTCTCGCGCACTTCGGTACCCCGGAGCAGAAGTCGAAGTACCTGGAGCCGTTGCTCGCCGGAGAGATCGGCTCCTGCTACGTCATGACCGAGCCCACCGGTGGTTCCGATCCGACGTCCTTCAAGACCCTTGCCGTCCGCGACGGTGACTCGTGGGTCATCAACGGCGAGAAGTGGTTCAACTCCGCGGCTGCCTACGCCACCTTCCATATCGTGATGGCGGTGACCGATCCCGAGGCCGCACCGCACCAGCGGCTCTCGATGTTCATCGTCCCCGCCGATACCCCCGGCCTGGAGATCGTGCGGAACTTCACCGTCCCCGGCTTCAGTGATACCGAAGGCCACTTGCGCTTCACCGATGTGCGCATCCCCGCCGACAGCCTGCTCGGTGCGGAGGGGCTCGGCTTCGTCGTCGCGCAGACCCGCCTCGGCGGCGGCCGCGTGCACCACGCCATGCGCACAGTCGCGCTGGTACGCAAGGCTTTCGACATGATGTGCGAGCGCGCCGTCTCCCGGCCCATGCGCAAGGGCGTGCTCGGCGGCCTGCAGATGACGCAGGAGAAGATCGCCGAATCGTGGATCGAGATGGAGCAGTTCCGGCTGCTCGTACTGCGCACGGCGTGGCGTATCGACAAGGAACAGGACTACCGCAAGGTGCGCCACGACATTGCCGCCATCAAGGTCGCCATGCCGAAGGTCATGCACGATATCGCCCAGCGGGCCATGCACCTGCACGGCGCCATCGGCGTCAGCACCGACCTGCCGTTTGTCGACATGATGAACTACGCCCAGGTCATGGCGATTGCGGACGGCCCCACCGAGGTACACAAGATCACCCTCGCCAAGGAGGTCCTCAAGACCTACGCGCCCGGAGATCCGGTGTACCCCAGCGGTTACCGCCCCGCGCTCCGCGAGGCCGCCCGAGACCTGGTGGCGCAGCGCCTGGAACACGCCGTCGGCAATCTCTGAACAGGTCGAACCGGAAGGTGCGGCGGGTGTCGTCTAGCCGCTGAATCCGGCGGTGAACAATATCGCCGCGGCGGTGAGGATCACCCAGGCCGTGACGCGGCTGATGTGTGTCACGGCCAGCTGCCGCGCCAGCCGGCCGCCGATCACCGTGCCGCACAACAGCATTGGACTCATGATCGCCGCGTTCCGGAGGTCGGCTCCGGTGAATTGTCCCTGCACGGCCAAGGCCGCAGCGCTCACCACGGAGATGATGAGGAAGATGGCCGACAGTGTGGCGCGTAGTTCCGCGGGGTTCGAGGGGCGATAGGCCAGCGACAGTGGCGGACCGGGCATGGCCGCCACCGCCGCCAGGAATCCGGCGGCGACCCCGGCCGCGGTCAGTGCTCGCCGGGAACCGGGCAGGGTGCGGCCGGTGAGCAGGAACACGCCGATGACGGCGGCAGCTGACGCCACCACGAGGCGCAGCGCGCCGGTGTCCAGGGTGCCGAGCACCGCTGTGCCGATCGCGACGCCGGGCAGCATGGCCGCACTGACAAAAACCACTGTGCGCACATCGCAATGGCGGTATTCGCGCAGCAGACCCGTCGCCGTCATCGCCACGGTGAGCACCAGCAGCGGACCCGGAACCAACTGCGGCGCCAAGACCAGCAGTATCGGTGCGGTGATCAGGCCGAATCCGGAGCCCGTCACCGCCTGGGCCGCCGCGGACACAAGCAACACCACACACACCAGCAGGACCGTCACCCCGTGAAATCTGCCGGTCAACTGGCGCTGCCGGAAGGGCCAGATCATGTGATACTCCATGGTGCCAGTGAAGGAGTGGATCGGTGCCCGATGACAAGCACGCGCACGGCCCGGCGGCGCCCATCGACGGGGACGCCCCGAAATATCGGCAGGTGCGGGCCATGCTCGAGGATCGGCTGGCGCAGGGGGTGTTCGCGGGTGGCCGGCCGATGCCGTCGTCGCGGTTCCTGGCTCAGCAGCTCGGAGTGTCCCGCAATACTGTGGCCGCCGCGTACGACGAACTGATCGCGCTGGGAGTGGTGGAGAGCCGGCCGCGCAGCGGCCTGTACGCAGCTGCTCCGCTCACCCGCGGTGCGGCGGGCGCACCGCGGACCTCGCCCGCCGTCGATTGGGCGAGCTTGCTCAAGCCCCGGCAGAACGTCGAATTCACCCGCACCCTGGGGCATCCCGACGCGTTCGACTATCCGTACCCGTTCATCAGCTCACAACCCGAGCTCCGGTCCTTCCCGGTGCGGGGATGGCTGCGGGCGGTGGATCAGGCCATGACCGGACCGCATCTGCGCTACAGCATTCGCGACGCGGTGGACCAGGATGATCCGCTGCTTGTCGAGGTGCTGCGCCGAGAGATCCTGCCGTCCCGGGGAATTCACGCCGCTCCGGAGGAGATCCTGGTGACCGGGGGCACCCAGCAGGGGCTGTCGCTGATCGCCGACGTGCTGATGGGCCCCGGTCTCACCGTGGGTTTCGAGAATCCCGGATATCTCGACGCCATGCATATCGTGCACCGCAGCGGCGCTCGGCTGATGCCGGTTCCGGTGGACGGTCGTGGCGCGGTCTTCGACGAGGCCACGGTGTTCGATGCCATGTATCTCACACCCAGCCACCATCATCCGACCAATGTCACCTTGAGTCTGCCGCGGCGGAAACTGCTGTTGGAACTGCTCGCCGAACGCAATGGCTTCGTCATCGAGGACGACTACGACAGCGAATTCCGCTTTCGCGGGCGGCCGACCCCCTCGTTGAAATCTCTCGACGACAGTCAGCGGGTCATCTATCTGGGGTCGTTCTCGAAATTCCTGTCCGCCGGACTGCGGATCGGCTACATCGTAGCCGATGCCCCGGTGATCGCGGCCCTGCGCGCCGAACGCCATCACCGAACCAAGCATCTGCCCGGACTCATTCAGCGGTCGCTGGCGCTGTTCATCGAATCCGGTGAATTCCACAAGGTATTGCGTGCGCACCGGCGTCGGCTCGCGCACAACTGGGAGCTCATGACGGCGGCTATGGCACGCCACCTGCCGGAGGCCGACGCGCAGACCCTGCCGCCGGGCGGGGTATCGATCTGGTACGCCGGTCCCGAAACATTGGACGCCGCACTGGTGACCGCGCGGGCCGCGCGGCGCGGTGTGCTCGTGGCCGACGGATCCCGATACTTCTTCCCGGGCACCGGAACTCGCAACTGCCTGCGCCTGGGCTTCGCCTCGATCGCCGCACCCGCGATCGACCCGGGCATCGCGCTGCTCGGGTCGATCATGCGGGAGGTGCAGGCCGAATCCGGCCGCGGGGGAGCGGTGGGTCAGCGCGCGCCGGTGTAGAACGAGTCGGCGACGTCGAGCGCCCGATCCAGCATGGCCAGGCCCGCTGAGATCTCGGCCGGGGTGACGATGCACGGCGGCACCACATGGATGCGGTGATAGTTGTTGAACAGCAGCAATCCCTGCTCTCGTGCCGCCGACATCGTCTGTGCGATAGCCGCATTCGTGCCGCCGTAGGGCGAGAGCGGTTCACGCGTCTCGCGATCGGTGACCAGATCCAGTGCCCAGAAGACGCCGAGACCGCGTACCTCGCCGACGCTGGGATGGCGGCGCGCCAACTCCCGCAGGCCCGGGCCGAGCGCGGTGCGGCCGATGAATTCGGCGTTCTCCACAATGGATTCGGCGTGCATGGTCTCGATGGTCGCGACCGCGGCCGCGCAGGCCAGCGGATGCCCGGAGTAGGTCAGCCCGCCCGGATACGCCCGCTGGGCGAAGGTCCGGTAGATGCGCTCGCCGACGATCACTCCGCCGAGCGGCACATATCCGGAGTTGACGCCCTTGGCGAAGGTGATGAGATCGGGCACCGCGCCATAGTGGTCCAGAGCCAGCCATCCTCCGGTGCGGCCGAATCCGGCCATCACCTCATCGCAGATCATCACGATGCCGTAGCGGTCGCAGATCGCGCGCACCCCGGGGAGGTAGCCGGGCGGCGGCGGCATGATGCCGGAGGTGCCGGGGACCGGCTCGATGATCAAGGCGGCGAAGGCATCCGGACCCTCGAACCGGATCAGCGAGTCCAAATGCGCCAGGGCTCTTTCACACTCCTGCTCCTCGGTGGCGGCATGGAATTCCGACCGGTACAGGAACGGCCCGTGGAAGTGCACCACCCCGGAATTGCCGTGGTCATTGGGCCAGCGGCGGTGGTCGCCGGACAGATTGATCGTCTGCGCCGTCGCCCCGTGATAGGAGCGGAAGGCCGACAAAACCTTGTAGCGGCCGGTGTGCAGCCTCGCCATTCGCACGGCGTGCTCATTGGCGTCTGCTCCGCCGCTGGTGAAGAACACCCGGTCCATGCCCTCGGGCGCGATCTGTGCGATGAGGTGCGCCGCTTGCGAGCGCGCCGCATTGGCGTGTGCGGGCGCGATCGTGCACAGCTTCGCCGCTTGCTGCTGAATGGCCTCGACCACGCGCGGATGCTGGTGTCCCACATTGGTATAGACCAGTTGCGAGGAGAAGTCGAGATACCGGCGGCCGGCACCGTCCCATACCTCGCAGCCCGCCGCGTCCTCGATCACCATCGGATCCAACGTCTGTTGCGCGGACCAGGAGTGGAACACGTGCGCACGGTCGAGCTCATAGGTGTGTGCCGCGCTGACCGTTGTGCTGGGAGCCGCCATGGCGGTGACCTCCTTGTCGAGAAACTGATGGGTCCCGATTGATGCTGGTGAATTCGGCTGGCCTGCCGCCAGGGCCAGATCCACCGCCAATCGACCGGGCCAGTTACCTCGCGGAACCGTCCGGGTAACACGGCGCCCGTACGTTACGGCTGGCCCTGTCAAGTGGCCCGGTAAGTGGCTCTGGGGACGGAACCAGATGGTGACCAGACTCGGATTCGCACCGCCGGGAAACCGGAATCGCCCGGCGGTCCGATCGACTTCGAGGAGTTCTATGTCCGTGCAGCGCAATCCCGTCGCCGTGGTGACCGGTGCCAGCAGTGGCATCGGCGCGGCCACGGTCCGGCACCTGGTGAAAGAGGGTTTCGAGGTGGTGATGGGTGCCCGCCGGATGGATCGGCTGCGTGCTCTCGCCGACGAGACCGGTGCTCGGGCAATGCCGTTGGATGTGACCGAGGTCGCCTCGGTGGCTGCGTTCTGTGAGCAGATCGACCGCTGCGATGTGCTGGTCAACAATGCGGGCGGCGCGATCGGCGCCGACTCCATCGCCGAGACCGACGAAGCCGACTGGACGGCCATGTTCGACGTCAATGTGCTCGGCGTTCTGCGCGTCACCCAGAGATTGCTCCCGCTGCTGCGAGCCAGTGGCAATGCCACGGTGGTCACCATCGGTTCCATTGCGGGGCGGGAGCCCTACCTCGGCGGCGGCGGATACAACGCCGCCAAGCACGCGGTCACCGCGCTCACCCGGGTGCTGCGCCTGGAATTGCTCGGCGAGCCGGTCCGGGTGTGCCAGATCGATCCCGGCATGGTCGACACCGAGTTCAGCCTCATGCGATTCGGCGGCGACGCCGACCGCGCTGCCACGGTGTACGCGGGCGCCGATCCACTGACCGCCGACGATATCGCCGACTGCGTGGCCTGGGTGGTGACCCGGCCGAGCCGGGTCAATGTGGACTCGCTGCTGGTGCTCGCGCGGGATCAGACCTCGGCGCAGCGCGTACATCGGAGGACGGCATGACCGCCACTGCTGACACCGCCGTCACTGCTGACACCGCCACTGACGACGCGGCCGACTCCGCCGCCGCCACTGTCGCCGACTCCGCCGCCGGTCCGTCCACGGAGCTGACGGCCGACGGTGCTGCGCAGAGCGTTCGCCCCCGCACCGCCGCCTCGGCGTCACGGCGCGGTCCGAGCCGCCGGACCACGCGGAAAGTGTTGCGCGCCCTGGTATTCCGGCTGGCGGCGCTGGCCTTCTTCCTACTGGTGTGGGCGGCCGTCACCGGGGCCGGGCTGATCGATCCGCTGTTCCTGCCGTCGCCGCGGGCGGTGTGGGACGCGTTCGTGCGCGCCAACAGCTGGCATCAGGTGGCTCCCGGCGTACCGCGTGAAGTGCTCGGGGAGCAGAACTACTTCCTGTGGGAGCATCTGCTCGCCAGCTGTCAACGCCTGGGCGCCGGGGTGGGTGCGGCGGTCGTGGTGGGTCCGCTCATCGGATTCGCGATGGGGATGTTCGCGCCGGTGCGCACCGCCCTCGAGCCGTATCTGAACTTCCTGCGCGCACTGCCGCCACTGGGCTATATCGGCCTGCTGATCGTGTGGTTCGGCATCGGCGACAGCTCGAAGATCTGGCTGCTGTTCCTGGCCGCCTTCCCGCCCATCGCGATCGCCACCCTCGGCGGGGTCACCTCGATCAAGGCCGATCAGATCAACGCCGCCCGGGCATTGGGCGCGAACCGGGTGCAGGTGCTCGTGAACGTGGTCCTGCCCTCGACGCTGCCCGAGGTGATCAACGGCATCCGCATCGCCACGGGCTTCGCGTGGACCACCGTGGTGGCAGCCGAACTCAACAACGGTATTCCCGGTATCGGCGGACTCGCGTATCTGGCTGGGACACAACTCAATACCCCGCTGACCATCGCCTGCATCATCGTGATCGGCGTGGCGGCACTGGTTCTCGATTCGACGATCAAAGCGCTCGGCGCGATCGTCACACCCTGGAAGGGCAAGGCATGACCTCACCACGACTGCGCACGGCGCTCGGCATCTTCACCGCGGCGACCGTGCTCCTGGCCTTGACCGGCTGTGTGGAATCCGGCCGCGGCGATACCAGCCGCACCGTCGGGGCCGCGAATTGCCCGGTGCCGGTGGATGCTTCGGTCAAGGGCACGGCGCGGATCGGCTTTCAGCAGATTCCCAACGGAGACATGATCGTCAAGGACCGCGGCTGGCTGGCGGCATGTCTGCCCAACGCCACCATCAACTGGAGCAATTTCGCCTCCGGTCAGGATGTGGTGCAGGCCTTCGCTTCCGGCAGTCTCGATCTGGGGACGCTGGGGTCCTCTCCAGCGACGAAGGCGCTGTCGGCCCCGTTGAACCTGCCGGTGCGGGTGGTATGGATCCAGGATGTGATCGGCAAGGCCGAATCGCTGGCGGTCCGGGATCCGGCCATCACCTCGCTGGCGGGCCTGCGCGGCAAGCGGATCGCCACCCCGTTCGGCAGCACCTCGCACTACAGCTTGCTGTCCGCGCTCTCGGCGGCCGGCTTGACCTCCGATGTCACGCTCATCAATCTGAAACCCGACGCGATTCTCGCCGCCTGGCAGCGCAAGGAGATCGATGCCGCCTGGGTGTGGGATCCGTCGCTGTCGACCTTGCTGGCAGATGGGCATGTTGTCACCAGTAGCGCCGAGGTGGCGGCGGCCGGTGCACCCACCTTCGATCTGAGCGCCGGGCGCACCGAGTTCCTCACCGCGAACCCGAAATTCATGCTGATGTGGACGCGATTGCAGAACTTCGCCGCCGCCCAGATCGCCGCCGACCCGGCCGCCGCCGCGACGTCGATCGCGGCGCAATTCGGAACCACGCCCGAGGTGGTGCGACCGCAATTGCGCGGATACACCTATCCCACCGCGGCCGACCAGGCCGGGCCCGCGTACCTGGGTGGCGGCTTCGCCGACAACCTCGCGGGAACCGCGAAATTCCTGCTGCAACAGGGCGGCATCGACGCGGTGAGCCCGTCCTACAGCGGCGGAATCGACAGCACCGCGGTGCGGGCGGTGGCAGCGCAATGAGTGAACTCGATGCGCGGAATCGGTTGGTGCTCACCGATATCGGCGTGGACTACCACAGCGGCGGCGAGACGGTACGTGCGCTGGCACCGACCAGCCTGACCATCGACCCCGGCGAATTCGTCTGTGTCGTCGGACCTTCCGGATGCGGTAAGACCACGCTGCTGCAGGTGCTCGCCGGATTCCTGGAGCCGACCTCCGGGACCATCCTGGTGGGCGGCCAGCATGTGCGCGGGCCGGACCCCGACCGGGGGGTGGTGTTCCAGCAGCCGAATCTGTACCCGTGGCTGACGGTGCGCGGCAATGTGGAATTCGGCCTGCGCATGCGACATATGCCGCGCACCGAACGCGCCGCCACCGCCGACCGCATGCTGGATCTGGTGGGCCTGCGTGAGTACGGCCGTCGCCGGCCCTACGAACTCTCCGGCGGTCAGCAGCAGCGCTGCCAGATCGCGCGGGTGCTGGCCACCGACCCGCGCATCATCCTCATGGACGAACCGTTCGGCGCACTCGACGCCATGACCCGGGAGAAGCTACAGCTCGAACTGCTCGACCTGTGGCACCAGCGCCGCAAGACGATCGTCTTCGTCACGCACAGTGTGGAGGAGGCCATCTTCCTGGGCACCCGGGTTCTCGTTATGGGCGCGCAACCGGGCCGTGTCATCTACGACCGGCAGGTGTCCTGCAAGGGCGACAACGGCGCGCAGCCGGATTCCCGCATCCGCTCCACCCCGGAATTCGTTGCCATGCGTGACGAGGTGGCGGCGAAGATCTACGAAGCCCAGGGGGTGATCGGATCGGTGGTGGCAGCGCACTGAGCCCGCCGGGGCCCCGGATGCTCGGCCGAATGGCACAGTGGTGATGTGCGTGTCGGAATCCTGGGCCCACTGGAGGTGCTGGTCGAGGGCGAGGGTGTGGAGATCGGCGGCGTGCGCCTACGGGGGCTGCTGATCCGGCTCGCGCTGGATGCTGGACGGCCGGTGAGTCTCGTGACGCTGGTGGCGGCGCTGTGGCCGGATGACCCGCCGCGCCGGCCGGGGCATGCGGTGCAGACGCTGGTGTCGCGATTGCGCCGGGTGCTGCCGGTCGCGGTGCGATTCGATCCGGGCGGGTACCGGCTGGAATTGCCTCCCGATGCGGTCGACGCGCATCGGTTCGAGCGACTGCTCAGCACGGCGCGGCGGGAATCCGATCCGGCGCGTGCGCTGCGGCTGCTGCGGGAGGCGTCGGCACTGTGGCGTGGACCCGCGCTCGCCGATGTCGCGGACCTGCCCTTCGCGGCGGCCGCCGCGGCTCGGTGGGAAGAATTGCGCCTCACCGCGCTGGAGGACGCCGCCGCGATCGAATTGGAAAGCGGCGGCGACCTTTCGGCAGTGGTGGCCGGATTGGCGGAGCTGACGGCGGCGCAGCCGCTGCGGGAACGGCCGCGGGAGATGCTGATTCGCGCATTGCACCGTGACGGGCGCCGTGGTGAGGCGCTGGCCGCGTACGAGCGCTACCGGGTGCTGCTGGCCGAGGGATGGGGCGGCGATCCCGGAACCGCCACGCAAGCGGCGCATTTGCGGGTGCTGCGGGACGGGATCACCGATTCGGACACTGCCGCTGAGCAGGTGGCAGCACCTTTGCACACCGGTGGCGTCGAGGCGCGGGCGTCACGGTATGGGCAGCCGGAATCGATTCCACCGCAGCGCAATGCGCTGTCCGCACCGCGGGTTTCCCTGGCCGGCTTGATCGGTCGCGAACAGGAGCTGGCGCAGATCGCAGACCGGCTCGGGGTGGCCCGGTTGGTGACGCTCGTCGGCCCGGGCGGCACCGGCAAAACCAGGCTCGCAATGACGATCGCCCAGTCGGTGACCGGGTATCCGGGTGGTGTCGGGGTGGCCGAGTTGGCGGCAGTTACCGATCCCGGCGATCTGGTGCCCGAAGTGGGTGCGAGCCTGGGGATTGTCGAGCCACGGCAGCACGGGCTCACCACCGGCGCCCGGATCGGGCTGCTCGCCGGTGCGATGTCCACCGCGCCCACCCTGCTCGTGCTTGACAACTGTGAGCATCTCGTCGACGCGGTGGCGCGGTTCGCCGAGGAGCTACTGGGCCGCTGCCCCGCTCTGCACATTCTGGCAACCAGCCGCGAGCCGCTCGATATCTCCGGTGAAATGCTCTGTGACATAGCGCCATTGCCGGTGCCCGCGCCAGGGGCGCCGCCGGCCACCGCCTTAGCCGCGCCGGCCGTGCGATTGTTCGCCGACCGGGCCGTCGCGGTGCGGACCGGGTTCGCGGTGAACGCGGAGAATATCGACGCCGTCGCTGACATCTGCCGCGCGCTGGACGGTTTGCCGCTCGCGCTCGAACTGGCCGCAGCCAAGCTGCGGACCATGCCGCTGGCCGCCCTGCATGCCGGGCTGGGCGACAGATTCGCCGTACTGACCAATGGCCGGCGCACCGCGCTGCCCCGGCATCGGACACTGCGCGCGGTGCTGGATTGGGATTGGGAACTGCTCTGCGACGAGGAGCGGAGGGCGCTGGCGCGATTGGCCGTATTCCCCTCGTCCTTCGGCCCCGACGCGGCGCAGCGGCTCGGCGCATCGACCGGGACGCTCGACACGCTGCTGGACAAATCGCTATTGCAGCTGGCCGATAATCCGCGTCCGCGCTATCGCATGCTGGAAACTATCGCAGCAGGCCATGCTCGGGTTTCGGCTGGCAATGCTGCACATTGCCCAGGCGGATCTCGCCGAGGCGGGCAGATACTGTGCCGAGGCCTGGCACGACGCGGTCGCACTGCACGACCCGCCGATGGCCGCCGAGGTCAGCCTGAGCATCGCGCGGCTGTGCCTCGCGGTGGCGGAACCCGCGGTCGCGGCGGAAGTGCTCGGCGCGGGACATGCGCTTCGGGGCGCGGCCGATGCGCGAAATCCCGAAATCGTCGTGCTGACAGCAGAATTGGATGCACTTCTGGGTGCACCGCAGCGAAGCGACCATTATGAGCGCGGCCGCATCCTCGACCGCGACAAGGCCTTCGTGGCCGTCGAACAATGGCTTGCCCACGCTCGAGAGCGATCTGCGCGCGATCTGTGAGCCACGGGTCGCACGGTGGGCAGCATGCACACCGAAACAGAACTGACCAGCTTCCTGATCGACTACCCGTCCGAAATGGCCTTCAGCGGCAAAGATCCCGGGGAGGTCATGGATCGCTGGTTCGTGCCCGGCATCGTGTATCGCAATGATGGGCTGGCACTGGATCGGCAGCGTCTCATCGACCACGTTCGACCGGCCCGCAAGAATGCGGTCGACGTGCAGGTCGACGTGCACGAGGCGCTGGTGTCCGGGCAGCGCATCGCGGCGCATTACACCCTGACTGCCACCATGCGCACCGGTGCGCAACTCGCCACCGAGATCGTCATGATCGGGCGGCTGGCCGATGACGGCCGAATCAGTGAAATCGACCAGCTCACCCGCGTGCTCCGGACCGAGCCGAACGCATGAGACCACACCGGCTGACCCCACGCCGAATCGTCTGGGGCGCAATGGTGTTGTGGATACTGGCCGTCGCTGTCGCAGGCGGGTTCGCGGGCAAGCCACCATCGCGGCCAGCGCCGCGACAGTGGCGCTGAGTCTGCTGTGCCTGATGGTCGCGGTGATGAATTCGACCAAGAGTCTGGGGCCGGTCATGGCCATCGGCGTGGTGGTTGCCTTCGCGGTGATGTCGACCCTGTTCCCGGCGCTGCTGGTGTCCTGCGGGCGGTGGATCTTCTGGCCCGTCCGCCCGCACTACGGCACTCCTGACGCCACCTCCGGTCGCGGACGGCGCTGGACCGGACGGCTCATTGCCGCCAGGCCCCGGCTGGTGTGGATGTTCACCGCGACGGCGCTGGCCGTGCTCGCGCTCGGCGCATTCGGACTGCACTCCAATGGATTACAGAACCAGGATATGTTCCGCAATCACCCCGAGGCCGTCGCGGGCGAGAAGACGCTGCTCGCGCATTTCCCGGGCGGAACGGGTGACCCGCTGCAGATCGTAGGACCCGCAACCGCAGCAGACCGCCTGTTCGCACTCGCGAAAGTATCAGGTGTCGTGAATGTTTCGGTACCGGCGACGCATGAGGATATTGCCTACCTCGAGGCCACACCGACAGCGCCGACCGCCAGCACCGCGGCCTTCGACACGGTCGATCGATTGCGGACGGCGGTGCATTCCGTGCCTGGAGCGCGGGTCGGTGGCGGCAGCGCGGTCGCTCTGGATACCCTCCGGGCGTCGCACCGCGACCAATCCGTGGTGGTGCCACTGGTTCTCGCCATAGTGGCACTGGTGATGTGCCAACTGCTGCGAGCCGTGGTAGCGCCGCTGCTGGTGCTCGCCACGACGGTATTGTCGCTGGGCGCGGCGTTCGGGGTGAGCGCGCTGGTATTCGACCACGCCTTCGGGTTCGCGGGCACGGACACGGCATTCCCACTGTGGACCTTCGTCTTCCTCGTCAGCCTCGGGATCGACTACAGCATCTTCCTGATGGCTCGTATTCGGGAAGAAGCCCGCGCGCACGGCACCGCGGCCGGTGCGCTGATCGCGGCGAGAACCACGGGCGGCACCATTACGGCCGCCGGGCTCGTGCTGGCCGGAACCTTCGCCGCACTTCTCACGCTCCCACTGGTAATGGTGACGGAGATAGGTTTCGCGGTCGCCTGCGGAGTGCTGCTGGATACCTTCGTGGTCCGCACGGTATTGGTCACTGCCTTGACAGTCGATCTAGGCGACTGCATCTGGTGGCCCGGTCGGTCGCGTGCGGCACGGCCCGCGCGATCCATCGAGGAGCCGGTGAAGCTATAGGCAGCGCAACCGATCAGGACTGCCGGGGCTCGATCCACAGGGCCTCGGCAAGTGCGCACAGGTCGCCATCAACGGTCGAAAGGGCCACGCCGACAGTGTGTTTGCGGCCGTCGCGATCGATCGGCCAAGCGTGGGAGATGTATTCGGAGCCGGCGTAGATCGGGCGGAGCTGGGTGGCGGTGAGGGCCGCGGTGAGTGCGCCGCGGTCCATATCGGAGTAGATCCAGGCGGCAATACCGCCGGGACAGTCGAGTGCGGACCACACCGTCTCGGGCAGAAGCTCACCGTTCTCATCCGCCAACCCCGCATCAGGGGTCCACGCCGCAGCCATGACGCGCCGCTCCGGGACGCCCCACGCGAACAGGCGCAAGCCGCGCCCGGGCGGGCAAGCCACACCGCACCCATAACAGTCGGTGACCCACCGATCCGGAGCGGAAAGCGCCCGGGCCGTAGCGGCTCTCGCCTCGGACAGTGAAGGCGCCGGAACAGCATCGATACTCAACACCGACGGCGAGGCTTCGACCAGTAGCGTCCCATCGGGAGCAAGAAGGCTGGCCCGTTCGTCCTCGGCGGTCAGCACCACCGGCGTCGACACCGAAACGGCCCGCCGAAAGTCGACCCGAAGCGTGTCCGCGGTCGCCCGCGCGGCCAGCATCCCGGCCACATACCCACCGAATGCCAGGTCCGGATACCCGTGAATGTGTCCAGGGATGGTCAGCGTATCGAGAGAAATCGTCATACTGCAGCAGCCTCCCGCATCGCGACCTTGATCAACCCTCTCGACGATAACGCCGCTCATGCCCGCCGAGCACGCGAGTTTCCCCCGAGTGAGAAGTTCCACAGCGCCGGCCGATGCGGCCCCGGCGCACGGTTGCGATCAGCCGACGTTGGCGCTGCCACCGTGGATGTTCATCTTTTGGCCGGTGATGTATTCGGCTTGCGGGGAGACCAGGAAGCGGACCATGTTCGCGATGTCTTGGGGGCGGCAGACTCGGCCGAAGGGCGAGTTCTGGTCGAGTTTGCGGATATCGGTGATGCCGGTGACAGCCTTCACCAGACGCCTGCCCATATCGGTGTCGACCAGGCCGGGTGCCACGACATTGACGCGAATGCCATTGTCGCGCTCCTCTTTCGCGAGGGTGAACGCGAGGGCCTCCAGGGCGGCCTTGGCCATGGTGTACGGCGCTCCACCCGGTGCGAAGCCCATGGATGCGACACTGGAGATCATGATGATGTCGCCGCGCGGGCGGGAACGCATGGAGGGCAGGACCAGCCGGGAGACGTGGTGTGCGCCCAGCGCGTGGGTGGCCATGACGCGCAGCAGTTCATCGGGATTGGTGTCGGCGACAAAGCGACCGCGGCTGGCAATGCCGGCATTGTTGACGAGGATGTCGATATGGCCGAACTCGTCGATGATGTGGTCCACCATGCGCTCGTCGTCCTCGACCGAATCCACGCTGGCCTGTACCGCGATCGCGCGGCGGCCCAGTTTCTCGATCGCCGCCACGGTTTCGGCGGCGGCCTCCGCATCGGAGCGGTAGTTCACCGCGACATCCGCGCCGTCCTCCGCCAGTGCCAGCGCGATTGCGCGCCCGATCCCACGACCGCTACCGGTGACCAGCGCGACGCGTCCCTCTGAACTCATTCCGCCGACGATACCCATGGCGCACACTTTCTTTCGAGGAGACGTCCGGCCACTCAGCCGTTCACGCGAGCGGCTGGGCGCCGCGCTGGGCCAGCAGGAGGGTCATGATGCCTGCTTCCTGGGACTGCGCGGTGATCATGGAGCGGGCGGTCTCCTTGACCGGACCGGAAGTCACCTGCTTATCGGCGGCCCGGGCCATAGCAACGCCGCCGCGGTGGTGACGCAGCATCAGTTGCAGGAAAAGGGTTTCGGCGGCACTCCCACGAGCGGCGGAGAGGGCGTCGAGTTCGGCCAGGGTTGCCATTCCGGGCATGGCGGCGCCCGCCGCCGGTGCGGTTGTCGTGGGCATACTCATGGCCGAATGGTCGGTGCCGCCGGACATTCCGGTGCTGCGCATCCAGGACATCGGGTGCGGATCGGTGGGGGAGGCGTTGGCCAGGCGCAGCCAGCCGAGCATGGTGCCGATCTCGATGCGCTGGGTATCGGAGATCTGCTGTGCCAGTTGACGAATGGTCGGATCGGCGGCGGGGTCCAGGCGCTGCACGATGATCAGCGCCTGTTCATGGTGCGCCATCATGTCCTGGGTGAAACCGATCTCGGTCGGGTTCAACACCGGTGGCGCGGACTGGCTATCGGGAATGATGAACGGCCGCAGCAGCATTCCGCTGAGGCACAGCAGGACGGCGAGCGCGGCCAGACCGGCCGCGCGCACCCAGCGATTGCCTGTCACGAACCCACCACGGAGCGTTGGTCATCGGGCGGGGTGTACACGTCGTTGCCGAGCTGCAGCACCATGAAACCGTTGTCATTGCAGCTGGTCCAGAGCTGGCTGCCGTGCCACTCCGGCGGGGCGAAGCACCAGTCGGTGGACAGGTCACCGAAGGCGATCTGGCCGGTGCGGGACGAAAGTGCCTGGGTGGGATCGAATTTGCCCTCCAGCATGGCGCGCGCCGCGGACGGGAACTCCATGACCGGGACACCGATGATCGAGGCCAGCGCGTGCGGGGAGTTCCACAATTCGAGATTGCGGCCCTTGCGAGCGGGCGGGTTGTAGTACGCGATCTCCTTGACGTGGAACGGATCTCGTACATCGAAGACGCGAATGCCCGACTCTTCCCAGCCACAGGCCAGGGCCGTCGGATTGTCCGGACGGTCCGCCGCGCAGTAGTGCGCATCGTAGGAGAAGACCGAGCCGCCCATGGCCGAGGCCATGGCCGAATCCTGGTTCTCGGGAAGGTTGATCTGCAGCTTGATCTTCGCTGCCACCTTGGGATTGGTGTCATCGGAGATATCGATGAGCTTCACGCCGCCGGCGCCGCCCTCGTCCACGGTGAACAGGTACGGCTGGCCGTCGTAGGTGACCGGAATGCTGTGCTGAGTCGCCCAGCCATCCGTCCAGAACACCCGGCCGAGGTGATTGACCTGCGGATTCGGATCACGCCGCTGTACCGCGCTGATATCGAGGGTGGTGAAACCGCCCAGCGCCGAGAGGTACATGCGATTGCCGTCGGGGCTGATGCCGAAGCCGTGCGCTTCGATTCCGGTGAGGCCCTGCCAGATCACGTGCGGATTGACGGGATCGGTGAGATCGACCGCGCTCACGAAGCCGGGGGCGATACCGGAGGCCCAGTAGGTGTTGCCGTCCGGCGAAAAGCCGCCCTCGTGCGTCGTAATCGGCAGGGGCATCAGCAGATTCGTGCCCGTGCCGGAGTTCAGCAACCGGGGGTGCGCGCAATCGGAGATGTCGTAGACCGACAGATAGCCCGCGCCCTCACCGACGGGAACACCGGTGCCCACCAAGAGCTTTCGTACCGGATTGACCTTGAGCGACTCCCAGGTGCCCGCCAGCATGGCCGGTTCCGCGAGATTCTGGGTGAGCACCGGATTCGCCGGATCGGAGACATCGAGCACCTGCACGCCCTGTGCGGGCCCGAGGATATTGCCCGGGAACAGCGATCCGGTGTATGAGCAGTGGTCATAGGTGGCCGAGGTGATTCCCGCGCCGCGACCGACGTACCCGCCCACCAGCGACATATTGCAGCGGTATCCCAGCGTGCTGCGCCCGCTGTTGCGGTCGTCGGCCGGTACATCGCCCTGCATGCCGGTCTCCGGCAGGGAGTCCGGGCCGCAGTCCGCCCGTGATACCGATGTCCGCCCCACATCGAAGAACTGCTGCACCGCATTCTGGATATCCGATTGCAGATCCGCCTGCGCGCCGGTCACCGGGAGCATGGCTCCGCACATGAACACGGCCGTCAGCAGGATCGCCGGTTTGAACCGCCGTACTTCCGAGAACCGCCACATTGCGGTGCCCCCCGTTCCCTCAGAGCAGTTACGCCGATGACCAGCGGCACCGTCGGGTTGCCCGGTGTGGTCTCGGTTACATCTCGGAACCGTAGCTCATGAACTGACCGCTCGGTAGGGTTCGTCCGGGGAAATCAAGGTCACCTACTCGAATTGGCGGATTCTGTTAAACGCCCGGCGAATAGGCGTCCGCCGGCGCCGACCCGACATAGTCGGCCCAGGTCCGCACGCCCACGGCCTGATCAGGGCAGGTGTTGTACCCCGCCCGGAAGCCACGCGCGATCCGGCCCGGTAGCGGCAGCTGGAAAACCCGGCGGGGGCGCGGGCTGAGCGTGTGCCACGTGTCGACCAGCTGCCGGAGCGTCAGCACCTCCGGCCCGCCGAAATCGGGTGCGAGTCCTGTCGGCGGCCCGGCGATGAGTTCGGCCGCGCGCCCCGCCACCTCCGCGGCGGCCACGGGCTGGAACTGAAAGTTCAACGGCAGCGGTGTAATCGGCAACGGCTCGACGGTACGCAGTATGGAGCCGAGCAATTCGTGGAACTGCGTGGCCCGCAGAATGGTATGCGGCACTCCGCTTCCGATGATCCGCTGCTCGCACGCGAGTTTATTGCGGTAGTAGCGGAACGGAAGGCGATCGATCCCCACAATCGACACATACAGCAGATGACCGATCCGGGCCTGGGTGGCAGCCCGAATCACGGTGTCGGTCTGTGTCACATCGGCCCGGCCCATCTTGCGAGATTCCGAGGCGGCATGCACGATCCCGTCCACTCCGGCAACGGCCTCGGCCAGTCCCGCACCGGTCGCCAAATCGCCCACATGCGTCCCCGCACCCGCCCGCCGCGACAGCACGCGCACATCGTGCCCCTGCTCACGCAGCCGTTCGACGACAATCCGGCCCAGCACCCCGGTCCCGCCGGTCACGAGAAAAGTCCCCATAATCAACACCTACTCGCGGCCGTGTACCCGCACAAGAGCCGCCGGCGGCGTGGCGCAATGTCACATCCGTGCGCGTCCGGCTCAGTATTCGGTCTGCTCCAATGCGTATTTGCGGAGCCGCCCCTTGATCACCGCTATCAGGGCGAGGACGAAGCCGGCGCCGATACTCGTCACCACGAACGATATGAGGAAGCTTTCGACCCAGATCGAGGTGGGACCACCGTATTTCGCGTTGGGAGATTTCCAGATACTCGAACCGGCGCTGTGGACGATCACGCCACCGAGCGATAGGGCGATCAACCAGTTGATGAAGACGAACAGTCTCACGGTGAAGAAAACGATCCGCTGGTTGGGCGTCAGCACGTACCTGTCGTGTGTCCAGTCGTGTGAATGGTCCTCCGCCTCTTCGTGCGGCTCCGGCTCGTACTGTTCCCTGGGTGCTGTTCGGGTGGGATATGGGTGACGTGCCACGAAATACTCTCTCTCACTACAGATCCCCCCGCGGAGACGTCTCTCTCATCTCCGATGCTGTGTGCGATCGGGCCGGTATGTGAACTGTCGACCCGATCGCCGGCGAGGAATCCGGGAATCCTATCCAGTGCCATGGCTTTATGCGTGAAATCGCACAGAGCGTACTGCTGCCAGCGTCCTGTGGCATCGCTCCCGCTCGCCCGCCGCGCATGATTTGGCTTGCCGCGCCACGAATGTGTGGCGAATTCGTGCGCGGCACACCATGATTTGCGCGACGAAATGTGTGCCTGCGAAATCCGCCGTGACACGCCGGGCACCGGCACTGGTCCCCGTAACCGCGCGCCCGCACGCCCTCGACTGGATACGACACAGTGCGCCTCCGCGCCGGACAGCATCTCTTCGGGCTGTGTGATCCCGACACGGTGTGCGGGCCGAGGCGGTGTTCAGCACCTGCTCGTGCTGCTGCACGGGCGGTGGGAGGGGGCAGTGGAGCTGGCATGCTCGGAGGCATGCCACGTCGCATCAAGGGAGATCCGCTGGTTCCGCCCTGGCCGGGTAGTGCTGATGAGCAGGCGTCACTGCGGGCTCGCGCGGAACGGGAACGGGAGGTTCGGGAACTGGTGGACGTGGCGCTCGCGTGCGCGGATTTCCAGGCCGCGCACGATGCGGGGTTCGACCCGGTCGCGGTGCGGCGGCTGGCCGAGAGAAATGCCGAATTCGCCGGTGATCTGGGTGATCTCGCGGATCTGCTCAATAGGGAGTCGCTGCGCCCGGATCCGGGTCGGGAGTGGACCTGGAGTCTTGTCGCAGACTGCCTCCGCGCACTGTGGGCCTCCGAACGTGCGGCGAGCTGGCCGCGCAGACTCGGACGCTATCCCGGCGACCCTATGGGGAATCGCAGAATCGACTGCTGGCTGTACTGGAGCTGGAGCGCTTCACCGCCGTCGGGCATGCTCAACGTTTCGATCCCCTGTAGTGAACTTCCTCCCAGGGACAGGGTGCCACCGCGCGGTGATTTACGCCACGTCGATTAACGCGCGGCAGGTATTCAGCAATCGTTGCCGGAGTGTCTCGCCTCGGGCGGCGATGTCAATCTGCCGTCGGACGTATTCGGCACGGCCGGAAGGTGTTTCGATCCGAATCGGCTCGTATCCGTACTCGGACAGGTCGTAGGGGCTGGCCTTCATGTCGAGTTCGCGTGCAGCACAAGCCAGTTCGAAGCAGTCGAACAGCAGGTCGGATGCGATGAGGGGCGTGAGTTTGAATCCCCACTTGTACAGATCCATATTGGCGTGCAGGCAGCCGGGTTGTTCGCGGTGTTCCTGGTTCTCGCGGGTGAGGGGCTCGATATTGAGGGGCACGGCTTCGGGAGTGAAGAAGCGGTAGGCGTCGAAGTGGGTGCAGCGCAATTGCATTGATTCGACGACCGCATCGGTGCCGGCGTGGCCGAGGCGGAGCGGGACCTGTTGGTGGCGGACGTCGTCGGTGCGGTAGACCATGGCCCACTCGTGCAGCCCGAAGCAGGAGAGCTGGGCTGGGCGGGTCGCCGTGGCCGAGAGCAGGCGGGCGACGAATTCGATGGTGTCGCGGCGCTTCTGGAGGAATTCCGGGTCTGCCGTCCATACGACCGCGTCGGGGGAACTGCCCGGAACCCGGTGGTAGCCACGGGCTTCCGAATAATCGACACCGTCGGCGAGCGCCACCCCGAAGCCGGGATGCCAGCGTCTGAGCTGTGCGGGCTTATTGCCGTAATAGGTGAACAGGAAGTCGATGACCGGGTGTTTCGACCCGACGGCCCGTTGCTGGAGATACGGGCCCACAAGCGCGTCCACTCGCTCACGGTGTGCGGCTGCTCGCGCCCGCCAGTCGGCGGGCGCGAGCACTGGGAGATCTAGCAGCACGTTCAGATCACTCCGCGACACGGTGGGTGCCGTCGCGGACGGTGCCGACGAACTCCTCCACCAGATCTTCCAGGGCGACAATGCCGACGGTATTGCCGCGACTGTCCACCACCCGTCCCAAATGGGAGTTGGTGCGGCGCAACCGGGCCAGGGCCTCGAAGAGGGTGGCGCCGGTACTGACCGTGGGCAGCGGGCGGATATCGGTGCGGGGGATAGGCGTGGACGGACCCGCCTCGTCATCGGCCACCAGATCGAGCACATCCTTGACGTGCAGGTAGCCGACCAGGGAACCGTCCCCGGCCCGCACCGGATAACGGGAGAAACCCGTTTCGGCGACAGCGTTCTCGATATCGCCGAGAGTGGTGCCGTCACCGCGCAGCGGCACCGAGCGGGTCTTCGCCAGCGCCACCATCACATCGGCGACAATGCTGTCGCTGGAGCCCAGCGCCTGGGTGAGGCGGCGGTGCTCCTCCTCGTCCAGCAGTCCCTCCGAACGGGATTCGCCGAACATCTCGGCGAGCTCCACCGACGAAACAGTGGAATCCAGCTCATCCTTGGGTTCGATGCGCAGTGCCCGCAGCGACAGGTTCGCCGCCAGATTGTAGAGCGAGATGAGCGGTTTGGCCAGGCGCAGCCACACCAGATGCATCGGAACCAGCAGCAGCGCACAGCGTTCCGGCCCGGCCAGCGCGATATTCTTCGGGATCATCTCACCGAGCAGGATGTGCAGGATGACCACGATGGTCAGCGCCAGCGCGAACGAAATCGGATGCAGCAGTTGATCGGGCACCCCGACCAGATCGAACGGGCCCTGCAGCAGATGCGCCACGGCGGGCTCACCGACCCGGCCCAGCAGGATCGAGCAGATGGTGATGCCCAACTGCGCCGCCGCCAGCATCATGGACAGGTTCTGCGCCGCCTCGATGACCGTATCGGCGCTGCGCTTGCCCTGTGCCGCAAGGGCTTCCAGCCGATCGCGGCGGGCGGAGATCAATGCGAACTCCGCGCCGACGAAGAACGCATTGCTCAGCAGCAGCACCAGGGTGAGCAGGACTGCGGTGATATCACCCATGGTTCTGCTCCCACTCCGCGAGGCCTTCGGCGTCGACGGGGCGCAGCAGCACCCGGTCGATGCGACGGCCGTCCATGCGTTCCACCTTGGCGATCCAGCCGCCGCTCGTATGCGGTTCCAGCGTGTGCTGATTGCCGGGTTGCGGCAGCAGCACCTCGTCTCCGGTGACGGGGATGCGGCCGAGGCGGGTCAGCACCAGGCCGCCGAGAGTTTCGTATTCGCCTTCGGGCGCGTCGTATCCGGTGGTGCGGGAGACCTCGTCCACGCGCAGCAGACCGGAGCAGTCCCAGTCGTTGCCGGCGCGGCGCACATCGAGTTCTTCCTCATCGTGCTCATCGCGGACGTCACCGAGAATCTCCTCGATGATGTCCTCCATGGTGACAATGCCCGCGGTGCCGCCGTATTCGTCGACCACGAGCGCCACCTGCATACCGTCGGCGCGCACCCGCTCCAGCACCTCGTCGCCGTCCAGGCTCGCGGGGACGATGGGCACCGGCTGGGCGATGTCCTTCAGCCTGATGACACGCCGGTCCTTGGCCAAGTGCATGAACGCCTGTTTGACGTGCACCACACCGAGGGTGTTATCGAGATCGCCGTCGATGACCGGGAAACGCGAAAAGCCGGTGCGGCTCGCGGTTTCGATGAGGTCGGCGATGGTGTCGTCCTGATCGAGGGATTCGATCTTCACCCGCGGGGTCATGAGCTCTTCCGCGCTGCGCTCACCGAACTGCAGCGAGCGATCCACCACCTGTGCGGTGCGCTGATCGAGCACGCCGTGCAGGGCGGAAGTGCGCACCAGCGAACCCAATTCCTGCGGTGAACGGGCCGAGCGCAGCTCTTCGGCCGGTTCGACGCCAAGTCGCCGCACGGCCCAGTTGGCGGTGCCGTTCAGGAAATTGATCATCCAGCGGAAGGCCGTCGAGAACCACATCATCGGTCCTGCGGTCCAGCGCGCGGTGGCCAGCGGTGAGGCGATGGCAATGTTCTTCGGCACCAGCTCGCCGTAGATCATCGAGAACGAGGTGGCGATGATCAGTGCCAGTGCCAGCGAAATGCCGTGCGAGGTACCGATATCCACGCCGAACGCGTTGAAGATCGGCTCCAGCAGCCGCGCCAGCACCGGTTCGGCGATATAACCGGTGATCAACGTGGTGATGGTGATGCCCAGTTGCGCCCCGGAAAGTTGGAACGAGAGCGTGCGGTGCGCCTGCCGCACCTGCCGGGCCCGGCGGTCACCCTCACGGGCGTGCGCCTCCACGGTGCTGCGTTCCAGGGCGGTGAGCGAGAATTCCGCGGCAACGAACAGTGCGGTGCCTGCGGTCAATGCGACAAAACCGAGCAGACTGAGAACGGTGAGCAGGGCCGACACGGTCAGCACCACCCGGCCGTCTGAAGATCTTGGGGTGAGATCACTGGGGCTGGGGCAACGATGGCGCCGGGTTTGTCACCCGGCTCGGTAGAGGAGCCCTCCTGAGTGGCGCCCTCGGACGCGGGTGACAACTGGTTCCTTTCGCATGGGGTGGGCCGTGAAACGGGTCGTCACGGTCCGGCGTCGATAATGCTACCGGCTGGTCGCGCGGGTTTCCGCGCGACCGCGCCGGACACAGGAAACCCGGCGGGTTCCACGAGGGTTCCCGCCGGGTCCGACTGTGCAGATCTACTGGTCGATGATCGCTTACCAGCCCGACGGCAGCGGGCGGCCCTCGGCGAAACCGGCCGCGGACTGCACGCCCAGCACGGCCTTGTCGTGGAATTCCCCGATGCTGCGCGCACCAGCGTAGGTGCAGGAACTGCGCACACCGGAGGTGATGTAGTCGATCAGGTCCTCGACACCGGGACGCTCCGAATCCAGGCGCATGCGTGAGGAGGAGATGCCCTCCTCGAACAGTGCCTTGCGGGCCCGGTCGAAGGCGGAGTCGGTGGCGGTACGCGCGGCGACGGCACGCTTGGAGGCCATACCGAAGCTTTCCTTGTAGCGGTTGCCGTCACGGTCGACACGCATATCGCCGGGCGACTCGTAGGTGCCGGCGAACCAGGAACCGATCATCACATTGGCGGCACCGGCCGCAAGCGCCAGCGCCACATCGCGCGGGTGGCGGACGCCGCCGTCGGCCCATACGTGCTTACCGAATTCCTTTGCGGCGGCAGCACATTCGGCCACCGCGGAGAACTGCGGCCGGCCCACGCCGGTCATCATGCGGGTGGTGCACATGGCGCCGGGGCCCACACCGACCTTGACGATGTCCGCGCCGGCCTCGATCAGATCGCGGGTGCCCGCGGCCGAAACCACATTGCCCGCGACCAGCGGCACACCCAGATCGAGCGCGGCCACCGAACGCAGCGCCTCCAGCATCTTCTGCTGATGGCCGTGCGCGGTATCCATGACCAGCACATCCGCGCCGGCATCGACGAGGGCCTTGGCCTTGGACGGGATATCACCATTGATGCCGACCGCGGCGGCAATGCGCAGCCGGCCATCGGCATCGACGGCCGGCTGGTAGATGCCCGCGCGAATGGTGCCGGTACGGGTCATGACGCCGGCGAGGGTGCCGTCGGCATTCACCAGCACGGCCAGGCCGGAACGGCTGCCCTCCAGGAGGCCGAAGACCTCACGCGGGGAGGCGTCGGCCGGGGCGCTGACAAAATTGGTGTCCGCGATGGTGCTCAGGCGAGCGAACCGGTCCACATCGCTGCACGCGGCCTCGGTGACCACACCTACCGGCTTGCCGCCCTCGACGATCACGACGGCGCCGTGCGCACGCTTGTGGATCAGCGCGAGCGCATCGGAGACCGAATGCTCCGGATCCAGCGTGACCGGAGTGTCCGCGGTGAGCGAACGACTCTTCACGAAGGCGATGGTGTCGGCGGCGGCCTGGATCGGAAGATCTTGCGGCAGCACCACGATGCCACCGCGGCGCGCCACCGTCTCGGCCATACGGCGGCCGGCGACAGCGGTCATATTCGCGACCACGAGGGGGATGGTGGTGCCGGTCCCGTCACTGCTGGACAGGTCGACATCGAATCGAGACGCCACATCCGTCCGGTTAGGGACGAGGAAGACGTCGTCGTAAGTCAGGTCGTAGGGCGGGTTCTGCCCGGGAAGAAACTGCACGTTCGTAGCCGCCTCATGGTTTGACGTGGGGTTTTCGTGTAATCCATGCTTCGGTGGCAGGTATATGGCACGAATCACCCGAAGGTTATCCGATGAGGTGGACGCCCTTCGTGCGTTTACCTGATGTCACGCATGCAGCGACCCAGTGTAGTCGGCCCGCTCCGGAACCGTCGGAGCGTGGGTTCCTTGCCGCTGCGGATCAGGCTCCGGCGGGAATGAACAAGGCCTCGAACGGCGGCGCGCCGACCGCCACGGTGGTGTGACCCGCGCCCTCGGTATCGGTGACGAACAACAGATCGCCCGGCCCGAATCTGCGCTCCTCACCGTTCGAGGTGGTCACCTGAAGCACCCCGCGTAGCAGCACCACCCACTGCCGGGCCGGCGCCGGATGCGGCGCACTGTCGAACCCCGCACTGCGCAGGAATGACACTCCGGCAGCCGACGGCATCCCGCCTACCGACATGGCGGGCACACCTACCGCGAGAGTCCTTTCAGCCAGCGAGATCTCGGCCTCGACGAAGTGGGAGCCGCCCTCGACGGTGCTGTCGATGCGGGTGTAGCGCAGAGTCTGCTCGTTATTCACGAGGACGACTGTGCGGGATTCGGCCAGCGGGTGCGATTCCCTGCAAGGAATCGCCAGTGACGTCGACCGGGCCGGCAGTGACGTCGACCTGGTGGGTGGAATCGCGCCGACTGGGTTGCCAGCTGATTGCTCCGCTGTATCGGCGGCAGCCGGCAATTGGCGTGTCGGTGTTGAAATCAGGTGTGTTGATGGCGATTCGTGCGGTGCCGGGCGCGTCGGGTAACCGGTTCAGAGTGAGCCGTTCTCGATGTCTCGCTTGAGGGCGGTCTGGTAGGTGCGGTGGGAGGAGGCGCCGTTGTCGGCGGTGAATTGGATCAGCGCGGCGTCGGCGAGGAAGGTGATGTGCTCGTTGACCGTGGTGGTGCCGTCGCCGTTGTCGGTGAAGGTGATCAGCTGGTGGGTGGTGACATTCGGGATGTCCCAGCTGTCCGAGGCGTAGTAGTGCTCCGCCGCGTGGATGCGCTGCTCGGCCTGGGTGTGGCCGGGGAAGGTGATCGGGCCCATCGGAATCTCGTCCAGCGCGGTGAAATCCGTGACCTGTACGCCGCCGTCATTACACGTGCGATGGGTGATCAGATCCCGCATGAACGGATGGCGGCCGAGATCGTTGTGGAAATCCGAATACACATCCCACACCTTCTGCAGTGGGGCGGTGATGGTGATCGGCAGGTCCACCACCACCGAGGAGCGGGAATCGGGCTGCCCCTGTTCGGCTTGATAGACCGCCCAGCTGGCCTGCCATTCCGCCTTGTACCCGTTGTTGAATTCGAGGCAGGACGGCGCGGTATCCGCGTGCGCCACAGGCAATCCCACCGTTGTGCATGCGACAGCCAGCGCACACCCCATCATGAACTTCACGCGGCGGACTTTACCCGCGAGTGAACGCACCGGCACCGTAACTACTGCGTCCCGGTAATTCGATGCGACAGTGCGGGTTCGGCGGTCAGCGGCCCTTACGGGTGGTGTTGGTCTTGCGCTTCTTGGAATGCTGACGACCGCCGGTGCGGGGGTCGATGCGGTGACGAGGCCGCTCGGGGGTCGAATCGGACGCGGCCGCAGCGGCTTTGGCGGTGGCGGCGACGGTGGACGGGTCGGCGAGGGGCCGGCCGGAGGGGCGGCGGGCGCCGGTGATTTCGGCAAGGCGGCGGTCTGCGGGGCGGACTTCCACATCGGTGACGGAAACGCCTGCGCGGCGGGCCAAGTCGGCCGCTTCCTGCCGGTCGTCGGGGCTGACGATGGTGACCACCGTGCCGGAGGCACCGGCGCGCGCGGTGCGGCCGGTGCGGTGCAGATAGTCCTTCGGATCGGCCGGGGGATCGACGTGCACGACCAGTGAAACGTCGTCCACGTGGATACCGCGGGCGGCGATATCGGTGGCGACCAGCACCGGCCAGGTGCCGTCCGCGAAGGCGGCGAGGGTGCGGGTGCGCTGGTTCTGGCCTTGACCGCCGTGTAGCGCGGCGGCCGGAATACCGACCTCGCGCAACTTACCGGCGAGCTTGTCCGCGCCGTGCTGGGTGCGCACGAAAAGCAGGGTGCGGCCCTTGCGGGCAGCGATTTCCGTGACGACCGGCCGCTTTTCGATACGCCGCACATGCAGGGCGTAGTGCGCGATATCGGGAAGATCGGTATCGGTCTCCGCGGCAGCGGAATTCGAGGATGCGGGGGCATTGGGCTGGGCGACGACCGCATGACTGACGGGGGAGCGGAGGTAGCGCTGCACCAGGGCATCGATGGCCTCGTCCAGCGTCGCCGAGAACAGCAGCTTCTGCGCCTCGCGGGGGATGCGATTGAGGACCGCCGTCAACTGCGGCAGGAAGCCCAGGTCCGCCATATGGTCGGCCTCATCGACGGTGACGATCTGTACATCTGAAAGATTCACGGCGCGACGGCCGATCAGATCGGTCAGGCGCCCGGGCGTGGCGATGAGCAGATCGACGCCGCGGCCCAGCTTCTCGCCCTGCGTCTTGATGGCCAGACCACCCACGGCCGAGGCGAGTCGCAGCCCGAGCGACAGTGACGGTTCATCGAGCGCGGTCTCGATCTGCAGGGCCAGCTCGCGCGTGGGCACCAGGATCAGCCCGCGCGGCCGGCGCGGTGCGGTGGGCGCACCCGAGAGCCGGACCAGCATGGGCAGGCCGAAGGCGAGGGTCTTGCCCGAACCCGTTGCGGCTCGGCCCAATACATCGTGACCGGCCAGAATGTCCGGAATAACGGCAGCCTGAATGGGGAACGGGGTGTCGATGCCATTGCGCCGCAACGCTTGCACCAGCAGCGGCGGCAACCCTAGATCGGCAAAGCGCCGTGCGCCCGCCGCCGAGGAGGCGAAGCGCGGGGCCGCGACCATCGGCGCTTCCGCCGCGGATGCGCCGGAGTTCGGTGCTGCTACCGAAGATTCAGTGATGTCCGGCGTCTCGGGCGCCGATTCGGGAGTGGTGCTGCGCGGGTCAGGCACGGTTCAGCAACCGGGTGAGCTCCTGCAGCCACGGAATCGCCACTGCCATCGTGGGAACCACGAGGATGGCGGCAGCGGCCAGATAGGCCACCGCGGCAATGCGCATATCGCCCATCGGCCCGGCCAGCCGCTGGATACGGATCAGCGTGGTCGGTCCGCCCACCGCCATCGCACCCTGCGGCGCGGGCGAATTGGAGCAGGCCACCAGCGCGCGCGCCAGCGGGGTCGGCCCGGTGACCTTCACGGCGGAGTCGTCGGCCAGCAGTTCGATCAGCAATTTCACCGAATCGAGTGCGGATTTGGAGCGCACCACCCGCGGGAACGCCTCGTGTGCCGCGGTGAACGCCTCCAGCACCAGGTCGTGGCGGGCTCGCAGATGCGAACGCTCATGGCTGACGATTGCGGTCAACTCCTCATGGGAAAGATTGGTCACCGTGCCCTGACTGAGCACGACGCGACGGCGTATGCCGGGCAGGCAGTACGCGATGGGTTCGGAGGCGGCCAGCACCCGGATATCGGCGGAATTGCGCGCCACCCCGCTCTGATCGAGCAGATCGACCAGCATGCGGTGACGGGCCCGCCTGCGACGGGTGTGGATCCCGACGCGCACCACCGAGAAAATGAGGCGCGCGCCAACGAGCAGGGTGAGCGCGAAGACCGTCACCAGGGCCAGCCACAGTGGCAGGCCGAGGGCGGCGATCTCTTTGCTCGGGGTGGTGGTGGGACGGCCGTGGGCTCCGGGCACCAGCAGTCTGCTGGCGATGGCGAGTCCGGAGCCGAAGGCGCTCAATACCGCGGCCAAGGCGATGGCCTGCCAGAGCACCAGCGCCGCACGCGGACTGCGGTACGGCCAGGTGGCTCGGCTGAGCAGCGCTGGAACCGGTCCCGCCAGCAACAAGGCGAGACCGGCGAAAACCGGCGCTGTTACGTCCATTCCTCAGCTCACTGCGTTGTGGGGCCTGGGCCGAGGCTGAAGCTACAGGGAGTCTTTCGGCTCCTTGCGTGCCGCCTCGGTGGCTTCGAGCTTAGCGAGTGCATCGCGCAGTGCGGCAGCCTCATCGGCTCCGACCTGTTCCACGAAGTGCACGAGCGCCGCTCGACGGCTCCCGACTTCATCCGCCTGCTGCAGTGCGTCCACCATCAGACTGGCGACGAGTTCGTCGCGAGTGTGCACGGGGGCGTACCGGTGAGCGCGGTCATCGCGCTGCTGGAGGACGAGATTCTTCTTCGCGAGACGCTGCAGAACGGTCATCACCGTGGTGTACGCGAGCTCGCGGCGCTGAGCGAGGGCCTCGTGCACCTGCCGCACCGTTTGGGGTTCATCGGCCGACCACAACTGGTCCATGACCGCTTTCTCGAGTTCACCAAGACCTGCCATCCCCTAAGTTTACGGAGGCAACGACACGAATGCGTACTACAAGTCGTCGTAACCGGTCGATAGCTGTGTGGGATTGGTCATAGCGAGGCGGGGGAAACGGCATCCTGGCCGTCGGCGCCGTGCACATGCCGTGTGCCGATCGGCACAATCATGGGTCGCCCGGAAACCGGATCCTCGAGCACTTCGGCCCGCAGACCGAAAACCTGCTGCAACAACTCGGCGGAAATAATGTCGCCGGGCTTGCCCTGCGCGACGATCCGGCCCGCGCACATGACGATGAGTTCATCGCTGTAGCGAATGGCCAGATTCAGATCGTGCAGCACCATGACGACCGTGCGGCCGAAATCGGCGTGCAGGCGGTCGACCAGGTCCAGCACCTCGAGCGAATGCGCCAGATCCAGATAGGTGGTCGGCTCGTCCAGTAGCAGAATGTCGGTGCCCTGGGCGAGCGCCATGGAAATCCAGGCGCGCTGCCGCTGCCCGCCGGAGAGCTCGTCCAGCGTCCGGTCGGCGAGATCGGCGATACCGGTCTGCTCCAGCGCGATGGTCACCTCCGATTCGTCATCGGCCGACCACTGCCGCAGCCAGGACTGATGCGGATGCCGTCCGCGCGCAACAAGATCGGCGACGGTGAGACCCTCGGGAGCGATCGGGGTCTGCGGCAGCATGCCGACAATGCGCGCGATATCGCGGGTCTTCATGGACGAGATGGCCTTGCCGTCCAACAGGATCTGCCCGTCGCGCGGTTTCAGCAGTCGTCCGAGCGAGCGCAGCAGGGTGGACTTGCCGCAACCGTTCGGGCCGATGACGGTGGTGATCACGCCCGGCGCGATATCGAGGGACAGCCCGTCGACAATGACGCGGTCGCCGTAGCCGAGTGTGATGTCCGACGCTTCCAGCCGATGCTCGGGGGCCGGAACCTGCTGATCCGCAGCGAGTGTCACGGTCTTGCTGTCCGTTGTCACAGCGTCGCCTTCCGATTGGTGCGCACTAGCAGGTAGAGCAGGAACGGTCCGCCGACGCCCGCGGTGATCACACCGACCGGCACATCGATGGGAAATATGGTGCGGGAGATCAGATCCGCGCCCACCACGGCGATCGCACCGACAATGGTGGAGGCGATGATCGGTTCACCCGGTGTGCGCAGCAGGCGGCGCGCGATCTGCGGCGCGGCCAGGCCGACGAACCCGAGCGGTCCGGCGGCGGCGGTCGCCAGGGCGGCGGCCACAACGGCGGCGGCGAGCAGAATTGCCTGCTGCGTCTGGATGCGCACACCCAGTACCCGGGTGGTATCGGTGCCGAACCGCAGCGCGGCGAGCGTACGAGCCGACGCCGCGGCGACCGTCAGCGTGATCGCCAGGCCGATGGCGGCGGGCACCAGAGTGGACCAATCCGAACGATCCAGCGATCCGGTGAGCCACAACTGTGCGTGGGCCGCATCACTGAGCGTGGCCCGGGTGAGTTGCCAGCTCACCAGCGACAACAGCGCGGCATTCACGCCGATGCCGATGAGTACCAGGCGAAATCCCATCACCCCGGTGTCTCCGGTGGCGGTGCGTCCCCAGGCCAGCAGATAGATGACGAGCGCCGTCAGCAGCCCTCCGGCCAGAGCTGCGGCCGGAACACCCAGTGCCGCAGCCACTCCGGTCGCCGTGCCGCCGGTGCCGACCATGACCGCGACCGCACCGCAGCTGGCGCCGGTGGTGATACCGAGAATGTCCGGGCTGGCCAGCGGATTGTGCAGAATCGACTGGGTGATCGCACCGGCCAGGCCCAGTGCGGCGCCTACGACGACAGCGGTGAGAGCCCGGGGGAGCCGGGAATCCAAGATCACGAATCGCTGGGAGCGCGAACCCCCGCCGGTGAGCACATCCAGCACCCGGCCCAGCGGAATCTGGTAGTCGCCGGTCGCGATATCGAGTGCGAACAGGGCCACCAGCACGGCGATCAGCACCGCGATGATGAGCAGCGCGCCGACGCGCAGCACCATCGAGAAACCGTTCCCGCGCAATGCCGGTCGCACTGCGCGCAGGGTTCGTGCCGGTGCCTCGGGCGCGACCGCCTGCGGGGGCGTCGGAACAGTCACAGGCTCACCAGCTTTCGGCGCCGTACCAGCAGAATGAAGAAGGGTGCGCCGAGCGCGGCCAGGGTGAAACCGGCCTGCAGTTCGCCGGGGCGGGCGATCAATCGGCCCGTGGTGTCGGCGAGCAGCAGGACGATGGCTCCGAGCAGCCCCGAATAGGGAACCAGCCAACGGTAATCCGGACCGGTAATACTGCGGGCCAGGTGCGGAACGATCAAGCCGAGGAAGGCGATCGGCCCGACAGCGGCGGTGGCTCCGCCCGCGAGCAAGACCACCGAGGCCAGGCCGAGCGCACGGCTGCGCCCGAGATTCACGCCGAGCCCGCGTGCCACATCGTCGCCGAGTCCGAGCAGATTCAGGCCCGGAGCGGCGATGAGTGCCAGCACCGCACCGGCAACGAGGAACGGGAGCACCTGGCGGAACACCGAGGCATCGTGCCCGGCGACATCGCCGACCACCCAGTACCGGTAGCTGTTGAGCGCTGTTTCATCGAGCAGGACAACCACATTGGTCATGGCTTGGAGAAATGCGGTAACCGCCGCGCCGGCCAGGACCAGGCTCAGCGGGCTGGCCTTGCCGCCGCCGATGGCCGACACACCGAACACGACCGCTCCCGCGAGCAGTGCGCCCGCGAAGGCGAACCAGATGAATTGCGCCGGAGCGGTGAGCGCGAAGAGATGGATGCTCAGCACGGCCAGAAAAGCTGCGCCGGCATTGATTCCGAGTAATCCCGCGTCAGCCAAGGGATTTCGGGTATAGCCCTGGATGAGAGCCCCCGCCATCCCCAGTGCCGGACCGGTGATGAGCGCGAGTCCGGTTCGTGGTAACCGCAATTCGCGCACGATCTGTCCGGCCGTTCCGTCGGCGGGGCATGACAGCGGTAACCCCGCCGGACAGGTGAGTGCATCGAATACAGCACCGAGTGGCAGTGAACGCGATCCCAGGGCGATGCTCGCGATCACGGCACACACCAGTAGCGCGGCGAGCAGGACCAGTCCGGTCAGACGTCGCCGTCTGGTGGTGGCTACGGCGGGCACGGTGACGAACCACTCCTGTTGTATTGATTGCTCTCGTTAGCTTGGTAAGCCTAACCTACCTTCTACCTCGTTGCGTACCCACTGGCCTGATTTTCGATGAATGAGGAGGTTCGATGCTCGAACCCGTAACCGTGTGCACGCCTCGCGATTCCCGGATCGCATTCGGCGGGGCCAGCGCCCGCCTGCGCGGGTTGCAACCGGAGCACCCGCGCGTCTACGCCGTCGCCGTCATGGCTGAACAGGGCAAACGGCGCTGGTGGCGACTGGCCGATGGAATTCGTGAGGGCCGTATCGAACTGATGTACCGCCGGCACGTCGCCGAGATGGCCAATGCCGAGATCGCCGCCGAAGTGGTGGCGACGGCGCTCATTCACGCGGTGGTCGGCCGCGTGATGGCCATGCTGGTCGCCGAGGGCCGGGCCTGGGATCCGGGCCTGGAGAATCTGTGGATCCACACCGACAATGACGGCGGGATCGACTGGGCGGGGCTGGTGGACACCACTATTCGCGTGGTGGACGGCGATCGCCTGATCGGGCAGCCGGGCGTGGTCGCGCTGCCGTGTGAGCCGGCGCTGTATGTGTGGCTGGCGCATCGCTGTGAGCCGGGGCTGGCGCTGGTGCAGGAGGCGATGGCGCGTTGCGCCGGGCTGGGTGTGCGGCGCTTCTGGTCGCTGGTCGCGGAGTCCATTGTCGGTGCGGCGACCTATGTCCCGGTGCTGGCGGGCACGTCCTCCTCGGAGGGTGCGCAACGGGGCCAGGCCATGCTGGCGGCGCTGGAGGACCGCGGTCTGCCGGTGCGCAGGACCTGCTTCGTCAGATAAGCGCTGAGACACCCGGACCGGACAGCCCTGGCACGCGGAGGGGTTGTCCGGTGACTGCCGACTCGAAGCGAGGGCGGGTGACCTCGGAAGTCACTCACAATTCACCAGACCCGCCCCATCGAGACAGAATCACTGCTTACCGTCTGCGCCTATGTCGGCAGCGGACCATATCGGAGCTCGGGTTGTGGTGGAGGGACTGTCCCGCACCTATGGCGACGGGACGGGATTGCAGCTGACCGATCTGGTGATCGAGCCCGGTGAATTCCTGTCCGTCCTCGGCCCGTCCGGCTGCGGCAAGTCCACGCTGTTGCGGTTGCTGGCCGGGCTGGATCAGCCGCAGCAGGGCCGAATCCGATTCGGTGAACAGACGGTGTGCGATACCGAGTCGGGGGTGTTCGTCCCGCCGCGGGCGCGTCGCCTGGGCATGGTGTTCCAGGATCTGGCGCTGTGGCCGCATTTGACGGCCGCCGCCAATGTCGGCTTCCCCTTGCGGGTTTCGGGTGTCGCTCGCACCGAGATCGAGACGCGCGTCGCCGATGCGCTGGCGCGGGTCGACCTCGCTGGTGCGGCGGGCAAGATGCCGCACCAGCTTTCGGGCGGCCAGCAGCAGCGGGTAGCCATCGCCCGCGCCTTGGTGGCGCGGCCCGCGCTGCTCCTGCTGGATGAACCGCTCTCCGCGCTGGATGCCGCGCTGCGCGAGCAACTGCGCACCGAAATCCGTTCGCTGACCACGGAGTTGGGCGCGACGACGGTCTTCGTGACCCATGATCAGGCCGAGGCGATGAGTATGTCGGACCGCATCGTGGTGATGCGATCCGGTCGGATTCTGCAGGTCGGCCGTCCCGAGGAGCTCTACCACGGTCCGGCCGATACGTTCGTCGCCGGATTTGTCGGCACCTTCAATCCGCTGCCGAGCGGGGGAGGCGTACGCGCCGAACGAGTGCGAGTGCTCGCGGACGGCAATGGGATCTGCGCGGCGGAAGGCGTTCTCGCGCACCGCAACGGCACCACGCCGGCGGCGCTGACAGTGCCCGCGACCGTGCGTTCGGCCGTGTTCACCGGCGGGAACTACCACCTGCACTGCGAGGTCGCCGGAGTCGATCGGCGCTGGATCGTCCCGCATCCGCGCGCACACGCACCGGGCACCGAGTTGCGCCTGACGGTGGACGCCGCCGATGTCATCACCCCGGCTTCCTGAGCTTTCGCTGTACCGCTTTTCGAAAGGAATCATTCCGATGTCTCTGTCTCGCCGCGCCTTTGCCGCGGCCGTACTCGCCTCGACCCTGGTGGTCGCCGGGTGCGGTTCGGCCGACGACTCCACTCCGGCCGTCACGCCCGCGGCGACGTGGACCGCGCCGGCCGGGCTGTCGGGGGAGCTGACGCTGTACTCGGCCAACCCGCAGGAGCTCACCGACGATCTGGTCGCCGCTTTCACCAAGGCGTCCGGGGTGAAGGTGAAGACCTTCGGCGGCGAAACCGGCAAGATCACCGCGAAACTGGATGCCGAATGGCAGAACCCGCAGGCCGATGTCGTGTACCTGGCCTCCTGGACGCCGGTCGCGAAGTACGCCGTCGACGGTAAGGCACTGGTCTACAGCCCGCAGGGCGCGGACAAGATCCAAACCGGCTGGGCCGACAAGGGCAATGCTTTCGCCGGCCGCGACGGTTCGGCGCTGACCATCGTCGTGAACACCAAGGCCGCCCCCGGATCGCCGAAGGACTGGTCCGATCTCACCGCGCCCGAGTACAAGGGCAAGGTGATCATGCCGGATCCGCGCGAATCCGGTACCGCCGCCGACCTGGTCACGGCCATGACCCTGGCCTGGGGCAAGGACAAGACCTGGGAGCTGTTCGACAAGCTCTTCGCCAACGGCATGGTGGTGCACGGCGCCAATGGCCCGGCGCTCGACGATGTCACCGCCGGTTCGCATGCGGTGGTGCTCGGCGGTGTCGACTACTCCGCCTATGCCGCCATCGACAAAGGTGAACCGCTGCAGGTTGTTTCGCCGGCTTCCGGCACGACCATCACCCCGCGCCCGGTGTTCATCGTGAAGGACAGCAAGAACCCGGCTGCCGCAAAGGCGTTGGTGGACTTCATGTTCTCGCCGCAGGGCCAGGCGATCTCCGCTGCCCGCAAGATGATTCCGGCCCGCACCGATGTGCCCGCCGCCTCCGGCACCCGCTCCTACGCCGACGTCAAGCAACTGGCCTTCACCTGGGACCAGGCCAAGGCGAGCGGTAAGGACGTGCTCGCCGAGTTCACCAAGCGGTACCTCGGCTGACTGTGACCACCAAAATCGACTCCGGCGGAACCGACATCGGATCCGCCGGACCCGGCACCCGATCTTGTTCCGGCGCAGCGACCTACGCCCTGCTGGCGCTGCTGCTCGTGGCGGTGGCGGCGCCGCTGGTCGCCATGCTGATCCGCGCCGTCACCGGTTACAACGGCGATCCTTCCGCGCTGGGGCAATTGGCCGAGCCCGCGAACCTGCGGATCGTCGGCAATACGGTGCTGCTCGGTGTGCTCGTCGTCGTCATCTCGACCGCCATGGCCGCGCCGCTGGCATTTCTCATGTCGTGGACCCGGCTGCGGCGGCACCGCTGGATCGATATCGCGGTCATGGTGCCGTTCCTGACGCCGCCGTATGTGGCGGCCATGGCATGGCTCGACTTCACCCGCATCAACGGTCTGGGCGAGCGGTGGCTCGGCCCGTCCGGTGGTGCGCTGGTGCGGTCGGTGGTGGAGTCGCCGGTCGGGATGGCCGCGATCATGGCCTGCGAGATTTTCACTTTCCTGTACCTGCTGCTGCGTAATCGCCTCGACGCCGTGCCCGCCTCCCTCGACGAGATGGCCGCCGTAGCCGGAGCGTCGGCCGGGCAGCGGTTCCGGCTGGTGCTCGCACCGCTGCTCAGTCCCACCTATGCCCTCGGCGCGCTGATCGTATTCATCCGGGCCGCAGGGGAATTCGGCACTCCCGTCACCCTCGGCAACCGGATCGGCTTCCCGGTTCTGGTCTCGGAGATCTACGGCAATGTCACCATCGACCCGCTGAATTTCCCTCGGGCCGCGGCGTTTTCGACCGTGCTGCTCACCATGGGCATGACGGTGTGGGGTCTGCAGCAGTGGATGAGCCGGCGGGAAGTGCCGTTCGGCGGACGGGTGGCACGCCGCACCCGCGTCGACACCGGCTGGTGGACCGTGCCCGGATGGCTCTGGATCGGGCTGGTGCTGCTGATATCGGTGCTGGTGCCCTATATTTCGATCATCCTCGGTGCGATGACCGTGCTGCGGTCCAAGCCGCCGTCGATGAACAACCTCACCTTCGACTATTTCGCCCGGGTGCTGCGACCCGGTCGCGGCCTGGATGCCTTGCAGAACAGCATCATCCTGTCGCTGCTCGCCGCCACGGTGGCGACGGTGCTGGCCGTCGTGTGCGCCATGGTGATCGCCCGCCGCCGGGGCGTCGAAACACGCGCCCGGTCCACCGCACGGCGCGGCATCGACCTGCTCGGCATCGCCCCCGACACGGTGCCGACCATTGTGCTGGTGATCGGATTCATCTTCCTGTGGAATGCGCCCTGGCTGCCGTTCACGCCGTACAACACTCGCGCCATGGTGGTGCTGGCCTACGTCGTCATCACCCTGCCGGTGGTGCTGCAGAACGTGAAGGTCGCGTACGCGGCCGTCGACGACAAGTTTCTCGAGGCGGCCGCCGCCTGCGGCGCCACCGCGTGGCAGACCCTGTGGCGCATTACGATTCCGCTGCTCATGCCCGGCATCGTGGCGGGCTGGCTGCTGGCGTTTCTGCTCGGGGTACGCGAGGTTGTCGCCTCCTCCATGGTGCGGCCCGCCTCGCTGCAGTTGCTGTCCCCGT
Source organism: Nocardia sp. (assembly GCF_025465275.1). Classification (GTDB taxonomy): domain Bacteria; phylum Actinomycetota; class Actinomycetes; order Mycobacteriales; family Mycobacteriaceae; genus Nocardia. The sequence continues at coordinate 13,477 of NZ_JAODNK010000057.1, read as the reverse complement.
GGATTCTCGGCCAGTTCGACCAGGGCCACCGCGCCGAGGCCATGGCCATGACGGTGATCGGCGTCCTCGGCTCCACCGTGGTGCTGGTCCTCCTGGAGTGGTGGCGAAACCGTATGAGCGAGAAGCGCTCCCGATGATTCGCTTCGCACACATCGCCGACGTGCACCTGGGTGCGCGACTGCGAGCGGTGCCCGAGTACCCGGGCTGCCCGCCGATCGATCCGGTGCAGGCCGCCTACGACGCCTTCGACGTACTGATGCGCCGTATCCTCGATGGCCGCTACGACGGCGTCCTCATCGCAGGTGACCTGTTCGACCGACATGAAGCCACCCCACGCGCCCTGAGCGCGGCCAACGCGGCGCTGGCCGACCTGCACGATGCGGGTATTCCGGTCGCCCTCATCTGGGGCAATCACGACGCCGAATCCCCGCTCCCCGCACAGCTTCTCCCGCCACCCACCTGCTGGGTCGCCCCGATCGAGGCGCCGGCCACGCATTTCTGGCCCGACAGCGGCATCGCGCTGCACGCCCAATCCATCGGCGACCCGGACGAATTGCGTGACCTCGCCGCGCACTACCCGGATCCCGTCGCAGAATGGACCAATATCGGTCTCTTGCACACCAGCCTGACCGGCAACAGCAGCCGCCGCCCCTGCGCACCCACCACACTCACCACGCTGACTACCACCGGATACGACTACTGGGCCCTGGGGCACGTCCACCGGCGTCTTCCCGTCAGCCACGCCCCGGCAGTCGCCTACGCCGGAAATCCCTACCCGGCCCGGCGAACCGAATACGGTCCGCGCGGATTCCTGGAAGTCCGCCCCGTCGGCCCCGCCACCGTGGTCCGGATCGACACGTCGCCGGTGATCCGCGAAATCCTCACCGCCGACACCGAATCCGACATCTGGAAACAATTCGCCGACTACCCCGCAGGCAATCGCACCATCATCTGGACCCTCTCCGGCCCGGCCGAACTCCTCCAACCCGCCCGGGACGCCGCCCGCCACTATCCCGGATTCGCCGTCGCCGGCAGGTAGTTCCGGCGCGGCGGCCCGCGTCGCTTCTGTGCACATTGCCAACCGATGCTGCCGGTTCCTGTCGTTTTGCGGATAGACGCTGGTCGGGCGGCACTGGAATCGTTCTGCGCATGAACATCGTTGTTCGCCCGAAGGCCCGTGCCGCCCTGGGGCACCGCTGGATCGGGGCGCTGGCCCTTGCCACACTCGTCGCGACGACCTTCACCACCGCAGGCCCGGCGGCCGCGGCCCCGGAGAGTGCGGCGTCGGACCGGCAGGAGCAGGAGCTGTCGACCCGCAATGGGATCGCCGTCTCCTACGTGAGTTTGGCCTTGCCGCTCCCGGCCGACGCGCCCGCGCATCCGGCAGGCTGCGACCGTGTGGGTTTTGTGCGCTACCGATCCGTGGACGGTCCGGAGAACTCCGCTGATGCCGACCACGTAGTCATCCAGCAGCAGGGATTGGGTGGTGGCACAGCTAATTCCGATAGCGCCGCATTCAATACGGTGCACTCGGCCCGGACGATGGGACAGCACATCGAGTTCTGGGCGCTGGCGCGCCGCAGCGCCTGCCTGGACGAGACGACCGGCTTCGATTACGCCCTGAAGACCGGCAATTATCTCGACGCCGTCGACTACTACTTCAATGGCACACCGATTGACGGGCAAAGCTTCCCGGGCTTCAAGGCCTCCGCGGATCTGCCGGTGCTGGACTTCATGGGCCTGGAACGGGTCGTGCGCGACCAGTACGAAATCATGCTGCACGAGATCCCCGATCAGGCGCGTCGCCAGCAGAAGTTCGTGTGCACCGGGATATCGCTCGGCGGCTTGGTCACCGGCTTCTTCTCGGACTGGAATTTCGACGGCGCCCCAGGTGCGGACCAGTGCGCAGCCTTCGCGGCCCAGGACTCGATGATCTCCTCGGATCCGGTGGCGATTCAGAACACTCCGGTCCTGCACGCGCTGACCGATGCCATCGTCGGCCCGACGGAAGGATTGGTGCAGGCCGGTTTTCGCGCTGGGGTGATGCCGCGCATCTTCGGCCCGGTCCCGGTACTGGGGACGAAAGCCTTCATGCTGCTGCGGCTGGCCGGGCTGGCGGCGCATCTCGATCCTGGCGGCGAGAGTCAGTTGCTGGCGCACGTTCCCCGCGATTTCGATATCGATGCGACGCTGAACTATCTCTTCGCACCCACCTGGACAGCGTTCACGACCAATGGCGGTCACGGGGCGGGGACCATCCGCGACTACCGCTTCACCAATACCGCGCTGCTCGGCGTGCTGATCGACAACAACTCGAGCAACTTCGCGCTGTTCCAGCAAGGTGTAGGCGCGCTGGACGGCGGACCGGTGCAGAACAAGAGTTTCCCGAACCCGGGAGAGCTCACCGAATTGCCGCTGCTGGGCAGTTATCTGCGGCTCAGCGCCGGAAATCAGACGCGCGTCGCACCGACCGATCGCGGGGCCCTCTACACCTGGAGAAACTACGATGATGTGCGCGGGGTGCCCTTCACCAGTCCCGGCCACGAGGTCGCCGATATTCGCGACGTCGCTCGCCAGCTGGCGACCGGATCACCGAACGCGTACTGGGAGACCTACTTTCCGCTGCGGCTCGTCGTCGATATCGGCGCGGGATTCGGCGGCGCCCGCAGCGGTGAAATGGCCGGTTTGCAGTATCACGGTATGAGCCGGATCAAGCCGAATTTCGTGGCGTTCGCCGGCGACAGCCCGGTGCAGCCCAGCGCCGGAACCCTGTTCCCGCCACCGGCTTCCGCCCGCGTGGTGACGCTGCCGGGCTACGACCACATCGATACTATCGGCGCCGCCGCGATCCAGAACGACGGTCAGCCCGACTACAGCGGCCAGCAGCTGGCCCAGTTCGTCGGGAGTCTCGGGTGATCGCCCGCCGCGCCGTAAGTCTGGTCGTAGCAGCGATCGCCGGCATTGCCGCGGCGGTGGTGCCGTTCGGAGTCGCGACGGCCGAACCCGTCCGCCTCGGCGTGCCCGACCAGGAGATCGTCACTCCGATCACCGGAGATCCGGGGCTCGGGGACGATGTGCAGGCCACCTATGTCCGGCTGCACTATCCGAGCCCGTACTCCACGATGGCGCATCCGGAGGCGTGTGACTGGATCTCCTATGTGCGATACCGGTCGGCCTCGGGACCCGCGGCCACCGCGGACGCCGACGCGGTGCTCACCATGCAGCCCGGAACCTTCTCCAGCGCGGCGAATCTCGATATCCAGGGCCCACAGGTGGTTCGCAAGGCAGCCGCCCAGGGCAAACACGTCGAATACATTGCGCTGGTGCGGCGTTCGAGCTGCGCCGAGGACCGCACCGGATGGCAGGCCGCGCAGGAAGCGGGCGATTACCATATCGCCGCCGATTACTACTTCCACGACAAACCCGTGAACGGGCAGACCTATCACTATCAGACCCCGCAGGATCTGGCCTTCCTCGGCGAGTACGGGCTGTCGCTGGTGCTCGACGATTGGCGTGCCGTAATCGAACATCTGCTGCCCGATACGGGGCAGCGAACCAAGATGTTCTGTGGCGGACACTCGTTGGGGGCGTTCCTGACCGGGCCGATGATGGCCTGGAACTTCGCGGGTGATCCGGCCGCCACCGACTACGCCGGATCCAGTCTGTGTGGCGGCGGCATCGTCCCCGAGGACGGCTTTGCCATGACCGATCCGGCCGGCCTGTCCGGCACCGGCCTGCTCGACCAATTCGCCTCCGCCGCCGGGGGAGTGGTGAAGAACGCGATCAATGCGGTACTGCAGAACGGGCTTTCGATCGCAGAGTTTCCGGTCCTGTCCGCCTCGGAGATCCTGCATGCCTACGAGGTGGCAGCGATGGCCGCCGACCAGCAGCCGGATGCGGAGAGCGATCTGAAGACCGTGATACCGCGCGATCTGCGTACCGAGCCGTGGATGCGCGCCTTCTACGGCAAGGATTACCTGGACCTGTTCACCGGCGCGAACCTGCCGAACGATTTCCGGCTGACCAATACCGCCGCGCTGGCAATGGACTTCGACCAGAACTCCGTCGAGTACGTGTTGCAGGCCGGTCTCGGATTCTATGACTGCCCGGTGGCCGGTAAGACCTACCCTGTCCCCAATGGCCTTGCCTCCGTGCCGATTCTGGGTCCGACGCTGTTCATCATCCCCATGCGGGTCGGCTACGGGCAGAACTACACGCCCGCCGCGCACGACCAGCTGTGCGGTTGGCGCAACTACGACCAGGTCTGGCCTTCTGGCATCGATGCACCCGGTGTAGGTCAGGGCCCGCCGACCGATAGTGATCACGAGGTCACCGACGTCCGGCAATTCGCGCACGCGATGAACCCCGGCTGGCAGCCGGTGAGCTACTTCGAGGAGTACACCTCGCTGCGGCTGATCACCGATATGGTCTTCGCTCTCGGGCTGGGCCGAGACGGCGATCTCGCCAAGTTGCAGTACCGTTCGGGCGGCATCCTGAACTTCCTGCTGCACGGCGACCGCTGGCAGAGCACTCCCGCCGGGCGCCGGAACCTGACGCTGTTGTCCGGGGACTCGCCGGTCCAGAACGCCGGGCTCGCCGGCCTGCTCCCGTACAACGCGAAATACCTTCCGGGATACCGGCATTACGACGTCGTCACCGCCGCCGAGAAGCAGAACAGTGGCCTCCCGGAGTCCGCGAGTTCGTATATCGCCGCGTTCCTGACCCAGCCGACCGGCTGAAATGCATTTCGATCAGGCGAATTGTGTTGTCAGCACAGACCTTCGGGCGGGTCCGGGGCCAGGCAGGGCTCGCATCGGATCCGCGCGCATCAGTTCGCCCGCTCGGACCATGCGGTCGACCATGCCGTCCGAGGGGATTGCGGCGTCGAAGCAGTGGCGGGCGCCGTCGAGGCGGCTGTGGGCCAACGCCACCTGCAAGAGTTCTCGGGAGTAGTGGGCGAATTGGCGGGCCAGGGTGCCGCCGGATGCGGCGGCGTGTGCTGCTCGGGCCAGCCAACTTTCGAAGCTCGGGTAGGGGTAGTGCAGGACCATGGGGGCGGTGACCATTCCGGACGCACCGGAGAAGCCGGTGAAGGTGTGGCGGTCCAGCGGGGTGACGGCGGGGGTGAGGCGGACGGCACTGCGGGTGGCCGGCGCGTCCAGGAACGGGGAACGGCCGCTGACTCGGAATACGGTGCAGGTGTCGAACGGATCGGTTACCGGGTGCGGCGCGGGGATGGCTTCGTGGCCGACGAAACTCACCTGACCGGCTCCGGGGATCTGCCAGCGGCGCCTGCCGTCGTCGTAGAACAGTTCGGCGGGACCCAGGGGGAGTAGCCATTCCATCTCGGCCGCGCGGGCGTGCGCGACGGCGGCGGCGATGTTGGCGATCTCCTGATCGACGGTGTCGTCGGTATCGATCGGGGCGTTGTCGCACAGTAGGATGGCGTGCTCGGTGGCGAGCTTCTCGACCGCCGCTCGGACGGCCGGATCCTCGGCGAAGGCGATGATCAGATCGGCTCGGGCCGAATGGTATTGGAACCACGAGAACAGGTCCGGGCGCAGTTCGTCGAGGGTGACGCAGACTGCCGTCGGTTCGTTCGACGGCACGTGACCGGTGGCGCCGATGCCCCGATGCACCCGCGCTGTGAGGTCGTAGATCTGGTGTGTCAGAAGATAATTCCGATACTCCAGGTCGGGGTTCACCCCGGTGGCCCGGGCCGCCGCCATATTCGGCCCGCCCACCGGCCTGGTGTGCCGGACCGTGACCGCGTCGACGATGGCGATCGCGGAGGTGTTGGGCGCGAACCGCGGCCAGTGCCGGTCCAGGCCCCAACCGGTCTGGGTCTTGTCGAAGGTCGGCAGGTAGCGGGTCAGGAACTCCCGGCTGAAGCAGGGCGCCATGATCTCGACGAAATCGGTGTACCGCAACTCGAAGCGGCGATCCACCAGCGTGATCTCATGGGAGAAATAGCTGTCCTCGGTGAGCGCGGGCTGTGCGAGCGAAAGCCGGTAGCGCGCACTGTATTCGAACAGGTCGTTGATGCTCGCGGTATCGGTCGCCAGATCGTCGTCGGGGAGCCAGACGTAGTCGTAGCGGTCGATCACCTCGGCCAGGTCGACGGTGAGGACGTGGTGCAGCGCAGGCCATTTCGGGCCCTTCCGGTCCAGCCGCGGTACATCGTCGCCGCGAAAGCGCAGCGGATCGTCACCGAAGTAGCTGACGACCAGATCCCAGTTTCGCGGGTGCGGTCCGGCGAGCCACTGCTCGTGCAGCGAGGAGTCGCCCGCGCGCAGGACGACCAGGTTCCGTTTCGTCATGGCAAACCTTCCTACGCGGCGTACCAGCCTTCGCCCCAGAGGGTTTGGAGGCGCTCGAAGTACGCCTCGTATTGGGGGGCGACGACATCGGTGGAGAACTTGGAAATCGCGTAATCGCGAATGCCCTGATAATCGAGCTTGTCGACGGTGTCTGCGGCGTCACAGAATTCGCGCAGGTTGCGGCAGCGGAAGCCCTGCACGCCCTGCTGCACCGTTTCGGTGAATACGCCCCAGTCGGTGGTGATCACCGGGGTGCCGCAGAGCATCGCCTCGGCGTGCACACCGCCGAACGGCTCCAGATACAGCGAGGGCACGAAAACCCCACGGGCCCGGCTCATCAGCTCACCGCGCCGGACATGGTCCACCACGCCGACATACTCGACGACGTCGGAGTCCGGCACCTGCCCGGCGCCCGCGACGACCAGCTTCACACCGAGCCGGGTACAGGTGTCGATGGCGACCTGGATGCCCTTCGCCTCGACGAGGCGGCCGATGAACAGAAAGTAGTCGTCCTTCTCGGCGGAGAACGGAAAGTCCTCCACCTCATAGTAATTCGGTATCACGGCGTCGAAGAACTGGCCGCGCGTACTCATGACGCCCGGCACCGTGGTGCGCGCCCCGTAGACCGAGTGCATCCACGCGTAGCTCTCGAAGACGCGATAGTTGGCGAACACCCCGCTGTAGCCGATGCCGAACTCGACGGTCATGAGCTCGGGGAAGGTGTCGGCGATCGGTTTCTGACAGCTGCCGCCGAGCACCCCGATGAAGTCACGGTCCTGCTTGCGCTTGGCGATCTCGGTGACGGCGCGCTCGTTCGTGGTCAGCCAGTGCGGATCGTAGGGATTCCAGGTGAGATTGTTGAGTTCCTTGTAAAGGTCGTTGCCGCCGAACCATTCGGCCTGCTCCGCCTTCGACACGATGGTGACGAATTCGGTGCAGGCGGCATCGTTCTCCTCGCCGCCGTACAGGAACACCTCGTGGCCCAGGTTCATCATCATGTCGGCGAAGCGCCGGTTCTTCTGGGTGTAGGCACACGGCTGATAGTGCTTGGTGGTCTGCGTATTCGGCAGGTTGACGATGTGAAAACGCATGGGAGGGCTCACATTCGGCTCGAAGGGGATCGGAAGGCGGTGCGGCGCTGCCTCAGCGGTCGATGATGGGCCGGACCGACAGCGGATCCTCGCCGACGGCTTCGTCCAGATGCTCCTTGCCGTCGAGGTAGGCCGCGCGTTTTCGCTCCTTCTGCTGACCGGCCTGCGCGCCGCCCATGCCGCCGCCCATCGGCATACCGCCCATGGGCATGCCGCCCGCCGGCATGGCGGATGTGGTGGCCGGGCCCGCCCGGGTGACGGAGGGGTCGGTCTGCGGCGGGGCGCTGGTGCCGGGCGCGCTGGGGCGGGGAGACAGCTTGTCTTCCAATGGGTTCAGCCCGGCGAGGCCGCCGCCGCCCGCACCGCCGCCGCCCAGTCCGGCCGGGTCGACGTTGAATCCGAACGGGCCGGTGCCGTCCGGACCGGTAGCGCCCCAGGGGCCGGAGGCATTCCACGGGCCGGAGACTCCGAGCGGGCCGGTGGCTCCGGAAGCCAACTGCTGCAACATGTTCGCCAGTGTCGACAGTGCTCCGGACGCGCCGCTGAGCGGATTGGCGGGCCCGGTCGGGCCGGTGGAAAGGGCCGCGGGATCGACTTGGCCGGGCGAGCCGCTGGGATTCCACGAGGAGCGGTTTGCGCTCGGCATGCCCCCGGACGGGCTGGTCTTCCCGCTGCCCTTTCCACCACCGCCGCTGCCTTCTCCGCCGCCGCTGCCCTTTCCACCGCCGCCGGTTGCACCGCCGCCGCTGCCGCTATCTCCGCCGCCGCTCCCACCGTTTCCGCCGCCGCTGTCGTTGCCCCCAGTTCCTCCGCCGCTGCCCCCACTTCCGCTGCTACCGCTGGTGTTCGGGTCGGTGAAGGCGGGGATCATGCCCGCGAGCAGTGCGATTCCGTCGACGTAGCCCTTGGCGCCGCCGCCTTCATGACCGTCCCACCAGGTCCGGGCGGCGGCCAGATCCTTGTCCGCGGCAAAGTTGTTGACGTCTTTGACGGATCCATCGTCGTTGTAGTGCATTTGGCTGTGCCGGGGCAGGTGTCCCCAGCAGTACAGGTTGAAGTCACCGGTGTCGGCCAGGACCGTGGACACCGCGAGTATCGCCTTCTGCAGGTCGGTCGCCGAGGTGATGTAGTTGTTCAGGAAGGTGACCGCGTTGCCGGCACCGGCGCCCCGCCAGTTCTCGTTCTTGAAGATGGCCTGGTTGTTCGTCCGGAAGGTCTCGACGGCCTCGCCCCAGGTCTGGCCGATTTGATGCCAGCTGCCGGCCATCTCCCAGATGTGCCCATCGGCCTTGTCGAACATTTCCGAGATATTCGCGAAGTCCAGCAGTTGGAAGTAGCTGCCGCTTTCGATGGTGGGGCCGATGGCATCCTTGGCTCGGGAGTCGAACCCGACTCCCGAACCGCCGCCGCCGTCGAAGGTGCCCTTCATCCAGTTCCCGCCGGAGATGGAGTGGGACTGCGACATCGGGCCGCCCAGATCTTTCGCGCCGGGCGTGCTGAAGGTGATGGCGTTCTGACCATCGGCCGCGCGGTATTGCTTGTCCGCGTTGATGAACGTGTTGGCCATATCGGTGATGACCGCCTGATGGTTTCGCAGGACGTCGACGAGTTGGAGCGTGGAGTTGTCACGAATCTTCTGAAACAGCATTCGCATGCTGCTCAACGTCGTCGTCACGTTCTGGCTCTCGCGCTGCCAGTTGTATTTCCAATATCCGTCCGGCGATGTGTACTGCGTCCAGTCGACCTTGTTGATGACATCGATCAGGCCGAGAACGACTCCCACCAGATCCTGGCATTGACTGGTGAGCGCCTGGAGCGCACCGCTATCCACATTGAGGAGCTCGAGCTTCCCCTGCTTGGCGCTGTTCAGTAGACCAGGCCAGCCGGTTCGGTCGCTGCCGGTCGCTCCCATCGTTCACCCACCGCTCTTCCGCTCGCTGCCCGATACCTAAGCACGCCGGAGTTCGGCTTTCCGACTTCGGATTCGTCCGGACCGTCGATTGGTCACCGGCGGTTAACCGTTCACCGCCGGCATCGGTGAACGGATGGTGTACGGGCCGTTCGGCCATTGCGCTGCCGGGCGCCTGTTCGGTGCGAGGGGTGCTAGAAACTGCGAGGCGGCGCAATGGAGTTGACGGTAGGAGCACGATGGCCTCGGGAGCGACCGGTAGTAATCAAACCGGGTGGCCCGGTCTGTTGAACAGTGCCCAGCACGGCAACCTCAAACTGCTCAATGTCGACAGCAAGGCCCTGCAGGACCTCAACAAACAATGCGAGGACCTGGTGGCGATCGTGCTGGGTCTGATCAACGTCATCAAAGGCCTGGAGTGGACGCAGTACATATCCTCGGGCGGCGACGGCTACTGGACGTACAACAACCACGGCGTGACCACCCACCTGAGCAGCATGCGGATGCTGTTTCAGAAGATTCGTGACAATTCCACGCTCGACCTCGTGGGCGTCTTGCAGAAACATCAGACGATCGTCACCGATATGGCCCACACGTTCATCAACGCGGACAAGCAGTACAGCACTGCCGAAGGCCAGAGCGCGGTCACCTTCAGCACGCCCGGCGCGAAAGATCTGGGCGGCCCGACCGGTCCGATGTCGCAGTCCCGACCGATCTCCGGGGGCGAGTGGATGAAGGGAACGTTCAGCGGCGGAGGCGGTTCGGGCGTCGGGTTCGATTCGAGAGCCAAGGACGCCATCGGCCCGACCATCGAAAGCGGCAGCTTCTTCCAGCTCAAGGACTTCGCCAATATCTCCGCGATGTTCGATCGGGCCGATGGGCACATCTGGGATCTGGCCGGCACCTGGCATCAAATCGGCCAGACCTGGGGTGAGGCCGTCGAAACGTTCCGAACAAACAACCAGGCGATTTTCAAGAACGAGAACTGGCAGGGCGCGGGCGCGGAGAGCGCGGTCAAATTCCTCAACAACTACATCACCGCGGGAACCGACCTGCAGAAGGCGATGCTCGCGGTGGCCACGGTCCTGGCCGATACCGGTGACTTCAACCTGTACTGCTGGGGGCATCTGCCCCGGTACGACCAAATGCACTTCGACAGCAACGACAACGTCAAAGACGTCAATCACTTTGCGGCGGACAAGGATCTGGCCGCGGCCCGGACCTGGTGGGACGGTCATGAAAGCGGCGGCGCCAAGGGCTATGTCGACGGGATCGCACTGCTGGCCGGGATGATTCCCGCCTTCACCGACCCCAACATCACCGGTAGCAGCGGTAGCGGCGGAACCGGTGGCAATGGGGGCGGCGGCACCGGCGGAAACGGCGACGACGGCAATGGCAGCGGCGGCGGTGGTGACGGCAGCACCGGTGGCGGTGGCAGCAGCGATGGCGGTGGCAAGGGCAGCGGTGGCGGCGAATCCGGCGGCGGCAGCGGCGGCGGTGGCGACGGTAGTGGTAGCGGATCCGGCAGCGGTGGCAGCGGTGGCGGCAGCGGTGGCGGGCACGGCGGCTCCGGAAGTGGCGACGGTGGCGCCAGTGGCGGAACGGGCCACCCGGGCCAGGGCAGCGGTCCCACCGGGCCGAACGGTACCGGCAGCAATGGCGCCAGCGGCGGACTGTCCGGATCGGACCTGCTCAGCCTGTTCTCCGAAGTGCTGCAGCTGATTTCGTCCGGCATCCCGACGCTGGTGCAGCTGGGCAATCAGCTCATCGCCCAGCTCGGCCCGGGGTTGCAGGCGCTGGCGAAGGCCGTCGAGGACGGCTCCAAGACGGTGAAGCAGGCCATGGACGATGCCGCCGAGCACATCGCGGAGGAGCTGCAGGAGATCGAGGACGAATTCGCGCCGCCGGGCGCCACCGGACCGGTCGAGTTGTCCTTCGCGCTCTTCCCGGGTGGCGGCACGCCGGAGCAGCCGCTGCCCGAGATACGGGCCGGAATTCGCCGGTCGGAGACCTTCGAGGACTTCACGAACACGAGGGTCGGTACCGAGCCGGTCGGTGAAACGTCCACCGGGAACCCCGGTCTCACCGTGGAGGGAGAGCAGTAGTGGAACGCACCTGGCAGCTCAGCGGCCTGGAATACCTCGTGATGCGGGAACGGCTCGTCGGCCGCAGGAACAACTGGCCGTTCGCCTTTCTCTCCGATATTCGGGGGCATTACGACTTTCAGTTCAAGAAGGCCCGGGTCTGGGGCGAGCTGCAGTCCACCTGGGATCCGGAACTGGCGGACGCGCTGGTGAAGTCGCTGCGGGCCGACGTCCGGATTGTCGTCCATGCCGACGACCGCACTGCTCCCGGTGACCTCGTCGCACGGAAAGTGATGGCGGGCAAGCGTTTCGGCGACCGTGCGGTACTTGTCCAGGGCTTCCACGGCCGGTCGGTGCACAGTCACGACCAGCTCGAGATCACCGAGTGCGATGCGGGCGCACTGGCCCGCGTGATCGTGGACAAGCTGCCGCCGGTAGCGGCGGGCGCACAGCCGCGAGTGGAACTATTGAGCCCCGGCGAGCAGGAGTTCGACCACTGGCACGGTCGCAGCTCGCTCTATGACGACGACGATCGGAACGTCGACACCCGGAGCCTGCAGTGGCAGGCGGCGCCGAAGGGAACCGTCGGCAGCATCCTGATCACCCAGGGCCACTCCAGCTTCGGGCCGCGGGGACAGGTCACCAAGGGGATCTTCTGGGAGGACCACCCCGGTGACGGGCGGTACGTCATCGACCTCGAACCACCGGTGGCCGCCGTCGCGACCGATGCCGAGGGACTGTGCAAGCTGATCGACCGGCAGTGCGGTGAGGTGCTGCTGGTGCGGGAGGACGAGTCCCGCCGCGGCATCGCCAGGGAGAGCGTGTACGACGATGGCCGGTAGCGCCTCGAACGAATGGCTGAAAACCGAAGTGGCACAGGTGCTCGACGATGTGCACCGGCTCATCACGGGCTTCACCGACGCGCGGCGCCGGTACCAGGCGTTGACGGCGTCGGCCTCCGCCGAGCGGGGGCTGATCACCGTGGTCGCCGATGCCTCCGGGGCGGTGACCGAAGTCGTCTACGCCGAGGACATCGACGAGCTCGGCTACGGCCGGATCGCCCGGGGCACCGTGCAGGCTGCCCAGCAGGCGGCGCTCGAGGTCAAACGCCAGGCCGACGAGATGCTGGCACCGCTGCGGGCAATGCAGGCGCGGTTGCCCAAGCTCGCGGATCTGGTCGGTGACCTGCCGCGCCAGGACGAGCCGGTGGCGCCGCCGCCGGCCCTGCTGACCCCGCCCGGCGAGCGGACGGACGATGAACTCGCCGCCGCGCCGGTGTTTTCGCCACCGGGCGTAGCCGATGCCGACGAGATCCTGCGGCTGCAGGACGAGCGGGCAAAGGTCTTCGCCACCGGCGCCGCCGAAGGCCGCCGCGTTCTCGTCGCGGTGAACGCGGACGGCATCCTGATCGACCTCAAATTCTCTTCCGGCATAGGCGATCTCGACTACGACGAGATCGCCGACGCGGTGACCGAGGCGGCCCGGGCGGCGGTGGCGGAGGTGGCGCGGATGGTCACCGCGCTGTTCACGCCGATCCTGGGCGACCGGCCGCGTTATCCGGGACCGGATGCGGCGCTGGCCGGCATCGAGCAGCTGCTCGACCAATTGCGTTGACCAGCACAAACTTTCATCGATAAGAACGTGGGAGTGTGAGATGGCACCTGATCCGAACACCTCGGACGACCTGGCCTGGGCGAGTCTGCCCGCCACGGCCGGGAACGGGCAGCTGATGCTCGAATCGGGGATCGCCGAGAAATGCGCCCGCCACGTCGAGGACATGCTGAATCTCGTTGTCGGCGTGCAGAACTGGATCGGGGCCAACACCGGAGTTGCGTGCCCGCTCATTGCCAGCCCCGTGTTCTCGGGGATATGGCTGGGGACGATGTTCAGGAACAAGTTCGTAAACGAGTTGAAAGACCGGATCGAACGGCACCGCAACATCCTCGCCGATATGGGCCACACCTTCGTCGCGGCCGGAAAGCAGTATCAGCAGACCGAGCACACCTCGACGGTGACCTTCGAGGACGACGCCCTCTTCGACAATCCGCCCGGAACCCCGCCGAGCGGCACGCC
>NZ_JAODNK010000037.1 GCF_025465275.1 Nocardia sp. | reverse complement strand
TCACTCACCGTGGACAGGTCACCGATATTGAACGTCGGATAGCCGTAGCCGCCGCCGGAGTCACTGCCCGCCGCCGCCTGCGCCGCCGCGGTGTCCTTGGGCGGAGCCACATTCACCTGGTTCGCAGGAGAGGCCACGAAGCCATTGCCGTGCGTGTAGACGGTGTGCTTGTTGATCCAGTCGGTCTGGTTGCCGGACAGGTTCTGCGGCTGCAGTTCACGGGCCGCCACGATGTAATCGCCCATTTGACCATTGATGGTGTAGCGGTCGATATCGAGCGGATCCGGGAAGCCGTAGAAGTTCTGCAGCTGCTGATTGCGCTGGATGAAGGTCTGGGTCAACAGGTTCGGGTCCAGCAAACGGATGTTCTTGATGGTCGACTGGTCAGCGGGGACCGTCACCGGATCCTTGGTCGCCGCGCCCGCGTAGTCGGAGTACTCCACCTTGTCCGGCGTGAGTCCATACGCATCACGGGTGGCCGCGATATTGCGCTGGATATACGCGCTCTCCTTGGTGGCCGCATTCGGGCGCACCGAGAACTGCTCCACCAGCAGCGGCCACACCGCGCCGACCAGTAGCGAGGACAGCACCAGCAGCGCCGCCGCCATGGCCGGAATCCGCAAGTCGCGCAGCACCACTCCGGCGAAGAACGCGAGCGCACAGATCACCGCGATGGACAGCAGGATCAGCTTGGCGGGCAACACAGCATTGATATCGGTGTAGGAACCACCGCTGAAGGTCGGTTCCTTACGGGTGCTCGACAGCAACGCATACCGGTCGAACCAGTACGCAATCGCCTTGAGCAGCACGAAGAGTCCCGCCAGCACCGCCAGCTGAACGCGCGCCGCCGTGCTCAGCGTGCCCTCGCGACCAGCCAGGCGCAGACCGCCGAACACGTAGTGCGTCACCAGATTCGCGAAGAACGCGATCACCACGGCAACGAACAGCCAGTTCAGCACCATGCGATAGAACGGCAGATCGAACGTGTAGAAGCCGATGTCCAGATGGAACTGCGGATCCTGCACACCGAACTTGCCGCCGTGCAGGAACAGCTGCACCGTCGCCCAGCTCGACTGCGCCACCAGACCCGACAGCAGACCGATCAGCAATGGAATCCCGATGCCGAACAGGCGCAATCGGCCCATGACGGTGGTGCGATAACGCGCGATCGGATCGCCGGGTCCGGACACCGGCACGAACACCGGACGCGACCGGTACGCCAGCAGCAGCGACAACCAGATGATCGCGCCGACCACCAGTGCAACCACGAGGAAGAGGAGGAATCGGGTCAGCAGCACCCGAGTGAAAACACCTCGGAAACCGACCTCCCCGAACCACAACCAGTTCGTATAGGCGTCGGTGAGCCGAGGCCCGACCAATAACAAGGCAGCCAATGCCAGCGCTGTCACCAGCAGTATTCGGCTGCGGCGTGACAGCGAAGGTAAGCCTGTCGGGGGGCGCATGCCCACGATGCCACTCTCCCAGGGTCTGGCAGGCCCGCGCCGGAAATACCGGTCGGTACACCGCAGTCCGATGATGCGAGCTGGTCCCGGGGGACCGTTCGCGCCCCACTCTACGTAAATCGCCCCCGTTCCCGCCCAACACCCGCACTCGAGACTCTCGGAAGCCGATGCGAGGATTGTCGGGTGAACCCTGAGCAGTGGGCCGCATCCGCCCTGTACCGGTGCATCCGTGAAGTCGCCGAGTACGCCGACGGCGAAGGCTGGGACCGCCCGCCGCAGATGTTCGCGCTGGTACCGACGGTCGACCTGGTAGCCGCCGAACCTTCGCTGCTGGATCAGGTCGACTCCGAAGACGCCCTGACTCCCATTGCGCAGGAACCGTTCCCGGAGGACATCAACGGCGACCATCCGCGCGCGCTCGACGAATTCCTCGCCACCACCAGCTGGCCGCAGGCCGTCGAAGGCTGCGTACTGGTGCAGCAGATCGTGGTACTGCCGCCGGACGCCGAGCAGACCCTGGACGATGCCATCGCACCGTTGCTCGCCGATCCCGACGCCGCCGACTCCGCCGGAAGGCAGGCCGCGGTGACACACCCGGAGCGCCGCGACGCACGTCTGTTCGTCGGCGTGCTCCGCGACGGCACCTCACTGTCGCTGCTGCAGGTGCGGCCCGCCGAACACGAGGAAGACCCGTTCGGCGATCTCGAGCTCCGCACCGCGCCGAACCTCGCGCCGAACCTGGTCGATGCCGTGCGGCAGACACTGGACAACGAGCCCGAGGACTGACAGCAGTCGAAGACCGAAAGCAATCGCGCCCGCTGCCATCCGGCAGCGGGCGCGATTCTTGTTTCGAGACAGCTGTGCCTAGCTGCAGCTGGGGACGTCCTTGCCGGCATTGATGTCGTCCAGGGATTGGACTGCGACGGCGAGGTTTTCGACCTTGACCAGGCGCAGGCCGTCGGGGGTGCGCTGCGCCGCCTCGCTGCAGTTGGCGGCGGGGACCAGGAAGGTCTCCGCGCCCGCCTCGCGGGCGGCGATCATCTTGTACTGGATCCCGCCGATCGGGCCGACCTTGCCGTCGGGGTCGATGGTGCCGGTGCCCGCGACGAACTTGCCGCCGCTCAACTCACCGGGCGTGAGCTTGTCGATGAGGGCGAGGGTGAACATGAGGCCCGCGGACGGACCACCGATCTCGGCGAGGTTGAAGTCGGCCTCGAGCGTGCCGCTGGCATATTCACCCGGCGTGATGCCGAGGTAGCCCTTGCTGGAATCGTCCGGGCGCGCCCCGAGAGTTATCTCGGCGCTCTGCTCGGCCCCGTCGCGGCGGAACACCACCGGAATCGCACTCCCGGGCTTGGCGCCCGATACCGCGGACACCACATCCTTGGAGGTCGTGATCGGCTTACCGGCGACACTCACCAATTCGTCGCCCTTGCGCAACACATCCTTGGCGGGCCCGTCCTCGGTAACCGCGCGCAAGCGCACCACCGTCGGCATCTTCAAGAAATGCAATGCGGCCAATTCGGCATTGTCTTCGGAGTCCTTGAAGTCCTGCTGATTGCTTTTGTCTATCTCGTCACGCGACACCCCGGGCGGATACACCTCGGCACGCGGAACCAGACCGTGCTGACCATCTACCCAGAGGCCGAATGCCTCGAAGATATTCAGCTGGTCGCGAACGGAGACCGTCGTCATATTCAGATTGCCGGTGGTCGGGTCCAGGGGCGCGCCACGCACCTCTACCACCTGTTTTCCACTCACCTCGCCCAGCGTATTGAATGTCGGACCAGGTCCGAGCGCCACGAACGGGACGGTGACGACGCTGCCCACGATCCCGAGCGCCAGAATCGGGATCAAGGCAGCGAGCAGGGTGAATATCCGACGGTTCACGCGGCCAAGGGTACTGGTGATGCACTCGAATGCCGCGCTCCGCTCTGCGGTTCGCCCCACCCGCGGCTCCAGTACCGTAGTAGGTATGAGTGACATTCCGTTCGGATTCTCGAATCGTGACGACGACCCGGAGCGCAAGCCCGGTGACGAGTCCAGCGGTTCTGGTGCGAACAACCCGTTCGGATTCGGTGGTCCGGGTGGCGGCGGATTCGATCCCTCGCAACTGGGGCAGATGCTGAGTCAGCTGGGTCAGATGTTCACCAGCATGAGTCAGCCGGGCGGCCAATCCGGTCCGGTCAACTACGACCTCGCCAAGCGATTGGCCCGCCAGCAGCTCGGTTCGAGTGTCACGCCCGTCACCGCCGGCGCCCAGCGTGCCGTCGCCGATGCCGCGCATCTCGCCGAACTGTGGCTGGATCCGGTGACCACACTGCCCGCGGGCGCCACCAAGACCGTCGCCTGGACAGCCAACGACTGGATCGAGGAGACGCTGCCCACCTGGAAGCGGCTCTGCGATCCGGTGGCCGAACAGGTTTCCGGCATGTGGACCGCGACCCTGCCCGCCGAGGCCAAGGAATTCGCGGCGCCCATGATGGGCATGCTCGGCCAGATGGGCGGGCTCGCCTTCGGTTCGCAGCTGGGCTCCGCACTGGGCCAGCTCGCCAAGGAGGTACTGACCTCCACCGATATCGGCCTGCCGCTCGGCCCCGACGGCACCGCGGCGCTGCTGCCCACGGCCATTGCCGAATTCAGTGCCGGGCTGGAGCAGCCGGAGAGCGAGATCCTGGTCTACCTCGCCGCCCGCGAGGCCGCGCATCAGCGCCTCTTCGCGCATGTGTCGTGGCTGCGGCAGCAGGTGCTGGGCGCGGTCGAGGAATACGCACGCGGCATCAAGATGGATTTCTCGGCCATCGAGCAGGCCGCGGCGGGGCTCGACCCCATGACGCTGGCGCAGGATCCGTCGAAGCTGGAGGAGCTGCTCGCACAGGGCACCTTCGAGCCGCAGACCACGCCCGAGCAGCAGGCCGCGCTCGATCGCCTGGAGACGCTGCTCGCCCTCATCGAGGGCTGGGTGGAGACCGTGGTGACCGATGCGGTCGGCGATCGACTGCCGGGCGCGGGCGCGCTCGCTGAAACGCTGCGCCGCCGCCGGGCGACCGGTGGTCCGGCGGAGCAGACCTTCGCCACCCTGGTCGGGCTGGAATTGCGGCCGCGCAAGGTGCGCGAGGCGGCCACACTGTGGCGGCGACTGACCACCGACGCCGGTGTCGAGAAGCGCGACGGCATCTGGGCGCACCCGGATCTGCTGCCCGACTCCTCCGATCTGGACGCACCGGCCGGCTTCATCGATACGGTGCTGGGCGGCGGGACCACAGCTTTCGACGATCCGATGGCGCAGCTGGCCGAGACCGAGGCCCGCGAGCGCGCGGCCAAGGAGTCCATGGACAAGGCCGAGGGCGACAAGACGGAGTCGGGCGACAAGCCCGACGACGAGGACGAAGGCGACAAGCCGGCCTCCTGAGCGCCTTCGTCATTCCGGCGTGCTTTTGGCCGGAATCCACTGCGGCCGTTGAGGCACTACAGGCGTGGATCCCGGCCAAAAGCGTGCCGGGATGACGGGGCGTGAGTGACCGCGCGCGATGCACGCCGGGTGCGCAATCCCGTTCGAGCTACTTGTGGATAACTCGTGAAAGCGCTGGTGGTTAAGCGTTTTCACGAGTTATTTCGTTTACGGGGCGGCGCACACTGCTGTTATGACGACGCTGCCACGTACGCACGGGCCGATGCTGCATCCGCGAATCGCGGTGCTGCGGCGGTGTAATGGGTTGGTGCAGTTGGGCTGGGATCCCGGGCATGCTGTCGTGCTGCGACCGCCGGGCCCCGCGGAGGCCGTGCCCGCGCTACTGCGGCTGCTGGACGGGGTGCGCACCCGATCCGAGATTCTTTCGCATGCCGGGGAATTGGGGTTCGACGCCGGGGCCACGCGGACGCTGCTGGACGAGATGGCCGCCGCCGGGCTACTGGCCCGGGAGGACGCCGGTTCGCGATTACGCAATGTGCGGGTGCACGGGCGCGGGCCGCTGTCGGACGCGTTGATCGAGGGTCTGCGCCGAATCGGCTTGCAGCCCAGCCATTCCGCGCCCGGCCACGCTGCCACGCAGCGCACCGTGCATCCCGATCTCGTGGTGCTGGCCGATGCGCTGGTACCCGATCCGGCGCTGGTCGCCGAGCTCATGCGACGCCGCATTCCGCATCTGCAGGTGCGCATTCGCGACGGGCGCGGTGTTATCGGCCCGCTGGTGCTGCCGGGTGCGACCAGCTGCCTGCGCTGCGCCGATCTGCACCGTTGTGATCATGATCCGGACTGGCCGCATCTGTGTGCTCAATTACTTGGGCGCGTGGGCTACCTCTCCCCCGCCGGTATAGCGGCTACCGCGGCCTTGGCGCTCGGTGAGGTCGAGACCATTGCGTACGGCCGCGACGATCAGGCGCCGGCCACCCTGAACTCGACGCTGGAACTGGATCTGGACTCGCACCACCTCGAGTTCCGGCCCTGGTCGGTCCACCCGCACTGCGGTTGCACCGATGCTGCCGAAGGTGTCCAGGAAGCTGCCGGAGAGTCCGCCGCAGCCGAAATGCGCTCGGCCGACGCTGATCCCGGGGTGTACGGCAATAGCCGAGCGGAGTTGCTGTGACGGATCCCACTAATGCCCTGGACCCGCGATTACAGCTGATTCCCATGGCGAACCGTCTGGGACATCGGCATGATGGGAGCGTGTCAGAGATTGTGAGCAAGCGCTCTTCCCGCAATGCCAAGTTGGCGAAGATTCCACTCGGCATCGCAGGGCGAGCGGCCGTGGGGTTCGGCCGCAAACTGGCCGGGGGCGATAAGCAGGAAATCAATGCGGAACTCAACCAGAAGGCCGCCGAACAACTGTTCGCGGTGCTGGGCGAGCTCAAGGGTGGGGCGATGAAATTCGGGCAGGCGCTGTCCGTGTTCGAAGCAGCCGTACCCGAAGAGTTCGGCGAGCACTACCGCGAAGCCCTCACCAAGTTGCAGTCAGCGGCCCCGCCTATGCCGACCGCCGCCGTCCACCGTCAACTCGACCAGCAACTCGGAACCGGCTGGCGGCAACGCTTCCGGGAATTCGACGATAATCCCACCGCCTCGGCCAGTATCGGACAGGTGCACAAGGCCGAATGGTCCGATGGGCGCATTGTCGCGGTGAAGGTGCAGTACCCGGGCGCCGATGAAGCCCTGCGCGCCGACCTCAAGACCCTCAACCGCATGGCCGGCATGATGGGCGCGATCATTCCCGGCGCCGATGTGAAGCCGATCCTCGCCGAAATCAGCGAGCGCACCGAGGAAGAACTCGACTATCGCATCGAGGGCGGGCACCAGCGCCAGTTCGCCAAGGCCTTCGAGGGCCACCCGCGCTTCCTGGTGCCGAAGGTGGTGGCCAGCGCCCCCAAGGTGATCGTCACCGAGTGGCTGGACAATGCCACGCCGGTCTCCAAGGTCATCTCTCACGGTATGGAGGACCCGGCGGGCACGCTGGAGCAGCGCAATAGCGTCGCCGCGCTGATGGGCGAATTCCATTTCTCCTCACCGGCAATCGCGGGGCTGCTGCACGCCGACCCGCACCCCGGCAATTTCATGGTCATGCCGGACGGCCGCCTCGCCGTCATCGACTACGGCGCCTGCGCACCACTGCCCAATGGGTTCCCGCCCATCCTGGGCCAGATGGTCGCGCTGGCCGTCGAGGAGCGCTTCGACGAACTGACCGAGCTGATGACCACCAATGGCTGGGTCATCCCCGGAAAAACGGTGAGCCACCAGGAAATCCAGGATTACCTGCGACCCTTCACCGACCCCATCAAGACCGAGACCTTCCACTTCACCCGCAAGTGGATGCAGCGCGTGGCGGGTAAGGCCACCGATCTCACCAATCAAGACATGATGAAAACCGCTCGCGCCCTGCAACTCCCGGCCGAGTACATAATGATCTTCCGGGTGCTCGGCGGATCCATCGGCATCTGCGCCCAGCTCGATGCCGAACTGCCCTTCATGAAGCTCATGCAGGATTGGGTCCCCGGCTACAAGGAATACCGCACCGCGAGCTGAAATACCACACCGCCTGAAATACCGCACCGCCTGAAATACCACGCTGCACAGCGGCTTTCAGACCCTGGACGCAAAGCGACCCGCTTACCGAGAAGTAAGCGGGTCGTATGCGTTCTTTTTCACCCCCGGCCGTCAGGCCTGTCATGCCACCGCGACCTTGCGCGGGCGACCACGCGGGCGCTTGCGGGCAATGACCGCACCCTGGTCGAAGATCTCGCCGCCCCACACTCCCCAGGGCTCGGCGCGATCGATGGCGGCGGACAGGCAACCCTGCCGGATCGGGCAGCTGGCGCACAGCACCTTCGCCTCTTCCAACTGGGCAGGGTTCTCGGCGAACCAGAGATCGGGGTTACCGTCTCGACAAGGCAGGGTCATGGTGACGCCCCGGCGGATACGGGGGGTCGAGGCCACGTTATTGCGGCATGTCACGCGGTCACGGATAACCGTGGTGGACACGTCGTTCTCCTTCAGCTCGTGCAGCGGTCGTCTTGTGGAAGACGTTGCGTTGTATTCCGCGAAACCGGTGCCGTGGCTGGAGGCCGATAAAACTATGGCCACGGTTTCGCTTGGAAGCGATCCGTGGCCAGGAGGTCTGGGGGTTGTCCCCTACCCGAGTCGACTTCGGTGTCGACTCCTGATCACGGTCGCTAGGTGGATATCGCGGAGGCGGGCTGGCCGCAGATTCGCCGGGTTGATTCCCGACTCGACTGCGTGCATGCCGGGAGCCGCTGCTGCGACTACCGGGTGCCAGCCACCGCTGGGCTTGTCCTGCTTCATGACGATCGTCTGTGCCGCTTGGGTTTTGGTTGCAAAACCCTGAAGACCAAGATCGCCACTACGGCCGGACAGACGAATCCCCTGCACAGCGAGGATCCCCCGGGAGGCCGACATGACGGAGACGACCGGAGTCGTCGCCAAATAGCCGGTGGAACCGGTAGCGGTGATGTTCACGATGCTGTTCATGTTCTTGTTGCCTCCCGTCCTGCGCTCGTAGCCGATAAATGTCGCATGCGCGCCGGGATGTCCTCCCGGGTGCATGCGAACCACATTAGGTACATATACGGATGCACACAACTTATTTTTGACCAGCAGTTTTGCGGGCTTGCGCTCAGCTCTGACTGCGGGCCCGAATGATGGCCAGGACGTCCGCGCCGTAGGTCTGTAGCTTCTTGGCGCCGATGCCGGGGATGGAGACCAGGGCCCCGTCGTCTGCGGGGCGCTGTTCGGCGATGGCGGTGAGGGTCGTATCGCTGAAGACGACGAAGTGCGGCAGCGAGAGCTCGTCCGCCTTCTCCTTGCGCCACTCCTTGAGGGCGGTGAGGAGTTCGGTGTCGATATCCGCGGGGCAGCGCGCGCAGCGGCCGAGCATGGTCGCCTGGGTATTGAGCAGCGGGCGGCCGCAGACCCGGCAGGTCGGGTGTACGCGCTTGGGGCCCCGGCGATCGGTGGGGTGCTGGGCGATGCGGGAGGCCGGCGAATCGTCGGGGACCAGGCCGTTGAGGAAGCGGGAGCGGCGGCGCACCTTGCGACCACCCTCGGAACGTGCCAGCGCCCAGGACAATTGGAGGTGCACCCGGGCCCGGGTGACGCCGACGTAGAGCAGGCGGCGCTCTTCTTCGAGAGCGGCCTCGTCGGAGACCGCGCCGTCGGGGCCGAGCACATGCTGGATCGGCAGGGTGCCGTCGGCCAGGCCGACCAGGAAGACCGCATCCCACTCCAGACCCTTGGCCGCGTGCAGCGAGGCCAGGGTGACGCCCTGCACGGTCGGTGGGTGGCGGGCCTCGGCGCGGGCGGCGAGCTCGCGCAGCAGGGCGGGCAGATCGAGTTCGGGTTCGTGGCCGGCCAGTTCCTCGGTGAGCGCCACCAGCGCCACCAGCGCGGACCAGCGTTCGCGGGCCTGGACACCGACGGGTTCCTCATTGGTGAGGCCGAGGCGGGCCAGTACGGCACGCACCAGGGTGACCAGTTCGGGGCCGCGGGCATCGGGCAGATAGTCGCGAGCGCCGGCCTGGCGCAGCGCCTGCACGGCCTGGCGGACGTCGGGGCGATTGAAGAAGCCTTCGCCACCACGCACCTGATACGGGATGCCCGCCTCGGTGAGCGCCTGCTCGTACGCCTCGGACTGGGCATTGATGCGGTAGAGGATGGCGACCTCGGAAGCCGGGGTGCCCTTCTCGAGCAGGGCCGCAATGGCTTTCGCGGCGGCGGCGGCCTCGGCGGGCTCGTCGTCGTATTCAGCAAAGCCGGGTTCGGGGCCTTCGGGCCGCTGGCCGATCAATTGCAACCGAGTTCCGGCAATGCGGCCGCGCGCGGCCCCGATCACCCGATTGGCCAGCGAGACGACCTGTGGAGTGGAGCGGTAGTCGCGTTCCAGCCGGATGACCGTGGCGTCGGGGAAGCGGCGGGAGAAGTCCAGCAGGAAGGTCGGGCTGGCGCCGGTGAAGGAGTAGATGGTCTGGTTGGCGTCGCCGACCACGGTCAGATCGTCGCGATCGCCGAGCCAGGCGTCGAGCACACGCTGCTGCAGCGGCGTGACGTCCTGATATTCGTCGACGACGAAGCTGCGGTAGCGGCCCCGGAACTCCTCGGCGACCGAGGCGTAATCCTCGAGCGCGGCGGCGGTGTGCAGCAGCAGATCGTCGAAGTCCAGCAGGATGCCGCCCGAAGTCGCCTTGGCCGATTCGTAGCCGGCGTAGACGGCCGCGACCTTCGACGCCTCGAAGGGGGCGTCGCGTTGTAGCCGCGCCACCGCGGCGGCGTAATCCTCCGGTGCGATGAGTGAGCCCTTGGCCCATTCGATTTCGCTGGTCAGATCGCGCAGGGTCTCGGTGTCGGTGCCCAGCCCGGCCCGGCCCGCGGCCTGGGCGACCACCGGGAACTTGCGGTCGAGCAGCTTCCACGGCACATCGCCGACCACCTGCGGCCAGAAGTAGCGCAGCTGCCGTAGCGCGGCGGCGTGGAAGGTGCGGGCCTGTACCTGACCGGCGTCACCGCCCAGCCCGAGCGCGCGCAGCCGGTTGCGCAGCTCCCCCGCGGCCCGGGCCGTGAAGGTCACCGCCAGCACCTGATCCGAGCGCACATGCCCGGCGGACACCAGATGCGCAATGCGATGGGTGATGGTCCGGGTCTTGCCCGTGCCCGCTCCCGCCAGCACGCATACCGGCCCGCGCGGCGCGCGCACAGCGGCCGCCTGCTCGGCATCGAGTTCGTCGAGCCGGAGTTTGGCCTGCTGGGTTGCGGCGGCAGTCACGCGCACCATCATGACAGTGCCGTCCGACAACCCGCCCGCCCGTTGCCCGACCCACCCCCGAATCGACGCCGCGCACCCACCGACAATCCGATCCAGCCGAGTGGCCGCAGCGCCCGAGACATAACCCCGGGACAATGCGGCAGGGCCGATGCAACGTCATCGGACTGAGTTGCGGTCCAGGCGGCCCGCGCACAGCGCTGCCTGCGATGCGTCTCCGACAGTGCGATCTCTGTCGGCAGCGGATACCCGGAAGCCGTGTGATGCCGTGCTCGTCGATGGGCGGCCCGGATTCTGCTGTGCCAGCGGCCATTGCCGTGCGGTGGCGGCGCGCGGCTTAACGGCGGGCGGACAGGTCTCGGGTTAGCGTGCCCGCGTGGCGAATAACGCACCCGCTGAGGGCACAACTGCGCATGATCGGCATGCGACCTGGATGGAGTTGTTCTTCGACCTGGTCGCGGTGGCGGGGATCAGTCAGCTCACGCATCTGCTGCATCGTGGGCCCTCGCTCGGCGAGTTCGCGCTGTATCTGGTCCTGTACCTGGCATTTTGGACGGCCTGGGCGTGCATCACGCTGTACAGCGATGTCGCTCGCGATCACACGCATCAGGGGCTGATGCTCGCGGCCATGCTGGGGCTCGGCTTGATGGCCGCGGCGGTGGCTGGTGTGCCCGATCGGCATTCGACCACTTTCGCGGCGGTGTATGTGGTGCTGCGGCTGTGCACGGCGCAGATCTGGGGGCGCGGGCGCATCGTGGTCGACTGGCCGGTCGCGCAGCTGACCGTCGGGGTACTGCCGTGGATCGTCTCGCTGTGGGTGGGCGAACCGGGGAAGTACTGGTGGTGGGCGGTGGGGCTCACGATCGACCTGTATCTGATGTTCGCGGTCAGCGGGGAGCGCATGCTGGCCCAGGCCCAGCAGAAGCTCGATTGGCGGCTGAGCAGGTCACATCGCTTCGACGGTATCGAGGTGCCGAAAATCAAAGCGGTGCATGCCGATCCGGAGCATTTCGGGGAACGGCTCGGGCTCTACGTGATCATCGTGCTCGGTGAGGGCGTCATCGCGGTGATCGACGCCGTTGGCGCGGAGGCCTGGACGGCGCGGGTGCTCGTGCTGGGTTTCGGGTCGTTCGCGATTCTCGCGGGATTGTGGGCGCTGACCCTCCTGTTCGGCGCGATCCCCCGCTTGATGAGTGGCGTGGATCCGGGCAGCGGTGTGCCATGGCAGCACATTATGGCGACGCACTGCGGGGTCACCGGCGCGATCGCCACGGTGGCGGCGGGTCTGGGAATGACCATCGCGCATGCGGACGGCCATGTGACGACGGGCATCGGATGGGTGCTGTACGGCGGCGCCGCAGCGTATTTCGCGATCACCGGTATGAGTGGCCTGCGCAGTGGTGCCGATTGGCGCAGCATCCTCGGCTATCCGCTGCCGTGCATGCTGATCGCGGTGGGGCTGGGTTTCTTCGCCGTGCACCTCGGCCCGATCGGCGCGGTGTACGGGGTGCTCGTTTTGATCGTCTGGTCACTGCTGTGGCAGACCTACACCGACGGCAAATGGCGTACGGGGACCGGTCCCGCCCGTCCGCACCGCCCGTCGCGCGACGAACCCGGCGCTGCCGAGGCGTGAAACCTATACGCCGCCTTGTGATTTCGGCGTATTACTCAGCCTCGATCGCGAAGTCGGCGCAAGGCGACGGTGAAGGCGGGGGTGTTCTCCCCAAGCGGTGCGAAGAACTCACGGTCACAGGATTCGACCGCGACAATGGCCCGATTCACCAGGGCCACACCGGTTTCCGTCGGCACGAGGGATTTGGCGCGACGGTCGTGCGGGTGGCCGCGGCGTTCGATCAGGCCCTTGTTCTCCAGGACGCGCAGCACCTGCGAGGTCATCATGGGGTCGGTCGCGGCCTGGGCGGCCAGATCGCGCTGCATAACCGGCTCACCGCCGGCATTGCCGGTGAGCCAGGTCAGCGCGGCCAGCAGTACGAACTGGACGTGGGTCAGATCGAAGGGGTCCAGGGCTGCCCGCTGGGCGGCCTGCCAGCGGTTGGTCACCTGCCAGAGCAAGAAGCCCGGACTTCCCTCGGCGCCGAAATCGGAGTGCAGCAATTGCGCGGGTTCACTGTTCTCACCGGGCGCCGTCACTCGCCGACCATAGCGCGGGAGATGGCGGCGAAATCGTGGGCGGTCAGTTCGACCAGTCCGCGCCGCAGCACGATCCCCCAGTTGGGTGTGCTGGTCAGGTCGAGTTCGCCGCGCAGCGAATCGATCGGCACCTGCTCGGCACTGCGGTCGTAGTCGACCGCGCGCCGCCAGGGGCGGAAGCAGCCGCCCTGATCCTCGGCCTGCCAGACGGGCTGGTCGGCGATGATTCCGAGGGCGGTGAAAGCCTTCAGCACCTCACCCTCGCGCATACCGGTGCGGGGTGAGTAGTAGACGAATCCGTCGCCGGGCTGCATACGTTCCACCGGTGCGCGTTTGCCGTGATTGGCCTGTGCGATACCGAGTTCCACGCCGCGCTGTACGTGATCACGAGAGACGACGGCGAGCCAGTACTTGCTCATGCCCGCACCGCCTCGGCCGCGACGACCAGCGCGTCCAGGTCGGGCTGAGCGGATTTGGCGAGATCGGCGCCCATGATCTTGGTCCAGAACCAGCGCAGTGGGCCGTCGATGCTGACGGTGACGGAAACGGTGGTGCGGTCACCGGTGGTGACCTTGTGGGCGAAGGTGAGGCGGCCGCCGATGAGCTTGGAAACATCGACGAATTCGGTATCGGTGAGCTTTTCGACGATGAACGGAACCTTGGGTCCGCCCTTGGGCTTGAGGGTGCCGGTAGCGCTCTGGACGAACGGGCCGTCGAGCTTCACCCATTCGGTGTCCTGGTTCCACTCCGACCAGGTGGCCATATCCCCCCACTTCTCGAAGAAGGCGCTGGGAGCGGCGGTCGAAGTGGCGGTGGCTGCTGCGATGATGTTCATGAATTTAGTATGCGCGCATACTAAATCTCTGTCAACCCCCGGTCGTGATCACAGCCGGCCGAGGGAACACGATCAGCGGGGGCCGTGTTGCACAGTCCGTGACTGCAACGGACCTGACCATGTACTCGACCACCTGGTGTGGTTACTGCCGACGCCTCCGGACCCAACTCGACGAGTCCGGCATCACCTACACGGTGATCGATATCGAAGAGAACCCGGATGCCGCCGAGTTCGTGGGCAGCGTCAACAATGGGAACCACGTGGTGCCGACCATCAAGTACAGCGATGGTTCGACCGCCACCAACCCCACCCTGAAGCAGGTCAAGCAGGCTCTCGCCAGCATCAGCTGAGACGCCCCGAAAAAGAAGAAGCCGCACATCCGAGGGGTGTGCGGCTTCTTCTCGTCCCGGGTCAGCTTGCGGCAGCCCAGGATTCGACAATCGTGCGGGCAATGGAGATGGAGCCGGGCAGCAGCAGGCGCGCATCGGTCTTCGTCGCGCCGCCCCAGGCGCCGGCCGCGAGCGCCTCGCGGACCTCGGCGCGGGTGAACCAGTGCGCTTCGACGATCTCGCCGTCGTGGAAGGTCAGCGGCTGCTCCGGATCGGCGACGGCGGTGAAGCCGAGCATGAGCGAGCGCGGGAACGGCCACGGCTGGCTACCCAGATAGGTGATATCGCGGACATCGACGCCGACCTCCTCGCGCAGTTCGCGCTCGACACAGCGTTCCAGCGATTCACCGGCCTCCACGAAACCGGCCAGCAGCGAGAACAGGCCCTCGGGCCAGGTGTGCTGACGGCCGAGCAGGACGCGGTCGGCGCCGTCGTGAATGAGGCAGATGATGGCCGGGTCGATGCGCGGGAACTCTTCGTTACCGGATTCGCTGGTGCGCGACCAGCCGGCGCTGGTGACTGTGGTCGGGGTGCCGTCGGCGGCACTGAAGCGGGCCTTGTCATGCCAGTTCAGCAGGGCGATGGCGGTGGAGAGCAGACCGGTGCCGAAATCGTCCAGCTCCAGGGTGGCGCCGTAGGCACGCAGATCCGAGAGCGAGCCCTCGATGTCGTTGTCGCGCACCGCCCACAGGTGCAGATCGCCGTCCACACCCAGGAACACCGCATCCGGGACCGGTTCGGGGGCGAGGGCGGTGGCCGGTTCCAGCACGACCGCACCCTCGTCGATGCGGACCTGGCCGCGTTTGTTCATCCGTAGCAGCTTCGCCTGCGCCCAGCCCTCTTTCAGGGCCTGCTCATCGGCGCGCAGGGTCTCCGCGCGATTCAGGGTGGTACGGGAAAGGACCGGGACCGCATTCAGCTGAAATCCAGACACGGGTCTATCTTGCACTGTGCCTATTTGCCTCCGCTTCGCTGCGGCGGGTTCGCGGCCCTGTCACCCCGTTCTTCCCTCCCTCCGCTCCTCCAAGGCGCAGGTCTATGGAGCCGTTCGCTCCCCCGCTCCAAGGCGCAGGTCTATGGAGCCGCAGTCCAAAACGGGGCGGGCCGCGAACTCAGGGGTCAGGATTGGACGCGGCGCAGGTAGAGGAGTTTGTCGCTGGTTTCCAGGGCGTCGGTGTCCGGATCGCCGACGCGGATGAGGACACCGGCCCGGACCACGCCGAGGACGATGTCGCGGAGGTGGCGGGGTGAGCCGCCCACTTCCTCGGGATCGACCTCACGTTCGGAGATGGCGAAGCCGGCCTCGGGGGTGAGCAGGTCTTCGATCATTTCCACGACGCTGGGGGTGGTGGTGGCGATGCCGAGCAGGCGGCCCGCGGTTTCGGAGGAGACCACCACCGAGTCCGCGCCGGATTGGCGCAGCAGATGGGTGTTTTCGGCCTCGCGGACGGCGGCGGAGATGCGCGCCTTCGGGTTGATCTCGCGGGCGGTGAGGGTGACCAGGACGGCGGTGTCGTCGCGATTGGCCGCGACCACCACAGCGGACGCGCGGGCGACGCCCGCCAGGTGCAGCACATCGGACCTGGTGGCCGAGCCGAGCACCGTCACCAGACCGGCATTGGCGGCGGCCTCGAGCACCACGGGATCGGTATCGACGACAACGATATTGGAGGCCTGCACGCCGTCGCCGAGCATGGCATCGATCGCGGTGCGGCCCTTGGTGCCGTAGCCGACGACCACGGTGTGATTACGCACGCTGTGCCTCCATCGCTGAATCTTGAAAGCCTGCCGGGATCGTTCGGTGAGTACGGCCAGCGTGGTGCCGACCAAGACGATGAGGAAGAGGATCCGCAGCGGGGTGACCACGAGAATATTGATGAGCCGCGCGGTGGGGGTGACCGGTGTGATGTCGCCGTAGCCGGTGGTCGACAGCGAGACCGTCGCGTAGTACGCGGAGTCCAGCAGCGACATGCGCTCGCGGGCATTGTCGTGATAGCCGTCGCGGCCGAAGTACACCACCGCGGTGGCGACGGCCAGCAGCAGCACCGCCATGCCCAGTCGCCGCACCAGCGCCTGCCAGGGGCTGGCCTGCGCTGTAGGCACTCGCAGAATGCCGACCAGCGCGAAATCCGGGCGGTCGGTGAGATGAGCCAAACCCCTCGAAGAATCACCGAACACGCGAATCACCAGCCATTTCGGGGACGTCTTCCTGCGGCACAGGTCCGGAGCGTACCTGCCCGCCGCCCGCAACGGGGTGTCGGTCGCGGGCGCGTCGCCACTACCGAATCAGCTCCGGGGGCAGGGATTCCGGATCCGGCGGGGGCTCGAAGTCGGGCGGGGATTCGGCCTCCGGGCGTGCCGGGGTGGTCGCCTCGAACGGGAATTCCGGTGGGAAGTTCTCGTCCGGCGGGGGTTCCGGATCGGGGACCCGTGACGAATCCGGCTGGCGTCGAAGCGAATCGACGTCCATGTGCGGGAGTGCCTCCGGGTCGGCGCCGCGGCGTCCGGGGGCGCTGCGCGGTTTCGAGGCGGGCTCGGGTTCGGTGACAACTCGCCTCGGGGCCGCGGTGGTAATGAGATTCGCGAGTTCCTCCGGGCCCGCGAGGTGTTCGGGGGCGATGGTGCGGAGGGTACGGACGTAGTGGAAAGCGGCGGTGGTGCGGGCGAGCACGTCGGCCTCGGGGGCGCCGGTGCGGGCGGCCTCCAGGCGGGCCCAGGCGAGGCGGTAGACGGCGAGCTGGATGGCGACCGAATCCTCCTCGGCGACAGTGGGTTCACCGCCGGTCTTCCAGTCGACGACGATCCAGGTTCCGTCGGGCTGCCGGAAGACGGCATCCATGCGGCCGCGAATCACGGTGCCGGCCAGCGAGGTTTCGAAGGAGACCTCGACCTCGATCGGATTGCGGTCGGCCCACTGGGAGGCGAGGAAGGCCTCCTGCAGCCGGACGAGTTCGGCGTCATTGTCGGAGGTATCGGCCGCGCCGGGGAGTTCGTCGAAGCCGAGCAACCGGCCCGCGCCGAACCAGCGTTGCAGCCAGGCGTGGAAGGCGGTGCCGCGGCGGGTGAACGGACTCGGCGGGTACGGCAGCGGACGGCGCAGGCGGGCAGCGAGTTTGGCGGGATCGGCACGCAGATCCACCAGGGCGGTGGCGGCGAGCTGGCCGGGGAGTTCGACCTCGCGGATCGCTTGATCGGCGGCGAGATGCTCGGCGATCAGGGCGTCCACGTCCGATGCCCAGCCCTCGGGATCGTCGAAGTCCGGCTCGTCGGCTGAATCCGCTGCGTCGCTGTCGAATTCGGCCGGTACGTCGTCGGCCGAGTCGGTCAGGCCGAAGTCGAATTCGATCTGCTCGGGCTGGGATTCGACATGCAGTGTGGTGAGAGCCGTCTTGACCAGCGCCGCACCCTCCTCCACAGATTCGCGGCGGGCGCCGAGCGGATCGCGCGGCCAGGAGGCGGTGAGCGGGTTGTCGGTGAAGGGGTTGGCGGTATCGGGCAGGGGCGGATCATCCCAGCGGTCGATGCGCACACCACGGGAGAGGGCGGAGCCGGGGGTTTCGGTGGCCTGCTTCAGTTCGAGCAGGAAATCGGAGGGGCCCTTGGGTTTCGCGCCGGTCTCCGCCCAGTGGTGGGCGGAGACGAAGAGCGCGCGTTCGGTGCGGGTGAGGGCCACATAGAACAGGCGGCGGTCCTCGTCCAGACGGCGGCGGGCGAGGGCCTTCTTGTGCGAGTCGAGCGCGCGTTCCAGGTCGGAGCGATCGTAGATATCGTCGAGATTCAGGACGGGCACGCCGTCGCCCGCACCCTCGGATCGCCGGTCGCCGCGCAGGTGGGTGGGGAGTTCGGCGAGTGCGCCCATCCAGGTGGTGGTGCCGGTGCCCGAGGGGAAGGTGCCGTCGACCACGTGCGGGACGGCCACCACCTCCCACTCCAGGCCCTTGGCGGCGTGCACGGTGAGCACCTGCACCCGATCGTGTGCCACTTCGACTTCGCCGGGCTCCAGACCGTTCTCGACTTCTTCTGCGGCGGACAGGAAGTCGAGCAGGCCGCTGAGGGAGGAGCGATGGTCGGCCGAGTAGCCGGCGACCACATCGGCGAAGGCGTCGAGATGTTCGCGCCCGGCCGCTGCGACGGCCCGCCGAGCCTGGGTCTCCACGCCGACGCCGATGGTGCGTTCCACATCGGCGACCAGTTCGGCGAGGGGTTGTCCGCCGCGCTCACGCAAAGCGCCGAGTTCTTGGCCGAGCACCACGATGCGCGCATATCCGGTCGCCGAATACTGTTCTGCCGCACCGGGATCAGCGATGGCATCGCCCAGTCCCGCGCGTTCGGCGGGCTCCGGGGCGACTTCCCGCAGGGCCGCGTCCAGCCCGGCCGTATCGGTGATATCCGTCGATTGGCCGGGCGGCCGGCGAATGGAGAGCTCGCGGGCCCGCCGGGACAGTGCGGCGATATCGGCGACGCCGATGCGCCAGCGGGCCCCGGTGAGAATGCGCATCGCCGCGCCACCGGCGGCGGGATCGGCGATCAAGCGCAGTGTCGCAACGATATCGGCGACCTCGGGGGTGTGCAGCAGCCCGCCCAGGCCGACGATCTCCACCGGCAGACCCTGCTCGCGCAGGGCTTCGGCCAGCGGTGCGGCATCGGCATTGCGCCGCACCAGTACCGCCGAGGTGGGTGGCTCCGACCCCGCGTCCGCCGCCGCCTCCCATTCGGCCTTGATCCGCTCTGCCACCCAAACCCGTTCATCCGCAACGGTATCCGTGAGCGCCAAGGCCACCAGACCCGGTGTCGCGCCCGGTCGCGGCCGCAGCGCGTCCACCGTGACCCCGCCGCCCGCGGCGGCTGCGATTCGCAGTGGATCCGCCACCAGATTCGCCAGATCCAAGGCCTCCGGGGGATTTCGCCAGCTGGTCATGAGCGGCAGGATCGGCGCGGGAACCCCTGGTGCGCTGGGGAAGTCGGTGGCGAATCGTGGCAGGTTGGCTGCCGACGCACCGCGCCAACCATAAATCGACTGCATCGGATCACCGACGGCCGTCACCGCCAGCGGCTGCGGCCCGGCGGACTCTCCGGCACGATCGGCGGGCTCGCCCTCATATGCGTGCTCACGTGCAGCCCGATCACCGTCCGCAGTGCGATTCCCCTGCGCCACAGTGCCCCCGGGCGAATCGAGCGGCTGCTCCCGGGTTGCTCGTTCACCAGCGTCAGCGGGCGGGACGGTGTGGACGCCGCCGAAGAGGGCGGAGAGCAGGATGCGCTGGGAGTGGCCGGTGTCCTGGTATTCGTCGAGTAGGACGAGGCGGAAGCGGGTGCGTTCAGCGACGCTGACCTCGGCGTGCAGTGCGGCGAGCCGGGCGGCGAGCGACATTTGGGCGCCGAAGTCCAATGCACCGCGGCGGCGCAGCTCTTCGGCGAGGCGCTCCACCAGCGGCAGCAGGGAAACTCGTTCGTGCTGGGTGTCGACAAGATCGGTGAGAGTCTTCTTGGGGCCGCCCTTCTGGCGTGGACCTGCCGGGAGCGTGAAGATCAGCCGCTCCAATTCCACATGGGCGGTGGCCAATTGGCGAGGCTCCACCAGGTGTTCGGCGAGCTGACCGGAGAGCGCCAGCACCGCTTCGGTGACGGAGACGGGGCTGCGATCGGTCTCGAGATCGCCGTCCCAGGTGGAGACGACGCGATAGGCCAATTGCCACAGCTGGGTCTGGGTGAGCAGGGTGGCGGTCGGCTCGACGGGCAGCAGCAGGCCGTATTCGGTGAGCAGGCGGCCGGCGTAGGAGTGGTAGGTGCTGATCTCCGGTTCGGAGCCGGTGAGCAGGCCGCGCAGCCGGCCGGTGGGGTCGATATCGCGGAGCACCGGCGCTCCCGCCAACCGGGCCAGCCGGGTGCGGATACGAGTGGTCAACTGCTGGGCGGCTTTTCGGGTGAACGTGAGGCCGAGCACCTGTTCGGGTTCGACCAGGCCGTTGGCGACCATCCACACCACGCGGGAGGCCATGGTCTCGGTCTTGCCCGCGCCCGCGCCGGCCACCACCAGGGTGGGACCGATCGGCGCCGAGATGACAGCGGCCTGCTCGTCGGTGGGGGGCGGCAGGCCCAGGGCGTCGGCGAGTTGACGAGGAGTGATGCTCACTCGTCGGTCACCTGGCGCCCCGTGTCCTGGACGGGGCAGCTGCCCGCGACCTTGCAGTGGCGGCAGCCCTCATTGCGCATGGCCAGGTAGCTGGGTCCGGTGGAGGAGGCGGCGGCATCGTGGATCACGCCGCGCCACGACTCGATTCCGCCGTCGTCCAGTGCGGGCTGCATGCGTTCGGTGGCCGCGCCGTCGCGGGCGCTGGGTTTGGCCACGTACACCAGGCGCGCGCCGCCCGGTTCGCCGTCGCCGAGTGCGCCCGCCGCGGCCGCTACCTGATAGGTGGCCAGCTGGGCGTGCTCCTCGGCGGCCTGTTTGGTGATCGGTGTCTTGCCGGTCTTCACATCGACGATGACGAAGCGGCCCATGGCGTCTCGTTCGAGGCGGTCCATGCGCCCGCTGATCCGCACCGGGAGTTCGCCGGGTGTGCGCGCGGGCAGGATGCAATCCACCGGCACCTCGACGCCGATCGAGGTGAGTTCGTCGCGGGTATTGCGCAGCCAGGCCAGGAAGGTGTCGACCATGGTCTCGGTGCGGCGCAATTCGGCTCGGGAATACCAGTTCTCGCCGTCGCGCGCGGTGGGGTCGACCTTCTTCCATGCCTTGACCAGAGCGATCTTGACCTGGGCCTCGGTGACCTGACCGGCGAGGGCCTGCACCAGGGTGTGCACAAGATTGCCCTTGAGGGCGTGCGGATTCTCGCCGTCGCTGCCGCCGTGCCGTTCCAGCGCCCAGCGCAGCGGGCAGGTCTTGAGCTGCTCCACGGTGGAGGGCGAGAGCGAGACGGAGCCGTCCTCGCTGTTCCAGAGCGGGCTGTCGGAGGAGAGTTCGGCGGTGCCGTACCAGTCGTCGGGGTGCGCACCACGTACTCCGGCACGCGCCAGCCGGGCCAGTTGGCGCGCGGCGCGGGAGCGGCGCTCCGGAGTGGTCTCAGGATCACATGCGGCACTGCGTAATTCGGCGATGAGGGTGTGCATGGCCAGCGCCCGGCCCGGGTCGATCGGCGGCGGGATGCGGCCGGGCTGCCCGTCGGCCGTGTCGGCATCGAGTTCGGCGAGGAAACGGGAGGGCACCAGATCCTGGTCGCCGGTGACGGATTCGACCGCGGTCACCAGCAGTGAGCGGCGCGCCCGGCTGCATGCCACCAGCAGCAGTCGCCGCTCCTCGGCGAGCAGCGGGGCCGCGCGGCTCACCTTTTCACCCGTATCCCCCACTCCGGCAAGCAGATCCACCAGATCCTCGACACCGAGCAGGGTGCCGCGCGGGCGCAGATTGGGCCAGATACCCTCCTGCACCGCGGCCACGGTGACGGTGTCCCATTCCCGGCCCGCAGCGGCGTGCGCACTGCAGAT
Organism: Nocardia sp.; assembly: GCF_025465275.1. Classification (GTDB taxonomy): domain Bacteria; phylum Actinomycetota; class Actinomycetes; order Mycobacteriales; family Mycobacteriaceae; genus Nocardia. The sequence goes on along the minus strand of NZ_JAODNK010000037.1, from coordinate 18,758 downwards.
GGTCACCGCCTCGCCCGGATCGGTGTGCGGCGCATTGTCCTGCGGAATCACCTGCTGCTCCAGGTATTCCACGAAACCCTCGATGGTGGCATGCGGCAGCCGGTCGACATACGCCGCCGCGGCCTCGAACAGCCCCACCACCGCATCGAGATCGCGATCGGCCTGCATGCCGACCGCTCCCCCGCGCTCGGACTGCCCCACCCAGCGCCGCTCCAGGGTCGACCCGGTCCACAACCCCCACAGCGTGTCCTCCAGCCCGCCGCCGTCCCCCCGCACCGTCCGCGCCCGCCCCAGCGCCTTCAGCACCCGCCGCAACGGCGCGGCCTCCACGTCGGTGAGCCGCTCGAGAATTACCCGATTCCCCGCTCCCACCAACAGATCCCGCAGTATCTCCGCCGACGACCGATCCAAATCCGCATAGCGATCGGTGCTCTCGTCGCCACCGTCGACATCCGCCGCCGAGCGTTCGGCACTACGGCGGGTCTCGCCGCCTTGCACAGCGGCCGCAGACTTCGACACCGCGGGGCCGGCATTCGCGGCCGATTCGATACGACCGGAGTCGGCGTCGCCCGAACCGGTCACCGAATCGTTCGGTGCGACTCCCGGGCGTGCGCCGTCGCTGTCGGTGGCCTCCGCTACCGTCGATTCCGAAGTCGTATAGCGCTCGCTCGCAAGGTAATCGGCGGACCGGTTGGGCTCATCGCCGTCGCGATCCTCGGGGGCGCGGTCGGGAAAGCCGTACTCGAGGACGGTGCGGCGGATGCCGCGGCGGAGGCGCCGCAGGCTGATCTGGTCCGCGCCGCCGAGGGGGCCGGCGAGGAGGTCGAGGGCGTCGTCTGCGGTGAAGGGAATGGGGCGGGGGTGGCGGACGCGGGTGGGGTCGCCTGCGGTGACAGCACGCAGGGCGAGCAGGGCCCAGGCCGCGCCGCGGCGGCGGGCGAGGGGGACGTCGGCGGGAGGCTGGCGGACGGGCACGCCGGCGGCGAGCAGGGCGCGGCGCAGGGGGGCCAGGGAGAGCGGGACCGAGCGGACGATGACGGCCATGTTCGACCATGGGACGCCGTGGGTCAGGTGGGCGCGACGGAGGTGGTCGGCGATGAGGGCGGCCTCCTTGGCCGGGGTAGTGAGTACCTGCACCCGCACCTCGCCCTCGAATGGCGGAGTCTCCCAGAGAGTCTCGTCGTCCTGGCCATCCCAGTCGTCCAGACGGTCCCGGCCGTTCGGTGCGATGGCGCCCGGACTGTTCGATGCATCGCCTCGACCGTTGCGCGCATCCGGAGGGACGACCGCTGTGGTGATGTCCCGCGGGAAGTTCGCCGCATTGCGAGCACCCGGACGGATGCGGTGAGCGCCGGCGCCGGGGAGGCGGGCGGTGATGCGGGAGACGACCTCTTGGATGGTGGTGGCGGATCGGTGGTTGTGGCGCAGAATGATTCGGCGGTCGGCGGGCGCGTCGGGGTCGGCGGCGAAGCGGGCGTCGGCGCCGCGGAAGGTGAAGACGGATTGGTCGGGGTCGGCGGCGATGACCGTGGTGGCGGCGCCGCTGCCGATGGCTCGAACGAGTTGGGCGGCAAGGGGATCCAGGTGCTGGGCGTCGTCGACGAGAATGGTGCGCAGCCGATCGCGTTCGGCGGCCAGCAGATCGGCGTCGATCAGCAGGGCGTCGAGGGCCGCGCCGACCAGTTCGGCGGCATCGAGGGCGGGCGCACTGGCTTCCGGCACGTCCATACCGACCGACCAGCGCAGCAGCATGATCTGCTCGTAGCGTTCGTGGAATCGCCCGGCGGCGACCCATTCGGGGTGCCGGTGGGTATGGCCGAGCGCTATCAGGTCCTCGGGCCCGAGGCCGCGTTCGGTGGCGCGCAGCATGAGATCCCGCAACTGTTCAGCGAATCCAGCGGCGGGCAGTGCGGGATGCAGCCTTTCGGGCCAGTCCGGCGCCTCGTCGGCCAGTTCGCCGCGCAGCATCTCTCGAATGACAATGTCCTGCTCGGAGCCGGTGAGCAGCCGCGGCGGCGGATTGCCGTGGGTGGCCGACACGGTGCGCAGGAGTCCGAAGGCGTAGGAGTGCAGGGTGCGCACCAATGGGCCGCGAGTGGCCCCTGGTACCCCACCCAGCAATGGGTCGGCCTCGGCAATTCGGACAGTAATGGCATTACGCACCGCGGTGGCGGCCCGTTTCGAATAGGTGAGCACCAGCACCGATTCCGGATCCGCCCCGGCCAGAATACGTTCGGCCGCGATATCGACCAGCAGTGCGGTCTTGCCCGAGCCCGGACCGCCGAGCACCTGCCACGGCTGCCAGCCGGGATCGATGCCGGGGTCGTCGAACAGCGGCCGGAGGGCGGCATCCCACTCCCGGAGGTGGGAGGCTGCCTCGCCCCGGCGCACCAATTGCACCGAGCTATCCGATCGCATCACGTCGGCTATTTCAACAGACCGCCCCGACACGTTCCGTTTGCCATGTGTTGGCCGTGCCGCCGGTCACAGCGGGGACGCCCGCCGCGGACCTTCGACTCGGCCCGCCGGCGGGTGGAGCCGCACGCCGGGAGGCAGCAGAATGGTCGGGGTGTCCGATCTTCATATTCATCATTTCGGTCCTTCGACCGGTCCGGTTGTGCTGGCGCTGCACGGCTTGACCGGGCACGGTAAACGCTGGCAGGCACTGGCTGAGCAGCAGCTGCCCGATGTGCGGATTATTGCGCCGGATCTGCGGGGGCACGGGAGGTCGACCGGCGTGCCGCCGTGGGATTTCGAAACGATCGTCGCGGACCTGGTGGCCGTGCTGGCGGCGCAGACCAGCGAACCGATAGTGGTGCTCGGGCATTCATTCGGCGCGGCGGCCGCCGTGCATCTGGCGCGGCGGCATCCCGAGCTGGTGCGCGCGCTGGTGCTGCTGGATCCGGCGATCGGCCTGGAGCCGGAGCTCATGCTGCGCATCGCGGATTCCAATCTGGCGCACCCGGATTACGCGAGCCTGGAGAACGCCCGGTTCGACAAGCTGGAGACAGCCTGGGCCGATGTGGACCCCGGGGTGCTCGAGGCCGAGCTGGCCGAGCATCTGGTGCCCACCGCGGACGGCAGGCTGGCCTGGCGCACGAGCCTGCCCGCGATCATTTCGTACTGGGGTCAGCTGGCCCGCGATTTCGCACTGCCGCCGCCCGAGCTGCCCACCATCCTGGTGCAGGCGATGAAGGTGCAGCCGCCCTTCGTGACCCCGGCCTTCCGCGCGGCGCTCACCGCGCAGCTGGGCGACCGGCTGACCGTGCACGAATTCGACTGCGACCACATGGTGGCGCAGGCGCTGCCCGCCGAGACCGCCGCTCTCGTCCGATCGGTGCTGTGACATGCCCACCTCCGATGCCGAGATCGAGCGGGTCCGCGAGCTGGTAGCGGCCATTCCGCCCGGCCGCGTCGCCACCTACGGCGATATCGCCGCCGCGGCGGGTCTGTCCACACCCCGCACCGTCGGCTGGATCATGCGCACCGATTCCGCGGATTTGCCGTGGCATCGGGTGCTGCGCGCGAATGGCACGCCCGCACCACATTTGGCGCACCGGCAATTGGGTCAGCTCGCCGCCGAAGGCTGCCCCGTCCTCGACGACCGGGTGGACCTGCGGCGCGCCCGGTTTCATTTCGACTCGCCGGACTGACCGCCGACCGGGGCCGACACCCGGATTCGGTTCCGCGAAACCCGGTACGCACCACCCCGGGCGGCGGCTACCGTTGAAACCATGTCCACCCGTCTGGCATGCGTGGTGTTCGATGCCGTCGAGCCCCGGAGCGTCTCCCGCTTCTGGGCCGAACTCCTAGGCTGGGAGGTGGCACTCGATCGTCCGGACGGGGTCGATGTCGCCGCATCCGACCCGGACGGGCTGGATGTGGCGCTCACCTTCCTACCCGCCCGCCGGTCCAAGGCGGCGAAGAACCGCATCCACTTGGATCTGTCCAGCCGATCGCTGGATCATCAACGCGTACAAGTGGATCGAGCGCTGGCCCTGGGTGCGCGCCCGCTCGATATCGGACAGGGCGCGGTCCCGTGGGCGGTGCTGGCCGATCCGGAAGGCAATGAATTCTGTGTGCTCGAGCCGCGTGAGCACTATGTGGATACCGGTTCGGTGGCGGCGATCGTGGTCGATACCGAGAATCCCCTACGCCTGGCACAGTTCTGGTCGAAGGCCGCGGGCTGGCCCATCACCCATGACAGTGCCCGCTATGCGGGAATCCGTTCGGCCACCGGTCAGGGTCCGTGGCTGGAATTCCTTCGCACACCCGAAGCGCTCGGCGAGCGCAGTCGTCTTCATCTGGATCTCATCGCTTTCCCCACCGATGACCCCGTGGAAGAAGCCGCCCGACTGCAAGCCGCGGGCGCGTTCCCGATCAGTCCCGAAACTTCCCCGGCCAATGCACCGGCGGTGGTGCTGGCAGATCCGGAAACCAACGAATTCTGTCTGCTGCAAGCAGCATCCGGGTGATTCCACTCCCCCGCTGATACCACTGCGCGGTATCAGGCCGCCCCGCGTTCGTACCGGCGGCGTTCCCGCGGCGACAATCCGCCCCAGATGCCGAAACGCTGATCATGCGTCAGTGCATAATCCAGGCATTCGCGCCGCACCTCGCAGGATGAGCAGACTCGTTTGGCTTCCCGGGTGGAACCCCCCTTGTCCGGAAAGAACGCCTCCGGGTCGGTCTGGGTGCACAGCGCCTGCTGATGCCAGGACCCCGGCTCGGATTCGTCCCGGCGCGTAATGGTTTCGAACATCGCATCGAAATTGGTGAAAAGCATTTTCACGTCGTTCACCTCTTCATAAACGGATTGATTCTGAATTCACAAGACCCGAGAACTGGCGGGTCAGCAATCGCCGCTGACCGCGGCCAGGCGGGCCTGCTCACCGGTGAGGAAGATGCGGCGGGCATGCACCGCGGCCGGCGCCGAAGACCAGGGCGCGAGCGCCGTGGTGAACATGAGTTCGCACCACGACAGCGCGGGAGCCGCACCGAGGGAGAGCGTATTGAGCAGCGACAATTCGGTATCGGAATCGTGCCAGGCGGCGAACAGCCAGGTTCCGTCCAACCGGGCCAGGAATTCCTCGGCGTCCTCCGGCACTCCGAGTGGTGCGTCGACGGCAAGATGTACGACCGCGGTAATGGCATGGCGCATACGGGCATCCAGGCCGACTCCGTCGTGCAGCAGCAAACCCTCGAGCGAATCGCGAAGTACGGCCCCATGATCGGTCCGGAAGTCGCGGCGAGCGGCAGTAGTGATGTCGAACATTATTTCCTCCCTATCGAATAAGCGCTTGTCCCAAAAGCGCCACGGCCTGATTTAAAAGGCCGAACGGTCGACTTGTCCAGTTTTAAGGGCATTTGGGGCAAACCCCTAGCAGTACTGACACTGGCCAGTGTTGGTACCCGTCGGGAACAGCACCGAAGGGTGCCTGGCACCACGTGGGCAAACATTAGCTAGTGAGGGGTTCCGCCCTTTACGGTCTGACCATGCCTTATGTGCAATCAGGTGCGGCCACAGTTCATTTCGTTACCAGCGACATCGCTGGACCGACACTTCTCCTCATCCATGGATTTCTCATGGATGAATCGATGTTCGAGCCGATGCGCGAACCTCTGGCAGCTGCCGGGATCAATCTCGTAACGATTGATGCGCGATGCCACGGACGCACCCAGTCACCGGATGGCGAACAGTTCACCTACTGGGATATGGCGGCCGACGCGTTGGCGGTTATGGACGAATTGGGGATTCGAAAAGCAGTCATAGGCGGTATGAGTCAAGGCGGATTCACCGCGCTCCGACTGGCGCTGCTTGCGCCCGAGCGAGTGCGCGGATTGGCGCTCATCGATACCGAGGCGGGCGACTGCAGCCCCGCGGAACTCGCCTATTACCACACCTTTTTCGAGCGCTGGTGCAGTTCGGAGCCGATGGCGCCACTCGTCGCCGAATTGGCGCCGCAGATGATCGGCGGCAGCGATCCGCGCCTGTGGCGGGCGTGGACCAGCCGCTGGTACTCCTCCGATCGCCAGTCCATCCTCCCGGCGGCCCGCTGCCTCATGGAGCGCCGTTCGGTACTGCACCGGCTACCGGAAATCACCGCGCCGACACTGGTGATCCGGGGCAGCCACGACGGCACCAGCACCGCGCAGAAATCCGATGCGATGGCCGCCGGACTCGCGAATGCCGATGGGGTGGTCACCATTCCGGGCGCCGGGCACGGCGCCGCCTGGACGCATCCGGAGGTGGTGGCGCCCTTGCTGATTCGACTGGTGCGGCGGTCTACGGCGCGACACGAGAACAACCTGACGCACGCACTCGCACATCCGTGGTTGCAGGGGCGTTCCACGCCCGAAATTCACGCCGCGCGATGACCGGAATTCGATCCCGGCCTATTCCTCCGTGCCGTTGCGCAGGTGGCCGGGATCGAGCAGCACGCCGGTATCCGAACACCAGGTCGGAATACCGAGGAAAATCTGAATCTGGCTGGGATATGCCGCGCAGAAGACGCTGAACAGCTGCACCGCGATTGCGCGGCAGCGGCCGGTGGGGACGTCGTTCAGATGCATGACGGCGCACGGACGGCCATATGCCGCAATGCCTTCGTCCCATAATTCGCGGAACAGTCCGAAGCGGCCGAGTTCGGCGAGAAATCCGGCGGACCAGCCGGTGTCACCGGAGCTGGCAATCAGTCCGCGCAGCCAATGCACGGTCACCCGGACCTCCTCCTCCCACTCCAGCATGACCTCGCGGGAGAGCTCGTTGCCGAGTAGCCAGCGCAGAATATTGACATCCTGCTCGAGTCCGGGGAAAGCTTGGGAGTAACTGGTGTTGCAGGCCAGCACATTCCAGCGGGTGTCCACATACGCGGCGAGATTGGGTTCGTGCAGTTCGAGGGCACGGCGCATGTCGTCGGTGATTTCGGCCCGCAGTTGCTGCACCGTCGGAAAATCGCTGACACCGAGGCCGGCCAGATCCAGCAGATGCCGTCGTTCCACCACGGACAGCGGGTCTATTCGGTCCAGATATCGGACCAGTGCGTCGACCACCTCGCGGGTGGGATGGCCGCGGTCGCCCTTCTCCAAATGACTGATGTAGCTGGCGCTGACTCCGGCATTGAAGGCGAGTCTTTCGCGCGATACCCCTCTGGCGTCGCGGAGCTTGCGCAGCAGGAGCCCGAATGTCGGCGGTTTCAGCTCTTCGAAGTCTCTATCAGGTTTCACGCCCAGCACCACGCCGTTCCCTCTCCACAAACATTCAGCAAACCAACCTTCATCAGTCCGGTACCCGCCAGTTCCGGAGAGCGGGACCCGCTGTAACGCCTGCCGTGAACTGTGACGAATCCGCTGGAACGCCTGCAGCTCTGGCTCCGGATACTGCCATATGCGATTGTTCAGAAGTTCAAAACATGATCATTTCTACTATGTGTCGTGGTGCATCGCACAACTTCGGATACATGAGCAATTGCTTAGCAAGCAGTGGATTCGGCACGCTCGAGACCACGTTCGCCGCCCCGAAACAGCCAGCCACTACGATCTTCAACCATGATCACCATCGCGTCCTCCTTCGCCTCGTGACGACCGTCGACGCGATTGTGCTGGCCGGTGGACGGGCCGGCCGGATGGGCGGTGTTGACAAGCCCGCAATAGTGGTCGGCGGCCGATCAATGCTGGATGCGGCGATTTCCGCGGTCTCCGCGGGTGCGCGCACAGTCGTTGTCGGACCGCATCGGCCCGAGTTGCCGCCGGAAATCCTTCAGGCACAGGAGGTACCGGCCGGAGCCGGTCCGGTGGCCGCAATCGCGGCGGGCCTCGCGATGCTCGCGGGCGGAGAATTCGCGACCGAACTCATTGTGGTGCTGGCCGCGGACATGCCATTTCTCACAGTTGCGGCCATCGACGAACTACTCATGCACGCAAGAGAATCCGGCAGTGACGCGGTATTCGCCGCGGATGCCTCGGGCCGGCCGCAGTATCTGGTCGGGGTCTGGCGGCGCTCCGCATTGACCGCGGCATTGAATCGCCTTGATTCCGTGGTCAATCGGCCGATGAAGGCGCTGGTGCCGATCGATACCGCCGTGGTGCCGCTGGCCGGGGTCGACGACTGCGATACCCCCGACGATGTACGGCAAGCCCGGGCCACGGCGAGTCGCTCCGCCACGCCGCTGTCGCTCGCGGAGGCCCGGGATGTACTGCGCCGGAATATTTCCCGATTGCCGGTGCGGCGGGTGCCGGTGCGCACGGCCCGGGGTGCGGCGCTGGCCGAGCCACTGCCGGCGGTCGAGGCACTGCCGCGTTTCGATGTCTCCGCCATGGACGGGTACGCGGTGAGCGGCCCCGGCCCGTGGCAGGTGCGCCGCGATATCGGCTTCGCGGGCGGGCAGCGGCCGGCGGGTCTGCTGGACGGCGAGGCGGTGCGCATTGCCACCGGTGCACACGTACCCGACGGCACCGGCTCGGTGGTGCGGGACGAATTTGTGCAGGTAGCGGATGACGGGCGACTATATCGCCTGGCGGACACTCCGATTCGCGATGATGTGCGCCATCGCGGCGAGGACTGGAACCCCGGCTACGAAATCGCCCCCGCGGGGGCACCGGTGACCGCCGCACTGATCTCGGCGGCCGCCAGCGCCGAGGTGACAACCGCCGCGGTGCGCGGACCGGTGCGGGCGCGAATCGTCATGACCGGCGACGAGATTCGCAGCGACGGCCCGCTGCATCTCGGCCAGACCAGGGATTCCATCGGCCCGGTGCTGCCGGATCTGCTCGCCTGGCACGGCATCGGCACGGTGGAGCGAGTGCACCTGCGCGACACCGAGAATGCCTTCGACGAGGTGTTCGCCGCCGCGGGCGATTGCGATCTGCTCATTATCGTCGGGGCCACCGGTGGCGGCGCCGCCGATCAGCTCCGGGCCGCGCTGGACCGGGTCGATGCCCGCATGCTGCTGCGCCGGCTGCGGCTGCGCCCCGGCGGTTCCACGGTCGCCGCCCAATTGGCTTCCGGCCCGGTGATTCTCGGACTCCCGGGCAATCCGTATGCGGCCGTGGCCACGCTGCTGGCGCTCATTACCGCCGTGGTGGAGGGTCTCACCGGCGGCACTCCCGCACGCGTCCTGCGGGGGCCGCTGGCCAATGCGGGCGAAATCTCCGGCACCGCACCGCGAATCGTCCCGGCACGGGCCCGCGAGGAGGGCGGCTGGATCGGTGACGCGCAGATTCGCACCGCGCATCTGGCCGGGCTGCTCGACCGCGACGGTCTCGTCATCGTCCCCGCAGACGCCCTCGATGGTGCGCTCGTCGAATTCATCCCGCTCCCCCGCTGAAGGGATTGTCCGGCGGCTTCGTCAAAGCGCTCCACTCCCCGGCGACAGGATTGCCTGGCACGCTTGCCAATGCGCGGTGAGTCCATCGGAGCGGTACTCGAAGATTTATCAGCCACCCAGGCCGAGAATGGCCAGTAGATGGCCCGGATAGGCGCCACTGTCGAGGCGGCCGGTTTGTGCGAAGACCCGGCGGCGCAGGCCGGTGACCGGGTTCCGTAGATCCAGTGTCCACACATGCGGGGCGAAGGCGACGCCGCCCTCGGACCAGGCCTGCCGGAATTTCGGGAATTCGCCGAGTTCCTGGATGAGATCGGTGAATCCGGCGACATTGCCGGAGCGGCCGATCAATCCGCGCATCCAACGCACGGCCTGGCGCACATCGGCGTCCCAATTCACCATGACGCGGGCGGCCAGCTCATTGCTGAAGAACCAGCGGAGCATATTGCCGTCCTCGGTGATGCCGGGGAAGGCATCCTCCCAACTGTCGTTCCAAGCCAGTACATTGGCGCGCGTGTCGAGATAGGCGGCCAGGTTCGGGCGGTGCATGGTGAGCACCCGCAGCAGCTCCGGGGTGAGGGCGCCGCGCAGTTCGTTCACGGTGGGAAATGTTTCCGTGGCGGCGAGTCCGGCCAGATCCGTGAGCTGGCGGAGGTCGGCGGCGGTCAGCGGGTCCAGGCGATCCAGATAGCGGGTGAGCGCCTCGACCACCTCGCGAGTCGGGTTCCCCCGATCGCCTTTCTCCAAATGCGTTATGTAGCTGGCGCTTACACCCGCGTTGAATGCCAGGCGTTCGCGGGAAACACCGCGACCGTCACGTAAACGGCGCAGCAGATTTCCGAAAGTGGGTGCTTCGAGCTCCCTAGAATCACGTCCGCATGCCGCGTCGGCGACCACCGCAGTCCTCCTTCAGCTTGCCCGGCCAGCGCGTCGCGAGTGGGACGCCGCCGGGTATTCCCCCTTCTGGTGGATGCTTGCACAACTCGTCCGAATGGCAGCTACAGCGCACTATCCCTGTTTGTATATGTCACTGATCCTGTCCGGAATTACCTACGCCCCCAGTGCGAGTGGCGTAGGTTCCGCCGCCGATTCACGACTGCGTGCCTGCTCCGGATCGGGTGCGGGAACGGCTTCCAGAAGACGGCGTGTGTAATCCTCGCGTGGATTACCGAAAACATCTGTGACCGGCCCGGTTTCGATCACATTGCCCTGTCGCAACACCACTACGTGATCGGCGATTTGATTGACCACCGCGAGATCGTGACTGATGAACAGACAGGCGAAACCATATTCTTCGCGCAGATCGGTGAAAAGGTCCAGTACCTGTGCCTGTACCGATACGTCGAGGGCGCTGGTGGGCTCGTCCGCCACCAGTAGCCGGGGCGCGAGGGCGAGCGCACGGGCGAGCGCGACCCGCTGCCGCTGGCCGCCGGAGAGCTCGGCGGGTCGGCGGGTGGCGTAGTCGCGCGGCAGCCGGACCGATTCCAGCAGGTCGCCGACCCGGGCGCGCAGCAGGGCGCCGGAGGCGACCCGGTGCACCAGGAGCGGCTCGCCGATGGCGTCCTCCAGGCTGCGGCGCGGGTCCAGCGAGGCGGTGACGTCCTGATGCACCAGGGCGACGTTCTTGCGCAGTCCGCGCAGATCACGCTTCGACAGCCCTCGCAGCGAGATGCCCTGCAGCACTACCTCACCGGTGGTGGCGGGCACCAGGCCGAGAGCTGCGCGGCCGAGAGTGCTCTTGCCGGAGCCGGATTCACCCACCAGCCCGATCACTTCCCGGGGTGCGACGGTCAGCGATACCTCGTGCAATGCGCGGAACTGCTTGCGCTGACTGCGATACACCACCGAGAGATCCGAGATGTGCAGCACCGGTTCGCGTTCCGGGGCCGCCTCGGGCACAACAACCGCCGTGACCTCGGCGAGAGCGGGCTCGCCGACTGTGACGACGGCCTCGGGCACGGCGTCCGGGGACTCTCCGGCTTCCGGAACCGGCAGCTGCAGCAAGGTCGTGGCCGAATCCGCCGCGGGGGCCGGGAGCGTCGGGACCGCCGCGAGCAGGGTCCGGGTGTAGTCCTCGCGGGGATCGGCGAAAAGCTCGCGGACGGGCCGCGTTTCGACGATCTCGCCCGCGCGCAGCACCACCACCCGGTCGGCAATAGCCGCGACCACACCGAGATTGTGGGTGATGAAGAGAATGGCGGTGCCGGTGCGGCGCTGCAGATCGCGCAGCAGATCCAGGATCTCGGCCTGCACGGTCACATCGAGCGCGGTCGTGGGTTCGTCGGCAATGAGCAGATCCGGTTCGCCGGAGAGCGCCAGGGCGATGACGATCCGCTGCTTCTGGCCGCCGGAGAGCTGGTGCGGATACCAGTCGACACGCTTGTCCGGTTCGGGGATATCGACCAGGGCCAGCAGTTCGACGGCGCGAGTTCGGGCCTCGGCCTTGCTGATCGAGCGATGCGCGCGCAGCGCCTGGGTGATCTGGGTGCCGACCTTCTGCACCGGATTGAGCGCGGTCTGCGGCTCCTGGAACACCATGGCGGCCCCGGTACCGCGTAGCGCCCGCAGTTCGGTGTCGGGGGTACCGATGATTTCGGTGTCACCCAATCGGATCGAGCCCTCGGCCTGCGCGCCGTCGGGCAGCAGGCCCAGTACCGCACGGGCGGTGAGTGATTTGCCGGAGCCGGATTCGCCGACCAGTGCGACGGTCTCACCGCGCCCGACCTGCACATCGACGCCGTTCACCACGGTGCGAGCGCCGAAGCGCACCACCAGGTTCCGAATATCCAGCAGTGGCTGCCGGTCGTGGTCGCTCATCCGATCCTCCGGGCGCGGCCCAGTGCCTGGGCGATCAATAGGAATCCGAGCGTGAGGCCGGAGACCACCAGCAGCGGCCCGATCGCATACGCCGGATTGGCGTCCAGATTGCGAATGGACTCCGAGATGAGCGATCCCAGTGAGGGATCCGGCGGTCGTACGCCGATGCCGATGAAGCTCATGGCGCCCTCGATGAAGACCGCGAGCGACAGCGACAGCGCCAATTGCACTGCGAGCGGTTCGATCACATTGGGCAGCACGTGCTTACGCAGCGTCCACCAGGTGCCCGCGCCGATCACCTCGGCGGCCTCCACGAACGGCTGTTCCCGCACGGCCAGGATGGCGGTGCGAATCTGCCTGCCGAAGATCGGGATTTCGGCGGCCACGATGACGACGATGACCGCCTGCACGCCGGGCCCGGTGACCGCGGTCAGCGCGATGGCGAAGATCAGCGCCGGGAAGGCCAGGATCAGGTCGAACAGCCGCTGGGTGATCACATCGGCAATAGTGTTGACGCTGGCCAGCAGTCCGGTCAGGGCGCCGGCGAGCGCGCCGAGCGGCACGGCGGTGAAGGCGATGAACAGGTCGATGCGGACGCCGAACAGCACCCGGGAGAACACATCCCGATTGACACTGTCGGTGCCCAGCCAGTGCTCGGAGCTCGGGCCGAGCAGGTTCGCGCCCGGAATCTGGGTCAGCGGATCGTATTTCGTCAATACTCCGGCGGCCAGGCCCGCAATCGCGATAACGGCGACCAGCACCACGCCCGCCAGACCCTGCCCCCTACGCAGGGCCTGGAGCGGCGACCGGGACGGATTCGGCGCGCGGTCAGCGGTTTCGACCGCGTCCGCGCCGGCGGTCACGGCCGGATCGGTGCCGGGCAAGGTGGTGAGATCGCTCATGATCGGCCTCCTATGCGGATGCGGGGATCGAGATACGCGTGCACCACATCGGTGGCCAGCTGAATGACCACGAACACCGCCACCGAGAACAGCAGCAGCGCCTGCACCACGGGATAGTCACGGCGATTGATGCCCTGCTCGATGAGCTGGCCGATGCCTGGCCAGGCGAAGGCCGCCTCGACCAGCACCGCACCGCCCAGCACCTGGCCGGTCTGAATGCCGAGCACGGTCAGCAGGGTGGGCAGCGCATTGCGCAGCGCACCGCGGGTGACGATCTGCCGGTGCGAAATCCCCAGTGCCCGAGTGGTCAAGACATAGGGCTGCCGCATTTCGGTGCGCAGCGCTTCGGTGAGGAAACGAGTGAGCGCGGCGGTCACCGGCAGCGCCAGGCAGATGGACGGCAGCAGCAGGTACTGCACGGTGATATCCGGTTGTGCGAAGAACCCGTCCGGCGGAATACCGCCGGCCGGCAGGATCGGAATCGCGATGGCGAATACCAGCACCAGCAGCACGGCGGTCACATACGGCGGCACGGCGATGGCAACCGTATTGGCCGCCGCGACAATGCTGTTCAGCCAGCGCTTGTTCCACAGCACCGCGGCGACGCTCACGGCCAGGCTCACGCTGACGGCCAGCAGCAGCGAGAAGGCCGCGAGCACCAGGGTATTGGTGAGCCCGCGCCCGACCAGATCGGAGATCTGCCCGCCGATGATGTAGGACCGGCCCAGATCACCGGTGAACACCCCGTGCAGCCAGCTCAGGTACTGGGCGGGCATGGATCGGTCCAGGCCGAGCTGGTGCCGAATGCTCGCGATGGTGTCCGGGCCGGCGTCGGGGCCGGCCAGGATCATGGCCGGATCGCCGGGCACCAGCCGCAGCAGCAGGAAGATCAGGACGGAGGCGCCGAACAGCACCGCCACGGCGGAGGGAACCCGGCGCAGCAGATAGCCGGTCATGCCAGGAAGGTGTCCGTGAGGGCGAGCTCACGACGCTTGGTCCAGTTGACGGCGTGCAGGTTCTTGGAGGTGGTCCCCTGTGCGAACCGGACGCCGATCTCGATGAGCCACAGCCCGTCCAGCAGCTGATCGCTCAGTACCCCGTAGGCGCGCTGCGCATCGGGACCGGTGCCCTGCGGCAGCTGCCAGGCCGCATCGGCCGCCGCCACATAGGCGGGCGATTCGAAATGCGAGGTGTTCTTGCGCGCATTGAACGGATAGGCACTGGCGGTGAGGGTGGAGGGCGTGAACTGCGCCCACGAGTGATCGGTCACCCACAGGCCCGGGAACTGCCCGCCGATCAGCTGTTTCACGAAGGTGGCATTATCCGTCGGCACAAGTTCGGTCTCGATGCCGATTTCGGCGAGATTGGCCTGCACGATCTGCGCGGTGGCCTCGTAGGTCGCATAGCCGGCGGTGAAGGCCAGCGGCAGCTTCGGCGGCTTGGGCAGCTCCGACAGCACCTGCTCGGCCTTGGTCAGATCTCGCTGGAAGCGGGTGTTGCGGGTGTCGTCGAAGGCGGGAGATGTCTTGGGCCACGGGAGATTCAGGGCGTAGCCGGCGCCGCGGAACACCTCGGTGATAATGCGATCACGGTCGATGGCATAGGCGATGGCCTGGCGCAGCTTCACATCGGCGAGCGCCGGATTCTGCACATTCACGCCGACGTACATCTGCACTTCCGCGCCCTCGTACGTGACCACGTGATAGCCGTCGGTCTTGCCGAGGTTCTCGTTGTCGCGATAGGTGATGCCGTCCGCGAAGTGGATCTGGCCGGTCTTGAGCGCATTGAGCTGTGCGTTGTTATCGCTGATGACGGTGAGCTCGACCCGGTCCAGGTACGGGCGGTCGGGCACCCAGTAGTTCGGATTCTTCTCGAATACCAACTGCTGGTTCGGGATTCGCTGCACGAAGCGGAAGGGCCCGGTGCCGATGATCTTGTCGGCGGTGGCCAGCTGATCGATGGATTCGCTGTCCAGGATGGGTACGGTGTCGAGCAGGTCGAAGATATTGCCCAGTGGCTGCGCGAAGGTCAGCTTGATCTGGTGCGGGTCGGTGGTGTCGAAGCCGGTAATGGCCGCGGCGGTGCTCTTCAACTGCGCCGACCACTTCGGATCGGCATAGGTGCGCAGCGAGAATTCGACATCCTTCGAGGTGAGAGCACGACCGCTGTGGAACTTCACATCATCGCGCAGCACCAGCGAAATGGAACGGCCGTCCGGCGCGAGCGTCCACGACTTGGCCAGCAGCGGCTGCGGATCCAGCTTGTCGTGCGGGTAGCGCACCAGGGATTCGAAGACCAGGCCGACCACATACGGGGTGGTGCCGGTATTGGTGAGGATATTGGCCGGAACCAGATCCACCAGGACGCCGTACTTCAGCGTGCCGCCCTGCACCGGCTGCGCATTGTCGTCGCCGCCGCCCTTCTGCTGGTTCACCGCGGAGGAGCAGGCCGCCAGCACGCCGCCGCCGAAAATGGCGAGGGCGGCAACACCGGAGTTGCGCAGGAAATGACGACGATCGAGTCCGCCGGGGGACGAATTCATCTGGAAATCCTCGAGATACATGGCCGCGCCAGGCGGCGGGGTGCAGTGGACGCACCCGTGGGGACGAGAGAAGTAAGGATTACGCGCGGGCCGGCGCGTCAGGCACAGCGACGACAGCCCTGCACCCGCGAAGTCCGGAGCATTCCGGTGCGGGGCGTGCAGAGGCGACTGATGTGCATGCGGCGACGCTAACAGTCGCTGAGCGCGCGATCAGCGGTTGCGCGCAGCGTGCGTGAAACCCTGGTCAGCAGACCAGGTACCAACCTTTGCTGAGAGAATGCCTGTTCCCTCTCATGCCCGTGGATACGAGAACTTCGGTGGCGATATCGGCCGTACCACCGCCGATTCGACACCCGAATGGCTCTACCCGCCGACCGCCCCGGACGGTGCGCCCAACATTATCGTGGTGCTGGTCGACGACATGGGCTTCAGCGATATCGGGCCCTTCGGCTCCGAGATCGACACCCCGACCCTGGATCGCATTGCGGCGGATGGACTGCGGCTCACCAATTTTCACACCACGCCGCTGTGCTCGCCGTCGCGCGCGGCCCTGCTGACGGGTGTGAACTCGCATCGGGCCGGGTTCGGGTTCGTGGCCAATGCCGACCCCGGCTATCCGGGACTGCGGCTGGAACTTGCCGATGATGTGCTGACGCTGCCGGAGATCCTGCGCGCCAATGGCTATGCCACCTATGCGGTCGGCAAGTGGCATCTGGTGCGCGATGCCACGCTGCATCCGGCCTCGCACCGCGACTCCTGGCCGACGCAGCGCGGATTCGACCGCTACTACGGGTCTTTGGAGGGGATGAACTCCTTCTACCATCCGAATCAGCTGATCTCCGACAGCTCGGCGGTGGATGTGGAGGAGTACCCGGAGGGGTACTACCTCACCGACGACTACACCGATCGCGCCGTCGGGTACCTCAAGGAACTGCGCGCCCACGACGCCGACAAGCCGTTCTTCCTCTACTTCGCGCATACCGCCATGCACGGGCCGCTGCAGGCCAAGCCGGAGGATCTGGCCAAGTATCGCGGTAAGTACCGGGAGGGCTGGGATCGGTTGCGGCAGAGCCGCTTCGCCTCGCAGCTCGCACAGGGGTTGTTCCCGGAGGGGACGCAGCAGAAGCCGCGCAATACCGAGCCGGGATATGAAGCGCAGGAGTGGGATTCGCTGACGCCCGAGCAGCAGTCGCGCTTCGAGCGGTACATGGAGGTGTACGCCGGCATGGTCGACAGCATCGACCAGAGCCTGGGGCGGATTGTCGAAACACTGGAGCAGCTCGGCGAACTCGACAACACCATTATCGTTTTCACCTCCGACAACGGTGGTACGGCCGAGGGCGGGCCGGAGGGCACCCGCTCCTATTTCGCGCAGTTCGCGCAGGTGGACGAGCCGGACTGGGAACGCGATGTGCCGCACGATGAGGAGCTCATCGGGTCGGCGAAGCTGGGCGTGCACTATCCGCGCGGGTGGGGGCAGGCCTCCAATACGCCGTTCCGCTTCTACAAGGGGCAGACGTTCGCGGGTGGCGTGCGTGTCCCGTTCCTGCTGTCCTGGCCCAAGGGACTGCCGCGTACCGAAGGCGACAGCGGCATCCGGCAGGAGTACACCTACATCACCGATCTGACTCCCACACTGCTGGAGTTGGCCGGGCTGGAGCGGCCGACCGTGCGTAATGGTCTGCCCGCCAAGGATTTCGACGGTATTTCCGCGGCCGAGGTGCTGCGCGATCAGCAGGCGATCTCCCGGCATATCGAGCAGTACTCGGAGATGACCGGGCATCGTGGCTTCTACCGCGACGGGTGGAAGCTGCTCGCGCTGCACGAGCCCGCTCGCGGGATCGACAATCCGCACTGGCAGTTGTTCGATGTGCGCACCGATCCGACCGAATTGCATGATCTGTCGGAGCAGTTCCCGGAGAAGGTGGCCGAGCTGTCCGCGGCCTGGGACGAAGCCGCCTGGCACAACACGGTTTTCCCGCTCGTCACCCGGAAGGACCTGGCACACCGCCGGCCGGAGGAGGCCCGGCTCACCGAACGCGTTCGCATTCTGGCCGGCACCCCCACACTCGAGCGCTACCGCTCCCAGCGCCTGATCGCGTACCGCGACTTCACCATTGCCGTGGAGCTGGCGGACTACCGCCCCGGTGATGAAGGTGTCCTCGTTGCCCACGGTGATCCCCAGGGCGGCTACCTGCTCTATGTCGAGAACGGTCACCTGCACTTCGGCTACAACGCCTACGGCCGGTACACCACCGTCGACGCGGGGCCCATTCCCGAAGGCAGCCAGCACTTCACGGTCTCCGCGATCGTCCGCCCGCACCTGCGCTGGGACTTCACCATCGGCATCAACGGCGTCCGCGCCGCCCACCTCCCCGACCAGGTCCAACTGGTCGGCATGGCGCCCTGGACCGGCATCTCCATCGGCCTCGACGCCCGCGGCCCCGTCGACTGGAACCTCCGCGACCGCCGCGGCGTCTTCCGCTACACCGGCCCCCTCCGCGCCGTCACCTACCGCCCCGGCGCCATCGGCGTCCCCGAAGACACCCAGCGCGCCCTGGACTCGGAAGCCGAACTCATCGCCGAATAGGGCCACACAGCCCGTCTTCAACCGGCACAGCCCATGTCCGATCACACAGCCCGTGCCTGAGCCGCACAGCACCGATATGCGTTGCGCGGCTTCTACACGGGCTGTTACGGCCGCACAGCCCATCTCCGATCGGCAGCGCGCGTCCGATCACACAGCCCGCGTCCAATCCGCACAGCACCGATATGCGTTGCGCGGCTTCTACACGGGCTGTGCCGACCACACAGGCCGTGTCCGATCGCGCAGCCCGTGTCGAATCGGCACAGCTCGTGTCTGATCGCGCAGCTTGTGTCTGATCGCGCAGCTCGTGTCTGATCGCGCAGCTCGTGTCTGATCGCGCAGCTTGTGTCTGATCGCGCAGCTCGTGTCTGATCGCGCAGCTTGTGTCGAAGCCGCACAGTGCCGATATACGTTGTGCGGCAAGGACACGGGCTGTGTGGTTGGCGGGGGGTTAGGGGGTGGTGGGGAGGTTCAGGCGGGTGGTGATGCCGTCGAGTAGGCAGGTGAGGGTCCAGGCGACGGGGTCGGTGAGGTCGGTGAGGGTTCGGGCGGCTAGCCAGCGGGTGAAGGCGGGGTGGCGGTCGGCG
>NZ_JAODNK010000029.1 GCF_025465275.1 Nocardia sp. | reverse complement strand
CGGAGCTCGGTGGGGTCCACCCGGTCAATCCTCGATGTGATCGGAAGGCGAATACGAACACGGGGAGGGTACCCGAGATCACTGCGGTACCGTCGCCGAGTGTCCAGCAGTGAGTCGGTAGCCGTCGAGAACGGCCGGGAGTCCTTCGTCGGCAAGGTGCGCGCGGCACTGAAGCAGGGCAGCGCATTCCTGGTTGTCGGCGCGCTCGGATTCGTGGTGGACGCGGGCACCTACAACCTGCTGGTGTTCTGGGGCGGGGAGGGTGTGCTGTTCCATCAGCCGCTGCTCGCCAAGATCATCGCCATCCTGGTGGCCACCGTCGTCACCTATTTCGGCAACAAATGGTGGACATTCGCGCACAAGAAGGGCGGCAGCCCGACCCGGGAATATGTGCTCTACGCGCTGTTCAATGTTGTCGCCATCGGCCTGCAACTGGGCTGCCTCGGGTTCTCCCGCTACGTACTGCACCTGTCTAGTCCGTTGGCGGACAACATCTCCGGCACGCTGATCGGCCAGATCGTGGCAGTAGTCTTCCGCTACTGGGCATATGACAAATTCGTCTTCACCGGCGCGCGCGACCAAAGCGACTGAACTCCACAGTTTTCGAGCTGCACCCCAAGTTCGCGGCCCGCCCGGGTCTGGACTGACGTAGCGGGGGAGCGAAGCGGAGGAGCGGAGGAGGGAAGGCCCGGGTAACAGGGCCGCGAACCCGCCGTAGCGAAGCGGAGGCAAAATGTTATTGATATTCTCTGCGCGCCGAGCGGTGACAGTGGGGTGCGTCCCACGTCGTATGTTGCCGGTGTCTATTTTTTCGAGGGATGTCGAGGGATTTCATGGATGCGTCGGCTGGACAAGCCGTGACCGAAATCAGTGACCCGCAGACTGCCGGGGCCCCCGCGACTTTGCGCGCGGAGCACGTGGCTCCCGAGCGGCTGGTGCTGGCGCGCGGCCTGTTCACCGGACCGGCGCAGCGGATCAGCGATGAGCTGTACGCGGTCGTGAAGGGTGGCAAGGCCCACCGGGAACGCTTCAGCCTGCGGCTGGAGAAGGGCACCACGGCACACACCAATACCTACTTCGGGAGATTCGCGGCCAGCTACTGGCAGCGCTGGACCACCGTCACGGCGGTCCAGGTCGCCATGACCCTCGAGGTCGCGGGCCGCACCAAGGTGCGTCTGGCCGCGTCCGATATCGCCGGTCACCGGCGTGTTGTCGCCACCGCCGAAACCCGGGAGACCGGGCGGCTGGTGTTGAACACGGCGCTCGATATGTTCATCGACGGTGGCGCGCTGTGGCTCGAGATCGACGCTATCGGCGGCGAGGTCACCATTACCGACCTGGAGTGGAGCGCGCCCGCGCCGGACACCGTGCGCTCGGTCGCCATTGCCATCTGCACGTTCAACCGCGCACCGGACTGTGCCGCCACCATGGCGGCACTCGCCTCGGACGCGACCGTGCTGTCGTCCATCGATGCCGTGTACGTGGTCGATCAGGGCACCGATCTGGTGCAGGATCAGCCGGTGTTCGCCGAGACGGCACCCAAATTGGGTGACAAGCTGCGCTACATCCGGCAGCCGAATCTCGGTGGCGCGGGCGGTTTCACGCGCGGTCTCTACGAGGTGTCGGGCGCCGATGAGCACGCCGACATCATCCTCATGGACGACGACATCCTGTGCGAGCCGGAAACGGTCCTGCGGCTCAGGGCTTTTGCGAATATGACCGTCGAACCCACGCTGGTGGGCGCGCAGATGCTGTTCCTCTACAACCCCGACTACCTGAATGTCGGTGCGGAAGAGACGGATCTGGGCAAGCTCAAGCACGGGCAGAAGGTGTCCAAGGCGCTGCGCAATACCAGCATGCTGAAGAAGCACCAGGAACGTCGTGTCGATGCCGGCTACCAGGCCTGGTGGACCTGCCTCATTCCGGCCGAGGTGGTCAGGACCATCGGCCTGCCGGTGCCCATCTTCTTCCAGTGGGACGACGTCGAATACGGCCTGCGCGCTCGCGAGCACGGCTTCCGCACCGTCACGCTGCCGAATGCGGCGGTCTGGCACGCCGACTTCTACTGGAAGGATTTCGACGACTGGGCGCGCTACTTCTCCTCGCGCAACTCGCTCATCGTGTCCTCCCTGCACACCGATTTGGACCCGAAAGCTGTTACCCGGCAACTCTTCCGGGAGATCAGCGAATACCTGGTCGGCATGCAGTACGGCCTGGCGCACACCACGCTGCAGGGCATCGAGGACTATCTGCGCGGCCCGAAGGCCCTGCAGGACGGTGGCATTGCCGCCCTGGCCGCCGCGCGCGGCTCCCGCGGCGACTACCCGGAGACCGTCAAGCATCCGGCGGCGACCGCACCCGTCGTCAGTGCGCACGTGCAGCAGCGCCGCGCCGGCGGCGAACCCAGCCGTCCGTTGCTGATCCTGCTCAAGCGCGCCCTGAACCAGTGGCGGGGCCGCACCATCCACGGCGTCATCGGCGTCACCCGCGAGGACGCGCACTGGTGGCACGTAGGCCTCTTCGACCACGTCGTTGTCACCGATGCCTCGCAGTCCGGTGTACGAGTTCGTCAGCGGGACAAGGAAACCGCGCGCCGCCTGCTGGTCCGCGCCTACCGCGTCCTCAAACAACTCCGCACCGAACTCCCGGCCCTGCAAAACCAGTGGCGTTCCGCCGTACCGGAACTCACCAGCCGCGAGAACTGGGAACGCCTCTACGGCATCGACCCCAAGTAGTCCCACCACGCTCGAATGTGAAGCCGCCGTACCCGATCGGTACGGCCTCGCACCCAACAGCCCGTGTACTAGCCCGCCGCCCCAACCAGGGCTGTTCGGTTGCTACGCGGGCTGTTCGGTGATGGCAGCGGCGTCGCCTGGCAGGCCCGACTGTGTGCACCCGCTATCGGACCGAACAGCCTGTGTACTAGCAGCGCAGCCCCAATAGGGGCTGTTCGGTTGCTACGCGGGCTGTTCGGTGATGGCAGCGGCGTCGCCCAGCCACTCCGGCTGGACGTCCGAACGGCACACCCGCAATCGCACCGCACAGCCCTTATGCCCATCGCACAGCCTCCGCAAGGGCTGTGTGATGGCCAGGCGGGTTGTTCGGTCGGTGGGGGGTAACGGTCAGAGGGACAGGCCGGTGGTGAGGGGCCGTTCAATCGTGGGGGGAGAGCAGGGCGCGGGTGGCAGCGGTGAGGTCGGCCTCCAGCCACTCCGGTAGTTCCTGCGCGTGGGCGTGGCGGCGCAGGGCGGAGTAGGGGAGATCGACTACCGCGCGGGTGACGGCATCTATTTCGCGTTCGCCGGTGGCGCCGTAGATGTCGTGGGCGATGCGGGTCAGCAGTGCGATGAGCGGAGCGTTCATTTCCGCGCGGCGCTCGCGGAATTTCGTATCGGGCCCGTTGTCCAGCAGGTCGCCGAGGCGCAGATTCAGCATCAGCCGGGCGTCGTCGGGGAATTCGCGGCCGAAGGCGAGGGCGGCGCTGGTGATGACGACGGCCGCCGCGATCGGATCGTCCACGTCGGCGGCGGCCAGTACCCCGGATTGGAAGCGTTCCAGCGCGCGCAGCCAGGTCGCGCTGAGTACCCCGTCCCGATTGCCGAAGCGGTGGTAGAGGGTGCCGACGGGCGCGCCGCTGGCCTCGGCGATGGCGGCCACACTGGCCGCGCGGGGCCCGTCGCGCAGCACCAGGGTGCGGGCTGCGTCGAGGATCACGTCGGTGTTGTGCTTCCGGGGAGGTGCCATGAACTAGTACAGTCCTTCTATATGGAGCGTTTGCCCTATATCGATCAGCATTCCACATCAATCGCCGCCGATCGCACCCAGGCATGGGCTGCCCTACTTCGCACGACCTGCAAGAACCCGGATGATCTCAGCACACTCCCGCGCGGTTTCACGCTCGACGAGGCCGAACCGCCGGCCCGGTTGTCCGCGAAGGGCCGCCACCCCTTCTCTCGCTACCGGCTCACCTTCATCCTGGACGAGCTCGACCCCTGCACCACTCGCCTGACAGCCCGGACCGATGCCGTCTTTCCCGGGCTCCACGGCCGGATCTACAAAGCCCTGGTGATCGGTTCCGGCCTGCACCGCCTGGTTGTCCGAAACATGCTGCACCGCATAGCCACAGCGGCCGGGGAGCGGTCGTGAGCGGGCAGAGGCGGGGACTGCCCGGGCAGTACTGGGGTGCCACGGCCGCCGAGATCGGCATGGAATTGCCTTGTGACGGTGTGCTTTCCGGCCGGACAGTGGTGTGCGACCGGGTCGTCGACGTGTCCGCCCCGCAGGAGCTGGTATTCGCCTGGGTATGTCAGCTGCGGGCCGCCCCGTACAGCTACGACCTACTGGACAACTTCGGCCGCCGGAGCCCAGTGATCCGCGACCCGCATCTCACCGAACTTGTTGCGGGCCAGCGCTTCATGACCCTGTTCGAGCTCACCGGATATACACCGGGCACACAGGTCACGCTGCGCGCATCCGGGGTTGCCGTCACCTACGCCGTGCACCCGGGCACCACGGCGGGGACAAGCCGGTTGCACGCCCGCGTCTACTTCCGCGGCCGCTCCTGGCTATTGGCGCCGATAATATTCGGCGACTACCTGATGATGCGCAAACAACTCCTCACCCTGAAAAACCTGGCCCACCGCGAAGCACACGCCGCCTGATCCCCCAAGGTGCACCGCACAGCCCGCGCATTGATCGCACAGCCTCAGCAGAGGCTGTGCGATTGCGACCCGGGCTGTTCGATCGGGCGGGTGAGGTCAGAGGAACAGGTCTGTGGTGAGGGGGCCGTCGCCGGGGATTACGCGGTACTTGTCGAGGTCGGTGATGCCGTGGGCGGCGAGGACATCGTCGTCGAGGAAGAAGTTGCCGGTGGTGTCCTTGGCGGGGGAGGTCAGGACCAGATAGGCGGCGTCGGCGTAGATGTCGGGGGTGCGGGAGGAGGCGATCATCTCGTCGCCGCCGAGCAGGTTGCGGACCGCGGCGGTGGCGATGGTGGTGCGCGGCCAGAGCGAGTTCACGCCGATGCCGTACTTGCGCAGCTCTTCCGCCAAACCCAGTGTGGTCAGCGACATTCCGTACTTCGCGATGGTGTAGCCGAGGGAGGCGCCCGCCCACTTCGGGTCCAGGTTCAGCGGCGGCGACAGGGTGAGGATGTGCGGGTTCCGGCCGGACTGCGCCGAATCCTTGAGCGCCGGAATGCTCAGCTTGGACAGCAGGAAACTGCCGCGGGCATTGATGTCCTGCATGAGGTCGTACTTCTTCATGGGCAGAATCTCGGTGGGGGACAGGTCGATTGCCGACGCATTGTTCACCACCAGGTCGATGCCGCCGAACTGTGCGATCGTCTGCTGGATCGCCTCGGCGACCGCCCCGTCATTGCGCACATCGCCGACATACTTCAGCACCGTGCCGCCGGCCTGCTCCAGCTCGGCCGCCGCGGTGTGGATGGTGCCGGGCAGCTTCGGGTTCGGCGTATCGGTCTTGGCGATGAGGGTGATATTCGCCCCGTCCGCCGCCGCCCGCCGTGCGATCTCCAGCCCGATCCCGCGACTCCCGCCGGACATGATCATGGTCCGGCCCGCCAGCGGCTTCCGCGCTTCCGTCATGGTCAGCTCCTGTCTCCTGCTTCGCCCCGGTTCCGATAATCCGCGCGTCCATGCGCAGGCGGAGCGAAACCTCCAATTCGGACACTAGGGGAGATCGGAGTGTTATGCAACGAGTTGCATAACACTCGGCGAGTGAATTCTTACCCGGGGGCCTGGCCCCCGGACCCCATTGGGTTGAGGCTCACTAGGGGCTGGCCCCGGACCACATTGGTCCGGGGCCATCAGGGCTGGGCCTGCGTGGCCGGGGTTGGCCTGCGTGGCCAGGACTGGGCCTGCGCGGTCAGGGGTGGTGCTAGCCCTACCTCGCCGGACCTGCCAGCGCTATCCGTGATTCGGGCGCGAGCCGGATCGGCGGCGCGGGCCCGCGTTCCTACGCTCGAGGTGGCCGGAAAACCCGGCCCGAACAGGAGGAACGCCTCTTATGACCACACCTCGGCCGCGCCGGAGCCGCACCGCACTGGCCGGGCTCGGCCTCGCCGCCGTGCTCGCCGCCGCGGGCTGCACGAGCGAGGGCACGGCCTCGGAGCCCAGCAGTCCGGACCGGAACCGGGCCATCGCGGACGCCATGAACTCGGCGATCAAGGCCGGCTTCCCGGGCATCCAGGTGGTGATCACCCGGCCGGACGGACAGCGCACTCTGACCGCGGGCGTGGGCGACATCGCGACCGGCGCACCCATCGCCGACGATGCGCGAGTCCGCATCGGCAGCAATACCAAGACCTTCGTCTCGGTGGTGGTGCTGCAACTGGTCGCCGAGGGCAAGATCGAACTGGATGCGCCGATCGAGCGCTATCTGCCGGGCGTGGTGCAGGGCAATGGCAATGACGGCAATCGCATCAGTGTGCGGCAGTTGCTGCAGCACACCAGCGGCCTGCCGGACTACCTCGCCAGCGGTGACCCGGCGAGCACGCCGAACCCGAATTCGCCGCAGCTGCAGGTGGATACGGAGGCGATGCGCACCCGGCACTACGAGGCCGCCGATCTGGTGCGCATCGCCATATCCCTGCCGCCGCAGTTCACGCCCGGCGCGAAGGCGGTCTACACCAATACCAATTACGTGCTGCTCGGCATGCTCATCGAACGCATGACCGGACGGCCCGCCGCCGACGAGATCACCAGCCGCATTATCGACCGGCTGGGCCTGCACGACACCTACTACCCGGCCCCCGGCGACATCACCATCCGCGGCGCCCATGCCGAGGGTTATCACGTAATCGACGGCAAGCGAGTCGATTTCACCGATCTCGATCCGTCCTGGGGCGGTACGGCAGGTGCAATGATCGCCACCGGCGCCGATCTCAACCGGTTCTTCACCGCACTGCTGAAGGGTGACCTGTTGCCTGCCGCCCAATTGGCGCAGCTGAAGCAGACCGTGCCCTTCGACCGAATGGCCGGTGCCGGTTACGGATTGGGGCTCATCCACCAGCCCAGTCCCTGCGGCAAAGAGGTGTGGGGACACGGCGGCAGCATTCCGGGCTTCGAAACCCG
>NZ_JAODNK010000028.1 GCF_025465275.1 Nocardia sp. | reverse complement strand
GCATCGTCGCGAATTTCCCGGTTTCTTCACCGTGCCGTTCGTGGTGGGCTGTGCGTCCCGGAGTGTGGGTCTGCGCCGGAGCCGAGGGGAGCCCCTCCCCGAAACCCCCTCGGCCCTGGCGCATCCAGTACTGCAATGGCTTAAGGGTGGGAAATATGGCAACCGACTACACCGGAACCGGGTTCGGAGCCGAGCTACCATCGCCGACAATGTTGCTGCGCGCCTTCCGGGAACCCGTCACCGATCTGCTCACCGACCCCGCCGATCCCATTCGCCGCGACCGCGAGGTCCTCGAAGCGGCCCATGACCTGGTGCAATGCCATGAGCGACGGCACCATGCGCACGAGGCGGCACACGCCGCCGGAGCCACCCCACGACGCGTGGCCGAGTGCAGCCGATTGGCGGAGGAAATCGACGAACGACGGACGGAACTGGTGGCCCGCATCGACGACTGGGTGGCGATCAATATTCCGCATCGGGCCGGAGCCTCGCTGCACACCGAGACCCTCGGCGCGGTGATCGACCGCATGGCCGCGAAATGGGTTGCGGCGCAACAGGCTCTGGGTGCTCCGGCGCCGGGTGTACCGCGCGCGAAGAGCACCGACGGACGCCGGCGACACATCGGCCTGCGCATCAGCGATAGCCCGCGACGCGCGGACAGCGAGGCGCACCTGCAGTGGTATCGCCTCGCCGAACTCGCTGACGGCTATAAGGATCTCATCGCTGACGTGGCACAACACCGAAGGCGGTTACCCGTCTGGTGAGTAGACCAACTCTCAGGGGCTGCGCCCCCGAACCCCCCGACGGCCCTCTCGGGGCCTCCGCCCCCCGAACCCCCCGACGGCTCGAGGGGTTGATCAGCCCCGATAGTTGATCAGCGGGGGTCTACGACCTCGGCGTCGATGAACTCCGAGTCGACGGTGGAAACCGTCGGCTTCAGGGAATCATCGTGTGCGACAACGGGTTCCGGATCTTCGTCGAAGTCCGGGTCGTAGTCGGCGACAGCGGCACGCTGGGCGGCGGCATCGCGCTGGGCGGCGGCTGCTGCTTCCCGCATCTCGATGGCGTCGGTGACCCATTCGCCGATCTCCCGGGTCACTTCGGCGACGGTTCCGGTGATGATCGTTGCGATATTGCCGACGTGCCGTGCCCCGGTCGCCGTCAATTCCTGGATCAGATCCTTATTGCTTTCGAATTTCCCGATCATTCACACGCCCACTTCGCTAGCCTGCCCCCGGCGAATCACGATAACACCGGTCGGCTGCGATTTCACGAGGGCCGGAGGCAGCGCGAGCTTGAACAGCTTCGCCCAGACCGAGCCGATCTGCTGACCGAAGCTGCCCGTGTTGTAGGGCAGACCGTGCTTCTCGGCCAGCGCCTTCACCTCGGGCGCGATCTCCGGATAGCGATTGGCGGGCAGGTCCGGGAACAGGTGGTGCTCGATCTGGTGCGAGAGATTGCCGGACATGATGTGGAACAGCCGGCTGCCCTCGATATTGGCCGAGCCCAGCATCTGGCGCACGTACCACTCGCCCTGCGTCTCCTCGGCAGTCTCTTCCTCGGTGAACGTCTGTACGCCCGAGGGGAAGTGACCACAGAAGATAATGGAGAAGGTCCACAGATTGCGTGTGATATTGGCGGTGAAGTTCCCCGCCAGCGTGGACAGGAACAGCGGACCGGTCAGCGCCGGGAAGATTACGAAGTCCTTGAGCACCTGCTTGCCGGCCTTGCGGACCTGCCCCTTGAGCAGCGACTTGATATCCGACCACGAGCGCTTGCCCCGGACGATGTTCTCGATCTCGAGGTCGTGGCCCATCACGCCCCACTCGAACGCCAGCATCAGGAAGAACGCGTAGACCGGATTGCCCAGCCGCAGCGGATTCCAGGCCTGG
Source organism: Nocardia sp. (assembly GCF_025465275.1). Classification (GTDB taxonomy): domain Bacteria; phylum Actinomycetota; class Actinomycetes; order Mycobacteriales; family Mycobacteriaceae; genus Nocardia. The sequence goes on along the minus strand of NZ_JAODNK010000028.1, from coordinate 76,659 downwards.
TCCTCGTCCACGCGCAGGATGCCGTAGCCGATATCGCGGTCCTTGCCATGGATATTCGTGAAGGTGTGGTGCATGTAGTTGTGCGAGTGCCGCCACTGGTCCGCCGGGCACACCGTGTCCCACTCGAACTCGCGGGAGTTCAGGCCGGGCTCACGCATCCAGTCGTACTGGCCGTGCATGACATTGTGGCCGATCTCCATATTGTCGAGAATCTTCGACACGGTCAGCGAGGCCACGCCAGCCAGCCAGAACGGCGGCAGGAAACCGAGGTACATCAGGCCGCGGCCCGCAACCTCGAAACCACGCTGCGCCTTGATGATCGAGTAGATGTATTCGCGGTCGCGCTCGCCCAGATCCTCGACGATGCGGGTGCGCAGTGCGTCGAGCTCGCGGCCGATCTCCTCGACCTGCTCGGCACTGAGAACCACGGGGCCCTCAGGTGTTTCGGTGAGAATCGCCATGACGATCCCTCCTTCAGATAGCGATGTCGACGTCCCCGACGGGGGCGTTGATGCAGAGTTGAATGGGCTGATCGAGGTCGGCGTCGACCTCACCGGTGCGCAGATTGCGGGTGCAGCCGCTGCGCTTGACCGCGGTGCAGGTGAAGCAGATTCCCATCCGGCAGCCGTATTCCGGTGTGAGACCGGCGGATTCGGCCTGCTCGAGCAGGCTCGCGCCGGTGTTGTCAGCGGTGATGCCACTACCTGAGAAGGTCACCGCACCCTCCGCGGTGGCCGGATCGGCCGGCGCGACGGCGAGGGTGAACTCCTCCAGGTGCAGCCGGTCGCTGAGCTGCTCGGCCTCGAAGACAGTCCGTACCGCCTTCATGAGTCCGGGCGGGCCGCACAGGTAGGTCTGCGCCGCGGCGAACCACGGGGCGAGTCGCTCCAGCTCGTCATAGCTGAAGTTCGGATCCTGCCCCAGCTCCGGGTAGAGCATCTCCACACGGAAGTTGGTGTGCTGCAGCGCCAGAGCCTGCAACTCGGTGCGATGCGGCACCCATTCCGGTGAACGGTTGTAGTGCAGGAAGAGCACCTTGCCCTGGTATCCCTCCGTGGCGAGGGTGCGCAGCATGGACAGCGCCGGGGTGATACCGCTGCCACCGGTGATCAGCACGATCCGATCGGGCCGCTGCTCGGGCAGATGGAAAACGCCCGCGGCCGGGGCCAGATCCACCACCATGCCGGGAATCGCGTTCTCGTGCAGGTAGTTCGACACCAGGCCGTGCGGGTGCGCCTTGATGGTGAGTTCGATGTGCCGATCGCGGCGGGTCTGCGTATTCACCGGTGAATAGCAGCGGGTATGGCGCACACCGTCGATGACGACGCCGATCTGCACGTACTGCCCGGCCAGATGCCCGGTCCACTGCCGGGTCGGCCGCAGCGTCAGCGTCACCGAGCCCACCGCGCTGCGGCGCACGTGGGTGACCTCGGCGCGCAGCTGGCGCAGGGTGAGCGTGGGCCGGACCAGTTCCAGGTACCGGTCCAGCGGGTGCGGAGTGGTCAGCCTTTCCACGAGGTCGATGAGTCCAACCATGCGGGCCTCCTGTATTGCCGCCCGGGCTGTGGGCGACTGTCGCTTGCGATGAGCACCGTGCTCTCCGATGGGCACTGATTTCGGTGCACATCTGTACACTCAACTAGTGTGCCGGGTAGAGGCCATCCAGTTCAACCGGCAGTTCGTGTGACCCACACGACATCTCGCGAATGGAACGAATGTGAACGAATGTATGCTCATCGACGTGAGCGAGCAGGCAGCAACCAGAGGTGAGCGCAAGGAACGCACCCGCGCGGCACTACTGGACGGCACCCTCGCACTGGCCGCCGACCGGGGCTTCGCCGCCCTGAGCCTGCGTGAGATCGCACGCTCGGCCGGCATTGTGCCGACCGCCTTCTACCGGCATTTCACCTCGCTCGACGAGCTCGGCACCTCACTGGTCGAGGAGGGCGTGCGGCAATTGCGGCTGGCCCTGCGCGAAGTGCGCCGGACCCCCGACGCCCGTCTGGCCGACAGCGTCCGGTTCGTTTTCGAACAGGTCGACGGCAAACGCGATCTGTGGGGCTTCCTCATTCGGGAACGCCATGGTGGATCCGCACCACTACGTGGCGCGATTGCCGTGGAAATGCAACTCATCGTGCGGGAACTCGTCGTGGACCTGTCCCGAATCCGTACCCTCGACCACTGGTCCCCCGACGATCTCGAATTCGCCGCCGACCTCATTGTCGCCACGGTCGCCGACCGCATCGCGGACTATGTGGTGGCCGAACCCCGCGACCGCCCCCGCATTGTCGACCGCGTTGTCCTGCACGTCCGCCTCATCTCGCTCGGCATGGCGTCCTGGGACCCCGACGCCGTGGCGTCGCGCTGAGGATCAGCGCCCACCCAGATCGTCCGCACGCACCGGTACCAGCGCGGCAAGTCCGAGCGCCAGTACCAGCACGATGCCGACAATGCCCGCGCGCTCGGTGCCGAACGACCAGACGAAGAACCCGAAAAGTATCGGGGCCAGGAAAGATACAGCTCGGCCCGTGGTGGCATAGAGGCCGAACATCTGGCCCTCCCGACCGGGCGGAGCGAGCCGGACCAGGAAGGTGCGGGCGGACGATTGCGCCGGGCCCACAAAAACGGTGAGCAGCAGGCCGAAGATCCAGAACATGAGCGGTCCGGAAACGACCAGCAGGATCAGGCCGCAGACGATCATGGCCGCCAGCGATACCACGATCACCGGCTTCGGGCCGATTCGGTCGTCGAAGCGGCCGGCAGTGATAGCTCCCAGTGCCGCAACAACATTGGCGGCGACGCCGAACAGCAGTACGTCCGAGTCGGCGATGCCGTAGACCCGGACCGCCAGTACCGCACCGAAGGTGAACACACCTGCTAGACCATCCCGGAAGATGGCGCTGGCGAACAGGAATCCGACGGCGCGGCGGTCGACGTGCCAGAGCTCGCGGACATCGCGCCACAGCACCCGGTAGGCATCGGTGATCTTGCGCGTCGCCGCACCGGGATCGGCTGTGGTGCGCGGTAATTCGGGCACGAAGAGGAACAGCGGAACGGCGAACGCCGCGAACCAGACTGCGGCCACCAGTGCCACCAGGCGGATGTTCAGTCCGTCGTCGATGGGGACGCCGAGCAGTCCGCGATAGTCGCCCTTACCGGAAATGAAGCCGAAGTAAACGATCAGCAACAGCACAATGCCGCCGAAATATCCCATGGCCCAGCCGAATCCGGAGATGCGGCCGACGTTCGCGGGGGTGGACACCTGCCGCAGCATGGAGTTGTAGGGCACATGCGCCAGTTCGAAGATCGCCGACCCGATGCCCAGCAGCACCAGGCCCAACCACAAGTAGTGATAGTTCTCGTGCACGAAGAACATCGCGGCCATGAGCACGACCGTGATCGCGGTCAGCACTCCAAGGGACAGTTTGCGTTTGGCGGTCGCATCGAACCACTGACCGCTCACCGGAGCGGTCACGGCCACCACCAGTCCGGCCAGGCCCAGCGCCCAGCCCAGCCACGCACTCGACGAAATGCCGCCCGGCAGATCCTTTCCCACCTTGTCGGTGAGATACACCGAGAAAACGAAGGTGAGGATCACGGCATTGAAGGCGGACCCGGCCCAATCCCACAGCCCCCAGGCCACTACCGGCCCGCGCGCGGCCGCCGATCCGATCGTCTCCTGCCCGGAAACCTCAGCCATCAGCGCAGCCTAAGCGACCTCCCCGCACTCAGCGGGTCGAACACGATCTACGAAATCGAAACGCCCGGATGGGCCTCCGCGAAATGCGCCAGCCAGGGCTCGCGGCGCTGCTCCGGAGTCATGGCCACCAGCGTGCGCAGCTGCGTCCAGCCGGACTCGTCCGAAGGTGTCAGGATCTGCAGCCAGGCACCCGCGATGGTCGGCAGCGACAGGCTCGTCACCACCATGTCCACATCGCCGGTCACGATATTGCGGATCACCTTGCTGCGGCCGCGCGGGACCGCCACGTCATTGCGCGCCCACATCTCCGCGAACAGTGGACTGGCAGCGACCAATTCGTCGATGAACTCCGTCCACAGCGGATCGTTCAGGTTCTTGGCATAGGCGCCGCGCAGGAAACCCACCATGCGCGCCTTGTGCTCCATATCGCCGGGGTAGGGATTGCAGCACTCGGGAGCGAGGAACACCATACGAACGACGTTCTTGCTGTTCGTGGTGAAGAGCGGGCACAGTGCCGCGTACGCCGCATTGTGGGCGATCACGTCATAGCGCGCGGACAGCAGTACGGCCGGCAGCGGATCCACATGGTCCAGAATCACCTGCAACTCGTCCGGCACCGGTCCATCCACATGCGGCGACGGAATGGTCTGCACATCCGCCAGCCGGTACAGGTGCGCCCGCTCCGCACCGTCCAAGCACAGCGTGCGCGAAATAGCATCCAACACTTGGACACTCGCATTGATATCGCGCCCCTGCTCCAGCCACGTATACCAAGTAACCCCCACCCCCGCGAGCTGCGCAACCTCCTCCCGCCGCAGCCCAGGCGTCCGCCGCCGCGTCCCCACCGGCAACCCCACCTCCTCCGGCCCGATCCGCGCCCGCCGCGACTTCAAAAACGCCGCCAGCTCCTCCCGCCGCGTCTTCCGCACCGACCGCGCATCCGACCGCGGCCGATCCTCTTGCGCAGCGGGGCGCTTCGGGGCGTGCGCCGATTCCGCTAGGTCGGTGGGAATACTTTCTCCGGCGGCGGACGCTGCACTGATGCCTACTCGGTTCACATATCTATAGTGGGCGCATCGGGCACCGGTATCCAGGTGGTGTGGGTACCAGCATAAGCAGGCTCCTGTTTGCGATCCGCGTAGCGGCGCAGGCTTCTTCACATGACACAGAGCCTGACCCAATCTCCACCGGCGGTGGCGGCTCCGGCATCCGCTTCCGCTACTAGTCGACCTTTCGCCGTACTCGCTGTGATCCTGCTGGGACAGTTCATGGCGGTGCTGGATGCCTCCATCGTCAATGTCGCCATCCCTGCGATTCGAACCTCATTGCACGCCACGGGTTCCGGGCTGCAGCTCATCGTGTCCGGCTATGTGATCGCCTATGCGGTGCTGCTGGTGACCGGCGCCCGGCTGGGTGATCGGTTCGGGCAGCGGAATATGTTCCTGGCCGGGCTCGGGATCTTCACCGTCGCGTCGCTGATCTGCGGGCTGGCGTGGAATACCAACGCACTCATTGTATTCCGATTCCTACAGGGCATCGGCTCGGCGGCCATGGTGCCGCAGGTTATGACGCTGATACAGCGAACTTTCACGGGAACCACTCGGGCCCGGGCACTTTCGGCGTACGGGGCCATCATCTCCGGAGCCATGGTGATCGGGCAGATCGTCGGCGGGCTCATCGTCAGCGCCGATCTGGCCGGAACCAGCTGGCGTGGCGTGTTTCTGGTGAACGTGCCGATCGGGCTGGCGCTGCTGGCCATCGCACCGCGGACCCTGCCCGCCGCAACGGCGCGGCTGGAACGCAAGCTGGATCTGGCGGGTTTGGCGGTGCTGACACCGGCGGTGCTGCTGCTGGTACTGCCGCTGGTGCTCGGACACGAACAGCACTGGCCGCTGTGGACCTGGCTCGCATTCGGCGGCGCCGCGGTGGGATTCGCGGGATTCGCCCTGGTCGAGCGCTGGGTGCACCGACACGGCGGCGAACCGCTCTTCGCCGACCGGGTACTGCGGGCGCCGGGACTGATGCTCACCGCGATCACCCTGCTGCTGGTCATGTGCACGTTCGGCGGCTGGCTGTTCGTCATGGCCATTCACCTGCAGAGCACTCTGCACTACAGCGCACTGCATGCCGGCCTGCTGTTCATCCCCATGGGCGTGGCCTTCGCCATCGCCAGCATGTACTGGCAGCGCATTCCGGCGCGCTATCACGCGATCATGATTCCGGCCGGGCTGGTGCTGGCCGCGCTCACCATGGTGATCATGGGTCTGCTGCTGCGCGACGGCGCGGATATGGGTCCGGTGGAGCTGACCGTCTTCGGTTTCATGGGCGTCGGATTCGGGCTCTCGTTCAGTCCGCTCATGAGCCGCACCACCGCCAAGATTCCGGTCGCGCTGGCCGCCGATGCCAGCGGCATCCTCGTCACCAATGTGCAATTGGGCGTCGTGATCGGCATCGCGAGCTTCGGCTCGGTATTCCTGAGCCTGGCCGGAACGACCACCCTGTCGGCCTCGCACGCCGTCGGCGTCACCGCCATCGCGGAAGGCGTTACCGTGCTGGTCGCGGCCGGTTTCGCCGCTCGTGCGGCGCGGTAACCCAGCAGCGGAAACCACCAGGACTCTCGATGTCTGAGGGGCGCTCCGGCCGGGGCGCCCCTCTTCTCGGATTTCCCTATGCACTGAATTGCATAGTACGTCGAGTCTCAGTTACCCTGGCCGCATGGCCCTCGAACACGCGCTATTGGTATCGCTGACCGAACGCGCGAGCTCGGGCTACGACCTGGCCCGCCGCTTCGACAAATCCATCGGCTTCTTCTGGAACGCCACCCACCAGCAGATCTATCGCGTGCTCAAGCGCATGGAAGAGCAGGGCTGGGTGACCGCCGAAGCCGTCACACAGGAGGGCCGCCCCGATAAGCGGGTCTACACCGTCAGCGACGCGGGCCGCGGTGAACTCACCCGCTGGATCGCCGAACCCAGCGATGCCGGGCCCATGCGCAATGAACTCGGTGTGAAGCTGCGCGCCGCCTCGCTCGGCGACGTCCCCGCGCTGGCCACCGAATTCCAGCGGCACCGGGACGAACACGCCCACCGCCTCGACCTGTACCGGAACTTCGAGAAGAAGGACTACCCCGCGCCGGATCAGCTCTCCGGCCGCACCCTGCACCAGTACCTCGTACTGCGCGGTGGCATCCGCGTCGAAGAGGGTTTTGTCGACTGGTGCGACGAAGTACTTGCCGGCCTGCACAAAGACAATCCTGATGGCCTCCGCGACCCAGCCCGGTCGCAGACGTCCGACCCGAAAGGCACTCGGCGATGAGCGCTTACCCGCATCTGTTCGAACCCCTGGACCTGGGATTCACCACACTGCGCAATCGCGTGGTCATGGGTTCCATGCACACCGGCCTCGAGGACCGGGCCTGGCACACCAACCGGCTCGCCGCCTACTTCGCCGAACGCGCCCGTGGCGGAGTCGGTCTCATCATCACCGGCGGCTACGCGCCCAACCGCACCGGCTGGCTCCTGCCGTTCGGCGCGAAGATGACCAATAAGACCGAGGCGTACCGCCATCGCGTCATCACCAAGGCGGTGCACGCCGAGGGCGGCAAGATCGCGCTGCAGATCCTGCACGCGGGCCGTTACTCCTATATGCCCGGCAGTGTTTCGGCCTCCTCCATCAAGGCGCCGATCAATCCGCTGCGCCCGCGCGCGCTCTCGGGCAAGGGCGTCGAGCAGACCATCGACGACTACGCGCGCTGCGCCTCGCTGGCCAAGTTCGCCGGGTACGACGGCGTCGAAATCATGGGCGGTGAAGGGTATTTCATCAACCAGTTCCTGGCGCCGCGCACCAATAAGCGCAAGGACAAGTGGGGCGGCTCGTCGGAGAACCGCCGCCGCATCGCGAGTGAGATCGTGCGCCGGGTGCGCAAGGCCGTCGGCCCGGACTTCATCATCATCTTCCGGCTCTCCATGGCCGACTTCGTCGAGAACGGTCAGACCTGGGACGAGATCGCCGCTGTCGCACAGGATGTGGAGGCCGCCGGGGCCAGCATTATCAATACCGATATCGGCTGGCACGAGGCGCGGGTGCCAACCATCGTCACCTCCGTGCCGCGCGCGGCATTCGTGGAGTGGACCGCCAAGGTCAAAGATATTGTCGCCATTCCGGTCTGCGCCTCCAACCGCATCAATATGCCGGAGACCGCCGAGGAGATCCTGACCCGCGGCGACTCGCACCTGGTTTCCCTGGCCCGGCCGCTGCTGGCCGATCCGGAGTGGGCGCGCAAGGCACAGCAGGCGCGCACCGACGAGATCAATACCTGCATCGCCTGCAACCAGGCCTGCCTGGATCACGCCTTCCAGATGAAAACCGTGTCCTGCCTGCTGAATCCGCGTGCGGGACACGAGACCGAATTGCAGCTGCTGCCCACCCGCCGCACCCGCAAGTTCGCCGTCGTCGGCGCGGGCCCGGCCGGGCTCTCGGCCGCCGTCAGCCTGGCGCAGCGCGGGCACCGGGTCGACCTGTACGAGGCCGACACCAAGATAGGCGGCCAGTTCGATATCGCGCGCCGCATCCCCGGTAAGGAAGAATTCAGCGAGACCATCCGCTACTACACGCGGCAGCTCGAAATCACCGGCGTCAATGTCCTGCTCGATACCAAGGCCACCGCGCAGCAGCTCATCGACGGCGGCTACGACGAGGTCATCCTCGCCACCGGCGTGAAGCCGCGCATCCCGAACATCCCCGGCGTAGACCATCCGAAGGTGCTGACCTACGCTGAACTGGTGCGCGAAGGCAAGCCGGTCGGTAAGAAGGTCGCGGTCATCGGCGCGGGCGGCATCGGCTTCGACGTGAGCGAATTCCTCACCGTGGAAGGACATCCCAGCCTGAAGCTCGACGAGTGGAAGGAAGAGTGGGGTATCTCCGACGATCCGAATATGCGCGGCTTCCTCACCGCACCCAAGCCCTCCCCCGCCGCCCGCGAGGTAGTGCTGCTGCAGCGCAAGGGCTCTTCCTTCGGCAAGGACCTCGGCAAGACCAGTGGCTGGGTACACCGTGCCGCCGTCAAGGCCAAGGGCGTCGAGCAGATCGGCGGCGTGAATTACGAGCGCATCGACGATCGCGGCCTGCACATCAGCTTCGGCGAGAAGCGGCAGCGCCCCACCGTCATCGAGTGCGACAACGTAATCCTCTGCGCCGGACAGGAATCCGTCCGCGATCTGGAAGCGCCGCTGCAGGCCGCGGGCGTCCAGACCCACCTCATCGGCGGCGCCGATCTCGCCTCCGAACTCGATGCCAAGCGCGCCATCAACCAGGGCACCCGTCTGGCGGCAGCTCTCTGATGCCCACCCTCACCCGCCTGGGCCTGCCCGGAAACGAGCAGGCCTGGGCGGCTCTGGGTTTCACCAGCACCCACGGTGAGATCCGGATCGGCCACGTCACCTGCACCCTGGGTGAACCCGGCTGGGGCTTCGACGAAACTCACGCCGACCCAGCACAACTCGGCGTGCCGTACCTGACGTCCGATACCGGGCGCGCGCCGGGCAACCCCGGCGGCATGCATGCGGCGGGCAATAATCGGGCAGCTACTCGAGCCGACCAGCCGAGCCCGCACGCCAATGGGGTCACGATTGTCGACCACGTTGTGTACTGGGTCCCGGACCTGGACCGAGCCGCCACCGATCTCACTGCCGTGCTGGGCATTCCGCCGCGCCGCCGCTTCTTCCCGCGCGGCCCGGACGGACCCGAGATGGCCTTCTACCGCGTCGGCGAACCCTTCATCGAGGCGGTGAGCTACGGCGGGCCGCCCGCGCTGCTCGGCGTCGCCTTCCTGACTCCGGATCTGGACGCCGCCGTTGCCGCCATCCGCGCGGCGGGCGGACCCATCGGCGACCCCAAACCGGCGGTGCAGGGCGGTCGCATCGCGAGTGTCTGGCGCGGCCATGTCAACTGGGGCATCGCCTTCATGGAGCCCAAGCCCCGCAACTGAGCCGCGCCCGGGTTCTCGCCGGGAATCATGGGTAGGCTGCCTAGTCGTGAGCTTGCCTGCGCCTACCGCTGATAATCGTGCCGTCGTGACCGGAGCTTCCTCGGGGATCGGAACCGCCCTGGCTGAGGAGCTCGCCTCACGAGGGTATTCGCTGATTCTGGTTGCCCGCCGCGGCGAACTGCTGGCCGAGCTGGCGCAGCGGCTGACCGAGCGCTACGGCATCACCGCCGAGGTGCGCGCGGTGGACCTGTCCAATCGTGAACAGCGGGCGCCGCTGGCGCAGGAGCTGGGCTCGCGGAATATCGCGATTCTGTGCAATAACGCGGGTGTCGCCACCTTCGGGCCGCTGGCCAAGCTGGACCTGGCATTCGAGCGCGACATCATGGAACTGAATGCCGTCGCGGTGCACGACCTTTCGCTGGCCGTAATGCCGGGCATGATCGAGCGCCGCGCCGGCGGCATCCTCATCACCGGTTCGGCGGCCGGCAATATGCCGATCCCGAACAATGCCACCTACGCGGCCAGCAAGGCCTTCACCAACAGCTTCTCCGAATCGCTGCGCGGTGAGCTCAAGGAGTACGGCGTGCACGTCACGCTGCTGGCCCCCGGCCCGGTGCGCACCGACAATCCGGATCAGGAAGAGGTCGGCACCAAGATTCCGGAGTTCATCTGGGTCACCGCCCCGCACACCGCCAAGATCACCATCGACGCCCTGGCCCGCAATAAGATGCGCGTGGTCCCGGGCCTGATCAGCAAGGGTATGAGCCTGGCCGGGCAGTTCGGCCCGCGCTCGCTCACCTCGGTGGTCGTCGGAGCGGCGTACAAGAAGATGGGTAACTGACGGAATCCCGTCAAGATCAGCCGCCTGGCTGTAAAGGCCGTGTAGCCGGAAGTCTCCGGCTACCCGAATCGGCGTAGTCCTGAAATCGGCCCCGCATACGGAATAGCGGGGACGCACACAGGAGACACCGTGACGCTGCTCGAGATCTTCCCGTCGCTGCGGTCGGGAGGCATGCTCCCCCGCCTCGATCCGGCGGTCTGGCCGCGTGAGACCCACTACGACAATGACGGGCGCATTACCGTCGGCGGGGTAGCGCTGGCCGATATCGCGGATCAATACGGCACTCCTACCTATGTCCTCGACGAGGGCGAGGTGCGCGACCGCTGCCAGGCCTACCGGCGGCGCTTTCCGGAAGCCGAGATCATCTACGCCGGCAAGGCCCTGCTGACCCGGGCGGTCGCGGAATGGGTCACCGACGAGGGACTCTCCATCGATGTGTGCTCGGCCGGGGAACTGGCTGTGGCACTGTCCTCGTGGACCGATCCGAGCCGAATCGTGCTGCACGGCAACGGTAAACCGTTCGCCGAACTGGAGACCGCGATCAATTGCGGTATCGGCCGGGTCGTCATCGATTCGCTCACCGAGATCACGCTGCTGTCCGCGCTGGCCACCAAGCCGCAGCGGGTGCTGCTGCGCATCTGCCCCGATATCGACGTGCACGGCCATCCCGCGGTGCGCACCGGTGTCACCGACCAGAAGTTCGGCTTCGCCATCGGCAGCCAAGCCCTGTCCGAGGCCGTGGAACGCATTGTGCGGCAACCTAATCTGGACTTCGCCGGCCTGCACTGCCATATCGGCTCACAGATCTACGACACCTTCCCCTACGGTGAGGCCGTGCGCCGGATGATCGGCGAAATGGCCCGCATCCGCGATGATTACGGCGTCACCCTCACCGATCTCGACCTCGGTGGCGGGCATGCCGTCGCCTATCGCCCCGGTGATGCCGAGATGAACCTGGCCGAGCTCGCCGACATCATCGAGGACTCCCTCGACGCGGCCTGCGCGCGCTACGGCTTCCCGCGCCCGCACATCGCGCTGGAGCCCGGCCGCGCCATTGTCGCGCGCGCCGGCGTGACGCTCTACCGAGTGCTGTCCATCAAACATGTCGAGGGCGGCCGCACCTTCGTCACCGTGGACGGCGGCATGAGCGACAACCCGCGCGTGGCCCTGTACGGCGCGCACTACGAGGCCGTAGTCGCCAACCGCCACCCCACCGGCCCGCATATGACGGCCAGCATCGCCGGCCGCTACTGCGAAGCCGGCGACATCCTCGCCACCGACGTCCGCCTCCCCGCAGACCTGCGCCCCGGCGAAGTCCTGGCCATGCCCTGCACCGGCGCCTACCACCACTCCCTGGCCTCCTCCTACAACGGCGTAGGCCGCCCCCCGATCGTCGCCGTCCGCGACGGCAACAGCCGCGAACTCGTCCGCCGCGAAACCATCGAAGACCTCATGCGCCGCGACATCGGCCACTGACCTGCACCACACAGCACGTCCCGGCACCAGACAGCCCCGCCCCGGGTTGCGCGACACCGACACCGGCTGTGCGAGTACCGCCATCGGCCGCGGACTGTTCGCACAGCGCCTGTCGGCACCGCACAGCCTTGACGTGGGTTGTGCGACACCGACACCGGCTGTTTCGCCGCCTGACCCGGACCGCACAGCGCCTGTCGGCACCGCACAGCCCTTGTCCAGGTTGTGCGGTACCGAGACGGGCTGTGTGGTGGGGGTTAGCGCTTGCGGGTGCCGAAGATGCTGCGGCTGATTTCGCGGCCGGCGACGGTGGCGGCTGAGCGGAGGAAGTTTTTGAAGGCGGGGTTGTTGACTACCTTTTCCGCCATCGACTCGTCTTCCGGTGCGGGTTTCGGTGCGCGTGAGGACTTTGCGGGGGACTGGGCGGCGGCTTCGTCCGCCGAGGCGGCGACCTTCGCGGTCAGGATCTCGTAGGCCGATTCCCGGTCGATGGTCTGGCCGTATTTGCTGTACAGCGTGGATTGCTTTGCGCTGGCGCGGATTCCGTCGTCGCCGATGGTGTCCATGAGCGAGCGCGGCGGCTGCATGCGTGCCCACGCCACCGGGGTCGGCGCACCCTTCTCCGACAGCACCGTCACCACCGCCTCGCCGATACCCAGTGAGGTCAGCGCCTTTTCGAGGTCGTAGGTGGCGGTCTTGGGGTAGGTGCGCACCGTCTTCGACAGCGCCGCCTGATCCTCCGGCGTGAAGGCGCGCAGCGCGTGCTGAATGCGCGCACCCAGTTGGGACAGCACCGAATTCGGGATATCCGTGGGCAGCTGGGTGCAGAAGAATACGCCGACGCCCTTGGAGCGGATGAGCTTCACCGTCTGCTCCACCTGCTGCAGGAACGCCTTCGACGCTCCGCTGAAGAGCAGATGCGCCTCGTCGAAGATGAAGACCAGCTTCGGCTTGTCCATATCGCCGATCTCCGGCAGCGTCTGGAACAGGTCCGCGAGCACCCACATGAGGAAGGTCGAGAACATCTGCGGCCGCGAGGCCTGCGCACCCAGCTCGAACAGGGTGATCACACCCTGGCCGCCGGCCGTACGCATGAGGTCGGCCGGATCCATCTCGGGTTCCCCGAAGAAGGTGTCGCCGCCATCGGCCTCGAGATTGACCAGGGCCCGCAGGATCACTCCTGCGGTGGTCGCGGAGACGCCGCCGATCCCCTTCAGATCCTCCTTGCCCTCGGCGCTGGTCAGGAACTGGATCACCGAGCGCAGATCCTTCAGATCCAGCAGCGCCAGCCCGCCCTTGTCCGCCCAGTGGAAGATGAGCCCGAGCGTGGACTCCTGAGTCTCGTTGAGCCCCAGCACCTTCGACAGCAGGATCGGGCCGAACGCGGTGATGGTGGCGCGAATCGGCACCCCGATCCCCTCGGTGCCCAGTGAGACGAACTCGCACGGGAATCCGGACGGCTGCCAATCCACGGCACCGGTCTCCCGGGCCCGCGCGATCAGCTTGTCGCTCGATTCACCCGGCCGCAGCAACCCCGAGAGGTCACCCTTGATATCGGCGACCACCACCGGCACACCGGCTGCCGACAATTGCTCGGCGATGCCCTGCACCGTCTTGGTCTTACCGGTACCGGTCGCTCCCGCCACCAAGCCGTGCCGGTTCATGGTCTTCATCGGAATCCGCACGCGCGCATCGGGATGCACCTTGCCGTCCACGATCACGGTGCCGAGCTCCAGCGCCAGCCCTTCGAACGCGTAGCCGGCGGCGATCTCGCGTGCGGCCGACTCGTCCGGCGACGCCGCGGCGTCCGCTGTGCCTGCGGTCGAATCAGCTTTCGCGGCAGCGGGTTTCGCGCTCGCCGAGCTGTCGGTACCGGCCTTCGCGGCAGCCTTCTCAGCGGCCTCCTGTTCGGCTGCTTCCTGCTCCGCGGCATCCACTGCGGCAGCCGCTTCCGCCGCGATCCGCGCCGCGTCCTCCGCCGCCTTACGTGCCGCCGCTACTTTGTCCTGCGGGGTGGTCATCGCGATTCCTCCGTCTGCTCTGCCAACTACGACTGCTCTCGAGAACTGCCCTGCCAACAACGCCGACCGCCTGAAGCACGGATCTGCCAGAACGATACTGCCCGGTCGGATCGCTGGAGTGGCCCGACGCGGCCGGGTGCGGGGGTCAACGAGAGCAAAACGACTAACCTTTGGCGAGTGTCAGACAAATACGTGGTGTGGATGGATTGCGAGATGACCGGCCTACGCCTGGACAGCGACAAGCTGATCGAGGTGGCCGTGCTCGTGACCGACAGTGAGCTCAATATCCTCGGCGAGGGCGTGGACATCGTGATCCACGCCGATGACGAGGCCCTCGCGGCCATGCCGCCGGTGGTCACCGAGATGCATGCCCGCTCGGGGCTCACCGAAGAGGTGCGCGCCTCGACCGTCACCATGGCCGAGGCCGAGCGGCAGGTGCTCGAATACATCAAGCAGTACGTCCCGGCCGCGCGGACCGCGCCGCTGGCCGGCAATTCCATTGCCACCGATCGCGGTTTCCTCGCCCGCGATATGCCCGCCCTCGACGCACACCTGCACTACCGCATGATCGATGTGAGCTCCATCAAGGAACTGGCCCGCCGCTGGTACCCGCGCATCTACTTCGGCCAGCCGGAGAAGGGTCTCGCGCACCGCGCCCTCGCGGATATCAAGGAATCGATCCGCGAACTGCAGTACTACCGGCGCACCGCCTTCGTCCCCGCACCCGGCCCGTCAACGGCCGAAATCGCGGCGGTCGCGGCCGAACTCAGCGCCGGGAACCCGACCGGAAATACCGCCTAACCAGCCGATTAGGTACTCAGCGGCGGATCGCGATACGATCTACCGCGCCGGATACGCACCGGCAATGGTGGCCGTAGTTCAGCTGGTAGAGCACCAGGTTGTGATCCTGGATGTCGCGGGTTCGAGCCCCGTCGGTCACCCCTCAGAAGAGGCCCCGGTCCATATGGACCGGGGCCTCTTCTCTTCCCCAGAAGTGCTGTCCGGCAATGAATTCCGCCACACCCAAGCCAGCGACGAATGATTCAGGACGTTGGTTGTGGCAGGTCGGACCTGCTGGACGGCCGCACGAAAGTCTCGGCGAATGCGGCGGCCAGCGCGGGATCGTGCTCTCCGGAGAACATCAGTTCCCGCAGTGACGGCGGCGGATCCAGCACGGCCATCGTCCACCGCGCTGCGGGATAGGCGATCTCGGACAGCCACGGTTCGGCGGTGGCCCGCATCCAGTCCCGGTCGAAGGGACCGTCGGGATTGCGCAGGATGGCGTCGCTGTAGCCGAAGGCGCAGTGGACCGCATTGTTGGCGCCCTGCGCGCCGCCGGGATCCAGCCGGCAGACCACGTCGGCTCCACCCAGTATCGGCGTACCGGACGGCAGGGCGCCGACCGGTTGCCTGATAGTCGGTGTCACCGATCCGGACAGGACCGCCTCCGCGCTGCGATCGGTCACCAGTGTGACAGGGAGGCCGGCGTCGAGCAGCCGGAGGGCGAGCGGTAGGCCGCACTCGCCCGCGCCCAGTACCTGCACGTGTGGGTCACCACGCTGCTGTCCGACTCGGCACGAATGGTGACACTGGTTGGACCGGGAGGAATCGGAAAGACCCGTCTCGCAACGGCAGTGGCCCGCCGGATTCGCAAAGCACGGCGGATGCCGGTGTACTGGGTGCACCTGGCTCGGTTGCCCAGGGACGCGGGCCTCGGGGCGGTCGAGGACGAGATCCTGGCCGCGGTCATCGACGGCGACTTCTCGGGCCGGTCGGCGCGGCAGACTCTGATACACGCGTTCGGTCGATCCGACGCGGCTGGGCGAGCCCTGCGGGCGGTGCTGGTACTCGACAATTGTGAGCACGTGCTGGACAGGGTCGGTCAGGTGGTGGCCGAGTTGCTCCACGCGATCCCCGGGTTGTCAGTGCTGGCCACCAGCCGCACGGCGACCGGGTGGGTCGACGAGCACATCATGCCGATCCCGCCGTTGCGCCGGGGAATTCGGCCGCGGACCGGACCGGTCGCACCGATGCGAACAACCGCGGTGACCCGCCGGCCCCCTGGGATGAACTCACCATCGCCGAGCAAGAAGTGGCGATGATGGTCACCACAGGACTCACCAATACCGCGATAGCCGCCCGCCGCGGCACGTCCAATCGGACCGTGGATTCCCAGGTCGCTTCCATCTTGGTCAAGCTGATGATCAACTCCCGCAAGGACATTCTCCCGCTGCTTCCTCCCGAGCACCGGGATCGGGCCGATCGCTCACCACAACGCCGGGCACCCCGCGCTCGCTGAACGGCGGAGCGCACGGGAGTGCCGCACCCACCACCTCGTCAGCGACGCTCATCCCCCATAATCGATCACTATGCCACCGGGAAAGCCGGACCTGGCGGTGCTCTACTGGGGGAAGTTTCATGCTGCTGTCTCGTCGTCGATTTCTTGCCGCGTCCACCGTGGGCGCGGCGGCGACCACCCTGCGGCTGCCGGTCGCCGGCGCGGCCGAACCGGCGGTGGTCGGCATCGGAGATCCGGACTACGCGACATTGACCCAGCGCGGCTACAACCGCCGGTTCACCGCGCGGCCGCAGCGGATCTACCTGCCCACCGATGCCGAGGAAGTGCGCACCGCGGTCGAGCGGTCGGTGGCCGACGGGTTGCGGATCGCGGTGCGGGCCGGCGGGCACGGGTTCGACAATTTCGTCGACAATGATCGGACGCAGTCGATCATCGATATCGGGCGGCTGGGCGCGGTCGGATGGGATGAAACCCAGCGCGCCTTCTCGATCGACGCCGGAACCGATCTGGGCACCGTGTACGAACGGTTGCTCGGCTGGGGCGTGACGATTCCGGCGGGCATCTGCAAGGGCGTCGGTATCGGCGGCCACGCCAGTGGCGGCGGATACGGTCCGCTGTCGCGACAGCTCGGACTGGTGGCCGATCATCTGCACGGCGTGGAGGTCGTCACCGTCGACAAGAGCGGTGCGGCCACCCTCGTGCTGGCGACCGCGGACGGGCCGAACGCCGATCTGTTCTGGGCGCACACCGGCGGCGGGGGCGGCAATTTCGGTGTGGTGACCCGATATCTGTTGCGCTCCAAGGATTCCGACGGCTCCGATCCGGTGCGCGCGCTGCCGAAGGCGCCCGGCAGCATGTTCAACACCCGACTGGTGCTGCCGTTCGCGGACGAAGCATCGTTCGTGCGTCTCGTGGGCAATTTCATCGCGTTCTTCGAGCAGCACAGCGCGCCGGGCGATCCGTTCAACGCCCTGTACGCACCGCTGCTGCTCAGGCCCGGCATTACCGGATCGGAGGTGCAGGTGCTGCTCGATGCGGATCAGCCCGATGCCCGATCGATGTTCGACCAGTTCGTCGCCGCCGTGTGGGAGGGTGTGACGCCCGCACCGATTCAGCTGCCACTCGAGCAAGCCTCCTACGCCGACACGGTGACGCGCGTCTACTACCCGAAGGGGATGCCGGGCTTCCGGGTGAAGGTCAAATCCGCCTATATGCGCAAGGCGTATTCGACCGATCAGCTGCGAATCCTGTACCGCTATCTCACCGATGTCCGCTGCCTGGGCGAATCACAGGTGGAATTCCTGCCTTTCGGCGGCGTGACCAATGCCGTGGCCCCCGACGCCACCGCCGTACCCGCTCGCGACTCGTTCATGAAAATGCTCATCCACGCCGCCTGGCGCCTCCCCTGGGACGACGAACGGTACGTCGCCTGGGCCCGCGAGATGTACCGAGATGTCTACGCCGACACCGGCGGGGCCCCGGTACCCGACGCGTCCAACGGCGGCAGCTACATCAATTACCCGGATCCGGATCTGGCCGACGCGCAATGGAATACGTCGGGCGTGCCGTGGCACACCTTCTACTACGGCGGCAATCACGCACGGCTGCTTAACGTCAAGACGCAGTGGGATCCCAATACCGTTTTCCAGCACAGTCTTTCGCTGGATCGTCCGGACTGGTAAACGCCCGTCAGGTCAGCGCGAGCACCCGGCACGGACCACCGGTGCCACCCGCGTGCTTGGGCGCGCCCACAATAAGCCGCGCCCCCGTCGGTGGCACCTGCGCCAAATTCGCGAGCATCTCCACCCCGTACCGACCCGCGCCGAGAAACGCGGTGTGCGCGCCGAAGTCCTTACCGGCGGCCAGATCCAAACTCAGCGTATCGACCCCCGCGCCGACAATACTGCGCTGCGACACCAGGAATTCCGCCGCAGTCGCCCCGAATCCCGGTGCGTGCGGCCGTCCTTCGCCATCCAGATTGACGAACGTCCCCGCATCGGCCAGCCGCCGCTCCCAGCCCGAATACATGGCGACAAACGCCCGATCCGGAATCCGCCCGTGCGCCGCCTCCCACTGCTCGATATCCGAAACAGTCACTGCCGCATCAGCATCGGCGGCAGCGCGAGCCGAAATATCGATGACAACCAACGGCGCCACCAGATCCTCGGCAGCGATCCGATCAACAGTCACCCCACCGGCCACCCGATGCACCGGCGCATCGATATGCGTCCCCGTATGCTCCCAGAACGCCAGCGCATGCTGCTCGAACCCGCCACTCTCATGCCAAGCGACCGGCACCGAAGCAAACGGCAAATTCCCCGGCCACACCGGCAATTCCACGGTCAGCGTATGCGTCAGATCCACCACCGACCCCGTTGGATTCGGAACAGCCTGCGCCACAGTAGGTCCCGCGATTGCGGCAACCGCACCCAGCCCAGCCGCCCCCAGCAGACCCCGCCGACTCACTCCCGCCGCGACCGCCTCATGAGCAACCCGAACAATCCGAGGCGAACACATCCGACCAGTCACTCCCCCACGCAATTCACAACGATTTCGGGCTGAGCGTACCGGTGATGCTGCGAACGAGAGGGTGCGGGACTACCGGCTCGAACAGGCAGCTCACCGGACGCCGTTTGACCAGGGTCAGTCGGTTGCGGTGCGGAGGTATTCGTCGATGGCTCCACTGAGGTCCGGCTTAGCTATTTATTGGCAACCAACGGTCAGGCAATTCCTTCCCAGATCCGGTCTGGCACGCCCCGGCAGGCCCCATACGCTGTGCGAAAATGCGGCATGAGCATCAAGATCGACGCACTCGATGCGGCGTTGCTGGCGGAACTGGCGTCCGACCCGCGCGCGCCGATTCTCGAGCTGGCGGCGCGGTTACATATTGCCCGCAATACAGTGCAAGCCAGGATGAAGCGGCTCGAGTCGTCCGGGGCGGTGCGGGGGTATCCGCCGGATGTGGATCTGCAGGCCGTGGGGTTCGCGGTGCACGCGTTTCTCGGCATCGAGCTCGATCAGAACAAGATGGACAGCATTGTCGAGGCGCTGCGGAGTTTTCCGCATGTGCTCGAGGTGCATGCGACGACCGGGCGGGCGGATCTGCTGGTTCGGATCGCGGCGCAGTCGCAGCAGGATCTACTCGAGATCATTCAGCGGGTGCACGCCATCCACGGCGTGAAACACACGGAAACCATGCTGGCACTGGCGACTCCGATTCAGTACCGATCGCTGCCGCTCGTCGAGCATCTGACGGACCACCCGCCCACGACATGAGAAGACCCGGACCTTGCGGAGCTCGAGCAGACTGATGCGCTCGCCAGAGTGTCCCAGGTCACTTTTGAGCAGTCTGATCAATATTTCGGCCGACTGTTGACACAGATCACACATTCACGGCAAATTGCGCAGCACCGATAGCTATTCCTTTCGTTTGCAGCTCACGATCTGAGTTGTGGAAAGTGTGGTGACTGTTCATGACCAGCGTTGCCTGCCCGTCAGCTCAACAGACCGAGCCGGCCGCCCCGTACGACCTCGCCGACCGCTATCGCTCCGGGGCGGGCCCGGTCCTGCTCACCGGCGTTCAGGCCATTGCCCGGCTGCTGGTCGAGCAGCACGTCCGCGATATCCGGGCCGGGCGACGGGTCGCCACTTTCGTCTCCGGTTATCAGGGCAGCCCGCTCGGCGGCGTGGACAAGATGCTGCTCGGCATGCCGAATGTGCTTGCCGAACACGACATTACGTTTGTTCCCGGCCTCAATGAGGAGCTCGCCGCCACCTCGGTGTGGGGCAGCCAGGCCGATCTGCCCGCCGGGCGGCCGACCCATGACGGGGTTGTCGGCGTCTGGTACGGCAAGGGGCCCGGGGTCGATCGGGCGACCGATGCCATTCGGCACGCCAATATGTACGGGGTCAATGCACGCGGCGGGGTATTGCTGCTGGTCGGGGACGATCCGGCGTCGAAGTCGTCGACCGTTCCCGCGGTGAGTGAGCGGTCGCTGGCCGCCATGGGTGTGCCGGTACTGTTCCCGCGCAATGCCGAGGAGATCATCACGCTGGGCATGGCCGGTATCGCACTCTCCCGCGCTTCGGGGTGCGTGGTGGCCATGAAGATCGTCGCCGATGTCGCGGACGGCGCGTGGACGGTCGACGCCTCGGTTGCCGATCTCCCGCTCGTGGTCCCCGAAGTGCACTGGGATGGAAAGCCTTTCGCTTACCGGCAGCGGCCGATGGCGGCGCCGACGGATAGCGTGCTGGCCGAGGCCGAACTGTACGGGCCACGCTGGGAGATGGTCCGCATCTTCGGCGCCGCAAACGATCTCGACGTTATCGAGGTGGACCCGGCCGAGGCGACGATCGGTATCGCGGCCACCGGAACGACTTTCGACGCGGTCCGGCAGACCCTGCTCGACCTCGGCGTCGACGAGGCGGTCATGCACCGCGCCGGTATTCGACTGCTGCGCATCGGCATGCCCTATCCCGTGGGAGCGCATCGGGTCACCGAGTTCGCCCGGGGTCTCGAGCAGATCATCGTGGTGGAGGACAAGACCGCATTCATCGAAACCCAAATCCGCGAGATCCTCTACGGCACCGTCGGCGCACCCCGGATCCTCGGTAAGCAGGACGGGCGCGGCGCACTGCTCATGCCGGCCGACGGCGAGCTGACCCCCGGCCGGCTGCTCGGACCGCTGCGGCGTGTGCTGCGCGATCATGTAGAACTGAAAAAGGCCGCGCCGCCACCACTTTCGCTGGAAGTGCTGTCCGCCAAGCGCACCCCGTACTTCTGCAGCGGATGCCCGCACAACCGCTCCACCGCACTGCCCGAGGGATCGATCGGCGGCGGCGGTATCGGCTGCCACACGCTGGTGACCCTGTCCGGCCGCAGCGACAGCGCAGTCACCGGGCTGACCCAGATGGGTGGCGAGGGCAGTCAGTGGATCGGCCAGGCGCCGTTCACCGATGTGCCGCACCTGTTCCAGAACATAGGCGACGGCACGTTCTTCCACTCCGGGCAGCTGGCCGTGCAGGCCTGCGTCGCGGCCGGGGTGAACATCACCTACAAGCTGCTCTGGAACGAAGTTGTCGCCATGACCGGCGCGCAGGATGTGGAAGGCGGGCTCACCGTCGCGCAGCTGACACACAAGCTCACCGTCGAGGGCGTGCGGCAGATCATTATCTGCGCCGACGAACCGAAGCGGCACGATAAGCGGGCGCTGGCCAAGGGCACGGTGCTGTGGCATCGTGACCGGCTCGACGAAGCACAGAAGGTGCTGCGGGAGGTCAAGGGCGTCACCGTGCTGATCTACGACCAGCACTGCGCGGCCGATGCGCGCCGGCAGCGCAAGCGCGGCACACTGCCTGTTCGCAATACCCGGGTAGTGATCAATGAAGCCGTCTGCGAAGGCTGCGGCGATTGCGGCGCCAAATCCAATTGTCTTTCCGTGCAACCGGTCGAGACCGAATTCGGGCGCAAGACTCGGATCGATCAGACCTCCTGCAATACCGATTACAGCTGCCTGGACGGCGACTGCCCATCGTTCGTGACGGTCGAGCTGACACCGGACAAGAAGGGCCGCAAGAAGACTCGGAAGACGGTCGATCCGCCCATGGTGGCCGATCCGGGTCTCCGGGCGCCGGAGGGCACGCAGAATGTGCTGCTCGCCGGGATCGGCGGCACCGGCATCGTGACGGTCAATCAGGTGCTGGCCACCGCCGCACTGCGGGCCGGATACGACGTCGAAAGCCTGGATCAGATCGGGTTGAGCCAGAAGGCCGGTCCGGTCATCTCCCATCTGCGTTTCTCGACAACCGAATTGGAGCCGTCCAACAGGCTCACCCCGGGCAGCGCGGACTGCGTCATCGCCATCGATCTACTGACCGCCGCCGATGCCAAGAACCTCCAGTACGGCAACCCCGCCGGGACCGTGGCGATCGCCTCGACCAGCCGGACGCCGACCGGAGACATGGTGTACGACAAGTCGGTGCCGTACCCGGAAACACAGTCGCTGCTGGATCGCCTTGCGGCGGTGTCTGATTCGCTGAGCCACTTCGATGCACTGGCAGCGGCCGAGAAGCTGTTCGGCAATACCGCCGCGGCGAACTTCTTGATGGTCGGCGCGGCTTTCCAGACCGGCGGACTCCGACTACCCGCCGCGGCCATCGAAGAAGCCATCGGCATCAACGGTGTCGCGGTCGCCGCCAATATCGCGGCGTTCCGCTGGGGTCGTGTCGCCATCGCCGATCCTGCGGCCTTCGCCACAGCCACCGAAGCGGCTCTGCCGCACCGTACCCGCGCCGTCGTTCCCGCAGATCTGCTGGCGGGCACCACCTTCGACGGTGAAGTCCGGCGACTGGCAGAACTGCGCGCCGCCGAACTGATCGAGTACCAGAACACGAAGGTCGCGCGTAGATACCTCGACACAGTCCAGTCCATGTGGACGGCGGAGCGCGCGGTCACCGACCGCACCGAATTCAGCCAGGCCGTGGCCCGTGGGCTGCACAAGTTCACCGCCTACAAGGACGAGTACGAAGTCGCCCGCCTACTGGTGGATCCGTCCTTCCTCGCCGAGGTGCTCGCGCAGGTGCCGGGCGGCGAACGACTCACTTACAAGCTGCACCCGCCGATACTGCGCGCCCTCGGTCGCAAGAAGAAGATCGGCCTCGCCCCGAAATCACATGTGGCGCTGAAGGTTCTTGCAAAGGGCAAAGTCCTGCGCGGCACCCGCCTCGACCCCTTCGGCTACGCCCACGTCCGAAAGGTGGAACGGGAGTTGCTCTCCCACTACACCGATCTGATGCGGCGACTCGCAGCCGAACTGAACACCGAAAACTACGACACGGCAACACAGGCCGCCGGGCTCCCCGACCTGGTCCGCGGCTACGAGAACATCAAACTCGCCAATGTCGAGCTGTACTGGTCAGGACTGCGCGACCTCGGCATCAACCACTGATCCAGCGCGGGACTGCCCCGCGCACCCCGAAGGGAACCATCCGGCCGCGAATGAGGGGCGGCCGGACAACCCCCGCTGCACCATCACCATCCCCCGTCATGCCGTCACAATCCCCCGTCATCCCGGCGCGTTTTGGCCGGGATCCACACCGGGAGTGCAGCAACGGATGCGGTCGATCCCGGCCGAAAGCATGCCGGGATGACGAGACAGTCAAACGAAAGGAATCTTCCATGCCCGTAATGCACACCGAGGCAGGCGTTTTCGGCCGCTCACAGGAGCTGAGCGCCCGACGCCATGAGCAGGTCGTGTTCTGCGAGGACGATAGGACCGGCCTGAAGGCGATCATCGCGATCCACTCGACCGCACTCGGCCCCGCACTGGGCGGCACTCGCTTCTACCCGTATGCGAACGAATCCGCGGCACTCGAGGACGTACTGCGGCTTTCCTGGGGAATGACTTACAAGGCAGCGGCTTCCGGCGTAGACCTGGGCGGCGGCAAGGCCGTCATCATCGGCGATCCGGCGGTCGCCAAGACAGACGCACTGCTCGGCGCCTACGCACGTTTCGTCGAAACTCTGGGCGGCCGCTACATCACCGCCGGCGATGTCGGCACCAACACCGATGACCTCGACGTGATCGGCAAGCGCACCCGCTACGTGACCGGGCGCAGCATTGCGGCGGGCGGCTCCGGCGACAGCGCCCGGCTGACCGCGCTCGGCGTATTCCATTCCATGCGCGCGGGTGCCGAATCCGTCTGGGGCACAGCAACACTGTCCGGCCGCACGGTGGGCGTCGAGGGTGTCGGCAAGGTCGGCCGTGAACTCATCGCGCTACTGCTCGCCGATGGCGCGGAGGTCTGCGTGACCGATGTGAACGATGCGGCAATGCAGCGGATTTCCGCCGAGCACCCCTCGGTTCGACTGCTGAGCGCAGTCTCCAGCGCCCCCGTCGACGTCTACGCCCCCTGCGCACTCGGCGGAACCCTCACCGCATCCAGCGCCGAAGCCATCGAGGCCAAACTCGTCTGTGGCGCAGCCAATAACCAACTGGCGCAACCCGAAGTGGAGCACGCGCTGAGCGAGCGCGGCATCACCTGGGTCCCCGATTTCGTCGCCAATGCGGGCGGACTCATGCAGGTGGCCGGGGAACTGCGCGCCGCCGATCCGGCCGAGATCGAAGCCGATGTGACCCGGATCTTCGACCGCTGCCGCGACATCATCGGCGCCGCCAAGGCCGAAGGCATCGGCACCGGCGCCGCCGCGAACAGGTTCGCCGAGCGCCGCCTCGATGCCATCCCGCGCTCGATCTGACTGCGGCGCTCCACGTTTCAGAGAGGAAACCCCGAGTGGCGATAAGAAGCGGTTTGTTCCGCACCAAATCAGTTGAACAGTCGATCCAGGACACCGACGACCCGGATTCCAAGCTACGCAAGGATCTGACGGCGAAGGATCTCACCATCTTCGGTGTCGCGGTGGTCATCGGCGCGGGCATCTTCACCCTCACCGCCCGCACCGCGGGCACGGTGGCGGGACCGTCGGTATCGCTCGCCTTCGTCTTCGCGGCGATCGCGTGCGGGCTGACGGCGCTCTGCTACGCCGAATTCGCCTCGACCGTGCCGGTGGCGGGCAGCGCGTACACCTTCGCCTATGCCACCTTCGGCGAGATCATCGCGTGGATCATCGGCTGGGACCTGATCCTGGAATTCGCCCTCGCGGTCTCCGTGGTGGCCAAGGGGTGGTCGCAATACCTGGGCGAGGTGCTCGGCTCACACGCGCCGGTCATCACGCTGGGCTCGATCCATTTCGATTGGGGCGCAGTGCTGATCATCGCGGTGGTCGGCGTGCTGCTGGCCACCGGCACCAAGCTTTCGTCGCGGGTGTCGGCGATTGCGGTCGCCATCAAACTCGCGGTGGTCGCCCTGGTGCTGGTGGTCGGCGCCACCTATTTCAAGGCCTCGAATCTGACGCCCTACATTCCGCCGTCACAGCCGTCCGCGAAGGCGGAAGGGTTGCGGCAGTCGCTGTTCGCGTACCTCACCGGCTCCGGCGGCACCAGCTTCGGCTGGTACGGACTGCTGGCCGCGGCCAGCCTGGTGTTCTTCGCGTTCATCGGATTCGATGTTGTCGCCACCACCGCCGAGGAGACCCGCGATCCGCAGCGCAATGTCCCGCGCGGCATCTTCGCCTCGCTGGCCATTGTCACCGTGCTCTATGTCGCGGTCTCGCTGATCCTCACCGGCATGGTGCCCTACACCGCGCTCGCCGACGGGAATGCCACGCTGGCAACGGCTTTCGCGCTGAACGGCGCGACCTGGGTGAAGAACATCATCTCCATCGGCGCGCTGGCCGGCCTGTCGACCGTGGTCATGGTCATGTTCCTGGGCCAGACCCGGGTGCTGTTCGCCATGGCCCGCGACGGCCTGCTGCCCCGCAGCCTGGCCCGCACCGGTCCGCACGGCACGCCGGTGCGGCTGACCGTCATCGTGGGCATCGCCTGTGCGCTGCTGGCCGGATTCGTCGACTTCGGCACGCTCGAAGAGATGGTCAATATCGGCACACTGGTGGCCTTCGCACTGGTGTCGATCGGCGTCCCGATCCTGCGCCGGACCCGGCCGGACCTGCCCCGCGGCTTCCGCGTCCCCTGGGTGCCGCTGGTCCCGATCCTCGCCGCGCTGTCGTGTCTGTGGCTCATGCTCAATCTCTCCATCGAGACCTGGCTGCGCTTCGTCATCTGGATGGCACTGGGCATGGTCGTCTATTTCGCCTACGGCCGTAAGCATTCGGTCCTGCGGCGACAACCGGCGCACGACGACCACGCCGTCGCACCGGTGCCGTAGCCCGGCCGGACGCCGGCGAACCCGTCCACACCATTGTGGACGGGTTCGCCGCGGTTCCGTATATCAGCCCGTGTAACCCGACAGGTCGTATACGGTGGTCGACCCGACGGTCACCGGCTTGAAATTGGCTGCCACCCAGTTGGTGATGTCGGTGTGGCCGTTGCGGCCGAAACCGCCACCGGCATTTCCGGCAGCCGGATCGCCGGGTGTCGTACCGGCAGGCCGTCCGGCACCGCCGTTGTCACGTGCACCACCGGTGGTGTTGTCGTGGGTAGCGCCACCGGTGGCTCCGGGCACCGCACCGCCCGCATTACCGCCACCACCACGGCCGCCGTTCTGCTGCACCAGGTAGTAGGTGACCTGATGGTTCTTGACGTAGTCGATGAACTGGCTCAGCGTCGGCGTCGGATCACTGCCACTGAAGCCGCCGATCGCCATAACCGCTGTGTTGCTTGCCAATTCCAGACCGGCGGCGGTGGACGAACCGTTCGTCGCTGCCGACCACTTGGTCGTCGTGTTCTCGAGCAGGCCGTCCAATTGCGGATTGCTCTGCCCGCCGCCGCCGAAACCGCCCATGCCGCCACGGTTTCCGTTCGCGGTGTGCAGCACCGGGCCCACCGTCGGACCGCCACCCTGATGCGCCACACCGATCGTGGTGACCGCATAGGCCGCCGAGCCGCCCATCGCACCGATCAATCCGGCAATCAAGGCCACCACCGCTACCCGCTTGCGGACCTGTCCGTTCCACGGAATCACCAGTGCCAGCGTCGCCAGCAGGGTGACCACCAGAATCGTGATCCGCAGTGCGGGCATCCAGGCGGAGTTGCGGTCGAGCAGTATGTAGCTCCAGATGCCGCTGGTGGCAATCAGCGCCGCCAAACCGATACGGCCGAACCAGCTTTCCCGTGCACGCCACATCTCGAAGACGCCGATGGCGAACATGCCGCCGATGGCGGGGGCGATCGAGAGGCTGTAGTACGGATGGATCGTGCCCTGCATATAGCTCAGCACCAGACCGTCGATGACCATCCAGCCACCGAAGATGATCGCACCGGCCCGCACCATATCGGTACGCGGCGCCCGGCCCCGGGAAACCAGGACGAGCACGAAGGCCAGCAGTGCCGCGGGCAGCAACCAGGCGATCTCGAAGCCGAATTCGCCACCGAACAGCCGGCTCAGACCATGACTCTGGCCGCCGAAGCCGCCGAAGCCGCCACCGCGCTGAGCCGCGGCATCCGCGCCCTGTGCCGCACCGTGGGTCGCACCGGGGACTCCCGGGGTCTGCCCCGGAATGTTCTGACCGGTCGGGGGCACCTGCGGTGTCGTCGGTCCGGCACCGCCGCGGCCGCCACCACCGTGATTACGGCCGAGCACTCGCGCAAATCCGTTGTAGCCCAAGACCAGATTCATGAAGTTGTTGTCGGTCGAACCGGCGATGTACGGCCGCGAGGAAGTCGGCCACAACAGCGTCACAAAGACGAACCAGCCGGACGAGGCGAGCAGCGCGACCGTCGCGCCGAACAGCTGCAGCAGGCGCGTACGAATCGGATTCGGTGCCGCGATCAAGTAGGCGAGCCCGAGCGCCGGGAGCACCATCAAACCCTCGAGCATCTTCGCCAGGAAGGCGAAGCCGAGAGCCACACCCGCCAGCATGATCCACATGGTGGCGCCGCGCTGCAGGGCTCGCACCGTGCAGTAGGCCCCCGCCATCATCAGCAGCACCATGACGGCATCGGGGTTGTTGAAGCGGAACATCAAGGCCGCGACCGGCGTCAGCGCGAGGACTGTGCCCGCCACCAGACCGGCCGTGCGGCCACTGATCCGGGTCACCGCGCCGTAGAGCAGGGCGACCGCGGCGACCGCCATCAGCGCCTGCGGAATGAGCATGCTGGCACTGCTGAATCCGAAGATCTGCCCGGAAAGCCCCATCACCCACTGCGATACCGGTGGCTTGTCGACGGTGATGAAGTTGCCCGTATCCAGCGAACCGAAGAGCAGCGCCTCCCAGTTCTTCGAACCGGCCTGTGCCGCACCGGCATAGAACTGATTGCCCATGCCGTTGATGGTGATGTTCCACAGATACATCACCGCCGTCCCTACGAGCAGGACCCCTAGCGCGATTCGCTCCCAGACCGTGCGATCCCAAGTGGTCCGCCGGCGCGGTGCCGCGGAGGACTCCGGGTTCGCCCCGGGCGCCGCGTCGATAGTCGTAGTCACCTCACTATTTACGCAACCGCAGCGGCGAGGGCCCTGGGAGCGAGCCGTGAGGTTGCTGCGAGCGTTTCAGTCCAGTGATTCGACAAAGTCGGCAATCGCGGTAGCGATGACCTGCGGAATCCGGCGCGGCAGCTGATGACCGCCGCCGTGCACCAGCTCCAGGCGCGAGCACGGCAGCTGCTCGTGCAGTGCCCGGGCGGTGGCCACGGGCACGACCTTGTCGGTCGAATCGGCGACGACCAGGGTCGGCACCGTGCTCTCCTGCAGGGCGGCGATCCAGCGCTCGAAACCGTGCCGGAGCTCACGCTGCTCGAACAGGAAGCTGCGCCACACCGCACCGTGCGCATGGTGGATCTCGGCCAGCGCCTGCCACGAGGGATTCGCATTGTGATCGGGATACCTGCGCGCCAGCCACGGCAGCAGCGACCAGGCGGTCACCGAAATCATCGGCCCGGCCACGGGTGCGGCCAGCATGGTGTCCCAGGGCGTCAGACAGCCGGGCCCGACACTGGCGAGCAGTACCAGGCCACGCACCCGCTCCGGCGCCATCGCGGCGGCCGCGAGCGCGACCCCGCCGCCGTAGGAATGCCCGACCAGGACGGCGTCGGCGATCTGCTCGCGTTCCAGGCGCTCCACCAGCCAGCGCGCATTCTCCTCGACAGTTGTTGCCGGACAGGGGTTTTCGCCGTATCCCGGGCGATCCAGCGCCATGGCGTCGATCGAACCCGGTAAACATGCGATGACCGCGTCCCAATCGGATCGATCACCGGGCTGGCCGTGCAGCAGCACCACCGGCGCACCGCCCGGCGACCGCACCGACGGGACCTGCGCCGCACGGACTTCATCGATCCGGTGCACTCGCCCCCACAGCAAATCCCCCGCCCTCATCACCGACCGCCTACTGACTGCCATTGTGCGGCTCCGTTCGGCTCGTCGGACGCGAATAGCTCGCGTAATCAGGGTAAACAGCGACCCTGGCGACCAGCTGGACACTTCCTGTGCGGTGGGTGAGCGCTAACCCGGGCAAGCAACAGCCCCGGCCCTTGCGGACCGGGGCTGCTCCCGTAGTTCGAACCTTATGACAGGCGATCAGGCCAGATCGAACCGGTCGAGGTTGGCGACCTTGGTCCATGCGGCGACGAAGTCCTCGGCGAACTTCTGCTTGGCGTCGTCGGTCGCGTAGACCTCCGCGAGCGCACGCAGCTGCGAGTTCGATCCGAAGAGCAGATCGACGCGGGTGCCGGTCCAGCGGACCTCACCGGTGGCGCGATCCTTGCCCTCGAAGGTCTCCTCATCGGACGAGGTCGGCTCCCACGTGGTGGCCATATCGAGCAGGTTCACGAAGAAGTCGTTCGTCAGCTGACCCGGGGTCGAGGTGAAAACGCCCAGTGCGGACTGGTTGTAGTTCGCACCCAGTACGCGCAGACCACCGATGAGCACCGTCAGTTCCGGAGCGCTCAGGGTCAGCAGGTTCGCCTTGTCGATGAGCAGGTATTCGGCCGGAAGCCGGTTGCCCTTCGCCAGGTAGTTACGGAAACCGTCGGCAGCGGGCTCGAGTGCGGAGAAGGACTCCACATCGGTCTGCTCCTGGGTGGCATCGGTACGGCCCGGAGTGAACGGCACCGTGAGGTCGAATCCCGCGTCCTTGGCAGCCTTTTCGACCGCCGCGACACCGCCGAGCACCACGAGATCGGCGAAGGACACCTTCGCGCCGGCGGCATTGAAGGACTCCTGAATGCCCTCGAGCGCCCGAATCACCTGGGCGAGCTCGTCGGGATTGTTTGCCTCCCAACCACTCTGCGGCGCGAGACGGACACGCCCGCCATTGGCGCCACCGCGCTTGTCGCTGCCACGGAACGACGAGGCCGCCGCCCATGCGGTCGAGACAAGCTGCGAGACAGTCAGACCCGACGCCAGGATGGTGCTCTTCAGCGCGGCGATATCGGCCGCGCCGATGAGCTCACCGGTCACCGCGGGAACCGGGTCCTGCCACAGCAGGGTCTCCTGCGGCACCAGCGGGCCGAGGTAGCGGACGATCGGACCCATATCGCGGTGGGTCAGCTTGTACCAGGCCTTGGCGAACTCGTCGGCCAACTCCTGCGGGTTGGCCAGCCAGCGCCGGGTGATCTGCTCGTAGACCGGGTCGATACGCAGCGACAGATCGGTGGTCAGCATGGTCGGCAGCTGCTTCTTCGACGAGTCGAACGCATTGGGAATGATCGCTTCCGCGTCCTTGGCGACCCACTGGTTCGCGCCGGCGGGAGACTTGGTCAGCTCCCACTCGTAGCCGTACAGGGTCTCGAGGAAGGTGTTGTCCCACTTGGTCGGAGTCGGCGTCCAGGTGACCTCGATGCCACTGGTGATGGCGTCCTTGCCGACGCCGGTGCCGAACGAGCTCTTCCACCCCAGGCCCTGCTCCTGCAGCGGGGCGGCCTCCGGCTCCGGACCGACATGATCGGCCGGGCCCGCGCCGTGCGTCTTGCCGAAGGTGTGACCGCCGACGATGAGCGCTGCCGTCTCGACATCGTTCATGGCCATGCGCAGGAACGTCTCACGAATATCGGTCGCCGCCGCCAGCGGATCCGGATTGCCGTTGGGGCCTTCCGGATTCACGTAGATGAGGCCCATCTGCACTGCTGCCAGTGGGTTTTCCAGGTCGCGCTTACCGGTGTAGCGCTCGTCGCCGCCGAGCCAGGTCTGTTCGGGACCCCAGTAGACGTCCTCCTCGGGCTCCCACTGGTCGACGCGGCCGCCACCGAAACCGAAGGTCTCGAAGCCCATGTCCTCCAGCGCGACATTGCCGGCGTAGACGATGAGGTCGGCCCAGGACAGCTTCTTGCCGTACTTCTGCTTGACCGGCCACAGCAGGCGGCGGGCCTTGTCCAGGCTGGCATTGTCGGGCCAGCTGTTGAGCGGCGCGAACCGCTGCATGCCGGCGCCCGCTCCTCCGCGACCGTCATTGATGCGGTAGGTGCCCGCGGCATGCCAGGCCATCCGGATGAAGAACGGGCCGTAGTGGCCGAAGTCGGCGGGCCACCACGACTCGGAGGTCGTCATGACGGACACGATGTCCTGCTTCACCGCGGCCAGATCGAGGGTCTTGAACTCGGCGGCGTAGTCGAAGTCCGCACCGAAGGGGTTGAGGACGTCCGGGTTCTTCTGCAGGATCTTCAGATTGATCTGGTTGGGCCACCAGTCACGGTTGCTGCCACCTTCGACCGGGGGCTTGAGACGACCGTGCGCAACAGGGCAACCGCCCTCCAGGGCAGGTTCGGTCTGGGCCTCACCGATGGGCGGATGTTCAACGGTCACGGGGCATTTCCTTTCAGGAGTGGATGTGTCGGGGCTGTGATCACGGATGTGATCGCGACGTCTGTGGTGTCGAGCAGTCGGGGCACACGCCCCAGTAGATGACCTCGGCCTCGTCCAGGACGAAGCCGTTGTCGTCGGAAGCGGTCAGACAGGGCGCCTCGCCGACCGCACAGTCGACATCGGCAATAGCGCCGCACGACCGGCACACGACATGGTGGTGGTTGTCCCCGACTCGCGTCTCGTAACGCGCCACCGAACCCATGGGCTGAATCCGGCGCAGCAGACCGGCATCGGTCAATACCCGCAGCACGTCGTAAACAGCCTGATGGGACACGGTGCCGAGCGCTTCGCGGACGCGCCGCAGAATTGAATCCGTATCGGAGTGCGGGTGGGCTTGAACCGCACTCAGCACCGCTACCCGCGGCGCAGTCACACGCAGGTCTACCCCGCGCAACATGCGCCCGAATTCCGCTGCCATGGACACGTTCCGAAGTATGACTCATTCCAGTATCGGGCGGGATGGTTTTCGCGAACCATTTTCACCCCTTCCGAAAGCTGGAATTTCGTAGTTACCTACGACTCACGACCGAAAATCTCCCGGAGGCTGACCATGCGCATCATCGATCTGTCGGTTCCGTTGCTGAGCGGGATGCCCGTGTATCCGGGCGATCCGGAGGTGCGGATCCGGCCTGCGCTGACCGTCCCGGTGGACGGGGTCAATGTGCTGCACCTGGAGATGGGGTCGCAGAGCGGGACGCATGTGGATGCGCCGGCCCATATAGATGACTCACTGCCGACA
The DNA here is from genome assembly GCF_025465275.1 of Nocardia sp. GTDB lineage: Bacteria > Actinomycetota > Actinomycetes > Mycobacteriales > Mycobacteriaceae > Nocardia. The sequence goes on along the minus strand of NZ_JAODNK010000028.1, from coordinate 44,228 downwards.
CTGGACGCGCTGCCGCTGGAGCGGTTCAACGGGCCGGCGGTGGTCGTGGATGCCCGGGGGCTGGCTGCGCGCGCTGCGATCGGACGCGAGTATTTCGAGGGCAAGATCGCGGCCGGGCAGATCGTGCTGATCGCCACGGGGTGGTCGGAGCACTGGGGAACACCCGCCTACCTGGCACATCCGTATCTGACGCCCGAGGCGGCGAGCTACCTCGTCGAGGCCGGGGTACGGACCGTGGGGATCGATGCGCTGAGCGTGGATCCCACTCCGGCGCAAGACATTCCGTCGCATAAGATACTGTGCGGCGCCCATGCCGTGATCGCCGAAAATCTCACCGGCCTGGCCGCGGTGCTGCAGGCGCAACAGCAGGGCCTCGGCATAGAAGCATCCCTGTTCCCCCTCAATCTGCCCGGCGCAGACGGAGCACCCGTGCGGGCCATTGCTCGCGTCGGGTGATCGACGGCCCGTATCCGCATGTGACCGGTGCATCTCTGTATTGGATACTGTGGCGCATGCCACGTGATCTTCGTAGACTGCATGGCAACACGGGGGAGTCGGGGCCCCCGACCCGCGCTCGATCAAGGAAGACCCTCACGTGAAGCGTTCGGCCGTAACGACTCTGCTAGCCACCGCAGCCATCATGACCGCAGCTCCCGCTGTCGCCTCCGCGGAAATCACCCTCACGGACGCATCCACCACCACGACTACGGGCGATCCGCTGGAGGCTTCGGTCACCGGTTCGGCGTCCGGGTCCGCCAAGACCGGTAGTGCCGGCGGCCTGGCGACCACGGGGTCGACCGGCACCGGATCCTTCGGAATCCCCAACCTCGACAAGCTGCTGCTCGGCAATTTCAAGACGCTGTGCGCGGTCACCGGTAGCGCGTCCACCATTGTCGGCAATTCCAGCCTCGGCTGCGGCAGCCTGACCGGTGGCGGCAATCTCGGATTGCCCTCCCTGTAGTTTCACGATTCGCATCGAGCACGAGGAAGGGGCGCCGGCTTTCGCCGGCGCCCCTTCCTTGTTGTCTGCCTCAGCGGTTGTCGTCGGCGTTGCCGGCCTTCCACTGCGGCCACGGCACATTCCAGTCGCCCAATCCGTCCACGCCGGACAGGGTGCCGCCGACGGTGTTCTTGACGATGGTGATGTCGCCGCGCTTGGCGTTCTGGTACACCCAGTGCGCGTTCTCCGGGCTCAGGTTCAGGCAGCCGTGGCTGGTATTGCTGTAGCCCTGCTGCCCGACCGACCAGGGCGCCGAATGGAAGAAGATGCCGGAGTAGGAGATCCGGGTCGCCCAGTCGACCGGGGTCTTGTAGCCATTGGGTGAGCCCACCGGGACGCCGTAGGTGGAGGAATCCATGATGATCTTGTCGAACTTGTCGCCGACGATATAGATGCCATTGTCGGTGGGGGCGCTGTTCTTACCCATCGAGGTCGGCATGGTCTTGACCACCTCGCCGTTCTTCTCCACCGTCACCATTTTGGTGTTGTCGTCCGCGGTGAAGACCGTCGCATCGCCGACGGTGAAGTTCGAAGTGATGTCGGAATCGCCGACCAGGCCGTTGCCCAGATCCCGGCCGTACACGTTCACATTGATATCGACCCGGGTGCCCGGAGCCCAGAAATGCTCCGGCCGCCAACGCACTTCGCGATTGTTCACCCAATAGAAGGCGCCCTCCACCGCGGGCGTGGTGGTGATTTTGATCGCGTTCTGCGCGGCCGCGCGGTCCGGAATGTTCTCGTCGAACTGCACCGCGACCGGCTGGCCGATGCCCACCACCTCGTTCTCGGCGGGCAGCAGATACGGGTGCGTGCGATTTTTCGGCGAAATCGTGCTGAAGCTCATAGTCGACTTGGTCGCACCGCCGAGGCCGATGGCTTCCACCGCCAGCTTGTACGTGCGCGCAAAGCCCAACTGCTCGGTCGACGTCCAGGTCAGGCCGTCCGGCGACAACTCCCCCGCCACCGTCTTCCCGTCCGGATTGGTCAGCGCAACATTCGTGAGCTTGCCGTCCTCGACCTTCAGCACCAGCGGATCACCGGGCGAAATCCCGCGGTCGCCGTCCTTCACCGGCGACACCAGCTTCGGTTTCACCAGCTCACTGACCGGGTTGGAATCGATAACGACCGAACCCGAATCCTTCGAAGAGTTCCCGGAAGTGCACGCCACCAACGCAAGCGCGAGCACCGACAAGAGTGCGGCCGATCCCCGCCACTGCCTCGAACGGCGCCGGCCCTGACCAAAGCTCATTACAACCCCACTTCACGTCTCGGTACGTAGTCGTCTCCGAGCGCATTCGGCCCCGACCACGCCTGCTCGACCACCATGCCCGCCGGGAGCGGCCACGCGCCAGCGCCGCCCGGCCCCCGCAGGGCTCGACCGTTTCATCCCCACCGCCCCCCGATTCGTTAACACTCCCCCCAGAGATCTTCGAAGTCCACAAACACGCAGCTCAAGGGGACGATTTCACTTTTCCGCGCCGAGCCTGTTAATGTTTCTTCCGCACCGCAGAGAGGCCGAAGCCGCAAGGCAGAGACCCCAATGCACAGGCATGCGCCATTAGCTCAATTGGCAGAGCAGCTGACTCTTAATCAGCGGGTTCGGGGTTCAAGTCCCTGATGGCGCACAGCAGGTCAAAGGCCCGTATCAGCCGAATTCATTCGGTCGGTACGGGCCTTTGACGACTCTTCTGACGACAATGCGCCACCTTTTCAGGCGATTTCGTCATCCCCACCCTTCACCAAGGCGTCCATCCCGCCGAGCGCATCGCGGCGTACCTCCTCGATCACCTTCATGTAGGTACTCGTGGTCACCGTGATCGAGCTGTGCCGCAGAATCCGTTGCACCGTCGCGGCATCCACCCCCTGAGTGAACAGCAGCGTCGCGCACGAGTGCCGCAGATCGTGCAGGCGAATCCGCCGGACACCCGCCCGCCGACACAACCGCTCGAAGGCCCGATTGATGTTCCGCGGAGACAGCGGCGTGCCGTTCTTGGTGGTGAACACCAGCCCGCCCCGGTTCGCCTTGGCCTCGATCGTGTTCGCGCGCTGATCATCGCGGCGTTGCCGAAGCAGCCGAACCATCTCCGGCGTCAGCGGCACCCAGCTCTCCGACGAGTCCGTCTTGGGCCGCAGGAAAATGGTTTCACCGCCGACGCGGTGCAGCGCCTGCGCGATATCGAGCCGACCACGGACGAAATCGACATCGACCCACCGCAGACCGAGCGCTTCCCCACGGCGCAGACCCAGCGACAGCGCGACCACCCACAACGCATGCAACCGATCCTTGCGCGCCTCGGTCAAGAACAGGGCCGCCTCCTGCGCGGTCCATTCGCGCGGACGCCGTTCGTCCCGTGCGGGCATCCGCACCTGCCGGGCCACATTCCTGCTGACCAGCTCCTCCTCATTCACCGCGTGCTGGAGTGCCGCCCGCAGGACCCGCAGCAATGCCCGCCGGGTGCCGGCACTCGGGCACTGCTCGCAGCAGTCCTTTGGGATCCGCGCACAACAACGCGCCTTACTCACGTCGACCGCGCTCGGGTCATCGGGGTCGAGCGTGCGCCTGGCATCCTTGCCCTGCACACAGCATTGGCATTGCGACGCGAGCCCGCTCAGCCAGGTGCGGACCTGCTGCGCCTGCAACACCCGCAGCTTCTTCCTGCCCAGCCCCGGCACCAGGTAGAGACGCACCAGCTGTTCATAGGAACGGTACGTCGTCGGCCGAACCTGTTGTTGCGCAACATCTTCGAGCCAATGCTTGAGGTACTGCCCGACCGTCACGGTAGTCACGTCCACCGGCATTCCCTTGCGCTGCAGCTCCTTCAACCGGGTACGTTCGGCATCGGCCTCGTCCCAGGTCACCCCGTAGACGCTGATCCGCTTGCGCCGCCCGTCCGGGGCATCCACGAACAGCTTCAGCTCGAAACGGCCGTCCTTGCGCGGGCCGATCGTGCCCGACCCATTCGGATTGCGTTGCTTACGCTCTCTCTTGGGCATCACGCCGCCCCATCGATCAGCCCGGAAACGTAGGCGTCGAAGGATTGCCGAACGATTCGCCGACACCGCCCCAGGGTCACCGACTGCACCTCACTGGCCCAGATCAGTTGGTAGATCATCCACCGACTGACCTTCAGTTCCTCCGCCGCTTCCTGAACCGTCATGAACTTGCCCATGACCATCCCCCTACCCTTCCTGTGCTGCCGTAGTGTTTGACGAAACATGTTGTGACCCTGGCGGTTCCGCCATCGCTGCCTTGGCTTCCAGGTATTCGTTCTGCCACACCGAGCGCTGCGCGATGGCAGAGAGGATCAGCTGCCCGCGCGGAGGAACGTCCGGGTCACCCGGTTCGACGAGGCGCACCACCCAGTCCTTGGACCGCTCGGCCTTGGCGATACCGACCGCCGTGAGGACTTGCCGAACGAATTCGACCCGATCGGCCTTGTGATCCGGCAGTGTCTTGTTGCTCCAGCGGCGCGAGACCAGCACCCGACGACCCCGCAAACCCAGGGTGTCGCGGCGATGCGCGTTGCTCTTGCAGCGTCCGGGCTTGGTCGCCGCCTTGGCACCCCGGGGGACGATGCCGTACCGCAGCCACACCGCGCACTTCTCCGAACACGGGGTGCGTTGGAGCTCCGCGTGCAGTCGTTCGTAGTGGCGGCGGGTCCGCTCGTTCGGAGCCTCGAGGACTTCGGCGATGGACTTGGTCAGGTACTTGGTCAGATACCCGATCAGCCGGTTCGCGTCTTTCGCGACAACACCTTTGGCTTTGCCGGGACGGACCGGGCCGACCTCACCGTCCGGGTCGGTGTCGCCGATGTCCTGGCGGTCGATCTGCACACCCCAGCGAACGACGTGCGCGGGTTCGAGATCGTCCACCTCATCCATCAGCGCCATCACGTCATCGAAGCCGGGCAGCCGACACGGTTCACCGGTTTCGGGGTCCCGCTTATCCGGGTCCACGAAAGTGCCGGCGGCGTGATCCCACACCGGCATCCGGTCGTCGGTGTACAGCTCGTGATCGAAGTGCGGCCACCACACGCTGTGATAGGTCCCCGCCTTGATCTGCTCGATCAGGGCATGCGGGTCGGTACCGCGAATGGCGATGTGCGCGTGTGGAGCCGCCCGTCTTTGGGGTTCCACGGCGGCGAAGTACTGCACATCCCGCCCCGCTGCCCGCCGCCAGTTCTGCATGGTCCGGTCGAAGAGCCGGGGGAAGAACATCGCGTCCCGCGCGGCACGGCGGTAGTCGTAGGTCTCCGGGTCCACCGGAGAACCATCTCCACACACCTTGCCGTTCTTGTCCTTCGCGCCGTCGCGATGGCACCGGCCGTAGGAGTCCATCGTGAAGGTCACGAACATCGAGGGCTGGTGCTTGTCGGCGAACTTGCGCCCGAGGGTGGCCTTGTCAATCTTCTTGCGTGGCAGGTCCGGCACGTCCTGGCGCCGCTTGGTCGAGCGGGACCGCTTGGGCTTGGCCACCGCATCCAATCCCGGCATCCGTCCCCGCATCCCGGACTCACGCAACGCGGCATCGAGTTCGTGAACCAAGCCGCGGAACGCTTCCGCGAGTTCCTCATCCCCGTCCGCGCGTGCTTTCTTGTATTCCTCCGCCAGATCCGCCCGATAGGTCAGCAGACCCATCTGTTGCTCGGTGGGATCGCGGGTGTCGTCGGCGGGTTCGGTGAGCATGTGCCAGCCCTCGCTGCACTGCGTGAACCGCAACGCTTTCGCCTTCGCCGCGCAACTCGGGCAGTCCGATTCCCTGGTCGATTTACATGCTGCCCCAACATATTTCGACTCACCCGTGTCGGGGTCAAATGTGCGCATCGGGATCGGGTGCTTGCACACCCCGAACTTCTCCGCGACCGATTCAGCGATGTCGTACACATCCGGCAGTGCACGCCGACCCGCCGCCGTCTCCCGCACCGAGGAGACGAGGGCGGTCTCACCGGAGAGAGCATCTCCGGTGAGACCGCCCGTCGTCATTTCCGCCTCCGACGCGTCGTCTTCGGTTCCGGCGCGAACAGGTCCAGCTCCAGCTGATCGGAGCCGTCACCGCGCAGGTCCTTGCCCCGCCGCCGCGCCTTGCCCGCCGCCACCTGCTCGGCCGCTGCTTTCACGACCGGATTCACCGGTGAAGCATGGGATTTCGGCTCATCTGCTGGCCTCGTTCGGGCGGTCATGACTTGCCCTCCTGCGTGGTCGGCAGAGCGAGGTCTACGTACACACGCACCCCGAACCCCCGCCGATCCGGATACGGCCGCTCATCCACCAGAATCCGGAATTGCTTGGACGCCAACAGCTCTGCCAGAACTATCGTGATATCGCCGAGTTCGCCCGCGAGCCGCAGCTGCACCTTGCCGTTCATGCCGCCACCTCCTGTCCAGAATCGGTTGTGTGAGGGTTGATTGCGATAGGTGAGGGAACAGGCGCATAGCGCCCCACGATGTCCTGGACGTCGTCATCGGTGACCAGGAACGCGCGTGCCCGGGTGATCGAGGTCGAGCCGTCCTGCTCCACGAACGCGACACCGGGTGTGGTATCGGGGATTTCGTCGCAGCGTGCTCCACGATCGCGAGCACCCGCACCGAAGACCATGTTCATCTGACTCGGTTCGTCCAAGCGCAACCCGATCCGCAGCGGGTAGAGCTGCCGTTGCGGCATGGTGTCCTTGGACGGATCCTGCACACACCCGATCAGCGAGATACCCAGCGCGCGGCCCTGACTCAGCAGTAGCCCGTGTAGTTCCTCAAACTCCTCCCGGATCTTGCGGGAGGCGTACGCGGTCAAGCTGGCCGCCTCATCGATGATGATCACGATCAACGGTTCGGCCACGGTCGGCACATGCTTACGGATACCGGCGGCGAACAGGGCCGCTTGCCGTTCCCGCATCACCGCGACCGCCTCGGTCAGCAGCGCGAGCACATCCTCAGCGGTCTTGTAGGCGAAGCGGACGAACAGTTCCTTGCCCGGACCGAATTCCACACCGCCTTTCGGGTCCACGCACCACACGTCCACCAGCCCGGAACGGATGGCCGGGCCGAGACCATGCAGGATCGCCCACAGCACACCGCCCTTGCCCGAGCCGGTAGCGCCGACGATCAGCAGATGCGTCCACAGAATCGCCAGCAGCCACGGCGAGCCCGCTTCGGTGATACCGATCCGTACCGCTCGGAGGTCCACGTCATCGGGGACCGCTACCGGCAACGTTGCCGGTGCAGCGAGGACATCAGATGTCCTCACCTCCAAGCGGATTCGGGAAGGCTCAGGGGAAAACGCGGTCACCTTGGGTGCCTTCAGGGAGTGCGCCATCGCATCGAGGGTCTCCTTGTCGGTCCAGTCCTTCGTGGACTGACCACCCACCAGCGTCAATTCCGCTTCCAAGCCTTGGTTCGTGTAGTCCCACCACTCCAGCCGGGGGAACCCGCGATCGACCGCAGCCAGATTCAGCGTGACCAGCATCCGATTCCGCACGCCGTTGTCCGCGAGATTCCGTACCGCGCACCGCAATTCGATCGGAGCGGCGGCGATGATCTGCGCCAGCGATTGCGACCGAGGCCCGCGCAAGCAGGCCAGGGCCACCGTCGCGGCGAGGGCACTCACCAGGAGTGCCCCAACCATGAATCCCATTGCTACCGCCCCGATCCCAGTTCACAGAACAGACGGCACAGCTCACCCGGTGTCGGCAACGGCGGCTCATTGCACAGGAACGTGCAACCCGGTGCGCTGCTCGGTGACGACGGGGCCGTACCGGACGGCGAGGTCACCGGTTCCGGATCGCAGAACATCAAGCACGGCGTCCCGGTCGAGGTCGAGGCCAGCGAGGCCACCGGAGTCACCTGCACCGGGTCCGAGTGATGCCCGAACGCCAGCAGGAAAGCGGCCGGCACTATCCACACCATCGCGACACCGGTCAGGACCGCCACCCAGGTGTGATAGCTCTTCAAGCTCATCACGCCACCTCCCCGGACTCATCGGAGGCAACTACGCCGAGACCGGGAAAGGTGATCTGATCATTGAGCCGATCCAGGCCGTACGCGATGATGTCCATCCGGTCGCGCAGCAGCCAGAATTCATCGGCCTGTTCCTGCGCCAGAAGCGCATCCCAGAGCTGACTGATCCAGTACTCGTGCAGATAGACCTTCTCCATGAGCACGAGAACCTTGCCCGCCCCGATGCCCAGCAGGCCGAGGAGAGTCACCAGGGCGAGCGCCAGAACCGACCACTCGGCAACATCCTGCAGATGCATCACGCCACCTGCCCCTCAGCCGGAGCGGACACTTGCGCACGCAACGCAGCTTCCACCGCATTCACGAAGTTCCCGACCATGGCCGCAGCCATCGACACCGGGATGTACATCTCCCCGGTCCCGGCCACGATCAGGACCATGTCGACAGCGTCGCTGTAGTAGATCTCGATCCGCTGATCATCGAGGCCCTGATGGCAGCTGGAAGACACCTGCATCCAGACGTGGTCGCTCATCACGCCACCGCCTTCGCGCCGGTGACCGAATCCTTCAGCGTCACAGCGTGTTCGACCAGAGCCACCGCGATCGACTCCATCAGCACGTGCGCGTCCTCGATCTCCAGAACCAGTGAGCCGGAACTGAAATCGACCGACACCGCCGCCGGAACCTCGATCCCGGACCGCTTGGACGTGCCGTAGTAGTACCGATGAGCCGCCACATAGCGGACACCCCGCAGGCGCTCATCACGACTGTCGGCGTAGACCTTCACGCTCATCACGCCACCGCCTTCGAATCGAAGGTGACGTACTCGGCGTAATCGTCTTGAGCCAGCACGCTCGGCAGCGCCTCCAGCAGATCTCGGGCATCCGAGACCGTCAACGCCACACGGGCATCACCCAGCCGGAACGACACGCACGCCGGGATGTCCGCCGAATACTTGTCATTCGCCCCGTAGTGGAAGACGTGCGCCGCCTCGTACTTGATCGCACGCAACTCTCCACCGACATTCGGGATACTCACCGACGACGACATCACGCCACCGCCTTCGCATCAGCAGCGGACTTATCCGAACGAACCGGACGCGAGGCAGGCACATCCATCGGCGGCAGCTTCGAACCCGAGGTATCGCCCTTGATCCCGGTCGCCCAGTAGGCGAAGGTCATGGTGGCGAAATCTCCTTGCACGCTGGCACGTACCTCTACGGTCACGCCCTCCAGCTGGATCGGCCGCACATTCGGCGTGATCTCCTGCGTGACCGGCACCGGCCGCACATCCGCCAAGAAGATCAGGTCAAGGCCCGACTGCTTGCCCTTGACGTCCAGATCCAGGTCCATCAGCCGGGCCTTCCACTTCAGCTGGCCCGTCAGCTCATCGCGCTCCTGTTCGGTGGTGTACGCCCGACGCCGACTGTCGTAGGTGAAGACCGGCTCGACCTCTCCGACCAGCAACGCGCCCTTCTCGAACGCCGCCTCGAACGGAAGCGCAAAACGATGCTTCGACTTGATACCCATCTCTTGAACTCCTTTATGCCACAGTCACTTTCGTGATTCCTAGGCAATCGGTGATGTAATACTCACTAAGGATGCGGCGACGGATAGGGACGGATTAACCCACCGATTCAGACATTTCAAGACACTTTTAGGTCTACAATTGGGTGATGGCGAACGAACGTCTTCGAGGTGCCATTGCCGCCGCCAACCTCACGAAAACCGGCCTTGCCGAAGCCCTTTCGGTTAACACCAAGACTGTTGAACGATGGATAATCGAAAGCCGCTGTCCTCATCCGGCCATGCGGCTCAAGGTGTCCCGAACACTTAGCCAAGACGAGACATACCTGTGGCCCGAACTTCTGGCCGGTAGCCGCGCACTAACCGCTTCACAGTCCGAGCTCGTTCAGATCTGGCCCACACGTTCCGAAGTGCCACATGAACTCTGGCGCTCACTCATGCAGCAAACAGTCAGCCAGATTGAAGTTCTTGTATACGCTGGCGGGTTCCTGGTCGAGGCTCTCGACTTCGTGAACCTTGTGCGCGCCAAGGCGGGCGAAGGCACTGAGGTTCGAATTCTCCTCGGAGACGCAAACTCTGAAGCTGTACGCGCGCGAGCACGTGAGGAAGGCTTGCCTTCGCTGCCACAGCGATGCCATTCGACTCTCGAATACCTTTGGGAGACAACCGATTTACCGCACGTGAGTATCCGCACCCATCACACGCCGCTGTACAACAGCATCTATCGGTTCGATGACTCGCTGCTGGTCAACACTCACGCCTACGGCATGTACGCTGCGAAGTCGCCCGTTCAGCACCTCCAGCGTGTACCCGGCGGAAAGCTCTTTGGGTACTACCTGTCTTCGTTCGAAGCCACCTGGGCTACGGCCAAACCGGCAGTACTCTGAGCCTTATGGGCCGACGTATCGATTACCACCAGGACCCGAACGCACCCGCCGCGAACAGCGTCCGACCGAGTGCAGGCGCTTTCGTGCGCCGGGGTGACGAAGTTCTCCTAATCTGCCGCTCTGACAATGACAACTGGTCTATGCCAGGCGGCGCGCACGATCCCGGTGAATCGCTCAGTCGAACAGCCGTTCGTGAAACGCAGGAAGAGACCGGTGTTGACGTCCGGCTCACCGGAATCGTCGGCATCTTCACAGATCCCACCCACGTCATCCACTACACCAGCAACGACGAGGTGCGGCAGGAGTTCACCGTCATCTACCGGGCTGAACCGACCGGCGGCGAGCCTACAACGAGCAGTGAGAGCACCCGCGTGGAATGGGTTCCGGTAGAGCGGATTCCAGCTCTGACCATGGACCCGAGCCAGCGGAAGCGGATCGATTGGGCGCTCACCAAGAGCGAGCCCTACATTGACCCAGAGGCCCGCTGAACTGCCCCTCGAAGCAGTGGCTCGGACAGGTCGATCGCAGTACGGACGATGCTGCCCTCTGAATAGCGAACCCTGATATCGGCCAGTCGCTCATCCACTGTGAGTGTCTCGCCGGTCGGTCCTGTAGTCATGTCCGCCCACCACACGAAGTCACCCGCCACGTCGATGCCTGGCACATCATCGATGAAGAACTCATTGAAAGCGCTCAGGTCGATCTTGCGGACTTCAGCCTCCACGATGGCGGCTGAATGGAAGGCGACCAGGTGGCAGACCACCGGCGAGTACCCGCGAGCCTTCAGCAGTCGCGCTCCGTCAATCGGATGGAATCCGGTCACCGGGTGGCCGTACCCGACATCATGTAGCTGAGCTGCGATGATCGCTTCTTCTCGCAGGCTCGCAGGCACCAAGCCAGCGACTTGTTCAACCTTGCGCCCGACCTCGATCGTGTGCGCTCGGCGCGAGTCCGTCAGCGGGGCGAGCAAATCCGCAATGGCAGCGTCCACAAGTAGTCATGCTACGTGCCATCAGCCAGACTCGTTCCCCATCGTTGGGCACCGCCGTGCTCACCAAAAATGCGCGTCTGGACGCTCTGTGAGTCACTGCCGAATTTGCCTATAGAGGTTCAAGAGCGGCGGGCTGACGCCCGCCGCCACGCTAACGGCTCACCTACACTCGCAGGCTCCCTCCGGCGGCCGGCGCGTCGGCGGGCACCAGCAGTAACCGGTTGATTCCTCCGGCTCACCTTCACCAGGATCATGCATTGCTGGGCGCGTGAGATGGCCATGACCGGCTTCACCGCACCACGTCGTTCTCATCGCCGAGGTCGCTTCCGGGTGTCGGTCGCCGGATCGAGGCAGTTCGCGGTCACCCACCCGATGCGGTAGCAGCGGTCACGGACTTCCCTGGGGCGATCGATCTGCCGAAGGCATACCACCCTGAGAGAGCGCTCCAAAGGGCGCTTCGCGTCACTGCGTGATGGGCATTCGCCCACCCTTTTCCGTGCCCTCTCAGCGCGGTCCGGGCTATGCCCAGATCGAGCACCCCAGGGAAGGAACCCACCATGACCGCCACCACCTCCACCGTCCAGTGCACGACTCCGAACTGTCCCAACCCGGCGACCGACACCCTCCCCATCTACGTCCCCGGCGATGAGAAGGACGTGGTGTGCCGCAAGTGCCTCGATGCCTACTGGGACTGTCGCCGGACCCTGGAAGCGATGCGGTACTGAGCACCCGGGGGCTTCGGCCCCCTTCTCGGCCACCGGCAACGATGCCGGACAGCGAGTCGCCAACGGCGTCGACTCCAGGCCGCAGGCTCCCGGCTCCCTCGATCCGCCGGGAACGCTGGCTCTCCGGTACGGGCACCTTCCCGCCCGTACCGGAGAGCCGGTTGCCGAAAGCCCGTGGTGCGGAAGCAACTCCCCGCCTCCTCAGCGGCCTGATTGTCTCGCTCCAGGAGGACGAGTCAAGGACCACCTGCCGGTGTCCGCTACGCGGTGCCTACGGCATCCTTGACACGTCCTCCCTCCGCAGAGGATGGCCTGTATGAGGAAGCAGGAGAAAAGAAGTCCCGAGCATGGCAGGGTCGCGGATGGACGACACGGTTGACGACAACGGCGACGACATCGACGCCACGGAACGGCGTCGAATACTCATCGCGACCTGAGTTCTGCTCAGCCACAAGCGATCTGCCGGTATCTCTTAATCAGCGGGTTCGGGGTTCAAGTCCCTGATGGCGCACAATCGAAACTCCCTGACAGTTCAACTGCCAGGGAGTTTTTCGTTTTCTACCCTTGTCGCCGATGGCGATGACGATCACCCGGCAACTGGTGGGTCAGTGGGGTTGGAACTCGCTTCGGTGTTGGTGGACGAAGTCGGTGAAGGGTGTCGGCGGGTGGCCGATCAGTTCGGCGAGGGCGTGTGCGTCGGGGGCGACGGGCGGGGGTGTGGTCGAGGTGGCGAGCATGGTGCCGATGGTTGAAATGTGTTGTGCCATATCGGGGTTGATCACCGATTCCGGCGAGTTGGCGAGTTCGTCGTGCCATTGCCGCTGGGAGATGGGGGTGTAGCTGATGTCGTGGCCGATCTCGGCACTGATGATTGCGGCGATGTCGGTGTGGGTGAGCAGTTCGGCCGCGGGCGGGTCGGTGATGGTGCCACCGGCGTGTCTATCGGGGTGGATGAGCGTTGCGGCGGCGAGGTCTGCGGCGTCAAATCCGCTGATCCAGGGTGTGCGGGCCGCGCCGAAGCTGTTGGCGAAAGCGCGGGTGGCGCGGATGGCCGGGGCATGCAGGACCAGGATGTTCTCGTAGAACAACCCGGCCACCCGCAGCACTGTCGGCTCGAGACCGGCCCAGGTGAATATCTCTTCGGCCGTCCATTGCGCCCGTCCCAAACCGCTGGGGCTGTCGGCGCGCGACACGGCCATCGACATCACGACCAGTCGCGGCGACGGTGTGACCTCGCGGAGGACCGACGCCAGATTCGCGGCGGCGGGCACGACGCCCGGCGCGATCGGGTAGGCGAAATAGACCGCGTCCACGTCCTCGACCGCCCCCGGCAGGGATCGCCGATCGAGCAGATCGCCGATCACCACCTCGACCCCGCGTCGCCGCAGATCCTCGGCACCGGGACCGTCGGAGCGGGCCAGCACCCGGACCAGGTGGCCGTGGGCGAGCAGTCGCTCGACGAGTCGAGCTCCGGTGCGGCCGTGTCTGCCGGTGGCGCCCAGCACCAGGGTCCGGGGGTGTGAACGGGTCGTGGATGTGGCCATGAAACACCTCGTCGTCGTGATTCCGGATAGTGGACCAGACCCTACGAGGAGTGACTACTATTATGCAATGGACTCGGTTGCCTACCGGCCAGTACGACTACTATTATGCAAGTGACGTGGTCATTCACCGGTCGGTAGAGAAGGGTTTCCAATGCGACGCACCAGTTTCGAACCGATGGGCTGCCCGATCGCGGGCGCGCTGGAGTTGGTCGGGGATTGGTGGACGTTGGTGATCATGCGCGACGTGCTGGACGGGTTCACCCGATTCGACGAGCTGCAACGAAACCTGGGCATCGCCCCGACCATGCTGACCCGGCGATTGCACAGCCTGGTCGAGACGGGTCTGGTGTCCCGTGAGCAGTACTCGACGGCCCCGAAGCGTTTCGAGTACGTGCCCACCGCGCGGGGCCGGGATCTGGCCGTAGTCATGGTCGCGCTATACGCATGGGGCACAAAGCATTCGGCGGCGGGAGGCGGCCAGGTCGTACTGGTCGATCAGGACACCGGGGAGGAGATCGTGCCGGTCTTCGACGACGAGCGCAGCGGTCGTCGCTTGTCCGCGATCAACGCTACGTTCCTGGCCGGCTCGCAGGCAGACGAGGCGATGAGAGAGCGGCTCGACCCGGAGTTGCGTGCTGCTCGCCGACAACGGGCGGGTCACTCATAGTCAGGGGCGTAGTAATAGCCGGCCGGACAATGCCCGCGTCCGCAGCCGGCCGATCGATAAACGTCACTTATCCGATGATCCCGGCCATCAAGCACTGCGATCAGGGCTGGATGTTCTCCAGGTCTTCGAGCAGGCTCGGGTGCCTGGGCTCCCAGCCGAGTGTCTGCCGGGTGTAGGCGCTCGACGAGGGTTGATCGGTGGCGAAGATCGGGCCGAGGGGGCCGAATGTCTGCTCCGGCACGGCTTCCACCGCAAGTCCGAGCCTGCGGCCGATGACCGTGGCGATGTCATGCACGGCGTCGCCCTCGTCGGCCACGGCGTGCCACGCGGTGCCGGCCGGCGCCTTCTCCAGGACCAGCCGGAAGAGTACAGCCGCGTCGAGCGCGTGCACGGCCGGCCAGCGCTGCGCGCCGTCGCCCGGATAGCCGGACACCCCATTGCGGCGCGCGGTGCCGGTCAGCACACCGGCGAATCCGCCTGCGCCGTCATTGTGCACGGTACGTGGCAGGCGTATGGATGCGCTTCGGACGCCGCGCGAGGCCAGGTCCAGCACCGACATGACCGAGCGGCTGCGACCGCCGACAAGTCCGTCGGTGGGCAGCGGATCGGCCTCGGTGGACACGCGGCCCGGAACGGACGGAGTGCCCGAAACCGTGAGGAACGGGCGGTCGCTACCGACAAGTTCCGCACCCAGGGCCGCCAGCGCGGCGCCCTCCTCGGCGACCGCCGCCGTGACAGCGGCAGGACTGCTGAAGTCGTTGGCGAAGGCCAGATGGATCACGCCGTCGGCCTTGGCAGCAGCGGCGCGGAGCGTGGGCAGATCGGCAAGGTCACCCCGAATCGGCTCGGCGCCAGCGGTTTCGAGGGCAGCCGCGGATTTATCGGTGCGGGCCAGCGCGAGGACGGTGTGACCGTTGCCGAGTAGTTCGGCAACGACGGCCGAGCCGATTAAACCGGCGCCGCCAGTGATGAATACGTGCATGTCTCTCCCTCGAAAGTGATGGGACCGTTGTCTCATCACCATAGCAGAGTGATGAGACAACGGTCCCGTCATCTATTGTGGACTGATGGCGCGATGGGAACCTGGTGCACGTGAACGGCTCGTCCTGGCTGCCGTGGACCTGTTCACCGAGCTCGGGTACGACGCCACGACGGTTACGCAGATCGCCGAACGCGCCGGAGTCACGAAAAGCACCTTCTTCCGACACTTCACCGATAAGCGCGAACTCCTCGCGGCCGGGCAGCAGGCACTGTGTCAGCTGCTGACCGAGGGAATCGCAGAGGCGCCCGAGAGCGCTACCCCGCTCGAAGCGGTCGCGGCCGGCCTCGAACGCGCCGCGAGCGCGATGGGCCCGATGAACCGCGAACTCGCTCCACGCGTACAGGCCGCGATCGCCGCCAACAGCGAGCTCCAAGCACGCGATGCGCTCAAAAGCGTCGGCCTGGCCGCAGCCATGACCGACGCCCTCCGCACCCGCGGCGTGCCGGACTCGACCGCACACCTCGCGGGTGAGCTGGGCGTCCTCGCATTCATACAGGGCTACGCCCAGTGGCTGCAAGCCCAACCCGACGCCGACTTGGCGCCTTACGCTGTGGCGGCCCTGCAAGACCTGCGAACCGCGAGCCAGTCCCTCACTTGAGCGGATCCCCCATGCGGGTGCGATTCCGATGGATCTCGTCGTGGTGCTCGGAGGTCCAATCGATCAGTGCCGTAACGATTTCGAGTAGCCCGCGGCCCAGCGGAGTGAGGGTGTACTCCACGCGAGGGGGCACCTCCGGGTAGGAGGTTCTGGCTACCAACCCATCCTGGGTGAGCTGGCGCAGGGTGAGGGTCAACATGCGTTGGGAGATACCGGTTACCGCGCGGTGCAGGTCGGTGTAGCGCAGTGGGCCTTCCTCCAGCACGGCGATCACCAGCAGGCTCCACTTGTCACCGATGCGATCGAGAACCTGGCGGATGGAAACTATCCGTTCCGGCGGAAGGCCGGCGCACGGCCCGATGACGGCTGCGGTATCGGATTCGGGCTTGACCTTCATTTCGCACATTTCCCTCCGGCACGGACATGAATGTGCCTTTTGTACGGACTCTCATCATGGCCCATCCTGGGGCTCCGCACAAAAAGTAGGAAATGGAGAATCTCGTGTCGAAAGTGATCGCGGTCTTCGGAGCAGGCACCGGACTCGGGGCGTCGGTGGCACGCCGGTTCGGGAAAGAAGGTTTTCGGGTCGCCCTGGTGGCGCGGCGCAAGGACCGGCTCGAAGCGCTCGCGGAACAACTGGCCACCGAGGGCATCGAGGCGGTCGCTTTTTCTGCCGACCTGTCCGAACCCACGCAGGTGCCCGCCCTGATCGCGGAGATCCGTCAGCGCTTCGGTCGTATCGATGTTGTCGAGTACGGTCCCATCGGTGTCGACCAGAGCTTCACTCCCGCTGCGGAACTCGACGCCACGACTATCGAGGGCCTGGTTCCGCTGCTGTTGCTGACCCCGATCGAAGTGGTCCGCGCAGTGCTGCCGGAATGGATCGAGCGCGGAGACGGCGCCTTCCTGCTCACCAACGGTTACACGGCCGTGGAACCACTGCCCAAACTCAGCGGACTCGGCCCTGTCATGGCGGCGGCGCGCAACTACGCGTATTCGCTACACGGTGAGCTGGCCGAGGCCGGCATCTATGCCGGCACGCTGGCCATCGCCGCCTACATCGCTCGCAGCGAGATCGCCGAATCGGCCTCGGCCACACCGGAATCGGGGTTCCCTGTCGTGGATCCCGACGATCTCGCCGAGCACTACTGGTCTATGTATACCGCGCGCGACCGGATCGAGCAGATCCACCCGGAGAACCCGGGCCTGCACCCCGCCGCTCAGTAAACAGGCCAGGCGGCTCTCACCCGAACCATCGGGTGAGAGCGGTTTCGAGGGGTTGCCCGTCAGCGGCGGACCAGGCGATGTAGCCGTCGGGCCGGATCAGCACGGCGTCGATTTCCGTATCGGCCTTGGCTGTCACGTGGTCGACCCGGTCCGCCCAGCGGCCGATCGACCTCGGCGTGTTGTCCAAGGAAAGCAGTAGGCCGCGGCCGGAGTGCAGCAGCCGGCTCACTCGAGTCGGGCCGTCCGGGGTGGTCAGGTCGAGGTCGATCATGCGCGGGCCGAGGCCGGGGTACTGGGTGTCGAGGCCCGACATCAGGCCTGAGATGAAGTGGTTGGCCTCGGGGAGCCGGAGCAGGTCGGTGAACATATCGCGGACCGCGGCGAGGTTCTCGTCCTGGCTCGGGTTCATGATCACGCCCTGGGCGCGGGTGGTGCGCAGTACCCGCGCGGCAACGGGGTGGCGCTCGGTGTGATAGCTGTCGAGCAACCCCGCGGGCGCCCAATCCTGCACTGTCGCAGCAAGTTTCCAGCCCAGATTGACGGCGTCCTGGATGCCGAGGTTCACGCCCTGGCCGCCGATCGGCAGGTGGATATGCGCCGCATCGCCGGCGAACAGCACTCTCCCCTCGCGATAGCGCTCGACCTGCCGCGTGGCGTCACTGAACCGGGATGCCTCGCGCAATTCGCCCAACTTCGTCTCAGGCCCGTATACCGCCCGCAGCGCCTCGTCGACCTCCTCGGCCGTGACAGGTACTTCGCGATCGGGTCCTTCACCGCCGAGCTTGCCGAATATCAGCCGGTACTGATCGCCCTCAATGGGGTGCAAGATACCGAGAAACCCGGCAGCGTGTCTGATGTACCGACTGAAATGCTCGGATGACCTGCTGACCGCATCGGATCGGGACGCGAGGGTGAGGTCCGCGACCACCGAGGACATTGTGCCCGCGGTGCCGGGGAAAGGGACACCCAGCAACTTGCGCACCGCGCTGTGCCCGCCATCGCACGCGACGAGATAGCTGCCGCGAATGTCCCCGATCGTGACGCCGTCGGCGTCCTGCTCGATCCCGGACACCTCGTATCCGCGCAGCACCGGCACGCCTCGGTCGACGAGGCGCTGTTCGAGAAACGCCTCCAGCCGGGCCTGCGGAATGGCGACCGGGTACGGATGGCGCGTCTGCCACGTCCGGCAGTCCAATTCGACTGGGACACCGGCGAAATGGCCACCGAACTCGCCGCGGCGCAGCGCGCGGTCGAGCAATGGATCCAATAATCCGCGCAGGTCGAGTACTTCGGCGGTGCGCGGCTGCAGCCCGCCCGCCCGGGACTGCGTACTACGTGTGTGCTGCTTTTCCAGCACTACGACCGGTACTCCGGCCAGGGTGAGCTCATTGGCCAGCATCAAACCGGTCGGGCCGGCTCCGACCACGATCACTTCGGTCCGCACGTCGTCCTCCAAAAGTAGACTCGATGCAAGAATACACTCGATCTACTAATGCGATAGGGTGATCGCATGACCGAACCGATGGGATTGCGGGAACGCAAGAAGGTGCGCCTGCGCGAGACGATCGCGGCGACGGCAATCCGCATGTTCCTGGAATCAGGGTTCGACCAGGTCTCCATCACCGATATCGCGCGCGAGGCAGAGGTCTCCCGGCGCACCCTGTTCGCGTACTTCCCGACGAAGGAAGACCTTGTCCTGCAACGGTTCGCCGACCATGAGGAGGAAGCGGCCCGGACGGTCCGGGCACGTCGGACCGATCAGCCGCTGGACACACTGCGGGAAGCGCAACTGGACGCATTGCGGCGACGCGATCCGAACAGCGGCCTGAACGACGATCCCGAGATCATGGCCTTCCTCCAATTGATCAGCGGCACCGAAACTCTGGCGGCGAGGCTGCAGCGCTACACCTCACGCGGGGTGGACTCACTGGCAGATGCGTTGCGCGAGAACGATTTCGATCCGCTCACCGCGCGCCTCATCGCCGCCCAGGTGATCGTGATACAGCGCGAACTCGCCTTCATGAATCACGCATGCCTGGTCGAGGGCGAGTCCGCCGCAGATCGCTACCCGGAAGCGGTCCGGGCCGCCAATCGTGCCTTCGATCTACTGCGCGACGGCCTAGGAACTCACCGGATCGATTGAGGTCAGCGACCAGCGGCTTCGGGGTTCAGGTCCCTGATGGCGTCAGCGAAGAGGGTACGCAGGGCCGAGTTGCCGATCTGTTGCAACTCGGCGCGGCTGCGCCCGGCTGCGGCTTGGACGGCGATGCCGTCCGAGATCGTGTGGACGAGGGCGGCCATGCCTGCGGGGGTGTGGTTGGGCGGCAGGTCGGTGGCCTGCTCGAGTCGTCTGCGTAGCGCTGTCTCGCCGGCCTTGCGTACCGCGATGGCGTCCCGACGTACGGTGTGCGCGTCGGGTCCGCAGGCCTGAACGGTCTTGACGCACAGGCAACCTCGGGGCGCGTCCTCGGCCGTGGTCAGTTCGACAGCCCCGTGGACGAGGCGCTCGATCACTGCACGGACGGTGGGCTCGTTCAACGCGGCGGTGGCGTATGCACCGGGGCCATCGAGGTAGCGGGTGAGAACCTTGCCGAACAGGTCCTCCTTGTTCCCGAAGGCGGCATAGAGGCTCGGTTTGTTGATGCCCATTGCAGCGGTCAAGTCCGCCAGCGAGGCGCCCTCGTAGCCGTGTCGCCAGAACACCTCGAGCGCACGGTCGAGTGCGGTGTCCGGGTCGAACGATCGTGGGCGTCCGCCTGGCATGCCGTCCTCCCGTATGCGCTCTCTGCGTTTTTTACCTATCGGTACATTACCTCTTGCGGGCGCGTACCTTGCCGTTTAGTTTCATACCGAAAGGTACACAACTAGAGGAGTGGCGAATGATCCGAGTCGGAGTTGTCGGGGCCAGCGGGTGGGCAGACACTTCGCACCTGCCCGCACTCACAGCGCTCGAAGAGTTCGAGGTGACTGCGGTCGCGACCACCAACCAGGCCAGCGCGGACCGGGCGGCCGCCGCCCACGGTGCACGGCACGCGTTTTCGGGCGCAGCCGAACTCATCGCGCACCCCGAGGTCGACTTGGTCGTCGTCTCGGTGAAGGCCTCGGGGCATGCCGCCGCAATCCGGGCAGCGCTCGATGCCGGCAAACACGTCGTGTCGGAGTGGCCACTGGGTGTTGATGCCGACGAAGCGAACGAGTTGACCGAGGCCGCCACCGCCGCAGGCGTCGTTCACGCCGTCGTCCTGCAGGGCCACCACTCCCCCAGCGCCCGCTTCGCCTCGAACCTGTTGGCCGACGGCCGGATCGGCATGCTCGAATCGGTCGCGCTGGTCGCGGAGGGCGCACCCTTCGGCGGGAACCGAATATGGCCGGACCTGGTATTCGGCCTCGACCCTTCGGAGGGATCCAATATCCTGACGATCATGGCCGGTCACTTCCTGGCCGCGCTCGAACGGGTCGCGGGCCCACTGACCGAAGTCTCGGCACGGCTGCCACGCACACATGACCGCGTGCTCATCGCCGGTACAGAGCAGACCGTGCCCAACGCCACGCCCAGTCACGTACTGCTGCACGGACTTCTGGCCGGTGGCGCTACCACCTCTGTCGCCGTGCACGGCGGAAATGGGCCCGCCCGGTACGGGTTCCGCCTCG
Organism: Nocardia sp.; assembly: GCF_025465275.1. Taxonomy (GTDB): domain Bacteria; phylum Actinomycetota; class Actinomycetes; order Mycobacteriales; family Mycobacteriaceae; genus Nocardia. The sequence goes on along the minus strand of NZ_JAODNK010000028.1, from coordinate 23,424 downwards.
AGCTCGTCGGCAGCGACGCAACATTGATCGCCACCCCGGCCCAGCCCGGGACATTCATCCACTGGGGCGACTGGGACATCCGCATCGGCGACGAAGCCGTGCCCGTGCCCGACAGCTATCGGAGCGTCCCCGCCAGCGTCCGGTCCGGCCCACCGGCCAACATTGCGGCCCTCTACCGGGAGGTCGCGCAGGCCATAACCGAAGCCCGGCAACCTCATCCCAGCTTCGAGACCGCCCTGCGCCATCACCGGCTCCTCGCCGCAATCGAACAATCTGCGGCCGATAGAACCGTCCAGACCATCTGATCCGATGCGGTAGCGACTGCGGCGTATTACCCCCGTGGATGCTGGGTCAGAGCGAGGAGGGCGTGCAGTTCGGCTGCGGCCTCGAACAGAGCTCTCGATCGGGATTCGATGTTCGTGTCGCGGGCCACCAGACCGGTCAGGACGTCGCTCCGACGGCGGGGGCCTCGGAGCTGGGGCATCAGGATTTGGAGCGGTGTGATGCCGTAGCCGGCCAGGCGGAGTTGGTGCACTATTCGTGCGGTGAGAACATCGGCGGGCGTGTAAGTCCTTGCGGCTCGGGTGGTTCCGCGGCTGGGAGTGACGAGTCCCATGGCGTCCCAGTGCCGCAGGGTCGAGGGACGTATGCCGAGCGCGGTCGCGAGTTCGGAGATTGTCATCGAATCAGATTGGCGGACATCGGCTATCGGCTCGTCAGCGATGTAATGCACTGCCGCCTTGGCTGATTCGAGGTCGCCGCGTTCGCGGTCGAGTCCGGCATGTGCGGTGTCCAGGAGGGCGAGCAGGGTCGAGAGGGGTTGGGTGTGCGCGGCGCGCATGATTTGCTTTGCGGCCACCGGGCCGGTGCCTGCTGCCAAGGATCGGTAGGCGCGGGCCGAATGCACGTGGGATAGGTCGTAGCGGCGGTATCCGGTGGGGGTGCGCGTCGCGGGCGGTAGCGCGCCGTCGCGCTCGAGGTTACGTATCTGCTGGACGGAGTACCCTGCGAGCCGCGCGACATCCGCGGTGCGAAGGTCGGCCGGGTTGCGACTCTGCACACCTCCACCATGACATATCAGCTCCAAGTCTCCACAAGCACTTCAATGCCACGCTTGAATTTATGACTATCGACGAAATCATCGCCCTCATCGCAGACATGGATGGCGTGCTGACGCTCGAACCGGGACCTGGTGACGGCTCACCCGAGATCGCCTGGGGCGACGTGTTCTTCTACTACGCGCCCGACGGCAAGGTGCCCACCACCACCCAGCCGTTCGCGACACTCGTGACCAAGGACTATCCGGACGACAAAGCGTCACGCCTGGATCGCCCCGGCGCCTTCCGCCTGAACATCAGCGCCGGCAAGGACGCCTTCACCGAGTGGACAGGCCACAGCCCCCGCGAGACCGCCGAATTCACCACTGCCGCAAGCCAGGTCGACACCGTGCTGGCGCATCCCACCTATGCCGGGGCTGCCTGGCTGGCGGTGGTGAACCCCGGCCCGCAGACCGAAACGCCGATCAAGGAGCTCCTGCACGCGGCCCATGAACGCGCCCGCACCCGCTACCACCGCCGCGCCGAGTAGCGGAGATCTGCCGTCAACTGGTGAGGGCTTTCAGGTCGGCTTGGAGGGCGGCGAGGTCGAAGCCTTCGGGGCTGCGGCCGGCGGTGAGGAGTTCGGTGGAGAGGTAGACGAGGGCTTCGTCGCAGTAGCGGGTGTAGAAGTCGGCGGTCATTTCCTGGACTCGGCCCCAGGTGATGACGGAGAAGAGGCCGCCTCGGCGGGCTACCACCGGGACATAGTGTCCGCCAGCGATTTCGGGGGTACCGGGCTGAACATCCCAGGGCTTCTGGTCGCTGAATTCCTGCATGGCGTAGGAGGGGAATTGGAAGCCCATGCCTGCCGCGCCGAAAATGTAGGCGGCTGCGGCGAGTTGGGCCGGGTCGCCGGGGGTGAGGGCTACGTAGGCGCCTACCAGGTGGCGCCGGCCGGCGGAGTCGATGACGCCGACGCGGCGGCGGTAGGACGCGGCGGCCTGTACATCGGTGCCGATATCGGTCTCCGGCCGCTTCGGGTCATAGCCGGTGATTGCCGAATAGTCGGATTCCACTCCGGCGGTGTCGAATTGGACCGCACGGCCCGCCTCCCCGGCCCAGACCATCGTCTCGTGGGCCGCACCCGCCAGCACGCAGTCGCCGACCGCGTCATTGCCGAGCACCCCGTAGTCGGCAATGGTCTTCTCGTGGCCGAACTCGGCCGGAATATCCGGCAGCACACTGGAATCGAGGTACGTCGACAGCTTCAGCTGCACAGCATCGGGCCGAGCGGGTAGTTTTCCGAACCTCATGAACAGCTGCCCCTCCGTGGTGCGCTCGCCGTCCGGAATGACGGGCGTGACCGCGCTTCGGATGAAGATACCGGCTGGAACCAGGGTCAGCGCGGCGGCAGCAATCAATGATTAGCGCCGCGGGCCGGACTCGGATCCGACCGGAGCGAACCCGGCGCTCAGGGCCCGCAGCGCGAGATCGAGATACCCGGTGAGGTCACTATCCGCGCTGATCACCCAGCGATCGAAGGCGGCGCGGCAGACGGCGAGGGTGGCCCGCCCGATCGCCAGCGGAAACAGCCCGTCCGCGGGCTGACCCATTCGGCGACCGGCGAATTCGCTGACGGCCCGCTCCCACGCGTCGTAGTGGGGTCCGGCGCTGGCCTGGGCGCCGGGCGCGGTGCCGAGCAGGTTCATGCGGGCACGCAGTTCCGGCGCGTCCTGCGCGAGATACACGTTGGCGGCCACCACAACCTGGCGGATCGCGTCCATGAGTTCGACATCGTCGGCTACCTGGCTGAACGCGAGCCGCAATCGCTCGACTTCGCCGTCGAACTGATACCAGAGCACGGCCGATTTGGACTCGAAGTAGCGGAAGAACGTGCGGCGACTGATTCCGGCCTCGGCGGCGATCTGTTCCACCGTCGTCTCCTCGAAGCCCTGTTCGGTGAACAGGCGAATCGCGATCAACTCCACTGCGCGCGGACTCGTCCCCAGCGGTCGGCCGCGGCGCGCGGGTGCGCGGTCTTGCTCGTCGGGAGTCACAAATGTCCTCAATTTCGGCCGGGGTCTTGATTCTGTCACACAGTGCCGTTAATGTCCGAAACGATATCTGTCACACAGTGACGAAATTGGCACGGCACTCGAAGGAGTTCGCATGAACGACGAATCCACCCACGCTTCCCTCGAACAGTCGGCCGCGGACGTCATCACCGAAGAGGTTCTGGTAGAAGAGGTTTCGATCGATGGCATGTGCGGTGTCTACTGAGGCTGCGGGCTTCGACCTGGACACCCCCTGGGGATTGCACCCGAAGGTATCGATCCGGCCGGAGCAATTCGGCGCGCTCCTGTACCACTTCGGCACCCGGCGACTGTCGTTCCTGAAGAGCCCCGCACTGCTGCGGGTCGTTGACCGCCTCGATACCGAGCCCAGCGCCCGCGCGGCCTGCCTGGCCGCCGGGGTATCGGAGCAGCAACTGCGCACCTACGCCAATGCGCTTGCCGTGCTTGCCGATTCGACGATGATCTGCCCACGATGATGAAAGGCCGACAGCAATGACCTTGGCTGCGGACCCCACCGGATCGCTCGTCGATCAATTCCAATTCGGCCTCACGGCCCCGATCTGCCTGACCTGGGAACTGACCTACGCCTGCAATCTGTCATGTGTGCACTGCCTGTCGAGTTCGGGGCGGCGCGATCCCCGCGAGCTGAGCACCGCACAGTGCAAGGCCGTCATCGACGAGCTGGAACGCATGCAGGTCTTCTACGTCAATATCGGCGGCGGCGAACCCACGGTGCGACCCGACTTCTGGGAGCTGGTGGACTACGCCACGGACCACCACGTCGGAGTCAAGTTCTCCACCAATGGCATCAAGATCACCCCCGAGGTGGCGCGCCGCCTCGCGGGCAGTGACTACGTCGATGTGCAGATCTCCCTCGACGGCGCGACCGCCGAGATCAATGACGCGGTGCGCGGTGCCGGTTCGTACGCCACCGCAATGCGCGCCATGCAGAATCTGGCCGATGCCGGATTCCGCGATTTCAAGATTTCCGTCGTGATGACCAGGCAGAACATCAGCCAACTGGATGCCTTCAAAGCGATCGCCGATCGATTCGACGCCCAATTGCGGATCACCCGGCTGCGCCCTTCGGGCCGCGGCGCCGACGTGTGGGACGAGCTGCATCCGACCGCCGGACAACAGCGCGAACTCTACGACTGGCTGCTCGCACACGGTGAACAGGTGCTGACCGGCGACTCGTTCTTCCATCTGGCCGGGTACGGCGAAGCGCTGCCGGGACTGAATCTGTGCGGTGCGGGCCGGGTGGTCTGCCTGATCGATCCGGTCGGCGATGTGTACGCCTGCCCGTTCGCCATTCACGAGAACTTCTTGGCGGGCAACGTTCTCGACGTCGGCGGCTTCCAAAAGGTCTGGCAGAGTTCGGATCTGTTCACCGAACTGCGCGGGCCGCAGACCGGTGGCGCCTGCACCTCGTGCTCGGCCTTCGACGCGTGCCGGGGTGGTTGTATGGCCGCGAAATTCTTCACCGGACTGCCCTTGGACGGCCCGGATCCCGAGTGCGTCAAGGGTTTCGGCGCTACGGCGCTGTCCATGCCAACCATCCCTGATCGGCCGAAGCCGTCCTTGGATCACTCGCACCGCACCCGCAAGAGCGTTCCGGTGCAGCTCGGCTGGGGACCGCCCGCGAACGTCATCCCGGATCGCGCCTGTGATGAGAACCCGCTCGCCGGTTTCACCCCGCCCGCCGTGCCGATCGGCCGATGATGACTCGGCTCGCCGAGCTGACCTCGCCCGAAATAGGACTGCGCGCGACCACTTCGGTGCTGGCCATACCGATCGGATCGACCGAGCAGCACGGCCCGCACCTGCCGATGTCGACCGATACCGATATCGCCTCGGCCCTGTGCGAAAGACTCCGCGCCGCCCGCGACGACGTGCTGGTCGCACCGGCACTCCCCTACGGCTCGGCGGGCGAGCACGCCGGATTCCCCGGCACGCTCTCGATCGGGCAGACAGCCCTGGAACTGCTCATCGTGGAATTGGGACGCTCGGCCTTCGATACGTTCGACCGGGTCCTGTTGGTTTCCGCGCACGGCGGCAACAACGAACCGCTCACCCGCGCGGTCCGGCTGCTGCGCTCCGAATCGCGGGACGTACAGCTGTTCTGCCCGCACTGGGCAGGCGATCCGCACGCCGGCCATCAGGAGACATCGTTGATGCTGGCACTGAAACCCGAACGCGTGCACATGGATCGCGCCGTGCCCGGCGATCGACGCCCACTCCCAGAGATCATGCCCCTGCTGCGTTCGGGTGGCGTGCACGCCGTCACCGAGACCGGCATCCTCGGCGACCCGACCGCCGCCGAATCCGAGTCCGGCCACCGACTACTCGAAACCCTCACCGCCGCACTGTTCGACAATGTCAGCACCTGGCTCGAACCGGCTCTGCCATGACGAGGCGAACAGTCACCGACAGGACCCGCGGTAAGGCCGACGGCCTCGGGAGCAGCCGGACCGGGCCCGACGCCCTCGGCGGCCCGACCGCTGGCCGCCATTCGAAACCCGCACTGGCGCAGCGCTCGACGACGCACCACCAAGCTCGAAACAGAGCGGCCATGAGGAGGCGGAGAGCCGTGACAGGTGTCACTGCGGCGCCCGGTGAAATGGCGGGGCCGTGAGTGCGCGGGTGGCGGTGGTGACCGGTGCGGCACGCGGCATCGGGGCGGCTACGACACTGGCGCTGATCACGGACGGCTGGTCGGTGCTGGCGGTCGACTGTGTGACGGACGATTCGACGCTGCCGTATCCGATGGCTACGGAGGCCGACCTCGATGACGTAGTCGCGCGGGGCCGTGTACTCACCGGGGATTCGGAGCGGATTCACCGCTACCGTGCGGATGTTCGGGACACTGATGGTCTCGAGGCGGCCGTGGATGCGGCGCGGCAGCGCTGGGGCCGGATCGACGCCGGCATTGCCTGCGCCGGGGTGATCGCCGGTGGTGTTCCGCTATGGGAGATGCCGGAGGCGCAGGAGAAGGCTGTGCTCGACATCAATCTCGGTGGCGTGATTTCTCTTGCGCGGGCTGTGATTCCAACCCTGTTGCGGCAGCCGGAACCGCGCTCCGGGCGATTTCTGGCCGTCGCCTCCGCCGCCGCGACCAAGGGGCTGCCGATGCTGGCGGCCTACTGCGCCGCCAAAGCGGGTGTAGCCGGACTGATTCGGGCGCTGGCCGTCGAACTGGGCGGCACCGGCATCACCGCCAATGCCGTCAGTCCGGGATCGACCGATACCCCCATACTGGCCGAAAGCGCACGACTGTACGACCTGTCCGGCCCCACCGCCTTTGCCGCACAACAGCCGATCGGGAGATTGCTCGATCCCCGGGAGATCGCCGCCGCCCTTGTCTTCCTGGCCTCGCCCGCCGCCAGTGGCGTCACCGGCGCGGTGCTACCTGTCGACGGCGGGCTGGCGCTGTGAATACCGGACTGCCGCACGGCTTTCACCTTGCGATCGACGCCGACACCGTGCAGATCGATACCGATACCCTGCGTGGAGGATCGCCGATCAAAGTACTGCGGCTTTCGCCGAAGGGACGCAATGCCTGGGCCGAATTGCGCCACGGCCCAGTGCGTTCCGCTGCCGGGTCGGCGCTGGCACGACGGCTCACCGATGTGGGCCTGGCACATCCGCGACCGCCGGAACCCGAGACCGCCTACTCCGTCACAGTCGTCATCCCGGTCAAGGATCGAGCGGCCATGCTCCGGCGATGCCTGACAGCGCTCGGCGGCGCGTATCCCACCGTGATAGTGGACGATGGCTCGGAGGATCGAGATGCGCTGGCGGACATAGCCTCCGAGCACTCGGCCACCATGATGCGCCGCCCGCACTGCGGCGGCCCCGCCGCTGCCCGCAATACCGGGCTGAACTCGGTGAGCACTGACTTGGTCGCGTTTATCGACAGCGACTGCACAACCACGGTGGGCTGGATCGAGGCACTGGCCCCGCATTTCGCCGACCCACTGGTAGCGGCCGTCGCTCCGCGCGTCCGCACCCTGCACGCGACAACATCGGCCGGCCGCTACGGCGAGGTCGCGGGCAGCTTGGATATGGGTGCGGCCGAGGGGCGCGTGCTGCCGGGTTCCCGAATTTCCTATGTACCCAGCGCCGCGCTCATCGTGCGCCGAGACGCATTGCGCGACATCGGCGTATTCGACGAACACCTGCGCTACGGCGAGGATGTCGACCTGATCTGGCGGCTACACGAGGCGGGCCTGCGTATCCGCTACGACCCCGCGGTGCAGGTGTACCACCAGGAGCCGCAGCGGTGGCCGGAACTACTGGCCAGGCGATTCCACTACGGAACCTCGGCAGCGCCACTGGCACAGCGACATCCGGACTCGCTGGCTCCGCTGGTCGTGCACCCGTGGCATACCGCCACCGTGCTCGCGGCGGTCACCGGACGACCGGCACCGACCGCCGTGGCTTTCGGACTGTCGGTGTGGGCCACCCGCAAGGCACTGCGCCAGGCCGGACTGCCGACCACCGGCATGCTCGCAACCACCGGTACCGGCCTCCAGCAGACCTGGCTCGGTCTGGGGCGCTTCATGATTCAGTTCGCCGCACCGGTCCTGGCCGCAATGCTGCTTCATGGGAGCGGAAGACCGGCACAACGCCGACTCAGCCGTGCGGCCGCTGCCTCACTACTCCTGGGCACCCCCTTGACGGCGTACTTCCAGCATCGCCCGAGGCTGGACCCGATCCGCTTCGTACTCGGCCGGATCGCCGACCACGCCGCCTACGGCGCGGGTGTCTGGGCGGGTTGCCTCCGGCACCGCACCACCGTGCCGATCCGGCCGATCCTCGCCCGTCCGCCCCGCCGAATCGGCGCTGCGACAGCACTATCGGCCGCATCACGATCGACAATGAAAGGATCCAAGTAATGGCCAACCTCTGGTTCGAGACAGTGGCCGAGGCACAACGCCGCGCCAAACGCCGCCTGCCGAAATCGGTATACGGCGCATTGATCGCCGGCTCGGAATCCGGATTGACCGTGCAGGACAATATCGGGGCGTTCGGCGAGCTGGGTTTCGCACCGCATCTGGTCGGCCAAACCGAGCACCGCGACCTGTCGACCACCGTGCTGGGACAGCGAATCTCCCTGCCGGTCATCATCTCTCCGGTCGGTGCGCAGGCCATTCATCCCGAGGGCGAGGTGGCCGTCGCACGAGCGGCGGCCGCACGCGACACCCTGGTGGGGCTGAGTTCATTCGCGGGCAAATCCGTCGAAGAAGTCACCGCCGCGAATCCACGCACGCTGCTGCAGATCTACTGGTCCGGCGACAAGGATCAGCTGCTTCAGCGCATGGAACGCGCCAAGGCCGCCGGGGTCGTCGGCCTGATCGTCACACTGGACTGGTCGTTCAGCCACGGCCGCGACTGGGGCAGTCCGGCCATCCCGGAACGGGTCGATCTCAAGGCGCTCATCCACTACGGCCCACAGGCGCTCACTCATCCACGCTGGCTGTCGACCTTCGTGAAATCGGGCCGGATTCCCGACCTCACGGTCCCCAATATGGGTATCCCCGGCCAACCGTCGCCGACCTTCTTCGAGGCCTACGGAGAATGGATGCAGACCACGCCACCCACCTGGGACGAGATTCGCTGGCTGGTCGAGCAGTGGTCCGGCCCGGTGCTGCTCAAGGGCGTCATGCGCGTGGACGATGCCAAACGTGCGGTCGACACGGGTGCGGCTGCCATCTCGGTCTCCAATCATGGCGGCAATAATCTCGACACCACTCCGGCCTCGATTCGAGCGCTGCCCGCCGTCGCCGCGGCGGTGGGCGACCAGATCGAGGTGGTACTCGACGGCGGTATCCGCCGCGGCAGCGATGTGGTGAAGGCCCTCGCGCTCGGCGCCCGCGCGGTCATGATCGGACGCGCGTACCTCTGGGGTCTGGCCAGCGCGGGTCAGCCGGGGGTCGAGAATGTGCTCGACATTCTCAGCAGCGGTATCGATTCCGCGCTGCGCGGTCTGGGCCGGAGCAGTGTGCGTGAGCTGACTCCGGACGATCTGGTGATCCCACCCGGATTCGGGCGAGAACTCGGCGCCGGTCGAAATACGTTGCCCTAAAGAGAAATACGAATCCATTCGAAGATTGGGCATTGACCTCTTTGAACATCTTGACGTAAAGTGTTCAACATGAACAACGCGATGAAGCGTGCGGTGACCGAGGACTTTCCGAAGGACTTGGTTGCCGGTGCTGCGGAGTGTGTTCAGCGATTCGGTGTACGCGGATTCCGGCTGACCGATCTGGCCAAGGCCGCCGGGGTATCTCGCGGGACGGTGTACAACTGCTTCGGCGATAAGGAAACCGCTCTCAATGCGGGCCTGGCCTATATCTGCGACGCTTTCATCGACGGCTTAGCGACCATTGTCGAACCCCAGGTCACCCTGCGTGACCAGGTGGGCGCGGCGGTCGCAATGATCTACGAACATATGAATACGCCGCAGGTGCTCGCTCCCCCACTGCGCACCGAGAGCGTCATCGCGATTCTCATGGAGCACTACGGCGAAAACCTCGTCTACCGCTGGGCCGGATTCTGGGCTCCCCTCGTCATCGCCGCGCAGGAACGCGGCGAGGTCGACAGCGGAATGAATCCCATGCATGCCGGCGACTGGATCGTCCGGGTATTGCTCAGCTTGGAAATACTCCCGTCTGTCGTGCTCGGCTTCGACAGTGCGGACGAAATGGCGCGGCACACCAGCGATCTATTGATCAATGGACTTGCCCCGCGCTAGTCACGTGGAAGGATGAAAAACGGATGGCAAGTGACTATTTCGATGTCGCCATCATCGGGGCCGGACCGGGCGGAATAACCGCCGCTCACTATCTGCAACGCGCTGGCCTCACCAATTTTGTGATACTGGAGCGCGCCGACGATTTCGGCGGAAGCTGGCGGGACAACTTCTACCCCGGTCTCGCCGTCGATGTTCCGACGCTGTTCTACCAGTTCCCCTTCGCGCGAAAACCGAACTGGTCCAGGCTCTTTCCCGACGGACCGGAGATTCAGCGCTACAACCGGGATGTCGCACAGCGGCTCGGCCTCTACGCGCACTTCCGTGGAGGTTCCGCGGTGGAGCGCGAGGTCTGGGATGACGTGAACCAGGTCTGGGTGCTGGATATCGCAGGGCGAGAACCGGTTACCGCACGCTTTGTCATCAATGCGGTCGGCGGGTACATCAATCCGAAGTCCACCGATCAGATACCCGGCACCGACGGATTCGCGGGCACCATCCTGCGCCCCAACGCATGGGATCCCGAATACAGTTGCGCCGGAAAGCGAGTGGCGCTGATCGGCACCGGATCGAGCTCGGTGCAGATACTCTCCGCGATCGCGGGCGAGGCCCAGTCGGTCGATATCTATCAGCGGACACCGGCCTGGATCCTGCCCAAGCCGGACGCCGAAATCTCCGCGCGCGTGCAGAGGGTGCTGGCGCTGCCCGGTGTCGTCGCGGCACTCAACGGGGCGGTGCTGGCACTGATGGAACTGCCGCTGCAGCTCATTTGCAATGTGCTGCCGAAACTTCCGCGTTCGCTGCTCGCCGCGGTATTGCCGCAGTACGACAAGATTTGGCGGTCCGTGTATCGGCTGCTGCTGCGCCGGGAGGTCACGAACCCGGACGATCGCGCGGCGCTGGTCCCCGGCTACGGAATCCTCGCGAAGCGACCCATCCTCAGCAGCACCTTCTTCCCGGCACTCGCGCTGCCGTCGGTATCGCTGATCACCGACCCCATCGGACGTGTCACCACCGAGGGCATGCGCACCACGGACGGCGTCGAGCGACCGTACGACCTCATCGTGATGGCCACCGGGTACGAGTTGTTCACCGATCCGGAGTCGTACCGGACCGGGCGGATCATGGGCGAGTCCGGACAAGATCTCGCAGAGGACTACCGGCGCAATGGATTACGCAGTTACGGCGGCAGTGCGCACCCCGGCTTTCCGAACCGGTGGTCCCTGGTCGGCCCGCAAGGTTATGTCGGCGTCGCCTGGCACACCTTCATCGATCTGACGGCCCGGCATGCCGTCCGCATTATTTCCGAGGCCACCCGGCGGAAGGCCACGGTGGCACAGGTGCGGCCCGCGGCCTTCGATCGCTGGGTGAGCCGAATGCGCCGGAACGAGAAGCTGATTCGCACCTACACCGTCGACTGCAATCCGGGGCTTCGGACCTATTTTGTCAACTCACAGGGTGACGCGCTCTACTACCGTCCCCAAACCATCAGCGGCGCTTGGTGGTTCAGCAGGCACTCATCGTTCGACGACTACCAGTTCGCGCGCGGCGGCAAGCAGAGCGCTCCCACTTCGCAAAACACATCGGATCGACAAGAAATCGAGGCACGTGCATGACCGTCGCAGCATCCGGCGTTACGCCGCAAGAGAAGACGCTGACCGGAAAGGTCGCCTATGTGACAGGCGCAGCGCGCGGCCAGGGCCGTTCGCACGCCCTGAGCTTGGCGCGGGCCGGGGCGGATATCGTCGCCGTCGACGCCTGCACGAATACCGAGTTCAGCGGATATTCGATGGCGGAGCCGGAGGATCTCGCGGAGACCGCGCGGCTCGTCAAGGCCGAGGGCGGCAATATTCTGACCAAACAGGTCGATGTTCGCGATCTCGAAGGTCAGCAGAGCGCGGTGGCCGAGGCCATTGCCCAGTTCGGGCGGCTCGATGTCGTGGTGGCCAATGCGGGCGTGTGCAGTTGGGGCCGGCTCTGGGAGATCTCGGCCGAGCAGTTCGCCGAGACCGTCGATATCAATCTGACGGGCGTCTGGAACACCATCAAGGCCACGGTGCCCGCCATGATCGAGGCCGGCAACGGCGGCTCGATCATGACCATCAGCTCCTCGGCGGGTGTCAAGGCACCGCCCGGCTGCGGCCATTACGCCGCAAGCAAATTCGGCGTGGTGGGCCTGACGAAATCGCTGGCGATCGAGCTCGGCGAATACGGCATCCGGGTGAATGTCCTGCTCCCCTACGGCACCAATACACCGCTCGGCAACGACACCTCCATGTACAAGATGTTCGAGCAGTACCCGTCCTACGTTTACAGCTACACCCCCAACCTGCTCAAGCCCGACGGGCTTGTCGAGCCGGAAGAGATTTCGGATGTGGTGGTGTGGCTCGCGGGCGATGGATCCAGGGTCGTCACCGGCGCCCAGCTTCCGGTCGAGAAGGGGTTCCTGGCCCGGTGACCCAGCAGCACAGCGCCCCGGCGCCGGGTGTGGATCGCATCGCCAGGGCGCTGCTGCGCGGTTCCTCCCGCATACTGAAAATCGTTCGGCCGCAAACAGTCCGGAACTTCGATGTGATGATCGACGGCCAAACCCTGGATCCGGGTCTGCAGCGGGCCATGGGCCTGTTCAGTCTCATGTCCCGAAAGCCCATGAGCGACATCCCCCTTCGCTACTCCAGGTCGGCAATGAACTTCGGCGGCCGCATGCTCGGCCACGCATTACCGCAACGCCGGATCGAGGATCTGGAGATCAACGGGGACGGGGGACCGATTCCCGCACGGCTGTACACACCACTGGAGTTGTCCACCGGCGACGCTCTCATCGTGTTCTTCCACGGTGGCGGCTGGACGGTGGGCAGTATCGACGCCTGCGACAACGTCGCCCGCTTCCTGGCCGACCGCTCCGGATTCCCGGTGCTCTCGGTCGGCTATCGTCTCGCCCCCGAGCATCCGTTCCCCGCAGCGATCGACGACGCGATGTCGGCGTATCGGTTCGCCTACGAGAACGCCGAAGCGCTCGGCGCACTGCCGGAACGCATTGTTGTGGCAGGCGAGAGTGCCGGCGGCAATCTGGCGGCCGTCGTGTCCCAGCAGGCGACCGCGACAGGCCTTCCGCCCGCATTCCAACTACTCTTCTGCCCTATCACGGACGTCTCCCGGAAGCGACGCTCGTACTCGCTCTTCTCCGACGGCTATGTCCTGACCGAGGCCCACATGGATTGGTTCCGGGACAACTATCTACCGAACCCATTGCACGCCACCGACCCCCGAGCCTCACCGCTACTGGCGCCCAGCTTCACCGGACTCCCACCCACCTACGTCGCGGTATCGGGTTTCGACCCCCTCCGCGACGAAGGCGAAGAGTACGCCCAGCGCCTCCGGGAAGCCGGTGTCCACGTGACACTCCGCCGCCACCCCTCCCTGATCCACGGCGTCATCTACGGCACAGCATTCGGTGACACCGGGCGCTCCGTCCTACTGGAAGCCATTGGCGCCCTGCGCTTCGCGCTGGCCTTGGCCACACCGCCGGTGCGGTGATCAGTTCACCCAGGGCGGGTTCACGATTGTGCCGTCGGGGAGTTCGCCGGTGAAGCCGACTGCGACGGTGACCATGATGACAGCGGGGGCAGCCGCCGGGTTGTCGAGGCGGATGGTGGATCCGGCGGGGGCGACGGCCGCGTCGCCCGGGGTGAGGGTGCTGGGCTCGCCCTGAATGGTGATGGTGACGGCGCCTTCGAGGAGGACGAAGGCTTCCTCGCCGTGGATTCGGTGGGCTACGCCCTGGGTGCCGGGGGCGATCTCCAGGCGCCAGACGCAGAGTTCGGCGCTGCCGGTGGTGGGGCGGACCAGCGGGGTGAAGGTGGAGCCGTGCATCTGGTGGGACTCGACATCTGCGGTGCGGATTACTGACATGTGCACATCTCCTATTTAGTCAATCTACTTGTCTATATAGTCAAGCTTGTTGACTTTCTTGTCAAGTGCCAAGATGCACTCATGCCCGCACCCGCCCAGGATTTGCCGATGCTGCTGCTCGCGGCCGCCGCCCAGGTCACCGATGCCGTCAATCGCGGGGTCGTCGCGGCCGGGTTCACCGATGTGCGGCCTGCGCACGGCTTCGCCTTTGTTCGGATGGTGCCGAACGGGGCGGCGGTGGGTGAGATCGCCGAGCATCTGGGGGTGACCAAGCAGGCGGCCAGTCAGCTGGTCGATGAGCTCGTCAAAAGGGGTTACGCCGAACGCAATCCGCATCCGCACGACGCGCGGGCGCGCTTGATCACACTCACCGAGCGGGGCTGGGCGTGCACACGGGCCGCCGATGCCGCCGCGGCACAGTTCACCGAGCACTGGGCGAGGTCGCTGGGGCCGGCGGCGGTTGTCGAACTGCGGAATATGCTCGCGCACGTTGTCACGCCCGGCCGGGTGCGGCCGTCGGGCTGGTAGCCCGATCGTGATAATCCCGTCCGGCGCGGCGCGTCACCAGCCGCATAGGCACTGACCTGCACTGTTGTTAGCGTCGCGGGGTGGAACCGACCGTGTCGCCGCGCACCGCACACTGGGTCGTCGCGCTCTGCATTGTCGCTCTGGTCGCCTCGCTGGCGGGCATCGGCTATTCGGCGTTCCTGCAACTGCGCCGCTCCCACGACGAGGCCGATCGCATCGTCAGCAGCGCGGCGGGCATGAGTTTCCTGGCCCCCGACGGCTGGCAGCGGATGCCGCAGGAGGGCGACGACGATCATGTGATCTTCGGCCAGGTCGCGCTGGAGCAGGCCGGTGGCGGCGACGGGATGATCCTGATCGGCAAGCTCGACCAATCCCTGTTCGCCGCAGCCGAATCCGACGACACACGGGCCGCGTGCGCCGTCGGCTCCGGCATGGGCGAGTTCTTCTTCCCCGACTCCGGCAAGCGGGTGGACACCGAAACCCTCGATCTGGAAGGCCGCGAGGTCGCCGGAGAGTCGTGCTTCTACCGCATTGCCTTCGACACCGCCTCCAGCCCGGAAGCCGAGATCTATGCCGCCGTAGTCCAATCCGGCGACCGCCGCTGGTGGGTCAGCTGGCTCGGCAGCGCCAAAGCGCCCATCGACCGCGCCGCGGCCCAGCAGCTGGCCGAATCGATTCGCCCGCGGTAGTCAGCCGAGCTCGAGTGTCGTGACGCCGAAAACCCGTTCCTGACAATGGGATCGAACGGGACCGGTGTACATGCGCGCCGTTTCGAAACTGGGGACCAGGCCCGCTTCTTCGCACAGACGGACGGCGGACTCGTTGCACAACGGTGCGTCGATGGCCACAGGTGCTCCGCCGGACTGCGCGGCCAGTGCGGCGAGCAGCTGACGGGCGGTATCGGCACTGTCCGCGAACAGGGGCCCGATGCGGTGGGAATCCCTTGCGGGACGGACTGTTCCGAAGCCAGCGAGGTCCCCGTCCACAATGCGCACGATTGTCCGATGTCCCGGGTTTCCGAGCCAGGTGCGCAGGAATTCGGGGCGATCCGCCGGCAGGCAGGCGGAGTCGTAGTCGTGCACGTCCGCGGTGTCGGCGGCACCCATGATGCGCACGGTTCCATCGGGTGGCGGAAGATCCGGTATGCCGACGAAACGTGCTGTGTTGTAGGCGAGTTCGAATCCGCTGCGGCGATAGTTGCCCTGTTGATCCGGGACACCGTCCAGGCCGACAATGCGCCTGCCCGCGTGTGCGAGACCCGCTTTCCAGGTGGCGATGCCCAGCCCGCGACCGCGCAGTTCCGGGCGCACCAGGTAGAAGCCCAGGAACGCGAAGCCATAACCGTAGTTGACCACCGAGACGGCAGTGGCAGGCTCCCTGCTCAGGCGTCCGATGAGGAAGCCATCGGGATCCTGTGCGAAAAAGGCCGCTGCATCACGTAGTCCGGGGTTCCAGCCTTCGTCGGCGGCCCATCCGGTGACGGTTGTCCAGTCCTCCGGAGTGGCTCGATCGAAAACAAGATGGTCGGCGCTTGCGGCGGCATCCGGCATGGGTTTCACCGTAATCGCGCAGGACCCGCGCCGGTGGCGGAAAGCCCGGCGAACTACCCGGCAGCCGGTACTCCGCGCTGCGGTAGGGTCGGCTGGACATTGTGGACTACCTGCGGGGATGCGATATGGCCGACTACGCGCACTCCGATCATGCGAGCCGTAGCCGTGAGGACAAGGCTCGACGATTGGCGGCATTCATCTGGGCTCGCGGCATCAGCGGGCCGGAACTGCTGGAGTTGCCGCTGACGCAGCGGCGCAAGCTGGCCCGGGCCGCCGATACCAATCCGCCCAGCACCGATGAGACGTGGCAGGCGGTGGCGGAGCTGCTCGTCGAAAAGGACGGCTGGGCGGCGCGCAATCCGGAGCATCCGGCGGCGCAGCGGGAACATGCCGACGAGAAAATCCTCTGGGTGAAGCCGCCGATTCGGCCGTGGGGCGCCTGAACTTGCCCGGTAGCCCTTGACAGCAAGAAATGAACGGGGGTTCACTGCTTGGGTGTCAGCCGATTCCGAAAGCCCCGCCACCCCGGCCGGCGGCAGCCCCACGGGCAGCCCCTCCGGACCCTCCGAGCACCACTCCGGTACCCGCCCCGCCGCCTGGCGGGACGACCTCACCGGCGGCGAGGACTCGCTCTTCACCGGCCGCCCGCAGCCCGAGGGCGAAATCACCGGCCGCACACTGACTTACGAGGTGACCGGCCGCATCGCGCGCATCACCTTCAATCGCCCGAAGCAGGGCAATGCCATTACCTCGGACACTCCGATCGAATTGGCCGCCGCCGTTGAGCGCGCCGACCTGGATCCACGGGTGCACGTGATCGTGCTCAGCGGGCGCGGCAAGGGCTTCTGCGGCGGCTACGACCTGTCGATCTTCGCGGAGAACGGTTTCGAGCCCCCAGAAGGCGCACAGCCCACCGAGGGCACCGTGCTCGATCCGGTGGTGCAGGCGCGCAATCACAATCCCTGGGGCACTTGGGATCCCATGGTCGACTACGCCATGATGTCGCGCTTCAATCGCGGCTTCGCCAGCCTGCTCTACGCCAATAAACCGACGGTGGCGAAGGTGCACGGATTCGCCATCGCGGGCGGCACCGATATCGCGCTCTACGCCGACCAGATCATCTGCGCCGAGGATGCCCGCTTCGGCTACCCGCCCACCCGCACCTGGGGTATTCCGGCGGCGGGCATGTGGGCGCATCGTGTCGGCGATCAGCGCGCCAAACGGCTGCTGTTCACCGGCGACAGTCTCAGCGGCAAGCAGGCCGAGGAGTGGGGCCTGGCCATCGAGTCCGCGCCCGCCGATCAGCTCGACGAGCGCACCGAGGATCTGCTGCAACGCATTTCACAGGTCCCGATCAATCAGCTGATCATGGCGAAGCTGGCCCTCAACAGCGCACTTCTCAATCAGGGAGTAGCGAACTCCGGCATGATCAGCACGGTATTCGACGGCATCTCCCGCCACACCCGAGAGGGCTACGCCTTCCAATTACGCGCCGCCACAACCGGTTTCCGCGAGGCCGTCCGCGAACGCGACGAGCCGTTCGGCGACTGGAAACGCGCACAGTTCGACAAGCCCGCAAACGAAAGCTGATCGGCCGGAAGCCGGCACAGCTTTCAGCCGATGCCGGGCACGTCGGTGCGTTCGACTTCGACAACCACCTTGTCGGCCAGGGAGCGCACCGCGTCGGCTTCGGCCTCGGTCAGTTCGTCGATGAAGAGTCGGCGGACAAGTTCCACGTGGTTGGGTGCGGCGGTTTCCAGGGCCTGGCGGCCCGCATCGGTCAGTCGCACGTCACGCCCGCGGGCGTCGTCGACGGCCTGGCAGCGGTCGATCAGGCCGCGCGTGGCCATGCGGGTCAGATGCTTGGAGAGCCGGCTCTTGTCCCAGCAGATCTCCGCGCCGAGTTCCTTGGCGCGCAATTGCCCGCCCGCGGCCGAAAGCGCCACCAGCACTTCGTAGTCCGACATCGACAGGCCGTCCTGGGCGAGACCGGTGGCCATTGCCGCATCCAGCCGCTGCCGCATGCGAATGAACGACTGCCAGGTCGCCTGTTCCTGTTCACTGAGCCAGCGGGTCATGGAATACATAGTATCCCCCGTTGGTTGACATGGACACCAAAGGCGATTTCGATCACGCCGATGCCCAGCTAGGAGGTCTCATGCCTGCCATCACCGTCGACAACATCCTGGTGCTGCCCCGGCTGCCCCGGCCCGATGTCACCACCGCGAACCGGCCGGTCCAGAGTGTCGTCACCGCGCACTCGCAGATGGAAGGCGCCGGCTTCGAGGTGCGCCGCCCGTTTCCGAGCATGAATCTGCGCAGCGCCGACCCGTTCCTGCTGCTGGACGAAATGGGCCCGGTCACCTATGAGCCGTACGAGGCCAAGGGCGCACCCTGGCACCCGCACCGCGGCTTCGAGACCGTCACGTACATGCTCGACGGAACTATGGTCCACCACGATTCCAATGGTGGCGGCGGTGTCATGAACGAGGGCGACACGCAGTGGATGACCGCCGGCTCCGGCATCCTGCACGACGAACTGCCCGCCGAGGAACTCGTCATCGCGGGCGGCCGCTTCCACGGCTTCCAGCTCTGGGTGAATCTGCCCAAGACGCTGAAGATGACCGCGCCGCGCTACCAGGACCTGAAGGCCGGCGACCTCACCCTGGTCAGCTCGCACGACGGCGGCGCGCTGCTGCGCATCATCGCCGGAAATATCGGCGGCTTCGAGGGCCCCGGCTCCACACATACCCCCATCGCCTACGCGCACGCCTCCCTCAGTCCGGGCGGGCAGCTGGAAACCCCGTGGCCGCAACAGTTCACCGCCATGGTCTACGTGGTCTCCGGCAGCGGCACGGTCGGCGTGGAGCGCCGCCCCGTCACCGCCGGACAGCTGGTGGTCCTCGGCCGCGGCGACTCCCTCACCGTCGCGGCCGATCCGCAGCAGGAGACGCGCACCGGAGATATGGAAGTACTCCTGCTCGGCGGGCAGCCGATTCGTGAACCGGTCGTGCAGCACGGCCCGTTCGTCATGAATTCGCGGCAGGAGATCATCGAAGCCATCGAGGATTTCCAGGCGGGGCGGATGGGACATGTTCCGGCGGAACATCTTCGCGGCAGGCGATTGGGCGAATAAGCGCCCGGGGGACGTGCTCGCGCCCGATCTGCAGGAAACTCTGCGAGTCCTCACAGGATATAAGGCCTGGCGTCACGATACAGTGTCTGCCACAGGACAAATGGGACATGTTCCAGCGGAACACATCCCGTTCGGCGGTCCGTCGCATGGCTATTTACCTGGATGAATAGCCATACCGGTTGACAATGCAACGTTCCGCCGGAACTGTAGACGCCGGACCCGTACCGGCCACCGTGCCGCACCACCGCGGCAAGGGTGGCATCCGCGCCGAATCGGGCCGCCACCAACCTATTGCGCCGACATTGAGGAATACATGAACGTTCGCCGGCTTCTCGTCACCGCCAGCGTCGCGGGACTGACGACTCTTGCAGCCCCCGCCGCCCTTGCCCTCGCCGATGTGCCGACCGGGTCGTCCGGTACCGGATCCTCGGTCATCGACACCGGCTCCGGCGCGACCGGTTCGGCCAATCTCACCCAGACCGGTTCCGCGGGCGGCCAGTTCCGCAATTGCGACGAAGCCCGGGCGGCCGGCCGCGCGCCGCTCTTCCGCGGTGAGCCCGGTTACGGCCCGAACCTCGATCCCGACGGCACCGGAATGGCCTGCCCGACAGTCTGATCCGGTCTTACTTATGCTCGAAAACAAAGAACACCCGGTGCCGCAGTGGGCACCGGGTGTTCTTCGTCTCAGCGGAAGATCTTGACCAGCACCAGCGTCACGATCAGCGCGCCCGCGCCGATCAGGCTGTATTTGATCTTCGGCTCGTTCACCTTCGCGATCAGCGCGTGCTTGGTGTTGTCGGCCAACCGCTGCGGATCGGCCCGCACCGCCAGTTCGTCGAGGGTGCTGGCGAGCCGGCTCCGTGCGGCCTCGATCTCCCGCTCGATCGCCTCGGTATCTCTGGCCACGTCACACTCCTGTCTGCAAGCCGCGCTCAGCGGCACTGTCGTCTCGAGGTCGCTCGCGCGTCGGTCGTCAGGAATCGCTCAGCGCGTCCGGGTACGAGCCGACCTGCTCTGGAGTGTATAGCTCACATCGCGCCGGACCCGTCTACTACGGTGACGGCATGACCGAGAACCCCCGACTCAGTCCCGGCGATATCGCGCCCGCCTTCACGCTCCCCGATGCGGACGGCAAGGAGGTGTCGCTCGCCGACTACCGCGGCCGCAAGGTGATCGTGTACTTCTACCCGGCCGCGAGCACCCCCGGCTGTACGAAACAGGCCTGCGACTTCCGCGACAGCCTGGCCGAATTGAACGAGGCCGGGCTCGAGGTCATCGGCATCTCCCCCGATAAGCCCGCCAAGCTGGCCAAGTTCCGCGAGGCGGAGGGCCTGACCTTCCCGCTGCTGTCGGATCCGGACAAGGCCGTGCTGCTCGCGTACGGCGCGTTCGGCGAGAAGACCATGTACGGCAAGACCGTCACCGGAGTCATTCGGTCCACCTTCCTGGTGGACGAGAGCGGCAAGATCGAGGTGGCCCAGTACAACGTGCGCGCCACCGGACATGTCGCCAAGCTGCGCCGCGACCTGTCGGTATAGGAGTCTTTTCGACACAGAAATGAAAAGTCCCGGCCCCCAACCCGGGCCGGGACTCTTCACCTCGACACAGCGTCGCTGACGCCGAGACCTGGTTCCCGAAGGAACCCAGCTCTAGACGCCGCGCGGCAGCATCTGTGCCGCTGCCCACTGCAGCATCATGTTCCAGTGGTTGTCCCACCACTTGGCGAACTCCGGCGTGTCCAGCGCGGGCGGTGCGGTCTCACCCGAGAAGAGCCCGGTATCGGTGAGTGCGGCCGCGTGTGTCGGCGCGGGCAGGATGGAATCCTGATACAGACCCGTCTCCGGCTCCGGCTGCGACTTCACCAGCGGCTTGGACGGACGCCAATGCCCCGCATCGGGATTCGACGGACCCCAGTTCATGGTCGCCGGATCGATGGTAACCACATCCGGAGCGGGCGAGGCCACCGGAGCGGGCTGCTCGGAGAGCGGCGCGCCCACATCGGTCGGTGTGGCCGGACCACCCGGCTGACCGTCCGCGGGATTGCCCGCCGACCCGGTTTCGACCCCGGGTTGCGCGATGGGATGCGCACTGCCACTGGTGCGCGCATCCGCGGACACCCGGGAATCGGTCAGCATCGGCTCCGGCACCGACTTCGAATTACCGCTCGCCGCATACACTCCGCCCGCGACGAGACCACCCGCGAGCACGCTGGCGGCTGCGAAAAGAGCAGCGGTGCCCCGGGCGCGGCGAATGCGCTCGGCGGCCTCACCCGCGTACTCGGCCTCCGGCATGGCGGAGAGCGCCGCGCCGATAGCCGGTGCGGCCGCGGCGACGGAGCACGGAATGACGGGTGCGCCGAAACCGGCCTCCAGCGCCGCCTTGACAGCGGGTTCGCTTGCGGCGGAACCGATCAGCACCACCGCGTCCGGCTTCACCCCGGCCGCGTCGAACTGGTCCCAGGCGGCCGTCACGGCGGCCCGCATGGCCTCCTCGGTGGTACCGCCGCCGGTGAGCGACACCGCCGCGAGCACCCGGCTGCGGGTGGGATCGATGAGTGAGAAGGCCTGCGAACCCGGCACCACCTCACAGATGGCGAGATCGTCGAATTCGGCCACCCACGTCATGGCGCGCGCCACGGACAGGTGCGCGGCCTTCGCGGAGACCAGCGAGGCCTCACGCCACGCCCCGGCGGCCAGGCGGGTGACGATCGCCCGCCGCTCGGCGGAATCGCGGTAGGCGACGGCCGCACCCAGAATCTCCCGATCCGGGCCGAGCTTGCCCGCGATCTCCTCCAGCACCAGCTCGACCGCCTCGGCCAGATCGGCCTTCGTGTCGCCGATGATCTTCTCGACACGTTCCATGACCACGCGTTCTGGCAACTTGTCACCGTCGTCGGCGAGTGCCACGGCGCGCACGGTGCCGCGCTCGGTGGCAACGCCGATGGTCACCGCGGAACGAACAACAGCAGAAGCAACCACAGATCAGCCTTCCAACGTCGTCGTGCTACTCAGTGAAATAAACCCGGTAGTGAAATAGGCCCTGCGTTAAATGAGCGCTGAGACATGCAGCTGGGAAGCAGCTGCGATGAAGGTTCGTCGCCGTTCCCGGCGCGGATGGGTAAAAAACCGGGGCGACAGAAGGACACACGAACTACCGCAGCGTGTCATCGGAGTGTCGCTACCTCTAGGCTGTTGAACGTGGAAGCACGCACGGGAACCAGGTCGACGCGGCGACCGGACCCTGCGTTGGAGTTGCAGGACGATCCGCAGGAGCTCATGCCGCGGCGCCGGCCGACGCAGGAGCGGAGCAAACGCAAGTTCGACGCGCTGCTGCAGTCCTCCCGCGAACTGCTCGTCGAGGTCGGCTTCGAATCGTTCACCTGCGAAGAGGTCGCGGCCCGCGCGGAGGTGCCGATCGGCACCCTCTACCAATTCTTCGCCAACAAGTACGTCATCGTCTGCGAGCTCAATCGCCAAGACCTGGTGGCGGTTTCACAGGAGCTGGCCGACTTCCACGGCGAGATCCCGTCCATGGACTGGCTGCGGCATATGAACGCGCTGGTCGATCACCTCGCCGAACTGTGGATGACCGACCCGTCACGGCGCGAAGTGTGGCTGGCCATGCAGTCGACACCCTCGACGCGGGCCACCGGGGCGATTCACGAGAAGGAATTCGCCGAGGCGGTAGCGCAGATGTTGCGCTCGCTCATGCCCCGCACCCCGCGCGCCCGTCGTTCGATGATGGCGCAGGTGCTGGTGCATGTCGTCTATTCGATGCTGAATTTCTCGGTGCAGGACGGCCTCAGTCACGAGGACGCGGTCGCCGAACTCAAGCGCCTCATGGTCGCGTATCTGCTGATCGCCGAGAAGGAATCGCGGACGGGCGGGCAGCGCCTGCCGCTCGACGACAAGTTCTGAGTTCGAGCTCGCGAGGGACCGAGCCGCCTCAGCCCTGAATGAGGTCGGCGAGTTCGCCCGGATCCTCCAGCACCACCATGGCGGCCGCCATATCGCCGTCGTGCGTCAGCGACAGATGCACCCGTACCCGAGGCAGGAATTCGGCTGTGAGGCCGTGCAATTTGATGCTGGGGCGGCCCCAGGCGTCATTGACGACCTCGATGAGGGGATACGGATTGTCGCCGATCTGCGGGCTGCGGGCGAAACGCGAAGCGGCCCACGCCTTGATGACAGCTTCCTTCGCAGCCCACCGGGCGGCGTAACTGCGGGCCGGGTCGGTGCCTTTGCTTTGGCAATAGCGCCGCTCGCCCGCGGTGAAAGTCTCCCGGATCATGGTGGATCCGGGGCGTTCCAATTGTTCGGCGAACTCGGAGATGCACACCAAGTCCAGCCCGATACCAAGGATTGTCACTTTCTGGGACTCCTCGATTCTTTCTGTGAGTGCAGCCGATTGGGCTGCAACGTACCAGCGGAGC
>NZ_JAODNK010000013.1 GCF_025465275.1 Nocardia sp. | reverse complement strand
GCAGCGTCCGATTCCTCGAATCGTGGCACCGCACCGGCAGCCCCACCGGGTCGGGCCTCGGCGCGGCAGTGGCCGGTGTCGAGTTGATCCACGGCCTCCGCGCGGACGACGACGCCCGGTCCGAATGGACCTCCGTCATGAACCAGCTCGACACCCCGCCGGAACATGCCTACGGCTACAGGGCCGTCTTCGACTCGATCCTCCTGCTGCACAACGGCTATGCCGACGAGGCACTGGAAAGAATGGCGCCCGAGCCCAGCGAGGTCTGGCGCTGGCTCACCTGGATCTGGCTCCACTGGTATGTAGCGCTGCGCGCCGAAGCCGCCGTGCTCGCCGGAAACCCCGACGCCGGTGCACGTCTCACCGAGGCCCGGACCATCGTGGCCGCAAACCCCATATCCACAGCCATTGTGGAGCGAGCCGAAGCACTGTTCACCAAAGATCACGAGCGACTGCTGGCCACCGCAGGGGCGTTCACCGCCGCCGGTTGCCACTACCAGTCGGCGCGCACCCTGGTGCTCGCCGGGGGCGACCATGCAATTCGCGGCGCCGCAGCACTGGCCGATCTCGACCTCACGCCGATGGTTCCGTACCGATACTTTTGATGACCGGACGCTGGTGTTCCGCGAAAACTGTAGGGACGCCGGATGTTCACGCGGCCGTGCTGCCCGCAGCGCGTTCGGCGCGGCGGGACAGCTCGGCGAAAGCCTGCCGCAATGCGTTCGGTCCGATGACCTCGATCTCGGCGTCGAAACGTGCGAGCGTCGCCGCGAGAGCACCCCAGGACCAGGCACCTGCCCGCAGTCCGGTTCGGTCCGGGCCGAGCTGTTCGACAACACCATCAGCGGCGAACGGGGCCACCCGCTCGGCCGGGAGGTTCAGGATCACCTCGCCCTGGCATGGCCAGGTGTTCGCGCTCGGGGAGCCTTTGAACCGGGCCGCGAGGAAGTCGGCGACATCACCGCCAGGTACCTGCCGAGGGGTGAAACGTGGTCCGTTGGGGGTACGAAGGGTCATCCGGTCGAGGCGGTGGATTCGCCAGTCTCCACGCTGGGGGTCCCATCCGATGAGGTACCAGCGTCCACCGCGGACCACAAGGTGGTGCGGCTGCACCCGGCGAGGCGGGCGCGGACCGGCATCGTCCGGCCGGACCGGTGACCCGTAGTCGAACCGCACTTCCTCCGCGGATCGGATGGCGGCGCTCAGCGCGAGCAGAACCTCGGTGTCGGCTTGGGGGCCGTCCCCGCGTGCCGCTGATTCGACAGCGGTGATCTCGAGGGCATCGATGCGGTGCCGCAACCGGGACGGCATTACCTGCCGCACCGTGGCCAGGGCCCGTGCGGCGGCCTCCTCGATGCCCGCTCCCGTCCCGACCGCGATCCGCAGCGCCACCGCGAGCGCGACCGCCTGCTCGTCGTCGAACAATAGCGGCGGCAGGTCGCTGCCTGCTTCGAGGCGGTATCCGCCGTCGGGCCCCTTCACCGCTGTGACCGGGTAACCCAGATCGCGCAGGCGGTCGACGTCGCGCCGCACCGTCCGGTCGCTGACACCGAGCCGCTGGGCGAGCAGCTCCCCCGGCCAGTCACGCCGGACCTGGAGCAGCGACAACAGCGAGAGCAGGCGAGAAGAGGTTCCGGTGGCGGATGCGGTCGGCATGAATTCCACACTGCCAGCAGTAGCGGACAATAACTGACCGGTACTGCTGACACGGTGGGTCTCGTCGCCGGAACCACGGTGGCGAAACCACTCCCGTGAAGGACCAGACCATGACGGTAAACGCTGTTGCTCACTTGAACTTCCACGGTCGAGCTCGTGCGGCACTGGAGTTCTACCAATCGGTATTCGGCGGGCAGATCAGCATCGCTACCTACGGCGACTTCGGCATGCCCGCCGAGGCGCCCGACGCCACCAAGGTGGTGTTCGGCCAGGTCGTCGCCGACAACGGCTTCCGGGTGATGGCCTACGACGTGCCCGGCGACGACGCACCGGTCGCCGACGGCACGCCCACCACACGCCGCGAGAACGGCGCCACCCTCACCGACGAGCGGTTCTTCCTCTCCGTTCGCGGCGAGACCGTCGACGAGGTCGGCGCATTGTGGAAACGCCTGGCCGAGAACGCAACTGTCATCGAGGAATTCGGTCCGGCGCAGTGGGCACCCGCCTTCGGCATGCTGACCGATCGCTTCGGCGTCACCTGGATACTCGACGTCGCCGCCGAGTACACCCAGGCCTGAGCTTTATCGGTCTACCCCGCTCCGGGGTGCGCGCCGGACCGGCCGCACCCCGAGGTTCGAACGCCACCGGTCGACATCGCGCTGACCGAACCTCCAGAATCATCGTGCTATCTCTGCGATCACATGATGTTCGCTCGACTATCCAGAATGGTTGACTGACAAGGCTTTCCAGCGCATACACATGCCGACGTGCCAGGATGGCACGCATGACTCCGGTTCCAGAATGGCGTGCACTTCCCACTGATCCGGCGCAGGCGAACGGCTACGACACCATCGCCGATGGATACACCGCCGAGAACGAGACCAGCCTGCTGAACGCGTATTACGAGCGGCCCGCGATGCTGGAGCTCGCCGGGGACGTGACCGGACAGCGGATCCTCGACGCCGGCTGCGGCTCGGGTCCCCTGTTCGCCGCCCTGCGCGACCGAGGCGCCATCGTGACCGGCATCGACGCGAGCGCTGGGATGCTGGAGCTGGCCCGTCGGCGACTGGGCGCCGACGCGGACCTGAGGGTCGCCGACCTTGCCAACCCACTACCGTTTCCCGACGATGCCTTCGACGATGTCGTCGCGTCCCTGGTTCTGCACTACCTGCAAGATTGGGCACAGACGCTGGCCGAGCTGCGACGCGTGCTGACGCCTGGCGGCCGGCTCCTCGTCTCGGTCGAGCATCCCTTCGCCATCTGGCTCGCGCAGCGCTCGGCCGGGGAGAAGACCGACTATTTCGAGACTCGCAAGCGGACCGAAGAGTGGACCATGGGCGGGCAGATCGCCCGGTTGAGTTTCTGGGACCGGCCGCTGCACGCGATGACCGAGGCTTTCACCGCGGCGGGCTTTCGCATCAGCGTCATCAGTGAACCGCCACCTGTGCCTGCCGCCCGCGATCTGTTCCCCGAGGTATTCCGCGAGGTCATCGGCACAAGCTTCCTAGCCTTCCTGTTCTTCGTCCTACAGGCGGGCTGACTGCCAATCGTATTCGTATCGGCGTGACCATCCTGATATCTCTACCACAGACGGCTCGAATGATCAGAAGGGTCACGAGGCATTGATGTCAACAAGTTCGAGCTCGCACTCCGATTTTCGGCAAGATAGTCCCTGGACCCGCAAGCGTACGCAGGTAAATCGATAGTCGGCAAAAGAACTATATCCAGTTCAGGGCCGGTATTATATCGAATTTTCTCCGCATTGTTCCTGCGTTCGGAACGCTGACGTGCGACATGCATTTGATCGATTCGCGTCAATGTCTTAGTGAAATTAGCTTTCTAGAGTGAATATTTAACTGCGGATAAATACATACCGCACAGCCGCCCCGCAGGGATGGACGATACCAAACCGTTATTTCCGATTTCGCCCACAAGAAGATGAGAACAGGTTACATTTCAAACCTCTTGAGGTTACGGCTCACCATCCCCGGGTCGTACCATTGCTTCACATTTTTGGAGATAATTATGAGATCGACCGCATCCGTGCTGCTTCGTGCCGGCGTCGTTACTCCGGTGGCGCTTGCGACTCTCTTCTGTTTGGCTGCACCCGCAAATGCCACCCCCGTCAGCGTGAACTGGAGTTGCCAGGGCACGGTCTTCGGCATCAGCCAAACCTCGAGCATGACCACATCGGTCGACGGCACCGCGCCGAGCTCGGCGGCATCCGGCTCGGCCGTGGCCATCACCCTCACCCCCGGCGTTTCCTCGGTTCCCAGTTCGGCCGCCGGCCTCAGCGTGACGAACATCAGCAACTTGAAGATGACCTTCCCGACTCCGGCGAATTCGACGCTGGTCTCGGCTACCGTCTCCGGCGGTACCGTGGCCGGCACTGTGGCCACCTCGGGCGGGAATGTCGTTCTCACCGTGCCGGGTCCGATCGCGGGCGGCACCACCTTCACCCCGCCGGCGGTGACCATCAATGTCACTGCCGGCGCCTCCGGAACGCCGATCACCAGCAAATACGCGGGGACCAGTTATGCCAACCCCGGTATGACCATGACGACCAAGGTTTCGCTCGTCGGCAATGTCGCGACCGCGTGCTATCCGAGTCCGTCCCCGACGCTTACCACCACAACCGTCAGCTGAGCCTCAGGGCAGAAGGAACAGCGTGACGGCCGGTAGCCACACCGGCGAAATGTGGTGAATACCTGGACTGGACTGTCATCAGCAGCCCAGTCCAGGGTTCCGCCCGAGTCGCATCAGGCAATTACCATGCCCTGCTTCGGTTTTCATGCGCGAAAACCGCTATGACCCGGATATGCGATGCAGACTATCGCATCGGCCACTGTGTCGTACAGTGCATGTCCGGCCCAGACGTGGACGGTGACTCCTGTTGAGAGGTTTCATGTTTCAAGTGTTCGAGGATGGGAGCCTGTGCGTCCGATGTCAACCGACCCGGCTCCGATCGCAGTAGAGCTCGGAAAGGCCCTGGAGTTCTATCACGGAACCCTCGAGGATCTTGCCCGCGAATTGATCAGATTGCTGGGCGTGAACGAGACCGATCGACGTGCGCTGGAAATCGTCCTGCTCGGGGACGGGAAGTCCACCACACCTGGAATGCTGGCCGAACGGCTGGGCCTCACCGCCGCCGGTGCCACGATCATGCTCAACCGGCTGGAGAAGCAGGGCTATATCGCCCGGTCACTGCACCCCACCGATCGTCGCCGCGTAATCGTGGTGGCCACCGATCTCGCCGCCCGTCGCGTCCACGACCTCATCTCGACATTGGTCGACGAGGGCTACAAGATGATGCTGAGCTGGTACGACCCCGCCGAGCTCGAAATGATCGCAGGCTTTCTCACCCGGGTGAGCGAACTGCAACGAAGCCACCGACAACGACTACGCGACATGGACCCCTACCCACGCCCCTGAAGATCCAGGCGTTCCGTCGTGCAGCCGTCGCCTCCGCTGCACGACGACACAGGCCTGCTGGTGTGAAACGTCTTGTCATTCGGCGCTACCCGGGTTCATTGGGTGAGCGCGGCCCGCAATGCCTCACACTGGCTTGCGAAGAATGACCGTGACACCGATGCCCCGGGCGCGATCGTGTCGAACCCGTGGAATGCTCCCGCGATCACCTCGATGCGGCATGACACATCTGCCTCCGCGAGCCGTTCCGAGTAGACCACGCTCTCATCATGGAACAGGTCAGCGGTACCGACGCCGATCCAGGTAGGGGCGACCCCGGCAAGATCCCTCCGGCGGGCCGGGACCGCGACCTCCGGATCGCCATCGCCGAGATATGCGGCCCATCCGAAACGGTTACTGCGCCGATCCCACACTCGGTAGCCGCTGTCGTCGAGGTCGGTGCGTGCCGATGTCCGGTCATCGAGCATGGGATATGTCAGCAGTTGCAGTACGGGAGCGATGTCACCGCGGTCGCGTGCCAGCAGTGCCAGCGCCGCCGCGAGGCCGCCGCCCGCGCTCGCGCCGCCGATCGCCACACGCGCAGGGTCGATATCCGGCCGACCGGCCAGCCAGGCCATCGCGCTGTAGCAATCTTCGAGGCCTGCGGGGAACGGATGCTCAGGGGCAAGCCGGTAGTCGACTGCGGCGACCACGATGCCCAACGTCTGGGCGAGACGGCGGCACAGTATGTCGTCCTGCTCCGCCAGGCCCAGGACATACCCGCCACCGTGGATCCACAGCAGCGCAGCCGTCGGCCCGGCCGGCACGGTCCGAGGGCGGTGCACCCGAACGCGCACCCCGGCGTCGATCACGACGACCTCGACACCCGCCGAGGGACGCAGTCGAAACAACTGGAACAGCACGCGCATCCACGGCAATGTCGCCGGGGAGATCATGTGGCGCGGCATGGCGACCGCCACCGAGCGCAGATCGGGGTGGAATTCCTTCGCCGAGAACGCGGCACGGATTCGCGCACGCAGGCCGAAGATTGTGCGATGAACCATCCTCGGCGTCCCCATACCGCCGACGCTAACACGAAAACTGAAACAAGTTCTACGCCCCGTGAAGTACTCGGATCAGATTCGTGAGATAACAGCAACACGATCGACCAGGAGAACCGAACTCCCCTCTCCTGCAACTGAAACGACGGCGACCAGGAACTGTCGGCGGCAAACATCGAGAAGGTCCCGCCGTCAGTTCCTGGTCGACTCCACTCCACACCACCGACCATGGAGAAGCGCCCACAAGTACCGCACAGGGCAGGCGTTGGCGCTGTCCGCGTTCTATCACTGTGCACGCCAGCCACGTTCGGTGACATTCCACCAACACCCCGGTGTGCGGTCGACCCAGTTTCGCCGCGGGCGCGGATCAGCGGTACAGCCGCCGCGCGAGTTCCGGCGAAATCGGATAGATGCCTTCTTTGGGGAGCAGCGCGGCGACCTTGTCGTAGCGGCCCTCGGCTCGCAGTGCGGTTATTTTGCGCACGGTCGGAGTCAGATCTCTGATTTCGGTGACCCACTCATCGACGAACTGCTGGATGATGTGCCGGCTCAACCCGACCTGGATCGATCGGGCGTCCTGGCTCGCGCCCGTGAGCGTCCGCTCCGGATCCCACTGCACGTTCACAGTCGCGCGCTTGATCTGCTGCTCCCAGTCGGCGCGGTCCAGGTGGACGCCGCGCTCGTAGCCGGTGAGGACCGCTTGTGACAGTGCGGTCTCCCAGCCATTGCGGGTGATCCGAACGGCCAAAACCCTTTCCTGGCCAGGTTTCCGGCCCCAGTTGCTGCGCTCCATCATCCACAGGAACGACGGTTTGATCCATGTCATCCGGTTGGTCGAGAACGGCGGCACGAAGCGCTGCGCCGCAACCGCGGGCTGCGCGATTGCCGGAGAATATGCCTGGTAGACAACGATCGACTTCTGGTCGTAGTCAGCACGAATTTCGTGTAGCGGCAAGGTGATTCCCCGGGATTTGGCAATGGACTATCGCTGATTCTGACACGGAGGCCTGTGGCCCGTCGCGGGGTTTATCAAGCCCTGCAGTCCCCGCGGGTTCAGGTGGCCATGCACTCAGCCCGGTCGAGCCGAAAGAGGGTGTGGGGTATGCGCGTTCGTCAGGGTTGGCGGGGTGGTTCGACGCGGACGAGGCCTGATTGGAAGGCGATTACGACGAGTTGGGCGCGGTTCTGGACGCCTACTTTCGACATGGCGCGCTGGACGTGGGTGCGGACGGTGAGGGGGCTGACGTACATTTTTTCGGCGATCTCCTCGTTGGACATACCCTCGGCGACCATGGCGACGACTTCGCGTTCGCGGGCGGTGAGGACTTCGAGGGATTCGGCTGCGCTGATGCGGCTTTCGGGGCGGGCGAGGTAGCGGGCGATGAGGGTGCGGGTCGCGGTGGGCGAGAGCAGGGAGTCGCCGGCGGCTACGACGCGGATGGAACGCAGGAGTTCTTCGGGGCCGACGTCTTTGCCGAGGAATCCGCTGGCGCCGGCGCGCAGGGCCTGTGCCACATACTCGTCGAGTTCGAAGGTGGTGAGGATCAGAACGCGGGTCTCGCGCAGATTCGGATCGGCACAGATCTCCTGAGTCGCGGTGAGGCCGTCGACGCCGGGCATGCGGATATCCATGACCACCACATCGGGTGTGGCCGCCTGGGCGAGTTCGACTGCCTCCCGGCCGTTTCCGGCAATGCCGACCACCTCCATATCCTCGGCCGAGTCGATCAGCAGCCGGAAGGTTCCGGCCAGCAGGGCTTGATCGTCGGCCAGCAGAACACGGATGGTCATAGTGTCTTGTCCTCGTCGTCAGGGGGTTTCGGTGGCTCGAGGGGCAGTTCGGTGGTGACTTCGAAGCCGCCGTCCGGCCGGCACCCGGCCTGCAGGTGACCGCCGACGGAGACGGCTCGTTCGTTCATGCCGATCAGACCATAACCCTGGCTGTCCGAATCCTCTTCGGCGCGAACGGGTTCGGAGACGGCGCCGCCGTCATTGGTCACGCTGATCGTCAGCAGCAGCCGGGAGTAGACGAGCCGCACCGTCGCCGCCGAGGTACCCGCGTGCTTGGTGACATTGGTGAGCGCCTCCTGGATGATCCGGTACGCCGTCAAATCCGCGCCGGGCGAGAGCGGGCGCGGCACCCCGGTGATCGACAGCGCCAGGGTGAGACCGGTTCGCTCGAAAGAGGTCAGCAGTTCCGACAACTGCGCGAGGCCCGGCGTCGGTTCCAGCGGAGCGTCGGAGTCGTCCTCACGCAGCAGTCCCACGGTGGCTTTGAGTTCCCGCAGCGCCGCAGAGGTGGTGCCTGCCAATTGATCGAGCATCTCCTGCGCCTGATCGGGCTTGGTGCGCAGCAGGTATGCGGCAGTGGAGGCTTGAGCGTGCGCCAATGCCATATGGTGCGCGACGATATCGTGCAGTTCGCGCGCGATCCGGAGCCGCTCCTCACCGACGCGTTGCCGCGCCTCCTCCTCACGAGTCCGTTCGGCCAGTTCGGCTCTCGCGTGCAGGGCCGCCAGATAGTCGCGCCTGCTGCGCCCGGCCTCCGCGAACGCGCCCGCCACCAGCACCGCGGCCACCAAAGTGATGCGGCCGGGATTCAGCAACGGCCAGAATTCGTGGAAGAGCGAGGTGATCAGCAAGACGCCACCGGCAATCACCGGTGCGACCTTGGCGGTGCGCAAATCCGGCGTCCAGAGCCCGACCGAATACGCCGCGACCAATGCCGCACCCGCGGTCACTATGGACATCTCGAAACCCAGAGCGCCGATGGCAACACCGCAGGCAGTGGTGATCACCAGCACCGCACGCGGAAACATGCGCCGCCACAGCAGTGTGAACGAGGCCAGCGCCGACAACCCGAGTACCGCCAGCGAGGCCGGGCGGACCACCACCGCACCCTGCCCGGCGCCGTGATCGGGGGCCAACCGGCTCGCATAGGTGGCCAGCCCGCACAGCAGAATGGCGATGACCACATCGACGGCACGGCTGTGCCTTCGTGGCCACTGCGACCATTCTGCGGTCATCATGCGTTCCTCTCGTCGTTGAGAACCCTAATCGGCCGACTCCGAAGAGACCGGTAGGCCGCCCACCCGGGACGGCCTACCGCAATCGCGCCATATTCCCATCGTCGTTGCAGGGCCATGTAGTCGGCATCGTGCATGTGAAGGCCGTCACGCGTACTGCGCATGCAGTACATCTGCCCGCCACGTACTGCGTTCCGCAGATCGAGTGCTGCGATCTGCCGAGTTCAGCTCGAATACTGGTGGGCGGTCAGCGCGAGAGTGCAGTCGCGGGGCTTCAGGGTCGGGAACTCCTCGATGTCCAGACGGTATCCGGTCGGGGTGAGGGTCTGGGTATGCAGGACGTGGACGAGAGTCAGCACGGCTTCGTGCAATGCCAGGGCACGACCTATACAGGCTCGAGCGCCGGTGCCGAACGGCTTATAGGACTTGGGGGTAGGTCCGGTGAGGAATCGATCCGGGGAGAACGCGTCGGGGTTGTCCCAGCGGGCGGGATCACGGTGGATCGCGAGCAGGTTCAGATAGACCCAGTCCTGCGGCGTGACCGGATGCGAGCCGATTGTGGTGTCGGACAGCGCGCTTCGAATGAATGCCGGGGCCACCGGGTGCAGGCGGAGGGTTTCGTCGATGATCGCGCGCAGGAAGCGCAATCCGACGATGTCTTCGTATTCGAGTTCCGCTGGGCACTTACCGGTTTCGGCGATCTCCTGGCGCGCACGCTCGGCGATCTCTGGATTGCGAGCGAGCTCGTAGAGCGCGAATGCCACTGTACCCGAGGTGGTTTCGTGCCCGGCAATAAGCAGTACCAGCGCTTGATCGATGATCTGATCCCGAGTCAGGGCCGCACCCTGTTCAGGATCGGTATCGCTGAGAGCCCGCAGAATGGGGGCGTCCGCGCCGGGGGTGTCGATGATCATCTCGACATGCCGGCGCAGGGCCTCGGCATGCGGAGGTGTGGGGTTCACGCCCAGGACGGCATCGAGAAACGGAATGATCTTGCCGCGGTTGGTGGCCCGAATGAGCGCGAACATGGTGCGCACGAAATCGTTGCGCTGCGCACGGGTGAGAGCGGCACCGAACCCGGCCTGGGTGATGACGTCGTAGGCCAGGTCCTGCGTCAGGTCCGTGATGTTCACCGGCTGTGGCGCATCGGCCCAGCGGCGGACGTGCGCGGCGATGAGCGGATTCATACTCGCGTGATACTCACGCATGGCAGCGCGACTGAACGCCGGTTGCAGGCGCTGATGCGCGAGCTTCCAGAGCGCGTCCTCGGTGCCGGTGAACAGCAGTCCGGTCGGCGCCATGGGCGCCAGGCGGCGGAAAGCCGGACCATTGACCTTCGTCCACGCGGCATCATCGAGGATCGGTTCGGCGAGCTCGGCCGAGTTCACGATGAGCATGCGCGGGTACCGCAGAACGCGCACCTCGAACACATCACCGAGCCCGGCATACCCGGTAATGCTCTGCGCGGGCGTCTGGGCCGAGAGCGAGAGGGCGTCGCCTATGAATGGAATGCGCCAGGGGGGATGGGGGACGGCCGGCATCTGGACCACTCCTTTGCGAGGGCGGACAGGACTTGCGTTTCGGTCTGCAGATCGGCGCCACCGGGAATCTCGAGTTGCCGGGCGGCGAAATTGGGCGGGTCCGCGGCCAGCTTCGCATCACGCGCGGCCCGCAGCAGCGGGGCGATCGACGCGAGATCGGTTGCCGCCGAGGGCTCATGGTCGGGCACATACGGGAGCAAGGACAGGATCGCGTCATTGATCTCGATGACCATGCGATGCAATTGGTAAGTGGCCCCGGCATTCTCCGGACGAGGCTGGACTATATCGGGACACGCGGCGGTGAGCTCCTGCCACAGCGGGGTGAGCTCGTCGAGGGCGCGCGCGACCGGATCACCGCGCACGGCATCGAAAGCCCGCAGCACCAACGGGATAGCGGCGAACGGAGTGAAGGCGATGATGTCCATGACGAACGCCATCCGGTCGGTGTTCGCCGCGTATTCGGTGAAGGCATCGACATGCCCGGTCGCGAGCACGAACGACGTGCTCAGCCCGAAGCTGAGACTGCAGAGCAGACCGGCGAAGATGGCCATGAACAGCAGATAGAAGAACCGCGCGGCGAGCGGCGGCCGGGCCCGGAGCTCCTGGACGCACGCGGCAACGAGCAGCACCGAACACGCATAGGGGAAGACGACGAACAGCACAGTCATCGGTGCGGCTTCCCAACCGGGATACTGCAGGACGATCCCGCCACCGGCGGCCACGGGGCTGCCCAGTGCCAGATAGCCGAGTCCCATAGCGACGGCTGCGGCGTAGACGATCCGCTGTGACAGCGGGTTTTGTTGCCGCGCATGGGAAATCATCAGATACGCCTCGGCGGTCACCACGATCATCAGCGCATTCGCGAGCTGGTACTGCCGTGCGGGAGTGGGCCATCCGAGCAGGTGCACAATCCACTGCTGAGCTGTCGCGATGAGCAGGAACCACGCGATAGTGGATCCGACCAGCGCGCCATTGATGCGCCGCTGCGCGAAAGTGTCTTTGCACCAGCGCAATCGAAGAATCGTTACCGTCGCGGTAAGGATCCACAGCGGCCATGCGAGCACTTCGGGCATGGACGAGTACGGGGGCAGCAGCTGCGAGTTCATCAGCCCCGCACGAAGATATTGCGCAGCGGCGCGAACGGGCGGCGGCGAATAGCGGGCATGATGAGATTCGCGAAGGTCTCCGCCTCGAGCTCCTTAGCCGTATCGAAGACGCCCCGCGCGAGCACCGTCTCCATTCGCGCGATCGATGCCGATCCGACAAATCCACCGAGGTAGTCGCCCAGGGATTCCTGCATGCGCTCCCCCTCGTGCCCGAGCAGCAGGTGGCCGATTTCGTGCAGCACGGTGTGCTCGACCATGTACCGGGAGGACCGCTCCTCGTAGACGATGAGCGTCAGATCATCCATCTCCGCCAGCAGACCGCACGGAAACCCGGCGGCGCGCAGACCCCGATGCCCGTTCAGCACAATGGGTTTGCCGCGTTGCTCGGCGAGCAGGTCGACGAATTGCTGCAGATTCCAGGGGCTGGGAATCCGGAGCCCCGCGACCAGCGTCGCGAGGGGGTCAGCGCCCGCCATGCGGTGCATTCACGGGGTGCGGCTGCGCGGCGGACCGCGCATCTCGAACGGTGGTGACCAGCAATTCCAATGCCTCGACATCCATGGCGCCGCCTCGAAAGTGCACCGCGCCGAGCTTGATGCCGAGGGTGCGCGCCCTCTCGAGGATGGCGAGCTTCTGATCGAGTACCCGCATCTCCTCGAGGTCGGGCTCGAGCACGTATCTGACATCGACGTCGAAATGGATTGCGATGGCGCGCAACAGATCCGGTGGCGCGCCTCGGTCTCCGCGGCGCACCGCGGCGATCTCGGAAGCAGTGACAGCCCGATCGAGGATCGAGTGCGCGGCCGCGGCGATGACGGCGTTCAGGTCGGCCTGATCGTCGGATGATCCGAGCAACCCACACAGCCGGTTGACTCGATCCGCGACGACATTCATGCCTGGTTTTCCCCTAGATCCTTATGTGCCTGCTGCAGTCTGTCCATGAATCTACCTGCCAGGTCACCCGCAATGCCCGTCGTGCCGCCGATCAGCCAGCGCCGGTACAGCTTCTCCTCGTAGTCGGGATCGTCCTCGGGAACCGGTGCGCTCAGCAGCTCCCCGAAAGCGTGTTCGACCAGCGGCAGCGCCGATCCGTCCGCCCGCCAGTTCCGTTCCAGCAGGTCGGTGAGATACAAACCGAGCAGGCGGCCGAGATCGACATTGAGCCGATCGACGGTCGCACGCAGCCGGCTCGGATCTGCCGGATCCTCGGCGAGCACCTGATTCAGTTCGATCTGACTACCGAACAGGTCCAATGCAAGAGCAGCCGGAACCGCCACGAAGGCGGTGCCCGCATCGAGCTTCGGACCCGCCGCGGCGGCGTGCGGCTTCTCGCCCCGCCAATATGCCCGCGCGGCACTGCCACTCCCCCAGGACAGCGCGGAATCGAGGCGCCGGAAAGTCACCGGCTTCGGCTCCGGCCCCAGATTCGCGGCCTCGACGCGGACCAGGGTGCGCCGCGTCGGACCGCCGGCGGCGATCACATCGTCGAGGCTGAAATTGAGCTCCCGCCGCCGCTCCCGCACACAGGCCGCGAGGAACGTGGCGTACTCAGGTTGCATGTAAACCGAATCTACTCTGCCATCCGCATTTCACGACATTAATAACCGGTTCCTTTTCTACTGATTTTTCTTGCTGCCCCGTGGGATCTGACCTAGGCTGTGAGGGCCGACGACCCGGACAGCGCAGTGCTGGTCGTCGCGCGACAACTCGCGGTGGTGCACCGATCTGTGCGGAGGGGTGAGATCGGCGCACCACCCCGAGGCTCCGGAGATAGCACAGTAGGCCGCCCACTGGGGACGGCCTACCGGTGCTATTCGATTCAGGCGTTGGCGGATTCGAGTTCTCGGACCGGCTCTTCTGCCTTCAGATGGTTCAGGCTCTCGCCCTCCACATCCACATTCGGCAGGATCTTCGCCAGCCACTGCGGCAGCCACCAGGCCTTGTCGCCGAGCAGTGCGAGCACCGCCGGGACCAGGGTCATTCGGACGATGAAGGCGTCGAAGAAGACCGCCGAGGCGAGCCCGAGGCCCATCATCTTGATCATCGGTTCGCCGCCGCCGATGAAGCCGGCGAACACCGCGATCATGATGGCCGCCGCGGCCACCACCACCCGGGCGCTGTGCCGGAAACCGGTGATGATGGCATCGTGTGCACTCTCGCCGTGTGCGTAGGCCTCACGCATGCGGGTGACGAGGAAGACCTCGTAGTCCATCGCGAGTCCGAACACCACGCCGATCAGGAAGATCGGCATCATGCTCATCACCGGTCCGGTCTGATGGACGCCCAGCAGACTTGCCAGCCAGCCCCACTGGAAGACCGCGACGATCACACCGAAGGCCGCACCGACCGAGAGCAGGAAGCCGAGCGCCGCCTTGATCGGTACCGCGATCGAGCGGAATACGATCATCAGCAACAGGATTGCCAGCCCGACGACCACCGCGAGGTACGGCAGCAGTGCATCGGACATCTTCTGCGAGACGTCGATATTCATCGCGGTCGCACCCGTGACCAGCACGGTCGCACCCGTCGCCGACTTCAGATCGCCGGACTCGCCGCGCAATGCGTGGACGAGGTCCGCGGTGTCGGTCGAGGACGGACCCGTGGCCGGCACCACGGTGAGCATGGCGGCGTCACCGGCCTTATTGAACATCGCAGGGGTGACGGATACGACGCCCTTGGTCGCGGCCAGGGTCTTGGATACCTGATCCAGCGCGGCCTTCGGGTCGCCGACGCCCTTGACATCGACGGCGACGGTGAGCGGTCCGTTGAAGCCGGGACCGAAGCCCTCGGCCAGCGCATCGTAGGCGCGGCGCTGTGTCGTCGAGGTCGGCTGCGATTCGTCACCGGGCATGCCGAGTTCGAGACTCGTCACCGGCAAGGCCAGCACACCCATCCCGACCAAGCCGATCAGGAGTACTGCCACCGGGCGGCGGACGACGAAGGTGGCCCAGCGGGTGCCCATATTGGGCTTCTTCTCCGCGATCGGGTCGGCAATCGGCGCAATTCCGTCGACCGGAGCCTTCGCGTTACCGGCCAGCGCCTTGCGGAATGCCTTCGGCATGACCGCCCGCTGGAAGAATCCGAGCAGCGCGGGCAGCAGTGTCAGCGCGATCGTGACGGCGATGGCGACGGTGCCCGCCGCGGCCAGACCCATCTTGGTGAGCACCGGGATACCGACGACGGCCAATCCGGCCAGCGCGATCACCACCGTGAGTCCGGCGAAAACCACTGCGGATCCGGCGGTTCCGACCGCTCGGCCCGCCGCTTCCTCGGCGCTGTAGCCCTCGGCTCGTTCCGTCCGGTACCGGGAGACGATGAACAGCGCATAGTCGATGCCGACCGCGAGCCCGATCATCATGGCGAGTGTCGTTGTCGTGGTCGACATGCCGATCGTCACGATGGCGGCGATACCGACGCCGATGCCGATCAGCGCGGTGAGCAGAGGCAGACCGGCCGCCGCGAACGCACCGAAGGTGATCATCAGGACGATGGCCGCAATGGCGATGCCGATAGCCTCTGTGGCGCCGCCCATTTCGGGCTTGGCCATGAGCGCGGTGCCGCCGATCTCGACGGTGACCCCGGAGGTCTTGCCATTGTCGATCGCGGTGGTCAGCGCCGTCTTGGTGGCGTCGGTGAGATTGTCGGGGGTCACCCCGTAGCTCACGGTCGCATAGGCGGTGGTGCCGTTCTTACTGACCGCACCGGTCTGGAACGGGTCGAGTACGCCCTTCACCTGCGCACCGCCCGACACGTCGGACACGATCTTCTCGACCGCGGCCTTGTTCGGTTCGGAGCTGATCTGCTGGCCTTCGGGCGCTACGAAGACGATACGAGCTTGTGCGCCATCGGATTTGGTGCCGGGAAAGCGTTCGCCGAGCAGATCGAAAGCCTGCTGGGATTCGGTCCCCGGAATCGAGAACGTATCCGGCGGGGGCGTCGGCGCATTGGCCGCACCGGCCACCAGCGCGGCCATGACCCCCAGCCAGAGCAGGACGACGAGCCGCCGCTTCTCGAACGAGAACCGACCGAGCCGGTACAGGAATTTCGCCATGTCGCCATGATCGTTCTACGGCTCTGTAGTCGGCATCGTGCGTGCGGAGGCCGTTGGGCGTACTGCGGATGCAGTACGTCCGCCCGCCCTGTACTCGATCCGCAGGCCGAGCGCAGCAAAACGCCGTAATCCGCATGCCAGGAGTCCACTTATGGTGTGAGCGCGGCCACTTCATCAGCACGCAGGATCAGGGTTGATTGCCGAAGACCGGCGTGATGTCCGGACGAAGATCGTCCGAACGTTCGATCGAGGAAGTGTGTCGGTTGCGCGACGGATCGGTGGAGGTGTGGCTTGTCGGCGCGGCGGCGGGGTGGTTGCTGTCGCATGCTGACCGATGCCGGTCGGACACCCGGCGAAGGGAGATATGCGGTGGCCTTGCGACGTCGTGAGCTGCTGATCGGCTTCGCCGGAGCGGGTGGTCTCGCCCTTGCCGGGTGCGGCCGGGATCGGGAACCGGCACCGCCGCCCAAACCCGCGGTGATCAAGTTCGATCCGGCGGCTGATGCGCACGCTGTCGATGCCCGAAAGCCCGGCACGGTCAAGGTCACCGACGGGACGCTGCGGAATGTCGAGTGGATCGACGAAACGGGCCGCCCGCTGCCCGGCGCATCGGCGCCCGATCACCGCAGCTGGACCAGTAGCGAACCGCTTGGCTACGGCCACACCTATACCGCGAAAGCCGTGGCGCAGGGTGAAACCGGAGAGGTCAGCGCGACAACGACCTGTTCCACGGTGCTGCCCGATCGGCTCATCGACGTCTCGCTGCGTTCCGCGAACAAGGTCGAGCTTGCCGAAAACGACACTTACGGAGTGGGTTTCGTATTGGTAGCCCATTTCGACGAACCGGTCGACCGGGCGGTCGCGGCCGCGCGCATAAAGATCACCACCGAACCCGCAGTCGCCGGGGCTTGGTATTGGCTCGACGATCAGAACGCGCACTGGCGGCCGGAGCGGTACTACGCGCCCGGAACCAAGATCACCATCGCGGCCGAGCTGTTCGGCACGGCACTCGCCGACGGCGGCTACGGTCTGCGCGATCAACGGGTGTCGGTGCTCATCGGCCCCGCGCACGTCGCGATCGCCGATGACAATACGAAGCAGATCGAGGTCTTCGAGAACGGAAACCTGGTGCGCACCATGCCGACATCGATGGGCAAGGGCGGCACCGCGGTTGTCGGCGGCAAAGTCCTGTCCTTCTGGACCAGGCCGGGCATATACACGGTCCTGGACTGCCGGAATCCGGTGACCATGGACTCCTCCAGTTACGGCTTGCCGGTCAACTCAGGACTCGGCTATCGAACGACTATCTATCACGCGGTCCGCATCACCCACGACGGCATCTACGTACACGAACTGGCAGCGAGCATGTGGGCGCAGGGCAATTCCGATGTCTCGCACGGCTGTCTGAACATCTCCCCCGACGATGCGGCCTGGTTCTACGACTTCGTCATTCCCGGCGATGTGGTCGAGGTCCGCAATACCGGCGGCGATCCCCTCGACATCTGGCAGAACGGCGACTGGACCATCGCCTGGCCGGACTGGATACGCGGCGGCGCAGCCTGACTCAGTCGTTCGGGTCCTCGTCGAGGTCGACTACTTCGACCTTGTCGCGGTCGGCCCACTCCAGCAGCGGTTCCAGGTCGAACACCGCTTCGTCGATACCGGCGTGCAGATCACCCAGTTCGGCGTAGCGGGCGGGGACCGTTGCCATGGTGAAATCGCGGGGATGCAGGTCGGGCAGTTCGTCCCAGCGGATCGGCGTGGACACCGTCGCCTCCGGTACGCCGCGCACCGAATACGCCGCTGCGATGGTGTGATCGCGGGCGTTCTGGTTGTAGTCGACGAACAGCTGACTCGGATCCCGGTCCTTGCGCCACCATGCGGTGGTGACCTCTTCCGGGGCACGGCGCTCGACCTCGCGGGCGAAGGCCAGTGCGGCCCGGCGCACCTCCTGGAACCCGAAGCGGGGTGCGATTCGCACGTACACGTGTAATCCCTTGCCGCCGGACGTTTTCGGCCAGCCGACCGCCCCCAGTTCATCGAGCACTTCGTGCACAACACCGGCCACCCGCTGCACCCGCGACCACGGGCAGTCCGGCATCGGATCCAGGTCGATACGCCACTCGTCGGGCAGCTCGGTATCGAAGCGGCGGGAATTCCAGGGGTGGAACTCCACCGTCGACATCTGCACCGCCCACGCGACATCGGCGAGCTTCTCGACACACAGCTCATCGGCGGTCCGCCCGTAGCGCGGAAAGTACA
Organism: Nocardia sp.; assembly: GCF_025465275.1. Taxonomy (GTDB): domain Bacteria; phylum Actinomycetota; class Actinomycetes; order Mycobacteriales; family Mycobacteriaceae; genus Nocardia. The sequence continues at coordinate 35,000 of NZ_JAODNK010000013.1, read as the reverse complement.
GCTGCACCGTAGGAATCCACGCCGGCGCACCTGCAGGCACCCGCTTCTGATGCACCTTCCCGCCAGGCAGCCCCTTGGGAAACCGATGCATCATGCAGGGCCGGTCCCGCAGCGCATTGACGATCCCGTCCCCCACGCTGAGGTAGTACTGCACCAAGTCGAGCTTGGTAGCCCCGGTCTCGGGGAAATACACCCGATCCGGATTGGACACGCGCACCGTCTGCTCGCCGACCGCCAACTCCACGGCCGGCGAACCCGATTTACTGGCCACCCGTCCGACGATAACGGGCATTCCGCCCACACGCCCGCCACAACACGATTCGCGGCGAGGGTGTCACACAGTCACAGCGACTGTTTCGTAAACACTCTCCAGCTCGGTCGACTCCACCAACTCGTCGACCCGCCGATGCGACTCGGGATGAATCAGCCGCGGCATCGCCTGCTGAAACGCCTGCATATCCCCGTCAAACCTGATGATCGTCAGAATCCGGCGGTCATCGGCCGGGTCCACCCCGACCTCGACATCAGCAGGATAAGGATCACCGTTATCCGGCGCCCAGGCCCGCACAAAATCGTCCACCGACACCCCCGGCCGAACCTTTCGAGCAAACACGGCAACTATCACGAACGTCTCCCCACTCTTCGGCCACCACATGGCGGCATCGAAATTACGAACCGACAGCATCCCCGCCCACGCCAGAATCCAACCTACTCCATCAATTCAACGACACTCAGGATCACTCCAGATCCCTTGAGCGACAAAATCACCCATATGGCAGCTGCCGCACAGGGCGCCGCGCGTAGGTCTCCTCGGGGTTCACAATGATCACGTCCACCTGCATCACAAGCGCCCCCGGTATCTCCCCGCCCTCGAAATGCTCGGGGCTGGGGACGATCACCGCTTCGGCATCCAGACGGGTCGCCTGCGCCTTCAGGCGTGCCAGCGGCGGCCGTCCGAACTTCGGGTCATAGATCACCATATCGGCGAAGTCGTACCCGAGACGCTCAGCGAGCCTTCGGATTTGGGATTGATCCCACAACTGGGCCACACCGGAAACATCGGTACGCAGATACCCGATACATGTTGGCTTCCAACGCATTACAGACCCTCCGCCTTCGCCTTCTTCGACGTCAGCATGTTTGTGGAACTGGAGGTAGAACCCGGCGTAGTCCTCGTCTACGTCGCCGGTGCTCTGAAGTTCAAGCACCCCGCCGGGGAACGAGAACAGTCGTGTGCGCTCCACTTCGTCGTCCATGACCGCCCCTTTCGTCGGTTGGAGAAGCCGCCCGGGATCGGAGCGACTGCACCGGCCCCGAACGCCCGAATCGACGATAAGAGACTTCCAGCCCCCTCGGCCACACCTATGCCGAACTATGCTGAAATTCGCCTAATCTCAGCTCAGGCAGGTCATCTGGGCGAGACAATTGGAGTGCACAAGCATAGTTGCGCGTAGTCCAGACAGGAGCCTCATCATGTGGTTGAAATTCCTTGGCAAGGGTGGTTCGGGTGACGGCGAGTGCCCAACGCTGTACGCGACCGAGATCGGCACCTACGTTGTAGTGGGCTGGAAGACGGAGACGCGGGAGACGGTAGAGATTCCCCATCTACTGCTGGGGTTCACTGAGCCGGAGACGTTCATCGGTGCCACCATGAGCGACACGGGCCGCGGAACGTTCCTGGTCTCGGGCCGACCGATCACCGACCGTGAGACGGTGGACAGGATGAGGATGGAACCCCACGAAACCGCCATTGAAGTGCCGAAGGCGGAGAGGACTTTTCACGGTGTTACTGCGGCAGCCTAGCCCGTGGCCTGAACTGTTCCGACAAGCCGAACAGGAGGCATTCCATCTGGAGGTCAGAGACACCTACTCCGTCCCCAGCGAGTCCGAACCGCTGCGCCGATTCCTGAACGGCGAACCACCGGCACCGGACTACGACATGCGACCGTGGACCGAACTTGTGCAGGACACCGTCGGTCGCGGTGTACGGGTTACTCGGGTCCGTGTAGTCACGGTGCCGCACAGCGACTATCAGCGCTGGTTGCTTTCGATCACAGCCGGCAATGTAGATGCTGGAGAAGATATTCGTTATCTGCCCCGACACCTTGCCGGGGAGGTGCCCACGGATGACTGGTGGCTGTTCGACGACACAAAAGTAGGTTTCAACCTGGTAGACGATGATGGCAAACCCGCTGGAGCGGCAATCACCACCGACCCTGATATCGCGGCGTACTGCCGGAGCGTGAAGGAAAAGCTGTGGCAATCAGCGATCAGGTTCAACGAATACGACGGTGAACTCTGACCGGTGACCAATTCGCTACAGCAAGCGCGCGAAGCTCTCGGGGAACGCCTCCGGGGGCTTCGCCAGTCTGCCGGCCTCAGCGGCAGCGAGCTCGCCCGTAGGGCGGGATGGCACCAGACCAGGGTGCCTAAGATCGAATACGGTAAGACGAAACCGTCGATTATCGACATCCAGGTGTGGTGCACCCTCACGGGGGCCGAGAGTGAGATACCGAATCTTGTTGCTACGCTGCGGAATATAGAGGCTGCGTATCGCGAGTGGCGGCGAACGCTCAGCGGTGGGACCAAACAAAAGCAGCACGAGATCCTGCGTCTGATGCAGCAGTCCAAGGTGATTCGTGTGTATCAGCCGTCGCTGATACCCGGGCTTCTTCAGACCGCAGAATATGCTTCCACGGTGCTGCGGCGGTCGATCAAGTTCCACGGAATACCCGACGATCTCGACGAGGGAGTCTCCAGACGCATTGAGCGCCAGCAGATTCTCTATCGAGGGGATCGCCGGTTCCATATCCTGATGGGCGAGCAAGCTTTGTACAACGATGTCGGCGGGAACTCGGTCATGATCGGGCAGCTGGACCGATTGCTCGCTGCAATGGGATTACCCCGCGTCGCCTTCGGGATCGTGCCGATGAGCACCGAACTGCCGATGCAGCTGACAAACTTTGTCATGTTCGACGAGCGCCGGGTAACCGTCGAGTCGATTTCCGCGGAGCTCACCATTACCCAACCTCGAGAGATCAAGCTGTACCACCGGACCTTCGATCACCTGGTTGGACAGTCGGTGTCCGGAGACGGTGCTCGTGCGCTGATCCGAACGGCCCTGGACAAGCACCGATAGAAACATTTAGTCGATCCTCACCCTCTGAGCCGGTCGAGCTCCCGACGAAGCCGTTCGACCTCTTCGCTGCCGGTGGTCGGAAACCGTAGGAGGGGTATGCGGTACGTAAGACAGATACTGTCCTTCAACGCATCTCGCGCCAACTGCACCGGATCGCTCTCGTGAAACGCGAACCCATCCACTTCGATCGCACACAGCGGCAGATTGGTCACCCGGTTGTAGACGACGAAGTCGATCGACGCGCGCCTTGCTACGAACCCACGCTGCTCCGCACTGAGGAGGCGGGTGTCCGGCAGGAGATTCACCAGCAGGACTTGGGAAACCACGCTCAGCTCACGGTATTCGTCGTCGGCCAGCAGGTCCTCAAGTACGGTCTGCATGATCGCTTCGGACGGAACCTGTCCGGGGCGCGCGCGGCGTCGAGCCGCCAAGGGGCGCAGTAGCGCCGAATATTCCTGATATAGCAGGTCGAAGACCGACACGACCGAACTGTCGAAAGTCTCCTTGTCTGGATTGTGGTATCGGATGTAGCCGATCAGATCCCGCAGGTGTCGGCTTCTCGGCAGCATGTCGTGGTTGGTCACCAGCACAAAGCGCTTCTTGGCGCGCGATACCGCGACATTGACCAGGTTCGGCTGGTCCGCGAATGCGATGCCGCCTCTACCGCTTTGGCTGATCTCGCGCTCGTCCAGGACGGTGGTCATGACGATCGCGTCCTTTTCACGTCCTTGGAAACTGTGCACGGTATCGGCCTCGATACTGGCGATGAGCTCGTCGGTCACCCGGCCTGCTTGCTTCCGATAAGGCGTGGTGACACCGATCTGCTGGGGCGTGAACTCGGCACAGTACTGCGGCAACACTTCTCGCCGAATCACATCGATTTCCCGCTGATTGATGCGCTTCCCGTCGAGTCTCCGCATATGATTGCCCGCAACGGTCCGCGCCACCACCATCGCCTCGTATCCGGGCGAGCCGCTGGTGAAGGCGATGAGTTCATCGCCGTAGAACTTCTTGTTGCAGAAGCCGATGATGCTCGGGTCACAGCGGTAATGCTCCCGCAGCATGACCCGCGGCAACTGATCGCCGTACAACTCGATCACCGACGAGAGAATACTGTGCCGCTGACAGTCGTACGCGGGGGCGGGTGCGGGCGGACACCGATCCTTCGGCATATTGTCGATGAATTGCAACTGCCGCAGATCGCCGACGACAACCAGATTTCTGCAGCAGGCCATGGCAATTCCTGCGGCGAGCAAGTCTACCTGCGATGCCTCGTCGACAATGAGATAGTCCAGCAGCCGTCCTTTGCCGATGCTGCGCTCGAGCGAATGACATGTACTCAGGGTGACCGGATAGTCGTGGCTGAACCAAGCCCACTTACTGCGATAGCTCTTGTCATAGATTTGGGACGGCTGCCGTGCGTAGCGCTGCCGCAGGCACACTCTGAGCCAGTCTGCGGAGAGCCCCTGCTGCTCGGCCGCCAGCCTCTCGAATCGAGCACCTTCCAGAGAGTTCTCAATCTTGCCGATGTCCCGTTCCAGCTCGGCGATCTTCTTGTCGTAGAACGCACTTTGCAGTCGCAGCACGATCTCCACATCCCCGGCGTCGAGCTGCCGCATGGACCGGTATCTGAAGTACCTCCACATGCGGTCCCAGAGCAGCGTGATACCTGTGATCCGAACCAATTCGGGATCGGTGTCGCCGATATAGGCAAGAACTTTCGCGGCGCTCCACCGCAGCACCGGCAGCTTCTCCAGAGCCGGCAGCTCGTGCCGTTCCAGGTAGTCACGGAAATGACGGCGCTCCAATTCGAACCCGGCGAGCCGCGAACGCAGTTGTGCCAGTTCTCGTTCGACACCCTGCAGACCGCGCAGACGACGGTCCAGCTCCACCAGCCGTTTCACCGGGGGCGGTTCCTGCTGAGCCGATGCCCGCAGTGCGGCGACGACCTCATTCCGCGGTGACTGATTGCCGAGGAAATCCGCCCGCTTCGCCGCGCGCCCCAGATCTGCCGCGACGTATCCGAATCCTGCCTCAGCGAGCTTTTCGCGGACGTTCTCCACCGCCGCGTTGTTGGACGACACCACCGCGACCGTCTTCGACTCGTCCACCAGGATATTGGCGAGCAGATTCAGAATGGTTTGCGTCTTCCCGGTCCCCGGCGGCCCGTCGATCACCGAAATCGGGTGGCGCAGAGCATTGTCGATGGCCGTGCGTTGACTCAGGTTGGTGTGAAATGGATAGATCGCCGGCGACTGCGGCTGCTCTCCAGCCTCGACCGGCCCGCCCTCCAGAAAGCGATGCAGCGCACTCTCCGGATGTACGAAGTTCAGCCCCGCGAATCCCTCACGCAGTGACTGACTTCCGTCCGGCAGCAGTGTGGCCACGGTGCGCCAGTACTCCAGAACACTCGTTGTCCGCGCATCGTGCGCCGCATTGCGAACAAGCGCGACACTGTCTCCCGAACGGACCGACCATTTCCCCTCAGGACCGTAGAAGAGATGCCACCACACCTGCCCCGCCCCGGTGAAGGAGTGCACCTCTAGGAGGTTCTCCCAGATCTCACCATCGACGGTGACCGCGGTTTCCGGTCCGATCGGAACCGCTTGACCATTGCTGAGCACGAGAACGTTTTGCGCCCCATACCGGTAGGTCCGGCCGTCCGCGAAGGTCACCTGCACCCGTCCGCCATCGGCTCGCAGGCCGGAGACGTCTCCGGTCCTGTCCTCGAACACCCCGTTCTTCGCAATGAGCACCACCACCTGACGCAGATCCATCCCGCACCCCCTCCCCGACGGCCTCAACCTTTCGAGAGTACGTTCCGAAAAGGCAAGCGGAGCAGGTTTTCTCGACAATCGTCAGGCAGTCGAGTCCTCCCGATTCAGAATCCGACAAGGAGGGGCACGAGAGCGATTACGCCGGTACCGGGAGGGGCGGCGAAGGGGCGAAAGTGATTGGGAGGGAGGAGAGGGCGCGGTGGAATGGACCTGGGCGCCAGGATAATTCGGCGAGTGGGACTGCTAGGTGGATTTCGGGGAGGGCGTCGAGGAGTTGGTCGATGGCTTCCTGGGCGATGAGGTAGGCGAGGGAGCTGGCGGGGCAGGAGTGGGGGCCGGCTCCCCACGCGAGGTGGGAGCGGTTTCCGGCCAATTGCCCGGCACGGATGGCGGGGTCGGTGTTGCAGGCGGCCATGCTGACCACGACCGGCTGGTGGGCGGGGAGTCAGCAGTCCTCGACCAGGACGGGCTGGCGGGGGAAGCTGATGCAGAAGTTGGCCATGGGCGGGTCGTCGAAGAGGACCTCGTCGAGGGCGTCGCGGGTGGAGAGGCTGCCGCCGAGGACGATGCCGCCGAAGCGGTCGTCGGCGAGGATCAGCAGCAGGGTGTTGATGATCAGGTTCTGTTGGGGCTCGATGCCGGCGCCGTAGAGGGTGGCCAGCTGGTGCACCATCTCGATGTCGGTCAGTTCGGCGGGGTGGCACAGCATGCGGGTGGTGACGTCGTCGCCGGGGTTCGCTCGTTTGTGCACGGCAAGGCTCTGCAGTGCGCCGATGAGCAGCTTGTTGCCGTTTTCCGCGCCGACGCCTTCGAAGATGGCGCGAAAACCGTCCGCCGCCCGCCCGGCGATATCGGCGGGGCAGCCGAGCAGGTGGTTCAGCACTTGGAAGGCCAGCGGAAAAGCGTAGTCGCGCACCAGATCTGCCGAACCGGAGGCGCAGAACGAATTGATCAGCGACACCGCGGTGCGCTCCACTGTGTACTGCAGACCGAACCGATCGATCCCGGCCAGCCCGGCAGTATTGGTCTGTCGATAGCGCGCGTGTACGTTCCCGGCATTGCGCAATGCGTTGGGGCGCCACTGCATCATCGGTAATACCGGGCAGTCGGCGGGCACCCCTTCCTGCCAGACTCGGGGATCGGCCGGAAAGCGGTCCGGATCATTCAAAATGCGTACCGCAGTGCGATATTCGAGCACGAGCGTGGCGGGCACGCCCGGAGCGAGCTCGACGGGGGCCAGCGCCCCGAACTTCTCCCGCATCTCCCGGTACGCCCGATGCGGGTCAGCCGCGAATTGCGGGGTGTACATCGGGACGCGCGGACCGGACACATCGATCGGCGCGACCGGGGCGACTGGGACCGGATCTGACATCAATAAACTCCACCGCGGTGCACGACACTCACCGCCGCCGAACACCGCACATCCCGGACGCGGAACTAAGCAACCCTACCGTCGAACCCCAATGCGGGCAGTGTCTTTCGCCGCGCAAACGAATATGCTGCGTCGTCGCTCGATACCAGGCGGGTTCGGGTGGGCGACCTGGCGAATTATCGTGCAAGACCCCTCGACAGATCCCTTGCCTTTGCGCCGTATAGTGATAGCTTTTCTCTATGATCGGCTCGGCCAAAAACACTCGGCGCATCGCGGAAGATTCCGTATCCAGAGCGGTGAAAGCTACCGCCGCAGGGGTTTGCGGGGGAATTCTGGGGATTGCCGCGTACCTGTTCGGGACGAGCACCGCGCTCGCCGATGCCACACCCGGTCCAGCACTGGTCGGCGACACCGCGTATTTCGCCTTGGGCGAGTGGAATTGCTCGATCGGCGCCGACGGGACAACGGGGTGCGACCTCACAGTCCCCGCTTCGTCCATGAATGTGCTGTACGCCGGAATGCAGGTGTCGTTGCCGAATGTCCCTGCCATCATCATCGATTCGGCCACCTCGCCGGCGCATCCCCAGTGGAACACCAGCGGCAGTCACACCCTGCCCGGCGGAAATCCCGCGCTACCGCGCATCACGCCCGAGAACTACCACGACGCACAGTATTCGGTCACCTATGCCGGGGCGAACTGCCAAATCACCTTCAACGGAACGGCGGTGTGCACCTCGATGGGGCACGGGTTCAGCCAAAGGGGACCAGTGCCGAATGGCTACTGATCCCCCATGATTCACCTATTACCGGTACCAGACACCGGAATCCCAGTCGCCGTAGTCCCAGACGTTGAAATCGTAGCGAGTATGCGCACCCCCGAAGAGGTACCCCTGCCAACCAGCCGAGGTATCGCAGATCTGGTCGTCGTGGTTGCACACCGTCAATACCGGGAAGCCGCCGAACCAGTCGTCGACACCGGCCAGCGGATAGCCGATGATCCCGCTCCCGGGAGTCGACGCCAATCCGGCCCAGCCGGGCCCGGCGTCGCGCTTGGGATCCGCCAGCAGAATGGCGTTGGCATTGCCGACATCCTGGTGTGCTGTCACCCAGGCGTGGACGATGCCCGCGCCCTCACTGTGTCCGATCAGTTTGATGTGGTCGTCCGGGCATTGGCTGCGATGCAACCAGAAAAGCCGGTCGAGTTCGTTCAACCCCGACATCGGGTCGGCGGAGTTGTACCCGACGGGCTGGTCCACAGTGGGAGCGAACACCGAGGAGGTGTTGTCCCCTAGACCGCCGATACCTATGGCCCAGTCGCCAGTACAGACATCGGCTTGCGCCTTCGAACTTGTCACGTATGTGATGGAAAAGAGGATGGCCAACAGTAATGCGGCGAAGAGCGCCGTTGCTCTACGCATAGTCGTACTTCTTAACTTATCGTGCCTCCGGGGCCTGCCCGGCTTGGACTGTATGTACCCAGAAATTGCTGGCGTCCATGCGTTCTAGCGAAACAGTTACCTCGACCGCGTTTTCGTATGCCGTATTGCGATGTCAGAGGCCATCATCCCGAACGCATAGCCGCTTGCCAGGCGTTCACTCGAGCGCAGCCGCCGCAGTAGTTGCGAAACCCGCTGCCCCGGCGGAGAACTCGCATAACCGAAGGTTTGCACACACCTCGAGCCGCTGTCCGAGCCCCACGACACCGCGTGGCAGAGCACCGATTTCCGTCCGGATGGCACGGGATCGGGTTAGGGTCCGGGTACACCAGGCGACGGGGAGGTAGGGCCCTGGACACACTGTGGACATTCGTGGTGCACCGGCGGGCGCAGCTCGTCACCGATTCGTATCTGCATGTTTCGGCGGTGGTGCAGTCACTGCTGATCGCGACGGTGATCGCTGTGCTGATCGGAACTCTGGTCTACCGCAGTCCGGTCGGATCGGCGGTGGCGACCGCGCTGGCCAGCGCAATCCTGACTGTTCCGTCCTTCGCACTGCTCGGGCTGCTGATTCCGTGGCTCGGGCTCGGCGTCGGGCCGACCGTCACCGCGCTCGTGCTCTACGCCCTGCTGCCGATACTCCGGAACACCATTGTCGGACTGGCCTCGGTGGATCCGGCGATCGTCGATGCCGCGCGCGGTGTCGGCATGAACCGGCTGCGGGTGCTCGCGCGCATCGAAATGCCGTTGGCCTGGCCATCGATCCTGACCGGGATGCGGGTCAGCACTCAGATGATCATGGGCATCCTCGCCATTGCCGCGTATGCCAAGGGCCCGGGGCTCGGCAATCTCATCTTCTCCGGCCTTTCCCGGGTCGGCAGCACGAATGCGCTGCCGCAAGCCCTGGTCGGCACGATCCTGATCGTCGTGCTCGCGCTGCTGCTCGACGGGCTCTTCGTGATCGTCGGACGGCTCACCACTTCGAGGGGAATTCGTGACTGACACCGAGATTCGCGGCGAGGGCACGGCATCGGCGGTGTCCGGCGTCGAGATCGTGCTCACCGAGGTCACCAAACGCTATCCGGGACAGGATGATCCCGCTGTCGACGCCGTATCGATGACCATCCCGGCGGGTGAGATCGTCGTCCTGGTCGGGCCGTCCGGCTGCGGCAAGACCACCACCATGCGCATGATCAACCGGCTTATCGAGCCGACGTCGGGCACTATCACCATCGGCGGGCGCGATGTCACGGCGGTGAATGCGGATCACCTACGTCGCGGCATCGGCTACTCGATCCAGCAGGCCGGGCTGTTTCCGCACCTCACCGTCGCGAAAAACATTGCGACAGTGCCGGGTCTGATCGGCTGGGATCGCAAGAAGATCGCCGCGCGCACCGACGAGATGCTCGATCTGGTCGGCCTCGATCCGGGCACCTATCGCAATCGGTACCCGCGGCAGCTCTCGGGCGGTCAGCAGCAGCGGGTCGGGGTGGCCCGTGCGCTGGCGGCCGATCCGCCGGTGCTGCTGATGGACGAGCCGTTCGGCGCGGTCGATCCGATCACCCGCGGGCTGCTGCAGGACGAGTTGCTCCGGCTGCAGTCCGAGCTGAGTAAGACGATCGTCTTCGTCACCCACGATTTCAACGAGGCCGTCAAGCTCGGCGACCGAATCGCGGTGCTGGGCAACCAATCCCGCATTCTGCAATACGACACACCGGCGGCGATCCTCGCCGATCCCGCCGATGAGACCGTCGCCGGATTCGTCGGCAGCGATGCCTCGCTCAAACAGCTCACGCTCACCCGGGTTCGCGATGTCGAACTCGGCGACTGCCCCACGGTCGCCGAGACCGATCCCGTCGAGAATCTCCGGGCCGCCCTGGCCGAGAAGGACTGGCCGTGGGCGCTGATCTGCGACGCACAGCGGCGACCACTGCGCTGGGTGTCCAATGAGCAACTGGCGCATGCGGATTCGCTGCGGGATATCGGATTGCCGATCGGTGAACCGCTGTCACTGCAGTCGACCCTGCAGGATGCGCTGGCCGCCCTGCTCGCCGAGCAGACGGCCACGGCGGTGGTCACCGGCCGCCGCGGCGAATACGCGGGCCTCATCACGATCGACACGCTCGTCGGCCATCTGTCGACCCTGCGAGCAACACATACGAGCGCCGACACATGACGGCCTCGATCAAAACCACCGCCGCGCCGACTACGGCCGCGCCGGCGACAGTCCGCCGGGCCGAACGCCTTCGGCTGCTCATCCAGCCGCTGGTTGTGCTGGTACTCACCGCCGGCGTCCTGGTCTGGGCGTTCCAGCGCACCCTCACCGTCACCCAGCAGGCAACCATCAGCGTGTCCAATATCGCCCATGTGACCTGGCAGCACGTGCTGATCTCGGCGACCGTCGTGGTGATCGTCATCGCGGTGGCCGTACCCCTCGGCACGCTGCTCACGAGGCCCGGATATCGCCGCCTGGCACCGATTTTCATCGGCATCGCCAATATCGGCGCGGCCGCTCCCGCCATCGGCCTGATCGTGCTGTTCTACCTCGCCACCCGCACCACCGGCTTCTGGATCGGTGTGCTTCCGATCGCTTTCTGCTCACTACTTCCGGTGCTGCGCAATACGATTCTGGGCTACCAGCAGGTGGACGACACTCTCATCGATGCCGGACGCGGACAGGGCATGTCGACGCTGACGGTGTTGCGCCGCATCGAATTTCCGCTCGCGGTGCCCTATATCCTGGCCGGACTGCGCACCTCGCTGGTGCTCGCCGTCGGCACCGCGACACTGTCGTTCCTCGTGAGTGCGGGCGGGCTCGGGATTCTGATCGATACCGGATACAAGTTGCGGGACAACGTAACTCTGGTGGTCGGCGCCGTGCTCGCCGTCGCACTTGCGCTGCTCGTCGACTGGCTCGGTGCACTGGCAGAACAGTTCCTCGGCCCACGGGGGTTGAAGTGAGGCCGGGCGCGTGGCGTGCGGCCGCACTGGGGTTCGTGGCGGCCATCGTGCTCGGCGGCTGCGGCCTGCAGTCCGGTAGCGCGGTACCACTACAGGTCGGGCCCGCCAGCATCCGTCCGGTGCCGGAACTCGACGGTGTGTCGATCACCGTGGGCTCCAAGGACTTCACCGAGCAGAACATCCTCGGCTACCTCATCGAGTTCGCCATGGCGGCGGCCGGAGCGCATGTCCGCGATCTGACAAATATCCAGGGCTCCAACAGCGTTCGCGATGCCCAGCTGAACGGGCAGATCGATATCTCCTACGAATACACCGGCACCGGCTGGATCAACTATCTCGGCAATGAGACCCCGATCCCGGACGAGGTCGGGCAGTTCAATGCCGTCCGCGACGCCGACCTGGCCGCACACGGCATCGTCTGGGCGGATATGGCGCCGATGAACAATACCTATGCGCTGGTGACGAGCGCGCACACCGCCAAAGAGACCGGGGTGGTGACCATCTCCGATTATGCCCGGCTGATCGCCACCGATCCCGGTGCCGCCACGACCTGCGTCGGCACCGAATTCAATGTGCGCCAGGACGGTTATCCGGGGATGGCGCGCAAGTACGGGATCGACGTCGGCAAGGTGCACAAGCAGATCGTGCAGGACGCGGTCGTCTATCAGGCCACCGCCGATGCCACGCAGTGCAAGTTCGGCTCGGTCGCCGCGACGGACGGCCGCATCCCCGCTCTCGGCCTGGTTCTACTGAAGGACGATCTCGGCTTCTTCCCGAAATACAATGCGGCACTGGTGATGCGCAAATCCTTCGCCGACGCCCACCCGCAGATCGCCACGATCATGGCGCCGATTTCGGCACTGCTGACCAATGAGACGATCACCGAATTGAACAGCCAGGTCGATGTCAAAGGTCGCGAACCCGCCGATGTCGCACGCGATTGGATGGTCGCCCAGGGGTTCGTCACCGCCCGCTGAGCGAATCGCAGCCCGCGACGACCCGCGCGTCAAACGATTCACAAACGTTGCATCCGGGGCTGGTCTGGCTACAGTCGATGGATGGGCATCTCGTGTTCGAGCATTGTTGCCGCTCCGCTGACCGAGGTCTTCGACTGGTTCTCCCGGCCGGGAGCGTTCACCCGGCTGTCGCCGCCGTGGCAGCCCATGTCCCTGATCCAGGAATCCACCTCGCTGGCCGATGGCCGAGCCGTGCTGGGGTTGCCGGGCGGGCTGCGGTGGGTGGCACGCCACGACCCTGATGACTATGACCCACCGCATCGATTCGTCGACGAGATCGGTGTGGACGGTCTTGCCTCGCTACCGGCCGGACTGGCTGTGCGGTGGCGGCACACGCACGAATTCGAGGCGGTCGACGACACCCATACCCGGGTACTCGATCACGTCGATACACCGGTGCCCGCCGGGCTTTTGCGCTCCACCTTCGACTATCGCTACCAGCAACTGGCCGCGGATCTGGCTGCTCACCAACGCGCGGCCGAGCACGGATTTCCACGCTCCACGATCGCCGTGACCGGGGCAGGCGGATTGGTGGGCACCGCGCTGACCGCTTTCCTCAGCACCGGCGGGCACACGGTGATCCGCCTGGTCCGGCATACTCCCCGGCATTCCGGCGAACGTCAGTGGGACCCTGCGAATCCGGCGCCGGACCTGCTCGAGAACGTGGATGCGGTGGTACATCTGGCGGGCGCGCCCATCGCGGGCCGATTCACCGAGCGGCACAAACGCGATATCGCCGACTCCCGCATCGCACCGACCCGCCTCTTGGCCGAATTGGCCACGCGCGCAGGGATTTCCACGTTTGTCAGCGCGTCGGCGATCGGGTATTACGGCTACGACCGCGGTGATGAGTCGCTGACCGAGGACAGCGCGCGCGGCGAAGGATTCCTCGCTGATGTTGTCGCCGCATGGGAGGAGGCCGCCGATACCGCGAAATGCCGAGTGGTGCGGGTCCGAACCGGCATCGTCCAATCACCGGCCGGTGGCACGCTGCGCCTGCTGCGGCCACTGTTCACACTCGGCCTGGGCGGGCGGATCGGTAATGGGCGGCAGTGGCTGTCCTGGATCGGAGTCGATGATCTGATCGACGTGTATCACCGTGCGCTGTGGGATGTTTCGCTGTCGGGCGCCGTGAACGCGGTCACGCCCGAGCCTGTACGCAACAGTGAATACACGCGGGTACTCGCAGCCGTGTTGCATCGCCCTGCGGCCCTGCCTGTACCGGGATTCGGACCGGCTCTTTTGCTCGGTGGCCAGGGTGCGCGGGAACTCGCCTCGGCCGGCCAGCGGGTCGTCCCGGCTCGATTGAACGCCGCGGGTCATCACTTCCGCACTCCCGAACTCGAGGGGGCACTTCGCCATCTCCTGGGTCGCACCGTGGATTCCGCCGACTCTGCGCAGGTCAGTAGCTGACGTGCCCCAGCCGGAATCAGCTTCGGATACCCGAGCACGCTCTCGGCAGGAGCAGCGGAACGCGCGGTCATCGCTCCATTCTGCCTTTCGCGCCTCGAAATCCCGTACCGAGCCGAGGTCACCGGAACCGCCTACTCATTTCATAAGTGGGACTTATCAATTCGCGTGGAACCGGGCATTGTTCCCCCGGACGTTCGTGAACGATCCTGCTCACATGAGCCACAAGAATCTCAATCCGGTCGACCCGGCCCATCCCAAGCGGGTCGCCATCGTCATATCCAATCCCGGAGTCTCGAGCACCACCGGCTGGCCCGTGGGTTTCTGGTGGGCCGAGCTCACGCATCCGTATTTCAAGTTCACCGAAGTCGGCTATCAGGTCGAGGTTTTCAGCCCCGAGGGCGGCGCCTGCACGGCGGATGCGATGAGTGATCCCGAGGACCCCAGCCAATGGCAGGCTGAGGACGTCATCAGCCGCGGCTACAAGCACGACCCGGCCTTCGTGAAATTGATCGAAAACACCCGTCCGATAACCGAATTGGCCGTCGAGGACTTCGATTGTCTCGTGGTCGCCGGCGGCCAGGGTCCCATGTTCACTTTCGAGAACGCGACGGCTCTGCACACGAAGTTCACCGAGTTCTACGAGGCCGGGAAGGTGACCGCGGCCCTCTGTCACGGGGTGGCCATCCTCCGGTACGCCACGCTTACCAGCGGTGAGCCGCTAGTCGCTGGCAAGACCGTCACCGGTTTCGCCAATATCGAAGAGGATTTCGCCGACCGATCCACCTGGGATATGGGTCTGCTGGAGAACGGGACGCACATCATGCCCTGGCGCATCGAGGATGAGGTCGGCCGGCTCGGCGGCAACTATGTGCGCTCCGGACTGTGGTCGGGATTCGCCATCCGGGACGGCAATCTTGTCACCGGCCAGCAGAACTTCAGCGGCGGTGAGACCGCGGACCTCATTATCGAAACGCTCGGCCGCTAGTTCGCCCGCGCGTTCTCGAAAACCCGATGGCCGAGCGGTGCTGTTAGCGTACGGGGATGCAGGGCAGTGTGACAGTTCGGATGGCCGCACCCGCCGAAGAGATTTGGCGGCTCGTCAGCGACATCACGAACACAGGGAAGTTCAGTCCGGAGACCTTCGCCGCCGAATGGGTCGGTGGCGCAACGGCGCCCGCCGTCGGGGTGAAGTTTCGCGGGCACGTCGACCGCAATGGGTGGGGCCTGAAGTATTGGACCGTCTGCCGGATCATCGCGTGTGAACCGGGCCGGGAATTCGCCTTCACCGTGCTGGGCCCCGGCGGTATGGGGATCAATACGTGGCGCTACCGGTTCGACCCGGTCGACGGCGGCACCGACGTCACCGAATCCTTCCAACTGCACCGCACCCTGCCCCTGCGGCTCTACTGGCTGGTCGCAGGCCTGGCCCGAGGCAAAACCAACACCGACGGCATGCGCGAGACGCTGGAGCGCATCAAGGCTTTCGTCGAATAGAACCGGACGCAGTACCGGATTCACCGTTGTCACACCGGGCTTGCCAGTCACTGCCCCATGACGTACTTGACGGTGGGTCCGGTCGTCCATCCGCCGTCGACGGCCAGTTCCGCGCCGGTCATATAGGACGCATCCTCCGACAGCAGGAACACGATGGCAGCGGCGATCTCGTTCGGCTCCCCGACTCTGCCCATCGGCGTGTTCGGGTAATTACCCTCACCCTGCTGGATCCCGACACCGGAGGTCATCGGCGTATACGTCATGCCGGGATGCACCGAGTTGACGCGAATCCGGTTGACGCCCTGCTCAACTGCGGCAATCTTGGTCAATCCACGCACGCCCCATTTGGACGCACCGTAGCTGCCGGTCATCGCCAGTCCCATCAGCCCGGCCGCGGACGAGACGTTCACGATCGAGCCTGCCCCGGCCCGCTGCATCGCCGGCACCGCGGCCCGCATCCCCAGGAAGACGCCGACCAGGTTGATCTCGAGCACTTTCCGGAAGTGTTCGGGGGTCTCCGTCTCGAACGGCTGTCCGGTGGAGATGCCCGCGTTATTGACCAAGCCGTGCAGTCCGCCGAATTCGCTCTCGGCAACGGCGACAGCGGCGGCCCATTCCTGTTCCGAGGTCACATCCAGCGCCACAAAACGCGCCCGATCACCGAGTGCGGCAACAGTGGCTGCTCCTTCGTCGACCAGGACATCGGCCACAACGACGTGTGCACCCGCGGCGACGGCCTGCCGCGCGGTTTCCGCTCCGATGCCGCGCGCGGCGCCGGTCACGATAATGGCCTTTCCAGCAAGATCGGTCATGCGATCCTCCATTCGGATGGACGACAATCCCTTGGTTGCACGATTCCGGGCCGGGGCCACAAGCACCCCACGTGAAGATCTCCGAAGGCCTTCCGATCCTAACTCGTGGACGCCACACCGAAACCGTCAGCTACCGCTTAGCTACGCGCGGGCAGTCTGCGGTTGTATTCTCGCAAAATGTATTCGGCCAGCGACAGGATGCAAGCCGTCACGCTGTTCGTCGGCGCCATGGCCGCCAGTTCCGCGATCGAATTGCCTACGAAGTTCAGATGGGCGACGCGGGAGAACCACATCTTCCAAATCGAGCGACTGATTCTCAGTGCGCCCCGGGCGGCCGCGATCGGAGTCATTGTTGCCGTCATGGTGGCGGTTTTCGCCTATATTTCCGGGCGGGCCACGATTGTTTGGTGGGCTGCGCTGGTCGGCACTCTCATAGTCTTTGTGAATCATATTGGGGGTCAGTACATATGGTCGCACGACCTGACATTGCCCTCGTTGAATTATGTTGATTCCATTTCCGGCGGTGTCGCATTGGGGGCGTTGGGGGCCACGGCGCAGCGGAAGTTGCTGCCTATGTTCGGCTTTGCGCTGGGCGGGTGTTCGGCCTTTGTCGCCGGGGATCTGACCGGCGGTATCGACCTGTTCGGGAGGAATCCGCTCAGCGGACCGTCGTCGGCCGGGTGGACTCCGGTCGAGGAGCCGCCGATCTGGTTGCTGGCCGCGGCATTACTGCTGATCGCTGCCTGCACTTGGCGAGCAAGACCGGATTTCGCCGCCGAACCGACGGCCATTCCCGTCCTGCCGCCCATCATCGCGGCCGTGGCAGTCGCACTCGGAGCACTCTTCTCCGCCGAGTGGCTCGCCGGACGAAACCCCGGACCGGTCGAGATCGGCATTGCCGTACTCGGGACCGTCGTGCCGGCGATGATTGCCGCAACCTTGCTACCAGGGCGGGACGGGTCCGGATTGCTCATGGTCGTCGGCATTGCGGCGGCTGCCGGCGCGGTGGGCGTATCACCGCAGCCCGAATGGATCGTCCCCGTCCTCATCATCCTCGCCGGCGTGGGGCTGGTCGTCGGCGCGCGTCGCCCTTCGGTATGGATCTCCGCCGGAATGACCTTGGCGGTGGCCGTATTCACCGCATCGACCGCCGCGTCCTACGGCGGGGGTCGAACAGTCGTACTGCTCGGCGGCGCGGTCCTGGCGTTCGCGGTCGGCCACCTGTGCGCGAGTGCACGACCACAACAGGTCCCCAGCGGTGTGCTGCTGATCGCGGCGTTAGCGCTGCCGACCTGCGTCACGGCGATTCGCACCTCGGATCGTGCGGGGTATCCGAACGATCCGAGGGCGGCCTTCGCCGCAGCACCGAGCCTGGCCGCGGGCGCAATCATCCTGTGCTGCATGGCAGGTGTGGCGCTACTGCACTCGAGGCGCCCGGCGCTCAGTCGGTGAAGGTCAGGTGATCCTGGCGCACATTCCGGCGCAGCAGCGTTGCGCTGCACAGCTCCAGGACCGCGGTGAGCAGGCCTTCGGCCAGTGAGAGATCGTCGCCGTCGAGCGCGAAGAGGGTGATCACCAGCGTGCGGGCTCCCGAGGAGCTGCGCGGCAGGCGAGGATCCTGGCTCGGATCACCGGCGATGACAAAAGCCGGGCAGCCCGAGGTCATCATGAGGGCGGCTTCGAGTCCGTGGATCGGGTCGAGGTGCTGCCGGCGGCCGAGCGCGGCATTACGAATGTGCTCCCTCGGCGTGCGGCAGCCGGGTGGCGCCGGAGGGCGCTCGATATGCGCCCAGCGGCCTATCGGCGGGAACGCATCAATATCATTTCGCCCGCACCATCTTCGATGGCAGCGCTCGAGTACATGCGCCACCACCGCTTGCAAACGGTCGATGTCATCGATGCAAGTGAGCACTTCGACCAGCCGGCACTCGACAGTTCGAACCTGAGGTTCGGCAACTGCGAGATCGATCAGCGCCGTCACCGAAGAATCCTCACCCTCGATGAGGCGCTGGAGTGACAGCGATATTCCAGGAATTCAGTTACGAGCCTTGGAACAAATACACGACCGCCACTACGCATATCCGCGCCTCCGATTCCACGAATAACACTGTGTGAAGTGCGGATTCGACGCTACCTCGCCAACGTCCGCCAATCCGGATTCGATACCGAGACGAAACAATCGAACATCCAGGCGAGAAGATATGCGACCGAATGAAATTACCTGCGCGGCGAGCCGCGGCGCGGGAGGATTGCGTGTCGTCAGTGCGGATGGTTGTGGGCGTAGCGAACGCGCTCCGCGTTGGTGGCGTGCAGGACTCCGGGGGCATCCAGGTCGGCGGGCAGACCGTGCTGAGTCAGCCGGTAGGCGCGGTTGGGGGCCATGTACGCCGCGCAGTAGAACAGGGCGAGGATCAGCGCGAGCAAGGTCATGGCGCCGCGCAGCCACAGCGCACCGGGGAAGAACAGCAGAAAGACGGCGAAGATCGGCAGGAACGGCACCATGCCGCGCACGAGATGCCTTGTGTAAGCATGCTTTCCGGTCAGGTCCCGAAGTACCCAGTCGCGCAGATCATCCGGCATCGGGCGGCCGACGGTGTACCCCAACCACTCCGGGAAGGTAGGGCGGCGGCGCTGATAGGTCATGATTCGCTCCTCTCGTCCGCTGTATCGGCGGTTCCATTCGAGCGTGCGCCCGCCGCCGCCCACCCGGTAGACCGAAGCCTTCTATGTAGTCATAGGCCGGATCTATGGGTTGGGGCGCTCACCGGACGACCCGAAGTTGCGAGCACGAAGCCAGATGTGAACCGTCCTCACTCCATACGTCGACCAGTTCTCGCACCCAACCGCCACCATCGGCGCCGGTGGTCTCGGCGCGGACCAGAACCCAATCGAAATCCGTCCGGTAGGCCGCCACCGACAGCTGTACCGACATCTCCACGGTCGGCACCATGTGCAGCTCCCCCAGCACCGCCGCATAGGAAGGCGCCAGCGCGTCAACCAGGATGAGCAGCCGCTCATCAGCGGAGACGACCTCTTCTCGCAGGTGGATCCACGCGCACAGCACCGGATCCTTGGCCCCGGAATACGGCAGTTCCGAGGTCGCCGGCCGCACCTCCATCCGCTGCGAGATCGGCACGAACTCCGGCGGCACCACGAAGACCTCCGACTCGTCCCTGCTGGTGATCGATACCGGAAGCTCGGTAGCAAACTCCCGGAAGCCACCGGACCGACCCCCGAACACGGCATGCGCGTCGACCCCGACCTTCCCCTCCGACACTGCGGCGCCCTGTGTCAGCGTCGCGGTCGATCCGTTCCTGACCAATTCGGAACTGATCGAGATCGGGCTGCCGAGCGGCCGCAGGAAGCGAGCGGACAGGGAGACAAGTTGACGATCCGGCGGAACATGAGCACGCATATGGCGAAGCAGCAGAGCTGTCGCGAGACCACCATGGAGCCCACTGAAACCGTTGAGGCTCTTCATGTCCGGGAAGTCGATGGGTGCACCGGGCCCCAAGAATTCCGCAATCGAGGTTGGCAATTTCCCTCTATCCACTTCGTCGATCCACGTCCGATGCCATCACCGCACCTGACTATCCTATAGTATAGTCACATTAGATGATCTCGCAGGTTTCGGGCCGCCCGGTGCCGCCGAAGCTATGCCGACTTCGGCTGGTCTATGGGGAAGGTGGTTCCGATGCCCATTCCCGTAATCCATTCGGGGACAGGCTCATAGCTGGTCCAGACGAACGGCTCTGCCACCGCGGCGGCCCCGATCAGCCAGTTGCGGATCTCGTTGCCGCCGCGGCCCGCGACACGTTCGAGCTCGTCCTCGGTGAGCGCGGCGATGGATGCCAGATCGCCGTGGCACAGGCGGTCCAGGAACCAGGTGTCCCATTCGGTATTGACCTGGGCGTTCGGATCGCCGCCGAGGGCGCGGATACGGGGTTCGCGGGCCGCGTCGAAGGCGTGCGGATCACGTCCGCCGTGGATTACCCCGGCTCGGCGTTCGCGGTCGAGCTCCGGGTCACGGGGATCGGCGGACGGCAGCCAGTGCGACAGTCCGCCACTGGCGATGAGCAGCACCCGCCCTGCGACGTCGGAGGCGCGGACGGCAGCGCCGAGCGCCCGCCCGAGCTGGACGCAGCGGGGCGGGGCGGGCAAGGGCGGCGCGGTGGTGTTGACGACCAGCGGGACTACCGGGATATCCGCTGTGCCGCAGATTATTTCGTAACTCTGCACAATGCCGTGGTCGACCGTCAGCGCATAGGACAGGGCCAAGTCGAATCCGGCCGCGGTGACCTGCTCCCGGATCGACCAGGCCAGCTTGTCGGCCACCGGCAACGGTCCCGGCCGGCTGCCGAAATCGCCGAAGCCGGTGGCTTGTTCCACGCCGAGCACAAACGGCGGCATCAGATCGTAGAAGTTGGCATGAAAATGGTCGGGGCCGATGACGATCACCGCATCGGGTGCCAGCCGCGCCACGGCCGCGGCGACCCGCCCGGCGGCGGCGAGGAAGCGGGCGCCGGGTGCGGTGGGTCCGTCCGGTGGCAGCAATTGCGCGAACGGTGAGTGCGAGATCGCGACCAGGCCCGCGATCTCGGTCATGCCGGATCCTTGCCGAGCAGCAGGAAATCGCGATGCGCGCGCAGGAATTCGTCGCGTTTCTCCCACTGCGGCCAGTGCCCGGCGTCGGCGATCACGTGCAGGCGGGCGTCGAGCAACCAGTTCAGCAGCAGCTCGGCTTCGTCGAGTCCGCCGGTCGGATCGTGGTCGGTCCACAGCAGCAGCGTCGGTGCGGTGATCTTGCCGACCCATTCGGGTCGCCAGGCGAAGTCCTTGCGCACCAACGGATCCTGTAGCACCAGAATGTTCTCGGCGGCCCGCTCGAAGCCGGGGCGGCTGTAGACGGCGCGGCGCAGGTCGACCAGCTCGTCGGTGACCAATTCCTTGTGATGGAAAAGGAATTCGACCCGCTGGCGCACCGTGGCGGGGCTCGGGTCGCGCACCGCGGCCATGGTGCTCTCACGCATCTTCACCATGACCGCCGGCTTGTCCGCGATATTGCCGGGGGTGTTGAGGATGAGCCGCCGCACCCGGTCCGGATGGTGCGCGGCGAGCCAGGCGACGACCCAGCCGCCGAGGGATTCACCGGACAGGTGCGCGGCCTGGATACCGAGGGCGTCCATCAGCCCGATCAGGTGCGCGGCGAGCACATCGGTCGTGTACGGATAGTCCGGGAGGTCGGACCACCCGTGGCCGACCATGTCGTAGACCGTCACCCGGAAATCCTGGGCCAGACCCGTGATGTCTCGGGCATACGCCTCCAGATGACCGGCGGTGCCGTGCAGCAGGATCAGCTCCGGTCCGGACCCGGCGCGCAGCACCCGCGTCCGGACTCCGGCGACGTCCACGAAGTGCAATTCATGTGCGGTGGTGGACAATTCGCCCCAGATACTGATGTGCTCGGGTAGCGCGTTCATTGCGGTTCCTTTCCGAATCGGGCACGGGCCTGCGCGACGGTCACCAACCCGGCACTCTGCCGCCGCCCCACTCCGAGCGCGCCGAGCAGCCGGGAGTTCTCGATGGTCAGGAATTCGACCGGTTCGGCGGCGGAGTCGTTGTAGTGGCGGTGCCAGGTCCACGGCGGGGTGTAGATGAAATCCCCACTCCCCCAGGGCTCGGTCTCGTCCTCGATCTCGCTGTGCCCGGTGCCGGAGAGGACGTAGTGCACCGTCTCGTGGTGGTGGCGCTGCATATCCGAGCTCAGCCCGGCCGGGATGGTCTGCCGGAAGATCTCGAAGGTGACAGTGGGAAGCCGGCCGGCGATCGCCAGTGCGGTCGGGTTGTGCACCTGGTCGGCCGGTAGTGGCATCAACTGATCGGCGTGCACCACGAGCGGGCGTGCCGCACCGGGCGGCACGGTGTCCGCGAGGGTGCCGAGAAAGTCCGCCACCTGGAAATTGTTTCCGCTGCCCGCCATCGGATTGTCTCCGTTCTGCCGCCATCGACCGTCAAGACGGTCCCGTTGCCAAGCCTTCTGATTTAGCCTGGCTGGTATCGGGCTGAATGTGGTCGAAGCGTTCCCCTGAGAGAAACGGCTACCGACGTGCGAAACAACACCACACCGGGCGACGCCGACAGCGTCGCGCGCGAGACGCCGATCAGCGGATTGGAGCGCGCGGCAGCCATTTTCGGGGCGTTCGACACGACGCATCGCGAATTGAGCCTGGCCGGCCTGGTCGCCCGCTGCGGGCTACCGCGTTCCACCGTGTACCGGGCAGCGGAACGGATGACCGAACTCGGCTGGCTGGACAAGTTCGGCAACCGCTATCGGATCGGAAGCCATCTGTTCGAGATCGCCAGCCTCGCGCCGATCCGGCTGCAATTGCGCGAGGCCGTGCTGCCGTTCCTGCACGACCTGCACAATGCCACGATGACCACCGTGCAACTCGGCGTGCTGGAGGGTGGCCGGATTCTGGTGGTGGAGAAGATCAGCGGGCACCGGCCCATGCCGATGCTCTCGCAGACCGGCGGCGTCGTTCCGGTGTATTGCTCCGCGCTGGGCCGCGCCATTCTCGCCTACTCCGACCGGGAGACGGTCGACTCGGTGCTCGATTCCGCACTGCCGCAACGCACTCCGCGCACCTTGACCAGTAAGACGGCCATTCTGCGAGAACTCGCCGCGGTCCCCTCCCGAGGGTGGGCGGCCGAGCGCGAGGAGGGAAATGTCGGCGTAAGTTGCGTTGCCGCACCGATTTTCGGGCCGCTGGGCGATGTCGTCGCGGCTGTCTCGGTCTCGGGGCCCAGCGCCATGGTACGGGCCGATCGGATCGCACCCGCGGTCTGCATGGCCGCGGCCGCATCGTCGCGGGCCTACTTCACCGCCGCACCCCGGGTGGACTCGATCTGACGGCGGACCAGTGCCGGGGTGATCCGGCGGTAGGCGGCCGGGTCGATCGGGGCCAGCCAGTGCCAGGCGCGAACCGGCGCGGGAATGTCGAGGCCGATATCGCCGAGCACCTCGTCCACATTGTGCATGGAGAACGGAATGATCTTCGTGCCCCGGCAGTGATGCCCGTCCGTGGCCGAATCGAGAAAGGCGAGCTGATCGATGACGGCCCGACGCCTGGTATCAGCGTCCGGCAGCGCGAGCAGGCCCGCCACGTCGGCCCCGATCCACACCGCCGCCATCTCCGCATTCAGCGGGCTGAAGAACGACGAGTTGTAGCCGTTGAAGTACAGGCCGGGCACGTCCACCGGCTGAATCTGCCTGTAGAGCAAGAAGTTCCCGCGCTCGTCGAATACCCGTTCCCGCACACCGGCGGGCAGGAACGGCACGCCCTGGGTGAATCCGGTGGCGCAGACGATCAGGTCGGCGGGCAACGAGGTGCCGTCGCTCAACTGCGCGAAGGGGCGGCCGTCGACGGCGAGCAAACTGGTAATAGTGCGGTCGCGATGCACGTTGATCATCCCCGCCGCCACGTTCTCGAAGAACCCCTCGGTGGCCAAACCGATTGCGCCCCGGACGATGTCCTCCATCTGCCCGGGCGGCACCAGCCCGAGCGTATCCAATCCGAATTGCCGAATCGAGGTCACGCCAACGGAATTGATCATGCGGTCGCGCATCCCCTTGCCCCGACCGTGCAGGAACTTCTCCACACCGCGCAGTCGTGCATAGCGGAACAGCGCCTCGCCGAGCCGGGTGAGCAGCAGCAGTTTGAAGTTGACCCGGCCGCCGATCCGGCGCGGGACCTTCCACAGCATCTGCCGGGCAATGACATCCGTGCTCGCCGCGACGCCGCTGATCGGGACCGTGACATCGCACGCCGATTTGCCGTAGCCGACGACCAGGACGCGCTTTCCGCGCGCCTGCTCAGCGTCATGGAATTCAGTTCCGGCACAGAGGATTCCACCCACCTCCTGGAATTCTCGCAGACCTGGGTACGACGGAACGGCGGGTTCACAGAACACCCCGTTGGCGATGACCAGACGATCGAAAGTCTCGGTGACAGGCTCGGAGGTGGACGACACCGAGGTGAGAGTCCAGCGGTCCTCGGTACTCGGCTGTGCGGCAGTCACTTCGGTGTTCAGGCGGATGATCTCGTCGAGCCCGAACGCGGCGGCGTACCCGGCGAGATACTCCTGCACCTGCGCGCCGGTCGGCCACTCCGGGAAGTCGCGCGGCATCGGAAAATCCGAGAACGAGTACTGCGCCTTGGGGCTCTGAGTGGTCAGACCCGGATAGCGCCGCGTCCGGCTCCACACCCCGCCGACATCCGGCGCCTTCTCGAACACCGTGACCGCGTGCCCGGCCTGGGTGAGTACCTTCGCCGTGGTGAGACCGGCGACGCCGGCGCCGATGATCGCGATTCGCATGACTGGACCCCTGACATTTCGGTCACCACAGCGTCGGCGCACAAGCGCAGAACCGCAAACGACCGTTCCTCCCAGAGGGATGATGTGTCGGACTCGATGCGGTGCGGGGTCACGCTGGAAGCCCAGCCCCGCGCGGCCCGGGTGGCCGCGACGAATGAAGGAGTCGGTTGTGGACGTGGACGAGCAGACCCGAGCCGATCAGGCGGACGACACCGCGCTCAAACTGCCGGACAGCGGCGAGAATATGGGCGCGATCGGACTCGGTATCTACCTACGACTGGACGGCGCGGACACCGGCGGTGCGTATTCGCTGTTCGAGTACGTGGTGCCGCCGGGCCTCGGCGGGCCACCCACCCATGTCCATACCCGGCAGGACGAGCTGTTCATCTGCACGGCGGGCCAGGTCGTCGTCGAACTCGACGGCGTCGCACGCACTCTGGTGCCCGGTGCGTCGATGCTGTTGCCGCGCAACGTACCCCATGTGTTCTACAACCCGTTCGAGGAGGAGACCCGCATTGTCGCGGTCGTCTCACCACCGGGACTGGAGGAGTACTACCGGGACCTCAGCCAACTGCCGCCCGGTCCACGAGACATGACCAAGGTCGCCGAAATCATGCGGACGCACGGACTGTCGCTGGTCCCGAAGGCAGCGGGATAGGGACCGATCGGCGACACAGTAGCGATGCCGACACCCGCACGTTGGGACACAATAGTCGAGTGAAAGACCTTGTCCCGGGTCAGATTTCGCGGGATACACGATCGAGCGCCTGCTCGGTGCGCATCATCGGCGAAGTCGCCGGGGGGCTGGATTACACGCATGCCAAAGGCATGCTCCATCGCGATGTGAAACCGGGAAACATTCTGTTGAGCCGCCCGGATCCCGGGTGGCGGGAACGGGTCCTGACCCAAACCGAGCCAGGGGCCGGCGACCGTTGGCGCACCAAGACTTCCGTCCGCTCTCGATGACGTGATCGTCCGCGCGCTCGCCAAGCGCTATCCGAGCTGCGGCGTGTTCGCCGAGGCCATTGCCGTTCTCTCCCAACAGGACAACTACGCGGCGACGAGGTCGGCCACCACGGTAGCGGCTTCTCCCCCACCGGCGTACACCGAGACGCAGCAGCCGAGCAACCACGAGGAGATCGCGCAGACGATCACAGACCCACCCGCGCCAGACGCCGTCGCGTGTAGTTCGTGATCGCGGGATTGCTCAGCCGCACCCAATTTCTCGTTCGAACGATCGGCGAAAGGTACTACTGCACGGGACCATGCGACGTGGAAAATCAGCACACGCTGCGAATCATCGTCCTGCTGATCGGTCTCACGATGTCGTGCGCGGGCTTGTAGGCTGCCGTTCAGCGAAATAAAAAGCAGATCGACCACGATTCGGGAAATGCGTGATATTGCTTCCCGCTGTGTGGCAGGCGGTTCGGCCGCCAAGTGATCGCACCGACGCGCTGATGTGCAATCCAGAAGAATCTATTGGCGAGATTGCGACCCCATTGGTAAGACTACTGACCACACCTGGCCACCAACCACCGGTAGGTGCCGACAGCACGGGCGGAGCATCTTTCAGTGGCCGGATCCATGCGTTGAGTCGTTCTTTCCTGACAGACTTTGGGACAAACTACTCAATTTACCTAATGAAAACCGACCAGCACGACGCCCCCCTCGGACCCGCCCCCCAGCACGGACCCCGGCACCCCCACCACAGACCCGACACCGCCCTCGGTCACCGCCCCATCGTCCGCAGCGCCCTCATCGACGGATCCCTCCGCCACGACGCGCCCACGCCAACCCGGACGACACGGCCGCGGCGGAAGGCCGACAACCACTTTCGGGCAGCACTGGTGAGTGCATGACCACCCCACTGGGGCGTATTCGCGCAGATCACGTGACTGAAGTACGCTGCCGTCACATGAGTGATGATCTGCTGGGCAAGAGCGCGCTGGTCACCGGGGCGAGCCGGGGTATCGGGTTTGCGGTGGCGTCGGAACTGTTGCGGCGTGGGGCGAATGTGGTGGTGACGGCGCGGAAGCTGGGGCCGCTGGAGGAGGCGGCCGAAGAGCTGCGGGCGCTCGGGTTTGCGGGGAAGGTGGTGGCGGTCGCGGGGAATTCCGGGGAGGCGGAGGCTCGGGCCGAGCAGGTTGCCGCTGCGGTGGCGCAGTTCGGGTCGCTGGATGTGCTGATCAACAATACCGGGATCAATCCGGTGTACGGGTCGCTCATGGAGGCGGACCTCGATGCCGTGCGCAAGATCTTCGATGTGAATGTTGTTGCGGCACTGGGGTATGTGCAGGAGGCGTACAAGGCGTGGATGGGTGAGCACGGCGGGGCCGTGGTGAATGTCGCGAGCGTCGCGGGCCTGCGGTCCACCGGAGTGATCGCCGCTTACGGCGCGTCCAAGGCGGCGCTGATTCGGCTCACCGAGGAGCTAGCCTGGCAGCTCGGACCGAACATTCGGGTGAATGCGGTGGCGCCGGGCGTCATCAAGACCAAGTTCGCCGACGCGCTGTACTCGGCCGATGAAGAGGCCGCCGCAGCCGTGTACCCGATGAAACGACTCGGCACGCCGGAGGATGTGGCGGGACTGATCGGGTTCCTGTCCTCGAGCGAATCCTCCTGGATCACCGGCACCACCATTCGCGTGGACGGCGGACTGCTCGCCACCGGCGGGATCTAGCGTCAACCAAAACGTCCGCCCCACACCATTATTCGGTGCGGGGCGGACGTATTTCGTCGAGCGGCTCAGCGCCAGACGAGAGCGGCGAGCGTATCGCTGTGCCGGTACTTCAGGTACTTCTCGACGGTCGCGGTATCGACATCGGCGGTGGCGGTCGCGAACGTGATCACTACGAACTGCGACTGACTACCGTCACGCCATTTACCGGTCTCCCAATTCGAGATGTAGCTGCCCGAAGGCAGATTGATGTCCTTGTCATCGAACTGCCCCGATGCCGCAGACGCCTTGTCCGCATCGCTCATGGTGAGAATGAACTGGGTGAGCATGACCGCACCGTTCTCGGCCTTCCACACCAGCGACGAGCCGTACTGGCAGCCCAGGCCGGTGAGCTTGCCCTTGACCTCGACCGGTGCGCAGTTGTTGTAGTCGTGGCCCTCGACCCAATCCGCCTGCAGCGCCACATCTCCGAGCTTGAAGTTCCAGACCTGCCCGTATTCGGTGTAGGTGAACTTGCCGCCCGCGGGCGCGCTCTTAGCGGTCGTGGTGGGCCGCGTGGTCGTGGTGTCGGTGGTGGTCGGTGCGACGGTGGTCGTCGAGGTGGCGGTGGCCTGGTTATCGGAGTTGCTGCCCTTGGTGACAACGACGATCACGCCGGCGCCGACGGCAAGCACCGCGACCACGGCGATCACCATGCCGATGATCAGCCCGGTATTGCGGCGCGGCGGCGGCGGGCCGCCCGGATATCCCGGCTGCTGCGGATACCCTTGCTGCCCACCCCAGCCCGGCTGCTGCGGCCATCCCGGCTGATCGACCGGCTGCTGCCACCCCGGCTGCGCCTGCGGCTGCTGCCATGCGGGCTGTTCGCCGGGCCAGCCCTGCTGCGGCTGCGCGGGCTGTACCGGCTGGCCCCACCACGCCGGATCCTGCGGCGGCTGCTGGCCCTGCCCCTGGCCATACGGATCGCCTCCGGACCCTGGTCCGGACGGCGGTCCGGGGGGATACGTCATGTGTTCACCTTTCGCGGTGTGCCGGACCCCTCCCGACCCGGCAACAGTCAACGAACTGTATGACGCCTGTCGATCATGATCCAATCACGGCATGACCTCCGATCTACTTGTCTGCGGCGTGGGCCCGGCGGGGCGAGCCCTCGCATATCGGGCATTGCGGCAGGGCCAGTCGGTGACCGTGGTCGATCCGCAGCCCGAGCGGCAGTGGACCGCGACCTATGCGGCCTGGGCCGATGAGCTCCCTGACTGGGTGGCCTCGGAGGTGCTGGCGGCCGTTGTCGATCACCCCATCGCCTGGACCACCCGGCGCGTGGAGTTGCCGCGCCGCTACGTCGTATTCGATACCCCGCGACTGCAGGATTCACTGGATCTCGCCGGAGCCCGCATCCTCAGCGATCGGGTGGTCGATATTGTCGCGCCGACACGTTCCGGGCAGCAGGCGCACGATCTGCCCTCGGTGCGACTGGCCTCGGGATCGGTCCTGCCCGCCGGCCGGGTGATCGACGCACGCGGCGTGCCGCGCTCCCGCCGGCTGGCCGAGCAGACTGCCTTCGGCGTCGTGGTGGACCGAGCACAGTGGGCCGCGCCCGAGACGCTGTTCATGGACTGGCGGAACGATAATGGCGCGGACCCGAGCGAGCCGCGCTCTTTCCTCTACGCGGTACCACTGAGCGAGGACGCCATACTGCTCGAGGAGACCTGTCTCGCCGGCCGTCCCGCCCTCGACAGCGCGGTGCTGCGCGATCGGCTGATGCATCGATTACGTGCTCGCGGAATCACTCTCAGCGGCGAGGAGCGCATCGAACGCGTGCGCTTCCCCGTCCACGGCGGCAAGCCCGGACGCAAGACATTCGGCGCGGCAGGCGGACTACTGCATCCCGCCTCCGGCTACGGCGTCGCGACCGCCCTGCGGACCGCCGACACCGTCGCCGCCGGAGACTCGATCTGGCCGCCTTCGGCCCGCGCCGTACACGGCCTTCGACTGGCCGGATTGCGTGCACTGCTGGCACTCCCCCCACAGGATCTGCCCGTCTTCTTCGACGCCTTCTTCACACTGCCCGCCGCACGGCAGCGCGCCTATCTGTCCGGCCGCGACGATCTCCCGGGCACGGCGGCCGCCATGTCCGCCCTCTTCGCGGCGCTACCCGGGCGACTTCGCCGGACCATCGCCCTCGCGACCATCGGTATCGGAAATTGAGATCCGCTCGGGCAGCTCGAACAGCTCGGAATCCAGGAAGCAGGCAATACTCACGATTCGGCAGCCGTCCAGGCCGAGTACATGGATAGCGAAAGCCTCGTAGCCGCCACCCCGCTGGGCCGGTCGGTAGTGCGCGAATGCGGGTGATCCGTTGACCTGCACAGGGATCAAGCGCGCCCCCTCGCACGAAGTGGTCTCGCGATCGCACCAGCGGCCGATCTCCGCCGCTCCCGCCATATTCGGTGGCAGGAGGACTCCGTCCAACCTTTGGGCGGCAGGCTGGCAACCGGTTTCAGCGGCGGGCACCGGACAGGGCTAGGCCGACGACGAGTTGGGCAATGGCGGTCATGAGCAGGACCGCCATGGGCAGGGTCCAGCCGCTGGAGCTGCTGTGCAGTAAGCCGATTGCGAAAGGTCCGACGGCCGCGAGCAGGTAGCCGAGCGATTGGGACAGGCTGGACAGGGCTGTGGTCTCGGCCGCGGAGCTGCCGCTCTTGCCGATCACGCTGAGCACCAAGGGAAACGAACACATTCCGAGACCGCAGAGGACCGCCCAGAGCACCGGCTCCGATACCGGTGCCAGCAGCAGACCGGCGAATCCCGCGATCATTGCACCCGAAATCAGTAGGAAGGCAAGGCGCAGTCGCCCGGGCTCGCGAGCGAATGCAAGCACCAGGAAGGTCGCCGGGATGCCGACGGCCTGGGTGAGGGCCACGATGCCGCCCGCACCCCCGCTGGACATCCCATGATCGGTCAAAAGTACTGCCACCCAGCCGATCAGGGAGTGTGCATTCAATGCCTGCAATGCGAAGTAGGCGGTCACCAGGAGACCGAAGCGGGTACGGGCCATGCTCATGGGCGAGATGTATTCACCCACCTCCGTCTGCCCCGCTTCGCCCGTGGGGGCGCGCACGAAAGACCATGTGAGAGTGGCGATCAGCGCTGGAAGCGCCCACACCGCAAGGCCGAGAGACGGTGTTCCCACGCCCGCTGCGATCGGCACCGCCACCGCTGCGGCGAGCGTCGAACCCAAGGCCATCACGGTCGTATAGACACCGGCCAGCATGGCTACCCGGTCCGGAAAGTGCGATCGAAGCAGGGTCGGCAGCAGGACATTACACAGCGCCAGCCCTGACATTCCGAAGACTGTGCCTGCGAGCAGCGCCCAGGTGGCGGGAGCCGCGCGGAGCGCGAGTCCGGCGGTCAGTGCCGCAAGCCCGAAGAGAACGGTGCGCTCGAGTCCGTACCGCACGGCCAGTCGGCCGGCGCCGAATCCTGCGACCGCGAAACTCGCTGTCGGAAGCGCGGGAATCGTCGCCGCGAGTACGGAACCGAAGCCGAGTTCCGTGCGCACCGAGCCCATCAAGACGGCGGCACTGCTGATGCCCAGGCGCAGATTGAGCGCGATGAGGACGATACCCACACCCGCAAGCCAAGCGGCCCGGGTGCGCTCGCTCAGCCTGCTCGGGATACGGGTCGCGGTATTCGCATTGTGTAACAAGAGAAGTCCGATGTTCGTTCATGTTTCGGACGCACTACAGCAAACTGCCGCACTCGCCCATCGACGAGTGCGGCAGGTCCGCATGCGGAGGCTCACGCCTCGCTCAGGAAGCGCTCCAGCGAGTCGCCAACTGGTTCTCGCCCGCAGCGGTGAGCGACCCGTGGATGCGCAATCGGCCCACGCCGCCGTCGGGGTAGATATCGAGCCGAACGTGGGTGGTCGGCCGCTGCGAGCCCGAATCGAGGCGAAGACGATGCGGCGTGTCGGGTTGAATCGCCACGCGCGCAAGCAGTTCGAACCACGCCGAGTTGTCCGTCGGCACCGGTTCGCCGTCAGCGAGGTCGATGCCGAGTAGCCGGACTTCACCCGGGGCGTTGAAGACCAGGTTGGTGGTGTCGAGTTCGATCAGATCCGGAATGCCCTGCGCCGCAAGCTGAATCACCGCCCAGTCATTGCCGTCGTCACGGCGGCGCGCGGTTTCCCAGCCCTCGGATTGGTTGCGCGCCAAACCCGGAGCGAGCATGTTGTCCGGTGCCGAATAGAACATATTCGAGCAATCCAGCGTGCGTGCACCGTTTTCCAGCGCGGCCAGGTCCACCGTGAGCCCGGTGAGCAGCGCGGGATCCGGCACTACCTCGCCGTGCACACGGAAGCGGGCGATGCCGCCGTCCGGGTACATGTTCAACCGGACGTGGGTGAAGATCCGCTCGTCCTCGACCGGCAGTTCGTGGCGAGCGTCACCGCCCAGCGCGGTGCGCGGCAGGATCTCCACCCACTCCGCCGAATCCAATTCCGCCACAGCGGGATAGCCCGAAACCCGGCACGCCTCGACGGAGGCATGGGGCGGATAGTTCCCCTTGAACCAGGCGGTGTCGATCACCACTCCGCGCACGATGCCGGGCATGCCCAGCCGCACAATGGCCCAATCGTGGCCGGGTCCGCGATGGCGGCGGGTCTCCCAGCCGTCGTATTCCTGCCCCTTGGTGCCGAAGGTTTCGGCGGAGTACCGCGGCTCCCACGGTTGGATGAGATTCTCACGCTCTTCGAAGGATTCGTCGCTCGCGGCGATCACACTCGCACGGTAGGTGCGCAGCGCCAGGTCCGGCAGGCTCGTGAAGTCCGACATCGCTTCCTTTCTCGACTAGTTGGTAGTGCGGGCCAGCAGCTCGCTCAGGCGGGTGGCGGCGATCTGCGCGGCAAGTTGTTCCAGCAGCGCATCGGCGTGCGAAATACACAGCTGCGGATCGGGTTCGATATCGGTGAGCGCATAGGCATCCTCGAATCCGAAGCGGCGCAGCACGTCCCGGGTCAGCAACCGCTGCCCTGAGACCGCCAGCACCGACACCCCGGCCGCAGCCGCGGCCCGCGCCACCCCGATCGGCGCCTTGCCGTGCAGGGTCTGCCGGTCCAGGCAGCCCTCACCGGTGATCACCAGTCGCGCCCCGGCGAGCCGATCGGTGAAGTTCAGGTGGCGCAGGATGATTTCGATCCCCGGCTCGGTGCGGGCGCCGAGAAAGGCGAGCGCGGCGAAACCGACACCGCCCGCGGCCCCGGCACCGGGCCGATCCGCCTTGTCGACGAAGTGATCACGCGCGGCGATCTCCGCGAACCGCGCGAGCCCGCGCTCCAAGGCCTCGATCTCGTCCGAGCCCGCGCCCTTCTGCGCACCGTAGACGTGCGCGGCGCCGCGCGGTCCCAGCAGCGGATTGTCGACGTCGGAGGCAACGGTGATCTGCACTCGCATCAATCCGCTGGTGTCGATGCGCGCCAGTCGCTGCAAGGCCACCCCGCCGGGCGGCAATTGTTCCCCGTCATCGTCCAGCAGCCGGGCCCCGAGCGCGGTGAGCATGCCCGCACCGCCATCGGTGCAGGCACTGCCGCCGAGCCCGAGCACAATACGGCGCGCGCCCCGCAGTACCGCGGTGCGAATGAGCTCGCCGGTGCCGAAGCTGCTGGCGGTGCGGGCGGTGAGGGGGGTGGGCCGGTCGGGTAGTCGCCGCAGCCCGGAGGCTTCCGCGAGTTCGATGACGGCCGTGTCGCCCCTCATGGCAAACGCTGCGACCACTCGATTCCCGACCGGCCCAGTGACGGCAGTCTGGAGTCCGGAGAACCCGGACGCCACCATTGCCTCGACAGTGCCGTCACCGCCGTCGGCGACCGGAATGGTCACCACGGGCAGATCGGGCCGTTCCCGCCGCAGGCCGGCCGCAATGTGTGCGGCGACCTGTCCGGCGGTGAGCGACCCTTTGAATTTGTCCGGGGCCACGATCACGTGCCCCTCCTGCCAGCCTCGCCCCGAACCACCCGGCGCGTGAATCACCTGGTGCCCCCGGCAGCTTCGACCAGGGCGGCGATCGAGGTGGGCGCGTCGGCGGCGGAGCCGGCGAGCTCCTCGAATTCGGTGACGCTGTCGATCTCGAGACCCATTGACACATTGGTGACACGCTCGAGAATGACCTCCACCAGGACCGGCACCTGATGTTCGGCCATGAGCCGCTTGGCTTCTTCGAGCGCCGAGCCGATGCGATCGGGTTCGGTGACACGAATCGCCTTGCAGCCCAGTCCCTCCGCCACCTTCAGGTGGTCGACACCGTAGCCGCCGAGCTCGGGGCTGTTGATGTTGTCGAAGGACAGCTGCACGTAGTAGTCCATATCGAACGCGCGCTGCGCCTGACGGATCAGCCCCAGGTACGAATTGTTCACCACCACATGGACATACGGGATCTTGAACTGTGCGCCGACCGCCAATTCCTCGATGAGGAACTGGAAGTCGTAATCACCCGAGAGCGCGACCACGGTCGCATCGGGCAGTGCGGTGGCCACACCGAGCGCGGCGGGCAAGGTCCAGCCCAGCGGGCCGGCCTGTCCGGCATTGATCCAGTGCCGCGGCTTGTACACGTGCAGCATCTGCGCCGCTTGGATCTGCGACAGCCCGATGGTGGTGACGTAGCGGACGTCCGCGCCGAAGGCCCGGTTCATCTCCTCGTACACCCGCTGCGGCTTGATCGGCACGGAGTCGAAGTGGGTCTTGCGCAGCAGGGTTCGCTTGCGCGCCTGGATCTGCGCGGCCCATTCACTGCGGTCGGGCAGCCGTCCGTCGAGGGCCATTTCGTGCGCGACCTCGAGGAAGACGGCCAGCGCCGCACCGGCGTCGGACACGATGCCGAAATCGGCGGCGAACACGCGGCCGATCTGGGTCGGCTCGATATCGACGTGCACGAAAGTACGGTCCCGCGTGTAGGTTTCGACGCCGCCGGTGTGCCGGTTGGCCCACCGGTTTCCGATGCCGAGCACAAAATCCGACTCCAGCAGCGTCGCATTGCCGTAGCGGTGCGAGGTCTGCAGCCCGACCATGCCCGCGTGCAAGCGGTGGTCGTCGGGAATGGTGCCCCAGCCCATCAGAGTCGGCACCACGGGAACACCGGTCAGCTCGGCGAATTCGACCAGCAGGTCCGCCGCATCGGCATTCACCACACCGCCACCGGACACGATCAGCGGCCGCTCGGCGGCGCAGAGCATGGTGATGGCCTTCTCCGCCTGTGCCCGCGTAGCGGCCGGCCGGTGCACATCGAGGGGCGAGTAGGTCTCGATATCGAATTCGATCTCGGCCAACTGCACATCGATCGGCAGGTCGATCAGCACCGGACCGGGACGCCCGGAACGCATGAGCTGGAACGCCTTCTGAAAGGTGCCCGGCACCTGCGCGGGCTCCAGCACGGTGACCGCCCACTTGCTCACCGGCGCGGCGATGGAGGCGATATCGACTGCCTGGAAGTCCTCCTTGTGCAGCTTCGCCACCGGCGCCTGCCCGGTAATGC
>NZ_JAODNK010000238.1 GCF_025465275.1 Nocardia sp. | reverse complement strand
TACAGAATCGACGTGCGCACGAATTGACCTTCTCCGGTGCGATCGCGATCGTAGAGGGCCTGGATGATCCCCAGCGCGGATAGGAATCCGTTGCCGGTATCGCCCAGCGACGTACACGACCAGATCGGCCGGCCGTCATTGTCGAGTCCGCCATCGAGCCAGGAAGTCCCGGCCAGGGCCGCGGCCGTCTGATCGTTACCCGGATCCTGCGCGCGCGGTCCCTGCTCATGGCCGAGCGTATGGCAGTAGATCAGTGCCGGATTGATCTTGCGCAGGTCTTCGTAGCCGACGCCCAGTCGCGCAGCGGCATCGTAACGCATGTTGTGCTGGACCACGTCGGCCTGCTCGACCAAGCGGTGCAGAACTGCCAGCCCTTCGGGATCCTTCAAATCGAGCACGATGGATTCCTTATCCCGGTTGCAGCACATCGCGATGTGATTGCTGAACCAGAACTTGTCGGTCTTGGTGTTGACCTTGATGACGCGGGCCCCCAGCTCGGCCAGCACCTGAGTGCCGAACGGTCCGGCGACGGCCAAGCCGAGATCGAGCACGGTCACACCCGCCAATGGGGCCGACAGACTGCGCGCATCCGAGGCCGCCGGAACCGCCGCGGACGGCGAATCCGGTTGCGCCGCAAGCACAGCGTCCGCCTCCGCGCGGACCTCCTCGGTGTGAGCACCGAAGGCCGGCGCGGGTTGCGGAGTCGGTTGCGGATGCCGGGCCAGTTCGACGATCCTGCCTACCTGCCGAATCGGACCCACCTCGGGATCATCGATTTCGACGACACAGCCATCGGCCAGCAGGAGCGGGTCCAAGAGCGCCTCTTCGGGCGACCGCACCATCTGCACCGGCACGCCGACCTGGTGGGCAAGATCCACCCAATCCTGGGCCGGGTAGCGAACGACCGCCTCAGCCAGCTGCTCCTGGAAGGCGTGCAGGATGACCATGTCCTCCGACATGGGGCTGACTCGAAGCGACGCGTCCTTCGGCGACCTCACTTCAGGCGTGGCACGTAGTCCATTCGCCGACGCGTTCAAGATGAACTCGGGCAGTGGTACCCAATGATGGGTCCAGCGGCCGTCGGACGTGCGGAAAAAACCCTTGGGCGCCCGGCTGTCGTTGACCCAGGTCTGGAAGTCGGGCGTATCAGGCTTGTCCACCTGCTGCCATCCTGCGATCGTGGTGGCGAGCACGCCGTGCAGCAGCGACGCCTGCACACGCTGTCCTCGCCCAGTGTGTTCGCGCGCCCGCAGCGCGGCATTGACACCGACCGAGGCAATGTAAGCCGCGCCCAGACTGACCCACGGCACACCGCTGAACAGTGGCCCTTCCCGATCCGGTCCCACCCAGGAGCCCGGCGGTGGTCCCGTCAACTCGGGCATGACCGGCTCATGTCCGGACAGGCGCGCGATCGTCCCGCCGACGGTCCCGCGCCCCTCGAACTGGTGCCCCGTCCGAGCGGCAACCAGCGCATCGATCCCCGGCCGCTCGGCATCAGGGCCGTCCTCGCCGTAGCCGGTGATGGAGCAGTAGATCACTCGCGGATTGATCGCCTGCAATGTCGGGTAATCAATGCCGAGCCGTTCGGTGGTTCCGGGCGTGAAGCTCTCGATCACGACGTCCGC
Organism: Nocardia sp.; assembly: GCF_025465275.1. GTDB lineage: Bacteria > Actinomycetota > Actinomycetes > Mycobacteriales > Mycobacteriaceae > Nocardia. Next base: position 28,372 of record NZ_JAODNK010000238.1, on the reverse strand, counting down.
CGACCGAGCCAGCGCCAGGAATCGCTTCCGGTCCGTGTCATCTTTCAGGTCGAGGGCAGCGCTGCGCTTGCCGCGGTTCCAGATTCGGTAGCCCGAGAACCGCCGCCACGGATCACCTTCGGGCGGTTCGATTTTCGTCACCTGCGCGCCGTGGTCGGCGAGCAGCATGCCGGTGATCGGGCCGGCGATTCCCCAGGACAGGTCCAGTACCTTGATGCCGTCGAGAACACCCATGACTACTCACCACTTCCCAGCACGACCGCGCTCTGGCCGGCGGCGCAGAGGATATGCGAAGCACCGGAAATCTGATTCACCGCAGTGCCACGAATTTGACGGACCCCTTCGATGATGTTGTTTATCCCGTGGATGTACGCCTCACCGAGCAGACCACCGTGCGTATTCACCGGTAGCTTTCCACCGATCTCGATATTGCCATCCTTGATGTAGTCCTTGGCTTCACCGGGACCACAGAATCCGTAGGCCTCGAGTTGATAGAACACGACCGGACTGAAGTTCTCGTAGATCATTGCCGCATCGATATCGTCGGGAGTCAAACCGGTACTCCCCCACAGTTGTTCGGCTACGTATTCTGCCTGCGTGAACCGGGTCATGTCGGCACCGTAATAATTGAACAGCGTATTGTCCCCTGCCACATTTCCTTGCGTGGCTGCTTCGATGGCGACGACCGGGTGCTGCATGTCGCGCGCACGTTCGGGGCTGGTCACCACCAGGGCCACGCCACCGTCGCTTTCCTGACAGCAGTCCAGCAGACGCAGGATGGGCTCGACGATCCACCGTGACGCCTGGTGATCCGCCAGCGTTATCGGACGCTCGTAGAACCACGAATTCGGATTTGTCGCGGCATGCTTCCTTGCGACCACCGTGTATCTGCCGAAATCCTCGTTCGTCAAGCCATACCGATTCATGTAGCTCTGGAACCAGAGCGAGAACATCTTCGCGGGCGTGTCCAGTCCATAGGGAAGATGGAAGTTGAGCTCGGGGATCCCCCCGTTTCGTATGGGCTGCCCGAACCGAGTGCCCGAGCGTTCGTTGAACGCCCGGTAGACGACCACAACATCGGCCACGCCTGCCGCCACCGCCGCGGCCGCGTGCTCGACCATGGCCGCCGAACCGCCGCCGCCGAAGGGCGTGCGCGAAGTCCATCGCACACGGTCGATACCGACGCTGCGCATCAAGGCGAGTTCATCGTTGTCGTCCACGGTCATCGTGACCAAGCCGTCCACGTCAGCGGGCTGCAGTCCGGCGTCGGCGAGCGCGTGACGCACCGCCTCACACGCGAGCTGCAGCTCGCTGCGCCCGGAATCCTTGGAGAATTCGGTTTGGCCGACCCCAGCGATCGCCGCCTTGCCTTTTTTCAGAGCCATGAGAACCTCACTTCGCAATCGGCCGGAACTGCGGCAGCTTGACGCCGCCGAGCTCGTCGAAGGTCACCTCGACAGCCATTCCGTCGACAACCTGCGCAGGGTCGATCTCCTGCAGATTGGTGACAATGCGAGCACCTTCGACAAGCTCGATCACCGCGACGATGCGCGCATCGGCGTCCGGCTGGCTGGGGTGCCGCGACACAATCCAGCTGCACACCGTGCCTGTACCCGCCGCGTCGTGGGCATCCCACTCCACGGACCCGCACTGCGGGCACATGGGGCTGGGCGGGTGCTGCAGTCGCGCGCACTTCGCACATTGCCGAATCAGCAAGCGCCCCTGTTCGACGCCATCCCAGAAGAACTGATCATCACGATTCGGAACAGGGGGGATAACTCGTACCACGGGCGTTCACCTCTTCGTCAACTGCGCACATAGTAACCACTATGTCCGCAGTACGTTACTATTTTCGAATTTCTGTGACAAGGACGGACTGCTCGTGGGCAATCCGCTCCCACAATCCTTCTCAGCCCAGCAGCTCGACGATCGTGCAGTTGGCCATGCCGCCGCCTTCGCACATTGTTTGAAGGCCGTATCGAATGCCGTTGTCCCGCATATGGTTGATCATCGTCGTCATGATTCGAGCACCCGAGGCGCCCAGCGGATGACCCATCGCGATGGCGCCCCCGTTCGGGTTCAACCGCGACTCGTCCGCCCCGGTCTCGTGCAGCCACGCCAGTGGTACGGTCGCGAACGCCTCGTTCACTTCATACACACCGATGTCGGACAACGAGAGCCCGGATCGGTTGAGCGCCTTCGCGGTTGCCGGGATCGGGGCAGTGAGCATGATGACGGGGTCGTCGCCCGTGACCACGGCGGTGTGTACCCGGCAGATCGGCCGCATACCCAGTTCCCGCGCGCGCTCGGAGGTCATCATGAGCAAACCTGCCGCGCCGTCGCTGATCTGAGACGAATTGCCGGCATGGATGACACCGTCCTCCTTGAAAACGGGCTTCAGCGCAGCCAGCTTCTCCAGCGAGGTTCCCCGGCGCAGGCCCTGATCCACCGTCAGGGAGCCGCCATCGGCGGTCGGCACGGCGGTGATCTGTGCGTCGAAAACGCCGGAATCGATGGCAGCCGCGAGCTTCTCGTGCGATCGTGCCGAGAACGTATCGACTCGTTCCCGGTCCAGAGCCCACTTCTCGGCAATCATTTCGGCGCCGAGGCCCTGATTGAACCCGGTGCCGTAGCGTGCCGCCACCAGAGGCCCACCGGGCAGACCGAACTGCTCGGTCGCCCATGTGGCTCCGATCGGAACAGCCGACATGATCTCGACACCACCCGCGACAGCGATGTCGTACTGTCCCGAGATCAGGCCGGCCGCGGCGAAATGAATCGACTGCTGCGAGGAACCGCACTGCCGATCGATCGTGGACGCCGGCACGGATTCCGGCCAACCGGCGCCGAGAACAGCCATGCGGCCCACATTCCCGGCCTGCTGCCCGGTTTGGTTCACACAACCCCACACCACGTCATCGACGACAGCGGGGTCGAGTCCATTGCGTTCGGCCAGCGCATTCAAGACATGGGCTGACAGGTCCGCCGAATGGTAGTGAGCGAGGGCGCCGCCTCGTTTGCCGACCGGGGTCCGCACCCCGTCGACGATCACTGCATCACGAATGGACATACTGTGCACTCCTTTGCGTTCCGTCGTCGCCCCTATGCTCGAGCGAGGTCATGCCGATACTTCCGATTTCGGTCTGCGCCAACTGGTTCCGAGCGCAAGCGCCCCGGCGAGGCCGCCGAGTACCGCCGCTGTTGCCAGGCCCGGCCATCCGGCGATGGTGATGTCGAACAGGTTGTCCAGAGACCACGAACCACCACCGGACGCGCCGATCGCCGCCGCGACCACAATGATCATCAGCACGTACTCGTACCCCTCGCCAGGGCGGAAGATGAAGAACCCGTTGCGAATATGGTTCGCCACCAGCGCAACCAACATGCAACCCACGACCGCGGCACTGGCCAGTGGCGTGAGCAGCCCGAGCAGCAGTAGCGCACCAGCCCCCACTTCCGTCACCGAGGCCAGCACCGCATGCAGACGTGCGTGCCGCATTCCGATCGAGGAAAACCAGCGTGTGGTGCCGGGCAGCCGTCCACCGCCGAAGAAGTGGTTCCAGCCGTGCGCCAGCATCGTTCCGCCGACGATCACCCGCAGCAGCAGAGCTGAAATGTCGAGCGCACTGCGCTGCGCGCTGAGGTCCATGGCGTACGCGGTCATGCCTGCACCCCAGGGCTCAGCTCGCGCAGGTCATCGAGGACCTGTCGGCGCAATAGTTTGCCGGTGTCGGTACGCGGCAATTCATTCCGTATCACGACCGTTTCGGCAGCCCGCGAGCTACGCAGGTGCTTGCGAGTCCACGCGACCAGCTCCTCGGGCTCGACCGTCGCCCCCGGTCGCAGCTTGACCGCCGCGGCGACCCGATGGCCCCACTCCTCGTCGGGCACTCCCACCACGGCCGCATCCTCGACATCGGGATGTTGCAACAGCACGTCCTCGATCTCGGCAGGCGCGATGTTCTCGCCCCCGCGAATGATCGTGTCGTCGGTCCGGCCCTCGATGAACAGATACCCCTCGTCGTCAACCCAGCCCGCATCGCGAGTGGGGAACCATGAATCCGCATCGCATACCGAACCGCTACCGGCGTACTCGCCCGAGACCTGCTCACCGCGCACCCAGACGTCACCAACCGTGCCGGTCGGCAGCACCTGTCTGTCCTGATCGCGGATCTGGACCTCGATGCCGGGGATAAGCCGGCCCACCGACGACAACCGCCGTGCCACAGCGGGATCCGGCGACTCCAGCGCGGTCCGATGGTCATCCGGGCCCAGCACGGCAATCGACGAACTGGTCTCGGTCAGTCCGTACGCATTGACGAAGCCGGCCTCCGGGAAGGCATGCAGCGCACGCCGCAGCACGCTCTCATGCATCCGCGAGCCACCGTAGGAGATAAATTTCAGCGAGGGCGGCCCGGCCTTATCCTCGCCGATCGCGTCCACAATGCGAGCCAGCATGGTCGGCACCACCATGGCCTGCGTGATGCCCTCGGACCTGACGGTCGACAGCCAGCTCTCTGGCGTGAAGTCCGGCAGGTACACGATCCGGCGGCCGGAGAAGACGTTCGACAGCAGATTGGCGACACCCGCGATGTGGTACGGCGGGACACTGACCAGCGCCGCGTCGTCAGGTGCGGCGGCACCGAACTCCACCGAGCCCAGAATGTAGGACGTCAGATGATGGTGGTGCAGAATCGCCGCCTTCGGGGCGGCGCTCGTACCACTGGTGTAGAGGTACAGCGCCGGCCGACTGGGCTCACCGATCGCCGAGACATCGACCGCGGGATCCGTTGCCTCGCGGGACAGTTCGGAAAGCCAGTCGTCGGTGGTCACTACCTCACCGGCTACTTTCAGCGAGTCGACGTATCGCGGGTCGGCAATGATCACCGCGCCCGCGTGCCGACTCAGCAGCTCGTTGAGCTGGGCTTCGCCGAGTCGATAGTTCAGCGGCATGAACGGCACACCGCGCACCGCACTCGCGAAGAAGGCCGTGACGAACGCGGGTCCACTCTGGCCGACGAATCCCACCACTTCTACCCCGTCACCTAGGCGTGCCGCACCGGCCACGGCCAGTTGCCGCAACCGTTCGTAGCCGAGGCCATCGGCACGCCGGCCGATCGCAATGCGGTCGCCGTAGCCCCCCGCAGCCATCTCCAGGATTGTGGCGACGTTCAATGTCTCTCCCTCAGCTCACCGCAAGTCAATTCGACTCCCAGGTGTTCTTAAAATATACTTTATATCAGTCACTGTATACGGACGATTGCCCGTCAGGGCAAATCCCGCCCTTGACTGTGTCAATCCGTCTGGCATAGTAGATACTATAATACCGGGTGACTGCCAGGCCAGAGCGATCACGCTCCATTCGTCGCACGTGCGATGACGCCAGGGGCCGCCCGGTCTACAGCCACAATGTCGTGCTCTCCGCCGCTGAAGGCGGATTGTTTGAAAGGCAGATCAGTATGTCCGAGCGCCTGATATCCACCGATTCGCACGTCAAGATGACGCACGAGCAGGTCAAGAACCACCTCCCCACCCGACTGCACGCGGCATACGACGAAGCATCCGGCGCCTACGACGCGAAGATGAGCCGCGGCGTCGGCGCAGCGAACCAGGCCGGCGCCAAACAGCAGCGGACCGACGCAATCGCGGCGTCCAACTCGGTGTTCTCCCGGGCCGGCTACTGGGACCCGGTCGAGCGGCTCAAGGACATGGATGCCGACGGCGTCGACGTCGAGGTCCTCTTCAGTGAAGTCAGCGCGTTCCGCTACCTCAGCGACGTCAAGGACGGCGTCTCCGAGACCGTGCGGGCATTCAACGACGCGCTGCACGAATTCTCCCAGTCCGACCCCAAACGGCTACTGGTCTCCTACCAGATCCCCATCCACGACATCGACCTGGCGGTCGCGGAGGTACAGCGCGTCGCCGAACTCGGCGGCAAATCCCTTCAGCTGCCGGTCTTCCCACCCGAACTCGGACAGCCCGACTACTACCACGAACGCTACGACCCGCTGTTCGCCACCATCGAGGAGACCGGCCTCCCGATCTGTTGCCATATCGGGCTCAAGACCACGTTGAGCGATCTCGCCCAGCGCGACCCCACCCCGAACAAGGGAATCATGGTCCCCATGACGCCCTTGATGACCGCCGAAGCGTTCGGCATGTGGATCATGGGTGGAGTCCTCGTGCGGTTCCCCGACCTGAAGGTCGTCTTCGTCGAACCCGGAATCTCCTGGGTCGCTTGGTGGCTCGACACCGTCGACGACATGGTAAAGCGGCAGGGCTACAAATACCCGGGCCTCACCGAGCTCCCCAGCTACTACTTCCGCCGCAACGTGTCTTTGACCTTCGTCGACGAAGGACTCGGGCTCCATCGCATGCGCGACCTGATCGGCGTCGAAAACATCATGTGGTCCACCGACTACCCGCACCCGGTGACCAGCTGGCCCAACTCTCAGAAGATCATCGAAGAACAGTTCAAAGGCATTCCCGCCGAGGAACGTTCACTCATCCTCTCCGGCAACGCGACCCGAATCTGGAACCTCTAACCACCCATAGCACGCCGCTGGGCAATCGTCCTGCGGCCGTGTGCTGTCGTCAATGCCGCCGACAGCCCAAGGGCCCCTTCCGCCTTCGTAGTTCCGTTGGCGGGAGGGGCCTTGTACGACCAAGTAAGCCGGAAGGACCTCGATGACCCGCGGAGCTCTACAACTGACAGGCGAGCAGCGCGCGGCCGCCGTACTGGCCGACGATCAGGTGCGCGCCGCCATGCCGCTGCCCGCGGTGACCGCCGCTGTGTGCCGGCCTGGACTGCGCCAGGCAGAGGTGGTGGCAACGGTCATGGAGGGCTACGCTGACCGGCCCGCGCTCGGGGAGCGGGCAGCCGAACTGATCACCGACGGAACCGGTCGCCGGGTGCGTTCGCTGCTGCCGCGCTATGACACGGTGAGTTACGGGGAGCTGTGGGCACGAGTGGGCGCGTTGTCCGTTCATTGGCGGGACAACCCCGTGTGCACCGTGCGCGGGGGGGAGTTCGTGTGCACACTCGGCTTCGTCAGTACCGACTACGTGACCGTGGACCTGGCATGCGTACACCTGGGCGCGGTAGCGGTGCCATTGCAGGCGAACGGGACTGTGGCGCAATGGAATTCGATCCTAGATGAGACCTCGCCGCGGGTACTGGCAACCAGTCTGGAGCTGCTCGGCGCGGCTGTCGAGGCTGTCGTGATCGGCACGACCGCACCCGGCCGGCTGCTCGTGTTCGACTACCACCCCGAGGACGACTACCAGCGCGAAACGTTCGAATCGGCACGACGTCGTCTGACCGAGCGCGGCCGGCCGGTAGTGCTGGAGACGCTGGCGGAGGCTGTCGACCGGGGCCGATCGCTGCCGGCGGTGGCGCCGCACCTACCGGACACCGACGAAGATCCGCTGGCACTGCTGGTCTACACCTCCGGCAGCACCGGAGCGCCGAAGGGCGCCATGTACAGCGACCGGCTTGCCACGACGAAGTGGCTGTTCGGCACCGGGCGGCAGCTGCCCCGCATCACCTTCAGCTACATGCCGCTGAGCCATGCGGCCGGGCGAACCACCTTGTCGGGCACGTTCGTTGCCGGAGGCACCGCCTATCTCGCGGCGGCCAGCGATATGTCGACGTTGTTCGACGACCTCGCACTGGTCCGGCCGACCGAGCTCTTCTTCGTACCGCGCGTGTGCGAGATGCTGTTTCAGCGCTACCTGACCGAGATCGATGGGCGGATGTCGGCGGGCGAGCATCGTGCCGACGCCGAAGAGGCGGTCCAGGCAGACCTTCGTGAGAAGGTGCTGGGCGGCCGTCATCTGCTCGCCTACTCCGCCAGCGCACCGCTCTCGGCGGAGATCCGGGCATTCATGGAATCAACGCTCGGGATCGAATTGCGCGACGGCTACAGCTCTACCGAAACCGGCGGTGGGGTGTTGATCGACAGTCGAATTCGTCGTCCACCGGTCATCGAGTACAAGCTCGCGGACGTGCCTGAGCTCGGCTACTTCCGCACCGACAAGCCGCATCCACGCGGCGAGCTCCTCTTGAAGACGACGACGATGTTTGGCGGTTACTACCGGCGCCCCGAGATCACCGCGGAGGTGTTCGACGAGGAGGGCTTCTATCGGACCGGGGACGTGATGGCCGAGGTCGCGCCGGATCACCTGGTGTATCTGGACCGCCGCAACAATGTGCTCAAGCTGTCGCAGGGCGAGTTCGTCACGGTCGCCAAGCTGGAAGCGGCATACTCGACGAGCCCGCTGATCCGGCAGATCTTCATCTACGGTTCCAGCGAGCGCGCCTACCTGCTTGCCGTGGTGGTGCCGACCGAGGCGGCGGTGGCGGTGGCGGATCCGATCGGGGCGCTCAGCGAGTCGCTGCAGCAGATCGCCAGGCGGGCCGAATTGAACTCCTACGAGATTCCCCGCGACTTCCTCGTCGAGACCGTGCCCTTCTCGGCCGATAACGGACTGCTGTCGGCCATCGGAAAACCACTGCGGCCCAACCTGAAAGAGCGCTACGGCGAACGCCTCGAGCAGCTCTACACCGAACTGGGGGCCCAGCAGGCCGACGAACTACAGGCATTGCGCGGCGGATCGGCGGATCGGCCGGTGCTGCAGACGGTGGGCCTGGCGGTACGCGCATTGCTCGGCCGTGCCGGGACGACGATCGACTTCGGCGCGCACTTCACCGACCTCGGCGGAGATTCGCTGTCAGCGCTGTCCCTGTCGACGCTGCTGCGGGAGATATTCGAGATCGAGGTGCCGGTCGGCGTGATCGTCGGCCCGACAACCGATCTGCGCCACTTGGCCGACTACATCGAGACCGAGCGAACGTCCGGAGGTACGCGCCCGACCGCAGCCTCCGTGCACGGCCGGGGCATCGAGATCCGCGCTGCGGACCTGACGCTCGATAAATTCCTCGATGGCCCGACCCTCGCGCAAGCGGCGGGGATCCCGCAGGTCACCGAGCCGGCAACCACGGTCTTGCTCACCGGAGCCAACGGCTACCTCGGACGGTTCCTGTGCATGGAATGGCTACAGCGGCTGGATAATTCGAAGGGGACGCTGATCTGCCTGCTGCGCGGTAGCGATGCCGCGACGGCCCGGCAGCGCCTCAACTCGGTATTCGACACCGGCGACCCGGACCTGCTGCGGCGCTTCAGAACTTTGGCCGATCGACGGCTGCGAGTACTCGTCGGGGACATTGGTGAACCGAATTTCGGGCTGGGCGAACAGGAGTGGCACGAGCTGGCGGACACGGTCGACCTGATTGTCCATGCGGCCGCGCTGGTCAACCATGTGCTGCCCTACGAGCAGTTGTTCGGCCCCAACGTCACCGGGACCGCCGAGGTGATTCGGCTGGCGCTCACCACGCGGCGGAAGCCGGTCTCATTCTTGTCCTCCGTCGCGGTCGCGGGCAGACAGGAACGCAAGATATTCACCGAGGATGGCGACATCCGGCAGATCAGCCCGGTCCGCTCGCTCGGTGATGACTACGCCGGCGGCTACGGCAGCAGCAAATGGGCGGGCGAGGTGCTCTTGCACGAGGCCCACGACCGGTTCGGACTGCCGGTGACAGTGTTTCGCTCCGACATGATCCTGGCGCACAGCCGGTTTGCCGGTCAACTGAACCTGCCGGACCGCTTCACCCGCCTGCTACTGAGCCTGATCGCCACCGGCATCGCCCCGAAGTCGTTCTACGAGACCGACTCCGACGGCAACCGCCGGCGCGCGCACTACGACGGCCTGCCCGCTGACTTCACGGCCGCGGCCATCACCGTCCTCGGCGCGGAGGCAACCACCGGATTCCATGCCTTCGACGTACTCAACCCGCACGACGACGGCCTGTCCCTGGACGAATTCGTCGACTGGTTGATCGAGTCGGGCGAAGTGATCATCCGCATCGACGACTACTCGGAGTGGTTGGCCCGCTTCGAGACCGCCCTGCGGGCGCTGCCGGAACACGAGCACCAGCACACGATGCTCCCCCTGCTGCACTCACTCCGCCACCCCGCATCGCCAACCGAGGGTGCTGCCCTGCCTGCCGAGAAGTTTCGCGCGGCCGTGCGGGCCGCGAGCGTCACCCCGGATGGCGAAATCCCTCATCTGAGCCGGGAACTAATCACCAAGTACGTCACCGACCTGCGCCTGTACGGCCTCGCCTAGCAGTCCGCCGCAATGCCGCACCCTCCCGGAGCGGCATTGCGGCGGATCTATCGCACAGCGGTCATCGCACTGGTTCGGCGACCGGCGTCATAACGGTCGTGCGTAGCGGAACCTCGCGAATGAACACGACAGCGATCAGTGCGAGGGCGACCAGTGGCGTGGTGCAGAGAAAGACATCGGCTATGCCGTGGCCGTAGGCGCTTTCGACGACAGCGCGGACCGGACCAGGTAAACCGGACATGTTGGGCAGGGTGGCGGAGGCCGCGGAGCGGTTCCCTCGGATGCCGAGATGCGCCAAGCCCGTGTCGGTGTAGTGGCCGATCCTGGTCGCCATGATCGCGCCCAGGGCGGCGACGCCGATCGCGCCGCCGAGGCTACGGGTGAAAGCGACTGTGGCGCTTGCGGCCCCGATGTCTTCGATGCGAACTTGGTTCTGCACGGCGAGGATCAGGTTCTGCATGGTCATGCCGATGCCGGCGCCGAGTAGGAACATGTAGAGCATCAGCTGTGCGTAGTTGGTGTCGGTACGGGCGGTGCCCAGCAGCACGACCCCGGCGAGAGTGAATGCGCTGCCGATCAGCAGGATCGGCTTCCAGCGCCCGGTCTTGGTGATGATCCGGCCCGAACACAGCGAGACGATCGCGAGGCTGAAGATCATCGGTAGCGTGTGCAGCCCCGCGGCGACCGGTGATTCGTCCCGCGCCAACTGGAAATACTGGTTCAGGAAGGTCGTGCCGGCGTACATGGCGACACCGACCACCAGGGACGCGGCGATGGCGAGGGCAACCGTGCGATTGCGGAACAGGTGCAACGGAATGACCGGCTCGGCGGTCTTCGACTCCACGAGAACCAGCAGCGCACCGAGCGCAATGCCGCCCCCGGCCAGCATGACCGTCGGCCAGGAGATCCACGGATACCTGTTGCCGGCAAAGGAGATCCAGATCAGCAGCAGTGAGGTGCTGGCGGCAATCAGCAGCGCGCCGAGCCAGTCCACCGATACCCGCCTTTTGATCGTCGGCAGCTTCATGGTCTTCTGGAGCACCACCGAAGCGACTGCGGCAACCGGGATTCCGACGGCGAAGCACCACCGCCACCCCAGCCACGTGGTGTCCACAATGGCGCCGCCGAGCAGCGGCCCCAGCACCGTGCCGATCGCGAACAGTCCGCTCATATAACCGGTGTAGCGGCCTCGCTCGCGGGGGGATACCATGACGGCCAGCACGGTCTGGGTCAATGCCGTGATCCCGCCCGAACCGATGCCCTGGACCACACGGGCGGCAATCAGCTGACCGGTGTCGACCGACAGCGCCGCCACCACCGAGCCCGTGACGAAGACAACCAGGCTCAGCTGCACCAACAGTTTTCGGTCGACCAGGTCCGACAGCTTGCCCCAAATCGGGGTGGCGACGGTGATCGCGAGCAGGTTCGCGGTGATGACCCAGCTATAGGCGGTCTGGCCCGCGTGCAGATCGGCGATGATAGTCGGCAACGCGTTCGACACGATGGTCGAAGACAGGATCGCGACGAACAGACTCGCCAGAAGTCCGGCCAGAGTCTGCATGATCTGGCGATGTGTCATCGGGTCCCCAGGGGTGCCGATCGCGACAGGATTCGCTGAGGACCGCATGTCGATTGTCAGCTCACCTTCCACCGCGGCTCGCGCTTCTCCGCGAATGCCGCCGGCCCCTCGGACTGGTCTGGATGCCCCCACAGACTCACCAACTCGGCCGCACCGGACTTACAGGCCTCCGTCAGGCCCTTTTCGAGCGCACCCCACAGTGCCCGCTTGGTGGCCCGCGTTGCGGCCGGGGAGTTGAGGGCGATCTTTTCGGCCAGCGCCTGAGCCGCTTCGTGCAGCTGCTCCGGTGGATCGATGACCTCACTGACCATGCCGAGTTCGTACGCTCGGGCGGCACTCATCCGTTCATGACGCCCCACCAGTGCCATGCGCAGCACTGCTTCGGCAGGCATCTTGCGGATCAGACCGATGGTCTCGACCGCGCTGACCTGGCCGACCGATACATGGGGGTCGGTGAAGCAGGCGTCGCCGGCAGCGATCACGATATCGGCGTCCGCCACGAAGTGCAGGCCACCGCCCGCGCAGATTCCGTTCACCGCGGCGATGACCGGCTTGTCGATTCCCAGGTGCCACGAGGTGAATCCCAGATCGAATTCCTCCATGGACTGGCGGTAGCGCTCCATTCCCAGTCCGTCGGTAGCCAATTCGACCACATCGGCGCCGGTTTGAAAGTCCCGCCCGTGTGCTGCGTTGACGATTACCCTGACGTCGGGATCGTCGTTCAGTTCGGTCCACGCCGTCCGCAGCTCGTCACGCATGACGTGGTTCATCGCATTACGGCGATCGGGCCGGTTGAAGATGAGCCAGCCGACATGGCCTCGGCGCTGCACATCAAGCGTTTCGTAGTTCACCAGAGGAGCCTTTCAAAGGGTCGGTCGCCGGGATGTAACTCGCGACGAGTTCGCGTCGCAGAATCTTCCCGATCTCGTTTCTGGGAAAGTCGTTGTCCAGCACCCGCACTGCCACCGGTACCTGGTAGGGGGGAATTCGCTCTCGAAGGAAGGCCCGAACGGCCATTTCATCGGGCTGGGTACCCGGGACGGCCAGTATCCACGCCACCGGCACCTCGCCGAGCCTCTCGTCAGGCACACCGGCGACGCAGGCATCGGCCACGTCGGGGTAGGTCCGGAGCGCAGTCTCGACGTCCTGGGGCACGATCTTCAGACCGCCGCGGTTGATCATGTCCGAGACCCTGCCTTCGAGCCACAGAAAACCATCGTGGTCCACGCGACCGAGATCTCCTGTGCGCATGTACCCGTCGACAAAGCGGTCGCTGTCCAGATCCGATTCCCGGGCCGAAAACGGCGAGCGGACAAAGACTTCACCCACAGTTTCGGCGGGGAGGTCTTGCTGCGCTCCGTCGAGGATGCGAATCGAGACGCCTGGATGCGGCCGGCCCACGGCCCCGAGTTTGCTGTCGCCGAACTCTCGGATATCGGCGGCGGTCCAGCCGACGACTTCCCCACCGAGTTCGGTCTGCCCGTACGAATTCAGTACGTCGACACCGAATCGGTCATGAAATCGGCGCGCCTGGTCGGGAACGAGCGGCGCCGTGACAGATCGGACCAGCCGTAGGGGACTCAGGTCGGCGACGCGCGAGTCTGTCAATAACATCGTCATCATTGCCGGTGCGAGCACAGTGGATTTGATCCCGAACTTCTTGACCATCGACATGTAGTCCAGCGCGTCGAAACGGTCCAGCAGAACCACTGGGGCGCTCAGCCTGAGCGCGAACAACGTATTCCAAATCCCTGCCCACAGTGCCAGCGATGTGGGTACCAGATTCGGCATGGCCGGTCGGTTGTCATTGCTGCTTGCGGACCGCCCGCGAAGCTGTCCGATGACGGTATCGATGCCGTCCAATACTCCGGTGTGCTCCAACAACACTGGCTTCGCCGCACCGGTCGTGCCCGAAGTGCGCATCACCAGTGCGGTTCCTTCGGGAAAGCGAGTGCCAGACCATGGATCGGCCCCGTCAAGGATGCTCCAGTCTCCGGTATCCAGCGTCACCGCACGACTGAACGACTGCGGGATCCGCGCCGCCTGTGCCCCTGTGGTGATGACCATCGCCGGGTTGCACTCTGCGAGCTGGCGGTGCAGTTCGGTGTCGGGCAATCGGGAATTGATCGGCACATACACACCTCCGGCCAGCCAGGTGCCGAACATTGCGACTATCGCGTCGACGCCGCGATCTACCACGCAAACCACTGGCGCTCGGTGCATTTGGCCAAGATGACCCGCAAGGTTGTGCGCCGACGCTGTCACGTACGCGAGAGTTGCCGAACCCGACACCCAGTGCACGATTTCCGCTGCTGGTTCGCTGGAATGCGCGGTCAGAACAACCGAAAGGTCGTCCTGCGCAGCGTTTTCGTTGCTGGCGGCTCTGATAGACATCGCTGTCCCTTCTGGCGTACGGGGGTTGTGTTCGCGCTGTTCCGTCGCGCCGCTGACGGACCCGTCCCTCTAGTGCGCGACAGGGGCGTCGGTCAACGTCCGGGCGAGGGTCTCCAGGTGTTGTGCTGGGGCGCCAAGTAGTTCGCGACTTGTCCAGGCACGTTTGTAGTACAGGTGCGCCTCGTGTTCCCAGGTGAACCCGATACCTCCGTGCAGTTGGATCATTTCCGCCGTAACCGTGACGAATACTTCGGAGCAATAGGACTGCGCAACCGCGGCAGCGATGGTCAGGTCGGGGGCACCGGGTAACCCCGCGGCGGACTCGGCGCCGGTCATGGCGGCCGACCTGGCCGACTCGACCAGAATGAGTTGCTCGGCAACCTTCTGTTTGACCGCTTGGAACGATCCGATCGGGCGACCGAACTGAATACGCGTCTTCGCATACTCCACGGTCGCCTCGAGGCAATATGCCGCTGCGCCAACCTGTTCGTTTGCCAACAACACCCGTGCGATATCGAGGGCGCGACGGAAGGCTGCCGTCGCATCGCCCTCGCCGACGCGGCGGGCCGGCGTCTCGTCCAGGAAAAGCTGTCCCTGCTTTCGGGTTTCATCGAGAGTAACGAGCGGAGGGACCCGTAGACCGGCTGCCTCGGCCTCCACCGCGAACACACCCAACCCCTCCGCGGTCCGCGCCGGCACCAGGATCAGGTCGGCGAAAACACCATCCACCACGAAGCTGGCATAGCCGGTCAATACCGGAATGCCACCCCGCTCGGACGCCGAGAAGGGGACCACTTCCGGAATACTCACGCCGGCGGCGTCGGCGGTGACCACCGTTGCCACCAGCGAACCGTCGCTGATACCCGGCAGATACCGATGGTTGGCCTGTTCATCATCGAGCGCGAGCAGCAGGGGCGCGGCGAGCGCGGCGTTGGCGAACAATGGCGCCGTCAACAGCGCGCGGCCCGCTTCCTCGAATACCACGCCGAGATCCACTGCGGACCCGCCACTACCGCCGTATTCCTCCGGCACGGCCAGACCTGCGAGACCAAGTTCCGTACACAAACGGGACCACACCTGATTGTCCCAGCCACGGAGGGTCGCCATCTGCTGCCGGACGACCGCGGCCGGGGACAGTTCGGTAAAGGCCGATCGTACTGTCTGCCGTAGCAATGTCAGATCGTCACCGGCCATTGTCGCCTCGCTGGAATCGATTGATCGTCGCATCGAAGACGTCGGTGAGAGTTCTAGCGCTCCCTGGCGGATCGGGCAATCGCACCAGGCCGTACTGCCGGCTCGGCAAAAGAATGGTCGCCGTGGCCGGAGAGGTGATCTCGCCTCGTTGGTTGCGGGTCCACAACTCCAGATCAATGGCCGGGCGCTCGCCGTCGGCGAGATAGTGGCGAACCACCTTGCCCTCGATCCATTGGACGTCGCCGACGTAGTTGAACTTGCGGAACTCCACCCGGAGCCGCCACAACCAGGCGTCGTCGCCCATCCAGTCCGTACACGCGTGGATGAGCCACGTTTCGCGCATGCGCCCGTAGTCGAATGTGGTTGGGTTGCCGGACCTTTTAGCGAATTCCGGGTCCCAGTGCACCCGCTGCATCACATCGGGCACACCGAGCTCGTCGCGGTGATAGAAGCGCGGAATCCGAAGGCGGTTGCGGTATCCCAAACGCAGCGGGGCGACGTTATACATGCCCATTCCCATGCCGACATGCCAGCAGATCATGTCCGTGACGGTGAGCGGACCTTTCAGCAATGTGCTGACCGGATCGCCGACTTTCACGTCCTCCCACCACCGAGGTTCGGCTCCGCGCGGCTTCTCCAGCGCGTACTGGGCGTCCAGGTCGGCGATCGCGTCCTTGTCCCAAGGCTCGATCACCACGTCTTTGTACTTGCTGCGCTCGCGCGCCTTCTCGCGCTCGGTCCGGTACATCATCCGGTACTGGGCGCCCAGCAAAGTGCCGCCGGTTGTTTGATATGCCTGTGCGGTCCATTCCTGGATGGCCCTGCCACCGAATTCGCTCGGCTTGTCGACGACATCGACCAGAGCCGTCCGGCGGGAGATCTCGTTGCCGGATGTCAACGGAGCCCACCATTCCCGCTCGCTGGCCGCGTAGAAAGCGTGCACCCCGCGTAGCGGATCACCTCGAAGTTCATCCTGGCGCGCCAGCTCGTCATCGGTAAGCAGGTCCGCACCGATCAAGCTGTCCCCGCCGATCAGTGCGGGAGGTGCGATTACCTCTTTCCAGCGCGTGTCCGCCCCATAATCCGGTTCACACCACAGCGGGTTGTCATCCCCATACGACTGCGCTACGTTCCGGAATGCGTCCTCGCCGGGTCGTCGGTAGTGCGGCGGCGCCGGATATACCTGAGGAACGCCTATCCGGGAACGCAGCTGCGCCACACCTTCATCCGTGATCGCTCCAGAAGTACCCAACTAACCAGTCCCATCCATCGTCACAACTTCGCTACCCTAGCGAGCACTATGATATACAATATATCATAGACATGGCAAAGCATTTCAGGAGGCCCAGGTGGACGAGGAGCCCGCCGGCGACGAGGCCGGAGATCACTCCCCTTCGACGCGAGCAGCATCCGTGCTGATCGAGCAACACGGCCCGGTCGGCTGGCTGATCTTCAATCGACCGCACATCGGTAACGCGCTGGACGCGGAGATGATGGCCGAACTGCCGAGGGCCTGGGCGCACCTCGATGCCGATCCCGGTGTTGCCGTAATCGCCGTGACCGGAGCGGGCGGCGCCTTCCAGACCGGCCTCGACCTGGCACAGCTGAGCAGGGATCCAGCCGCCCTCAAAGCAATGTCACGGAGGACGAAGCAGGCCGATCCACAGTTGTCCGGGTGGCACTGCGGCGTAACCAAACCCATCATCACTGCGGTGAACGGCGTCTGCGCCGGCGGCGGACTGCACTTCGTGGCCGACTCGGACGTAGTCATCGCGTCCTCGGAGGCGTACTTCCTCGACAGTCATGTGAGCGTCGGCCAGGTCAGTGCGCTGGAGACCATCGCGCTGACTCGCAAAGCTGCGTTTTCCTCGGTGGCCCGGATGGCTCTCGTGGGCAGTCACGAGCGGATCCGAGCGTCCGAAGCCCTCCGGCTCGGCTGGGTCAGCGAGGTGGTGTCACCCGAGGAATTGCGACCCACCGCGCAAAAGCTCGGCGAGCTCATCGCAACCAATGATCCGAACACGCTTGCGGCGACCAAGCGAGCACTGTGGCAAGCCCTCGAGATGGGGCTGACGAAAGCGAGAGTCCACGCGTGACGAGCGAGTTCAGTTTTACCGAGTGCGCGAGCCCGGCCGATACGATCGCCGCCGTCCGCGACTGGATCGCCGCGGAGATTCCCGCCCCTTGGCGTCGAGCGGCCGAAAGCGGCAGTGCGGTCCGCGACGTCCGCACACCGCAGGAGTATCGGGAGTGGTATCCCACCTTCGCGCGCACGGGTCTTGTTGTCCCCCAATGGCCCGTCGAGTACGGCGGTCTGGGCTGGCCACGTGAGCTCGGGCAGGCCGCGGAGCGCGAACTCCGGCGCTATCAGTTGCCTCGCCTCAATCCACTCGGCCTGAATTTGGCCGCACCGGCCCTGTTCGAGTACGGCACACACGAACAAAGGCTCCGCTTCCTGCCGAAGATCGTGACGAACGAGGAAGTGTGGTGCCAGCTGTTCAGCGAGCCCGGCTCCGGGAGCGATCTCGCGTCCCTGTCCACCAGGGCCGAACGCAGTGGCGACTCGTGGTCCATTACGGGACAGAAGATCTGGACGACCTGGGCGCATCTGGCCGATTTCGCCGTTCTCCTGGCCCGCACAAATCCCGATGCTCCCAAGCGGCAGGGCATTACCTACTTCTTGCTCGACATGCACCGACCCGGCGTGGAGGTCAGGCCATTGCGCCATATGGGCGGTGAAGTCGACTTCAACGAGGTGTTCCTCGACCACACGCGAGTGCCCGACACTCAGCGCGTGGGCCCGGTGGATCAGGGCTGGAAGGTCGCGCGGGTAACCCTGAGCGGCGAGCGGCAGATGGTGTCGGGATCGGGCTCCGGCGGAGTCGACCGGATCGGTGGCTCCGGAGTCGATGTGCTTATCCGGCTCGCGCAGGACCGCTCGGCGAAATCGCTGCCGAACGGCTGGGACGATCCCGAGGTACGGCACAAGCTGATTCGGCTCTGGTGTGAGGAACAGATCCGCGGCTGGACCAATGCGCGCGTACGAGCTGGGCTGAAAGCGGGTCAACCGCCCGGCCCGGAGAGTTCGATCGGCAAGGTGCACGGGTCCGAACTCAACCAGCGGATCCAAGCGGAAGCGGCCCGGCTGCTGGGGCTCGGCGGGACCGCGTGGGAAGGCGACCCCTCGGAATACTCCGCGGCGATGCCGCCGCAGGTACGAGGCATGCTCCGCAGCCGGGCCAACACCATCGAGGGCGGCACGACCGAGGTCAACAAGAATATTCTCGCCGAGCGCGTCCTCGGACTGCCGAAAGAACCCGACGAGTGGGAGGGTAAGCCATGGCGTCAGGTGCCGCGCGGATGAAACGTCCTGTGTCCCTACCCAATCCGATCCAGTAAGGAGATTCCCAGTATGGAGGACACCGAAGTCCGTGAGGTCTTGGAAACGGTTCGGACCCTGGTTCGCGACCGAGTGATTCCCCTCGAAGATCAGATCGACTCTACCGATGAAATGCCGGATGAGCTCAAAAGGCTTGCGGCGGAAGTCGGCTTGTATGGGTTCGCGATCCCGGAGGCCTATGGCGGACTGGGCCTGTCGATGTCGCAGGAAGCCCGGCTCGTCATGGAACTCGGCTACACCACGCCTGCGTTCCGTTCTCTGTTCGGAACCAACAACGGGATCGCGGGCCACGTACTGATGGAGGGCGGAACCGAAGAGCAGAAGAAGACGCATCTGCCCCGATTGGCGTCCGGCGAGTGGACGGCGTCGTTCGCGCTCACAGAGGACGAGGCCGGCTCCGACCCAGCAGGGCTGAAGACGCACGTCACCAAGACCGATGACGGGTATTCCATCACCGGCAGTAAGCGCTACATCACCAATGCCCCTGTGGCGGACGTGTTCATGGTCTTCGCAAGACATGGCGCGACGGCGAAGACCTCACGCGACATCTCCGCCTTCATGGTCCCGCGTGACACCCCGGGCCTCACCGTGGGCCCGCGCGACCGGAAGATGGGGCAGCACGGAGCGTGGACCGCCGAGGTCTACTTCGACAATGTCCGAGTCCCCGCCGACGCGCTGATCGGCGGCAGTGCCGGCGAGGGCAACGGGTATCTCACCGCCATGCGGTGTCTCGCGCACGGCCGACTGCATATCGCCTCGCTCTGTGTCGGGCTGGCGCAGCGGCTGCTCGACGAAAGCATCTCCTACGCACTGGAACGCCGTCAGTCCGGCCGTCCGATCGCGGAGTTCCAGCTGATTCAGGGCATGATCGCCGACTCGCAGACCGACGTGATGGCGGGCCGATCACTCGTGCTCGCCGCAGCCGAATCCTTCGATGCCGGAACAGATACCAGAATGGGCCCCTCGTGTGCGAAATATTTCGCCAGCGAAATGGTGGGCCGAGTCGCCGACCGCGCCGTTCAGATTCACGGCGGCGCCGGATACATGCGGGGGGTTGCGGTGGAGCGCTTCTATCGGGACGCGAGATTGTTCCGAATCTATGAGGGCACCAGTCAGATCCAGCAGATCATGATCGCGAAGCAAGCGTTCGCGACGGCGCGCACATGAGCGCGCTACCGAAATCAAGATGAGAGAGCCGCTGGCCGTGCCGCGACCAGCGGACCGGTATCGGCGACTTCTTTCATAACCTGCTGTTCCACAGTCGCTCGGCGTCGCCCTGACCGACAGCCGAGTTGGAACGCCCCTCGGTCACCCACGGCCGAGGGGCGAATCCTGTTCTGCAACTGATGTGCCGCCGCCCAGCAGAGAAGGCTTGATGAAATTGATCGCAAAGACGACGAACAGGCAGCTACGCATCCGGGGCGCGCTGTACCGCAGCCTGCATTCGAATGCCAGCGAGGACGACCTCCGCCGACAGAGCCTGCGATCTGCGAGGGCAATGTCACTGCTGCGTCATTGGAAGCCGAAAGGCATTCGCATAAGCCAAGAATGGGCCGTTCGACCCGACGGGTCACTATTGCGGCTGCTCGTCTGTTCGCCGCTCGAACCGCAGCGACAGGCGCCGGGCGTGCTCTGGCTGCACGGCGGCGGGTATATCTTCGGCTGTCCCGAGATGGAGATCTCGCTCTACCGGCAATTGATCGAGCAGAGCGATTGCATCGTCGTCGCGCCAGACTATCGAAAGAGTAGCGAGGCGCCCTACCCGGCGGCGCTGGAGGATAGCTACCTTGCACTGCTCTGGTTGCGGGACAACGCATCCCGACTGAGTGTCCGCGACGACCAGATCGCTGTCGGCGGCTCGAGCGCGGGCGGCGGCCTGGCCGCCGCGCTGGCGCTCTATGCGCGGGATAGGGGTGACGTGGCTATCGCATTTCAGATGCCCCTCTACCCGATGATCGACGACCGATCGGCTACCGAGTCGGCGCGGGAGAACGACGCGCCGGTCTGGGACGCCGTCACGAACATGTCTGCATGGAAGCTCTACCTGAAAGATCTCTACGGCACCGACGATGTACCCGCCTATGCCGCGGCCGCACGGGCGACCGACTACGAGGGCTTGCCCCCTACTCTGACCTATGTAGGCGACCTTGAACCGTTCCGCGACGAGACGACCCACTATGTCGAAAGTCTCCGAGCCGCAGGTGTACCAGTCGAGTTCAAGGTCTTCCCGGGATGCTGGCACGCCTTCGACTTCTTTGCACCAAAGGCGGAGGTGAGCCTCGAAGCCGCTCAGTTCCGGAACCGATGGTTTCGACACGCCGTCCAGACCTATTTCGCCGAGCAACCGACCTCGGCCTGATAGGCCGACCGGACCAACGACTGGTACTCATCCACACCCGCTCGCCACCCACACGGCGAGCCTGTCGCTGGTGGTTCGGTGTTCGCTACGCATTAGACGAGTGATTCCCATCCGAGGGATCATGATGCTGGATCAGTGACCTGGCTTCGGACTTACTCGTCTCGGTAACCGGACCAGCAGGCGGCCGTCCTTTCGGGCGACGGAAAATACCGGCAGCGGCCGACCGGCCGCCGTCGGGTTGTCCTTGCTCGACAATGGACGCCCGTCTCGGAGATCAAACCTTCTGCCGTGGAACGGACAGGTGAGCGTCCTGCCTTTGATGGCGGCATCATCGAGCGGCAGTCCCCGATGCGGACAACGGTTCTCGAAAGCCACGACCCGGAAGGGCGAAACCGACACCACGATGTCTCTGCTGTCGATCTGTGCCTGCCAGCGCCCGTATTGGAGCCGGTGCGCCCGCAAACCTGTGTCGATACACTCCGAAGATTCTGATCTGTTCCGGTGGCGATCCATCGAGAAGTTCCTCACTACCTACTCCGCGCGACGCCGAGTCCTACGCCTCTAGTAAATACTAAATATTATATTCTATCCACCATGTTCCTTCGCGACCTTCGAAAGAGGCTATGCCGAAACTACGATGGCCTACCTGTTGTGGTGTGTCCGGCTAGCATTTGTGGTCGCCAGTTGCCCCGCCCTGCGCCGATAATCGGCCGGCGTCAGACCTGTGAAGGTACGGAATACACGACTGAATGCGCTTGGGCTGTCGAAACCCACCGCCGTTGCAACATCCAGCACAGCCACCCCACTTTGCGCCAGCATCGCCATCGCCCGAACCATCATCTCGTGCAATAGCGGCGCGACCGCCAGCACCCTGACACGATCCCACACCCGGTCGGAAAACATCTCCGCGGCGAAGAATACCGACAGCGATCGGACATCGTGCAGCGTGGTGTTGTGCGCCAGTCCAGCAGGAATCCACTCCGCCTGACTCGGCGGTACGAGATCAAGCTGATGGAGGTCATGCCGATGCCACCCGGGTGACCAGCTCACCGGTGTCGTAGGCCAGAGTCTCGACCCGGAACGCCTGCACACGCGACATGGCGACCAGACTGAGCACTCGACGACTTTATAAGATATATCACATCATCACTAGGCGCGCGCGGGCACACATGCCGCCTGCTCATGCCGATCCAATAGCAAGGAATGACATGAATATCGACATGGTGCTGGTGAGTATCGACGACCACGTAGTCGAACCGACCGACATGTTCAATGGACGCGTACCGGCAAAATGGGCCGACGAAACGCCCCGGATCGAGGTCGACGATCAAGGCATCGACCGCTGGGTGTACGGGGGAAGGCCGACTGGCGTGGTCGGCCTCAATGCGGTCGTTTCCAGGCCGCCCGAGGAGTCGGCATACGCGCCCGCCGGCTATGCCGAGATGCGTCCAGCGGTGTACACCGTGCACGAACGGCTCCGATGTCGACCTGTCCACCCGCTCACGCAAGGACCATGCAGAGCTCTACGCTCAGCAAACCAGCTAACGACACGGACCGAGCCGGACACGTGGACCGGCCCTGGCGGTCCCGACCGAGTTCGTTGCGTCTCGGTCGGGACCGACTACTAGGCCGCCAGGATCTCACCGGCCGCGCCGGCGGTGGCGCGGGCGGTGATGTGGAGCTCGGCGGCCAAGTTCCGCAGTGACTCCATGCCGGGAGTGGTTGCGGCAAGGGTGAGTTCGCGTTCGACAACGGTAAGGTCGGCCTGCCAGACGTCGGCGAGCACCCGCCGCAGGTACGCGGTGGAATGGTCCCAGCCTTCGCGTGGTGTTCCAGGACCGTAACCGCCGCCCCGCACGGTAACCAGTACTGTGGGCTTGCCTTTCAAGAGCGGCGCGGCCGGTCCCGCCCCCGCGATGACCAAGTCGACCCAGGTCTTGAAGTGCTGGGAAACGCCGAAATTGTAGAACGGCACTGCGAGGATGGCCGCGTCGGCACTCTCGAGTTCCCCCGCCAACCTCTTCGCCAGGGCGAGCGCTTCGAGTTGGGCCGGGGTGCGGTCGGTCTCCGGAGTGAACCCCGCCAGTGTCGCCTCCGTCCACGCGTTCGACGGCAGTGGGTCGATACCGATACTGCGGCGGATCACCGACTCGTCGGGACGAGCCTGGGCTCGGGTGGCTTGCACGATATCGGCGAGTTCGGCGCTCGACGAGTTGGCGGGCATGATGCTCGCGTCTAACCGGAACAACGTCATGTCATCTCTCCAATCAAGGGCACAGCAGTGGATCCAGGCTCGGCCTGCGGTTCGCAGTGGCCCCGCAAGCCGACACGATCGTAAACGGACTTTACCCCGATTAATATTCCTCGGATACCGCGACCTTGTGGACCTGCCGTTGCTGCCCCTCAAAGAAGGCCGTGTGGCGGGTGCGGCGACGCGGGACGCAACCTCTGCCATCTGCTGGACGTCACCCGCGGACCGGTTCGCGGGCCGCCACCTGCGAGCCTGCGACACGCAGTTAGTCACCTCCGATCGGCTCCGGATGAAAACCCCGACTCCAGGCCCGCCCACCGCCGATTGCGTGGCCCGCACCTGATGGTCCCACAGCAACTCTGGCCGAGCTGGGCCGCGAAGCCGTTACCTACCAACGGTTTCCACGCCGACATGTTCCGGCAGCCCCTCGCCGCGCTACTCCTATCCCCGGGGGCACGGCAACGCGATATGGGGTGCGCTAGCGGCGCTGCTCAAACTGCGGGTCGAACGCGGCAATATGACCATGATCTTGCAGGGCTTCGACAAACTCGCCACCGCTCAACCATGTAGGGAATGGACCGTTCAGCAAGACGGTCGAGTATGCGCACGGCATGAGACAGAGTTGAGAACTACTGGCCAGCGCTCTTCGAGGTGAAGCCGAGCCTGGAACCTACACCGCCTCCAACAGCAGTTACTGTCGTCTGTCGAAGTAGATGAAGGTTGAGCGTCGAGTTCAGGATCATTGCTCGATTGCTGGGGGCGATCCGCTCACAGCAGCGATTCGGGTATGTCGACGTAACGTGATCTGATGTACTCCCCCAGCCCCTTCGCTTGGGGGTCCAGGCGAGCCGATGCCGCGACATCATCCCCGAGCAATCCGACTACGACAAAATTCAGGGCGTTCAGATTCGGAAGACGGTATCTACGTACGGTGAGGTCCTGGGCCTCTACGAGAAGACCTCGGAACTGGTCGACTGTCAGGTACTGCTCGAGCCACGAATAGGACTCCGCGTCCGTGGTCCAGAGTCCGATCTTCGCATTACCTCCCTGGCCCCCAGAGCGCGCTCCACATAGCGCGCCGAGGGGAACCCGGCGAGTCGCACCCATTGCGATCGGATCGCCGACGTCCGAACGGAGATGACTCGCTTCACCGGCCGAACGGTCTGTGCTCGACGATGGAACCGGCGGCACCAGCAGGGTACTGCCATCGTTCATGACAACCTCTTGACGGACCAGATAGGAGGGGACGAGCGCAGGCCAATACACGCCATACAAGTTGGGGGAGGCCGGCGGCGTCGTCGTATGGAAGCCCGGATATCCGCCGAGGGCCAATTCCATGGTGGCATCGGAGAATCGTCGGCCAACCTTTTTGGCATCCGGATCCTCGACAGTGATCCGCAGGTGGGCGGTTGCTTGCTCATTACTCGGCGCGTCCGGGCGCTCGTAGCGGATCAGCCTTGTATCCACTTTGGCGAATGTGTCTCGCCCACCGACGATCTCGAATAGCTGCTGCTCGGCCCAACTCGCCTTCTCGTCGATATCGAGGCCCGTGAGTACCAGGGTCATCGAGTTGCGGTACCCCCCAAGATAGTTGATAGCCACTTTGGTTGACCCCGAGGGCGGACTTCCTTGGACGCCGGTGATCATCACCTGGTCCGGTGTCAACTGGGACAGTTTCAGTGTGTCGAAATGGGCGACCACATCCGGATTTTCGTAGGCAGGGTCGCCGGTCTCGTACAGCAACTGTGCTGTGACCGTCCCCTTCGACACCAGCCCGCCGGTGCCGGCGTGCTTGGTAATAACGCTGCTGCCATCAGCGAACACAGCGGCAACGGGATAGCCCAGCGGACGCCGGTCAGTGACCTCGCGCAGAAAGGAGTAATTGCCTCCGGTTGCCTGGGGTCCGCACTCGATGACGTGCCCGGCAACAACTGCCCCTGCCACCTGGTCATAGTCGGTCAGTCCCCAGCCGTGCCACCAAGCCGCAGGACCGACCACCAGCGCGGCATCTGCGACTCGCGGACAGATGACGATATCAGCGCCCGCGTCAAGCGCTGCCGCGATTCCCCATCCGCCGAGATAGGCATTGGCCGTTATGGGCTCGACGGCGGCTTCGTCGAAAGCCTGTCCAGTATCCATGTTTGCCAGCGAATGACCCGACGCGATCAGGTCCGGAATCTGCTCGACAAGATCGTCTCCCCGTAGGTAGGCGATCCGAGGAGCCATACCGAGTTGCTCAGCAAGCACCGAGAGCTTGGACCCCAAACCTGCCGGGTTGAGCCCGCCCGCGTTGGTGACGATCCGAATGCCGCGATCCATGCAGGTCCCCAATACCTGCTCCATTTGAGTCAGGAAGGTCCTGACATATCCGGCCGACGGGTCTTTCTCCTTCGCCTTCCAAAGCACCAGCATGGTCAGTTCGGCCAAGTAGTCACCGGTCAGGACATCGATCGGCCCCCCTTCGACCATCTCCTTCGCGGCGGCGACTCGGTCTTCGTAGAATCCGGAGCAGTTCGCGATGCGAATAGCCCGCTTGGCGTTCATACGATCCCCTTCGGGATTGCGGGTGGTCGCCCTGGCCCGGCTGAACCTGGGTAAGCCTGGGCGATAGTCATCCAGGCGGCCGCAACCTCACCGGTAACCTGCAGCATGGTGTCGAGCAAATTCCGCCGCTTGGTCACTACCAAGCAGAAGTCGAGGGCGGTGCCCGTCACCCTGCTCTCGGATTCGGCCGGACCCCATACCCAGAGCTCACCATCGGGCGCAATCAGTTCGACACGAACCTCCGTGTCAGGCACAGGCATCAGCCAGTTATGAAAGCTGTACGCAAACGTGTGTACTCCCAGATGCGCGATATGCCGCAACCGTCTCGACGGCGAGAGAGGAATTTCGAGTGTGTCCGCGATATCGAGCCCGTGCGCCCAGGTTTCCATGACACGCGTTGTAGCCGAACTGGCAACAGTCATATCCGGCCCGTACCAGGGCATCCGGCTCTGTGGATCCAGTCCGGACAACACCGCGCACAGCCTGGCCCGTGAGCTGCGGAACCATACGGCCAGCTCCGCGCTCGGCATCTTCCGATACCGAGCGGCGATCACATCCGCGTATCGCGGACCGAGCGTAGCGAGTTCTATGGCCGACACCCGAAAACGGTCCGGATCAGTCGCAGCCAGTACGGCCGCATCGTCGAAGTATGCAAGATGACTCACCTGATCGCGAATCGCCCACCCTATTGCCGGAGTCGGCAGCTCCCATCGGTCGGTCGGTAAGTCGCCGAGTATCCCGTCCAACATGTGAGCCTCTGCATGCAGATCGGCCAGTAGCTCATCCAATCCGACCATTGTGATCATTCCCTTCCACCGAGGTGTCCGTTTGTCTCGAAAGTCAGGTCGGTCGCTGCCACGATGTCGCTAGCAAGTCCTATTTCGCGCGCGCGCGTCGCGTCGATCGGGTCACCGGTTAGCAAGATCTGCAACGGACCCTGGGCGGAATCAGCCGCGGCACGGCCTCGGCCCATGGCGCATTGTTCGTCCAACCCCGTCAGCGTGGCCAGCTGCGCTGCCCGGTTGCGCCGATAGTCCTGGCCGGTCACCTCTACCGTCGATCTCAAGGTAGGCATCAGTCCATTCCGTTTCACAAACAGAGCACCTGCCCGAATCCAGCGCCGCAGCCAACCGAACTCGGCTGGTACACTGTATATCTTATACATTCATCTGGCGGCAGAAAGAAGGAACCGGCGTCGACCGAGACTCACACGGCAAATCCGCACAGGCCGTGATGACCGGGCAACCCTGCCTGTGGGGCATGGCCGCAGACGGCGAACGCGGCGTGCACAATGTGTTGCGGCAGGGCATCAATGCCACTCTCTACGGTCTCGCCCGCGCCTCCATCCACGATCCGGGCCCTGCCGACGTACTTGTCCCAGACAGATTTACCCGAGTTCACGAAAGTCGCTGCGGCACACGACGGGGCGGTCATCGAAATCGTCGCGGATGTACGGGATCTCTCCGCTCTCATAGCTGCTGCCCAATTTGCCGAGCAGCAGTTCGGGCGAATCGACGCCGCCATAGCCACGGTTGCGGTGATCGCTGGCGGTCAGGCGCTGCGGGATACCCGTCCAGAGGATTGGGCCGCCCATGTTCGAAATCGGCGTGCACGGGGTGGCAAATCTCGCTCACGCCGTGATTCCCAGCATGCTGCGAAATCCCGAGCCCAGACGCAGCCAAACACGCCGTCGTCGGACTGTTCAAAGGATTGGCACACGACCTGCGCGGTATCGGGATCACCGCGGCCGCCGTCTCCCCCGGCTCGACGCGTACGGATACGCTCCTGGAATCGGCATGCATCTACGACCTCGATACCGTCGAAGCATTCGCCGAGCATCAGTTGCTGGACCGCATCCTGGAGCCCGAGGAAGTCGCGGCCGTTGTGGCGTGGCTATGTGCCGGTTCGCGCATATCAGCTCACCATCCACCTGTCGTGAATACTAAATATATTATACAATCTTGACTTCTAGGGATCTGTGGTCGGCCTAACGGCGCGTACCCCCTGCGGACGTCAATGAAGCCGTCCAGCGAGGCGACCGAGGGCGTCAACGGCGCCGCCTGCGGTCGCGGCCCCTGGACATTGCACGAGCACGTCGAACACCCGCACCACGAAAGGATCAGAGTCGACATGCGGTTGCGTCTGCGGATTGACGCGATCGACATGTCGAACAACCAGTAGCACGCCCGTCTAGCCACAACTCACGAAGTGACCAATATTTCTCAGGGCGATCTCGTAGTCAACCGCATGCCGGAGAGCATAACGCCCGGCCGCAGCCCATTCCGGCTCAGTGCGCTTCTTCCGGCTGAGTAGTGGTGGTACCGAGATCTGCGACAGCGGTGGCGGATTCGAGAACTATCTCGCGGATGGCGGCCTCGGCGCCCGCGCCGTCGCCGCCACGGATCGCGGCGGCGGCGGCCACGTGCAGTTGGACGGCGCCGGGGTCGGCGTGCTCGGGCATGA
>NZ_JAODNK010000205.1 GCF_025465275.1 Nocardia sp. | reverse complement strand
GCATTCGCGACTACGAACGCCTGCCTGACCATCACGAAGCCTGGGTGACCTGGTCGATGATCATGCTCATGTCCCGACGCCTCGCCCGCACCCAGCCACGGAAGTGAGCAGTTTGTTCACAGGCACTGAGAAGAACTACAAACCTATGGTTGCACACGCCAACACCATCGCAGGGAACGAGGTTCTCATACTCGGCGCGAAGGACCGGTTCCCCGGTCCGGCATTCTTCGGCTTGGCACCTTTCCTCATCAAAACCGACATCCGCAGCAACTACTTGGGTGACGGCAGCATCACACACAGACTCGTCGAGACGGCCGCCGGCATCTTCATGCAATCTCCTGAGTCCTACGCGAAGCGAATGGTGCCACTCCTATTCTGCCCGGAACTCGAAGGGAGGACCGAGCTGATGTTCGGTCACAAAGCCCAACCGATCCTGCCGACTCCCGGCCTCGATAGGGCCTACGTCAATCGCTACATGTCGGCCTCCGAAGCCCTCCTGCGACGCGTACTCAACTGATCGCCGTAGGGCAGTAGTGCTTCTGCAGCAACGGTTCCGGGTTGTCCGGTGCCAGTCAATCGTCCTACTTGCCAATTGATCGTCCTCAAGCTGTTCGTTCTGCCACTATGGTTTGCTCGCGGCCTAGCGGCTGGCCTGCACAGGGGTTGACCTGGCCGATGGCCAAGAGGCTTGCTCGGTTTGTCCTGGCTCCACGAAGCTGATGAAGTCTTGACGACCGGCTCGGTGTATGTGGCAACTGACTCGACATATCTGATGAGGGCCGTCGTGTTTCACCGACCGGACACAATCTCACCCGAACTGATACGGGATGGTCTCGTCGCGCGGACACGGGTCAGTACTGAATCACCCCGGGTTTGGTGCTCACCTTCTTTCTTGGGAAGGATGGGCAGATCATGCCTGCGAAGTACGACGAAGCGACCAAGGCCAAGGCTGTCCGGCTGGTCGCAGATCACCGTGACCAGTACGACATCGAGTGGGCCGCGATCACCGCGGTCTCGGCCCGGCTGGGAATGACCGCTGAGACCCTGCGCAAATGGATCCGCCAAGCCGCGGTCGACACCGGTGAAACCGGCGGTGTCTCGACCGACGCAGCGAAGGTGATCCGGGAGCAGAACCGCAAGATCGCCGAATTGGAACAGACCATCGAAATCCTCAAGGCGGCAACAAGTTTCTTCGCGCGGGAGAGCGACCCGCGACACCGATAATCTGCGCGTTCATCGCCGAGCATCGAGCTCGGTTCGGGGTCGCTCCGATTTGCCGTGCGCTGACCGCGCACGGATGCAAGATCGCCCCGAGAACCTTC
Source organism: Nocardia sp. (assembly GCF_025465275.1). GTDB lineage: Bacteria > Actinomycetota > Actinomycetes > Mycobacteriales > Mycobacteriaceae > Nocardia. Next base: position 18,856 of record NZ_JAODNK010000205.1, on the reverse strand, counting down.
CACGCCTGGGCGAAACGAGCGCCGTCGAAGAGGTCGCTGTGGGACACCGCGGTCACCGAGATCCTGGCCGGGGTCTTTGAGGCCGACGAACGCGGTCGTCGGGCACCGGAATCGTTGTACGGGGCCGAGAAGATGTGGGCGCACCTGCAACGCCAGCGCATCCCGGTCGCCAGATGCACCGTCGAGCGGCTCATGCGGGCCAACGATTGGAAAGGTGTGATGCGACGCAAGAAGATTCGCACCACCGAACCGGACCCGGCCGCCTCGCGGGCACCGGACCTGGTGGATCGGCAGTTCCGGGTGCCGGCACCGAACGTCCTGCTCGTCGCGGATTTCACTTACGTCAGATTGGTGACCGGCGCGTTCGTGTACACGGCGTTCGTGATCGACGCCTATGCCGGACGGATTTTGGGCTGGGAATGCTCGACCAGCAAAGCGACCGCGTTCGTGAACTCCGCGATCCGCCAGGCAGCGACGGTTCGTGCTCGTGAGGGATATCCGTTGGCAGGCAATACGATTCATCATTCGGACGCCGGGTCGCAATACACGTCGGTGCGGCTCGGGGAAACCCTGCTGCTCTCGGGCATGGTTCCGTCGATCGGATCGGTGGGCGACGCATACGATAATGCGTTGGCCGAGACCACAATTGGGCTCTACAAGACCGAAGCGATTCGTGACGATTCGCCGTTCCGGCGCGGTCCGCTGCACCGGTTGGCCGACGTCGAGCTCGTCACGGCGGACCGGGTGAGCTGGTTCAACGGCTCTCGTCTTATGCACCGGCTCGGCCGCAAACCACCGGTCGAGTATGAAGCCGACTATTATTCACTCCACGCCGAGCAACCGGCTGGAGACAGATAACTCGGTGTGCATCGAACCCGGGGCGATTCAGTACTGGCTGTGTTGTTTGGTGTGATAACTGTGCGAGGATCCCTTTCGGCCTGGTGTTCAAACTATCGCTAGGAGGGTCGATGGCAATGCCCGTAGAGCAGGGCGCGCAATTGTTCGCCGAGATACAGCGGTTGGCCGATCGGATCGCTATCAGCGAGCTGCTCGATCGGTATGCTGAACTTTTCGACGACAGGACCTTCACCGCTACGCTGCCGACGTTGTTCACCGAGGACGCCAACGTCGAACTTCCGCCGGGTGATCACCATGGCATCGAGGGTATGGACGCGTTCCATGCAGATGTCATGTCGCCTTTCGGAGCTACCCAGCACATCTTTACGAACTACCTCATCGACCTCGCCGACAATCGGGCCGACTTCCGCGCCAAGACCCTTGTCACTCACCATGTCCCGCCGTCCTCCCCCAAGAGCGGTGACGCCCACGACTTTTTCGTGGCCGGCGGCCTACTCACCGGCGCGGTCACGCGTACACCCGACGGGTGGCGGTTCCGGCAAGTCCTGCTGGATGTGATTTGGCGTCAAGGTGACTTCGGCCCCGGACCCGGCTGACAGGAATCGTCAACACCACGACGTTGGTGTGAGCCGGGGCTTCGTCGATGCGGCTGGTGTCGATAGCTACTCACGCGAAATCAAGCAACATCTGATGGCGGAATCTATCAAATTTGCGGTCTAGCAGCAGCTTCGACAGCCGCCGGTTCGCCACTCGAGTTTCCTTACCGCAGGTCAAGGCGCCCACATTAGGGACGATTCGCTGACACAGGACACGGGTGTCGCAACACCGTGCGTGCGCGGTCGCGGGCAGTCCCGCTCGGTGCAACGCCGGTAGCCGGTGATCGCCGGCATTGAGCGGGCGCTGCGACAGCGGCTGCGCGTGATCTCGCGGCGCCATCCGCGGTGAGGTTGGCGCAAGGTGTGTACGTTATGTCGCGGTGAGGGTTTGTGGCCAACCATAAACGGACGCAACAACTCTGGTGGGAGGAGGGATTGGAAAGACCGGTGCGGGTGCGCAAGAAACGTCGCATCGGCCAGGGACGTAACCGACGCCCCGAGGCGTCGGTTACCGATCAGTCGCGAAACCCGTCGACGTGGTGGGATCTGGAAGGCACTCAGTACGGCCAAGCCCAGCATCGACGCCTACAACCGGCCGCCGGACTTCGACAAGGTGCCGCCCCTGCCGGACTGACAGTGAGGATGGTTCTGCGGGCGAATGCGAACGCCTCAGCGTGTTTTCGGGCCGTCCTGCTGGTCTTCTTCGCTACGTCTTCAACGTGCTCGATGCTCATCGAGCACGCCTCTATTCCCCCAACACACACTCCTGCTCGCACAAGAGCAGATAGAGGCAACTAAGGGTACGCGGCCGGGGCAATGATCTACGGCGTCACGTGTGGGGGCAAACAGGATTGGTTGCCTGGTGTGCCGTGGTTTCGTATTCGCGGCACTGCCAGCCGGTCGTCTCGAACATCGATCAGATCCACCGGATCGGAAACTCGTGAGGCGGGATCGGGATCGATTAGATCAGGGCGGTGCATCCGGAAGAACTACATCGGGTCGGGGTGGTGCCGCCCCGTCCGAGGACCGGCGCCGATGAAATGTATGGCTGCCGATCAGTCTGGTGCGGTCGCGTTGAACATCGCGGCTACCTTCGTCGGTCGCACACGTACCACGAGCATGCCCGGTACCCCGTTGCGCTTGCCGAACTCCGCGGCGCGCTCGACGCCCATGTACCGGGCACCGAGCTCCGTCGCCGTGCGGAGCAGCTCGTCCTGATCCTCCGACACCGTTACCACGCCCTGCACCTCTACGAACGCATACGGCTGCGCCTCCAGGTCAACGCTGACCATCACGCGTGGGTCCCGCGCGAACGCTTTCGCCTTGCCGCTGGTCGCGTCGGTATTGAACACGAGTTCATTGCCCTCGACGACAAACCAAACCGGTGTCACCATGGGCCGCCCATCGCTCGCCGTGAACGCGACCTTCGCGGTCCGCGTGCCCTGCGACAAAAACTCCGTGATCTGGGGATCGGAGATGCTCGTCATACGGCGGAGCCTACAAGCCACTGAGCAGGCTTTCGGCAGCCGGCCAGACGTGTTGGATCACGGCACAGTAACTGCCTGTTTGACGGTCGACCGGCGTCGTGGCCAAACCTCGGTGTCATGAGCGAAGCCGAACGAGTGCACGGCACCACGTTCAGGACGGCTGTCGGATTCCGACTACGGTGGTCATCGATCGTCTTCTCGGCAGGACCGGGCGTCGTTAAGGTATAGAGGCTCGTCTTGCGAAAATGGCGGGCCTTCACGCTGCTTCAGCCGTACGGATCCGTAATGCCCAAGCTGAACTTCCCATTGCCGCCTCCCGCATCGTGCTGAACCCGGTATGGGTGATGCTTGCTGCACCTAACCCTCGCTGATGTTCGGAGGTAGTTAACTCTGATCTTACTCAGGTTTCATCGCGTGGATACATTATTTTAGATATTATATAATCCACCTACGGCGTGGTGGGATTAGAGAATGTAACGTTGGTAAGGGATTTACGCTAGGAGAGCTTCGAATGACGTATCCGGTGTGCGCTCGCGTGCTAGGTCCGCTGACACTTGCGCTAAACAATCACAACGCCACTCCAACTGCTCAAAAGCAACGCCAACTCCTGGCATTACTCCTGGTCAGGCACAATACTGTCGTCCCTGTGTCCGCTCTGATCCAAGAACTATGGAACGACGATCCGCCGCGAAGCGCTGTTACCGTCGTGCAAACGTACGTGCTCGGCATTCGAAAGAAGATGGCGGAACAGCTCAACCTCCGGCAGGCTGAAGTGGCCGATCGGTTTCTTCTCACCCGCAGCAAAGGATATTCTTTCGATGTGAAAAACTGCGGCTTCGATATGCGCGACTATCAAACGATGTCCGAAGCCGCTCGATGCGCCGCCAGAACCGGCGACGACCAGCGCGCTGTCGATCTCTTCACCGCCGCGGAAGCGCTGTGGAGCGGCCCCGCGCTGGTCGACGTGGAGGGCGGCGGCCCGCTCGCTGCGGAGATCTCGCACCTGGATCATCTGCGGCTCGCCAACATCGAGCTGCGGGTCGAGGCCCAGCTGCGGCTCGGCAGGCACCGCGAGGCCAGTCCCGACCTGGCACGGCTCGCCCTACAGCATCCGCTGAACGAGCGCTTGCAGGCGTATTATATGTACGCCCTGTGCCTTTCGGGCCAGCGCGCCCTCGCCTTGGAGTCCTTCCAGCAGTTCGGCAGATCCATGCAGCACGACCTCGGCCTCGATCCGTGTCAGAAGCTGAAGAGGCTGCATCAGGACATCCTCGCCGCCTCGGAAGTATCGGTCAGCGCCATGCTCAACAGCCGCCACGCCAGCTACCTGATCGGTTGGAACTCCCTCGAATTCCGCACGGCCTCGGCCGAACCCGCCTAATATCCGCTAACGCCCGTTCAGCAATTCGTCCACCAGCGCGGTCGAATGCGTGGCGGAGCGCATGGCGGGATGATCGAGTACCTCGGACAGGAAGTCCCGCGTAGTTTGCACGCGGGCACCAGATATCCGGAATTCCGCGAGGGCTCGCTGCATGCGGGCGAGTGCCTGGTCCCGGTCCGGCGCCCACACGATCAGCTTCGCCAAGAGCGAATCGTATTGTGGCGGTATAGAATACCCGGCGTGCAGGTGGGTGTCGACGCGGACGAAAGGGCCGCCCGGCGGTATGAATTCGGCCACAATTCCTGGAGCAGGTGCGAATTCCGCCGCCGGATCCTCGGCATTTATCCGGCATTCAATCGCCACGCCGCGCAAGGCAATACGATCCTGGGTGAAGCCGAGAGGCTGCCCGGCCGCGATCCGGATCTGTTCGGCGATCAGATCGATGCCAGTCACCATCTCGGTTACCGGATGTTCTACCTGAATCCGGCAGTTCACCTCCATGAAGTAGTAATTCCAGTCCCGATCGACCAGAAATTCTACGGTGCCCGCGCCGACATAGCCTGCCCCCAACACCCCGGCCACCGCAGATTTGCTCATCCGGTCGGCCAGCCCGTCCGGCAGGCGCGGTGCCGGGGATTCTTCGATGAGTTTCTGATGTCTGCGCTGCACCGAGCAGTCTCGCTCGCCCAGGTGTACGCCGCTGCCGAAGCCATCGCACAGCACCTGGATCTCGACGTGCCTGGCGCCCTCCAGATACTTCTCCAGATAGACCCGACTGTCGCGGAACAACATTCGTGCTGTCGCGCGAGTCTCTCGGAAGGCGCGCGGGAATGCTGCGCTGTCGCGTACCACCTGCATGCCACGGCCGCCACCGCCCGCGGCAGCCTTAATGATCACCGGATACCCGATCGAATCGGCCAGTGCTTGGGCCTCGTCGGGCTCGAGCGGATCGAGACTTCCGGGTAGCAGCGGCAGACCCGCCTTGGCCATCAGCATGCGCGCCGACTGCTTGTCGCCGAGTTGGGCCATCACATCGGCAGGTGGTCCGATCAACGTGACGCCCGCCGCGCAGCAGGCGTCCGCGAAATCCGGTGACTCCGAGAGAAATCCGTATCCCGGATGGATCGCGTCGGCGCTGGTCAGCTCGGCGGCCGCAAGTACTGCCGCGGCGTTCAGATAGCTGCGTTTGGCAGCTGCGGGGCCGATCTGCACTGCCTCGTCGGCGAGTTGCACCACGGCCGAATCCGCGTCGGCAACCGAGTGCACCGCGACTGTGCGCACGCCGAGTTCCCGGCAGGTGCGCGCGACTCGGAGCGCGATCTCGCCACGATTGGCGATCAGAATCTTCTCGAACATGATGTTCCGCACTCCCTTACGCCACCGACCGGACGGGCACCTGCGGCCGCGCACCGAATGCGCGGAAGCGGGCACGGCGCTCGCGCGCGAGGTCCGCACCGCTGAGCCCGGACAGCTCGCCCACACTTGCCGCCAGGGCTCGGTGCAGCTGGTTCGCGGCCGCCAGCGGCGCACTGCCGACATCGTCGCCGGGTTCGGGCAACACCGCGTCGACGACACCGAGCCGGAGCAGATCCCGCGCGGTGAGCGACAGTGCGGCAGCGGCTTTCGGTGCGGCCGCGGGATCGTTCCACACGATGGCCGCGCACCCTTCCGGGCTGATCACCGAGTACGTCCCGTTCGCGAACATCAGTACCCGGTTCGCAACGCCGAGCGCGAGCGCGCCGCCGCTGCCGCCCTCGCCGATTACGACGCTGATCACCGGCACCCGTAGCGCGGACATCAGCCGGATGTTCTCGGCGATGACCACCGCCTGGCCTTGTTCTTCAGCGCTAGCGCCGGGGTAGGCGCCCGGGGTGTCGATCAGAGTGATCACAGGTAACCCGAGCTTTTCGGCAAAACGCATGAGCCGCGCCGACTTCCGGTAGCCGGCCGGTGTCGGCATGCCGAAGTTGCGCGCCATCAACTCCTTCGGTTCATGACCCTTCTGGTGCCCGATCACCACGACCGGCTGGGCACCGAGCCACGCAGTGCCACCGACAATGGCAGCGCAGTCGCCCGAGATCCGATCCCCGCGAAGCTCCTGGAAGCCGTCGAACGCAAGGGCGAAGTAGTCGAGGGCGGTCGGCCTGCTCAGGGAGCGGGCGCGCCGAACCTGTATCCAGGGATCGCTGTCCGCGACCTGGCCTGGGTCGGTGATGGTGCCCGGGTCGAGCTCGGTGTCCATCGCATCGCCGTTCGGGTCGACCGTCCGGGCCACTCGCAGCAGCGAGCTCAACGCCTGCCGTAGACCCGCACGAGGCACGATCATGTCGATTAACCCGCACTCCAGCAAGAATTCGGCGGTCTGGAATCTCGGGGGGAGCTCCTGCCGGATCGTCTGCTCGATCACCCGTCGGCCCGCGAAGCCGAGCCGTGCGCCCGGCTCGGCGATCAGGACATCCGAGAGCGTTGCGAAGGAGGCCGCCACACCGCCGTAGGTGGGGTCGGTGATCAGCGTGATGGTGAGGATCCCGGCGCGGTCCAACTGCTCCAGCGCCGCAGTGGTTTTCGCCATCTGCATCAGCGACAGCGGGCCCTCCTGCATTCGCGCGCCGCCGGAGGCGGTGACAATGAGCAGTGGGATCCGTTCGGCGAGCGCGGTTTCCGCCGCCGAGGTGATCATCTCGCCGACTGCGGTGCCGAGGCTGCCGCCGAGGAAGCGAAAGTCCATAGCCGCGATTATCACCGGGTTGTCGTCGATCTTGGCGAGCGCACACAGTGCGGCATCATGCATTCCGGTGCGCGCCCGGGCGACAGCGAGCCGGTCCCGGTAGGGCTTGGTGTCGGCGAAGATCAGCGGGTCGTCGTCGGTCGGGATGATCGCGAGCGGTTCGAAATGGCCTTCGTCGGCGAGTTGAGTGAGGCGTTGCTCGGCGGTCACCGGAGCGTGCCTGCCGCATTCACCACAGACATCGAGGTCTCGCGCAAACCGCTTGCCGTACAGCGGAATCAGACATGCCGGGCAGAGCACCCAGTCCGCGGCACTGTCCAGGCTGTGTGCTGACTTCGTCACGCGTTTCTCCTGTGCTCGGGGAACAAGGCTTGGCGAACAAGTGATAGTCCAGACGGTGCCGTCCAGATGATCTCTTCGAGAGCCTGCGCGCTCCCGCTAGAGAACAACTCCACTCGCACACTAGAGCGAGGTTCGAGGAACACCTTCGATGCTTGATCGCACCATCGAAGGGAGATAACGCCATGAACACCAACACATCCGGTGGTGCGCGATGAGTCGCCGCGTTGTCGTCACCGGCCTCGGAGTCCGTGCGCCCGGCGGATCCGGCCAGGACGAGTTCTGGAAGCTGCTGTCCGAGGGTCGCACGGCCACGCGTCGGATTTCGTTCTTCGACCCCACACCGTACCGGTCACAGGTCGCGGGCGAAGCAGATTTCGACCCCGTCCGAGAAGGCTTGTCACCCAGGGAAATTCGACGCATGGACCGAGCGGTGCAGTTCGCCGTGGTGTGCGCACGAGAGGCGGTGTCCGACAGTGGCATCGACATCGAGTCCGTCGATCCGCACCGGCTCGGGGTGAGCCTGGGCAGCGCGGTCGCCGCGGCCACCAGCCTGGAGCAGGAATATCTGGTGCTGTCCGACTCCGGGAAGAACTGGTTGGTAGACGAGGCGTACCTGTCGCCACACATGTTCGACTACATGGTGCCCAGTGTGATGCCGGCCGAGGTGGCTTGGAGCGTGGGAGCCGAGGGGCCGGTCGCCATGGTCTCCAACGGCTGCACTTCGGGGCTGGACTCGGTCGGCCATGCGGTGCAGCTGATCCGGGAGGGCTCGGCTGATGTCATGGTGGCCGGTGCTGCGGACACCCCGATCACACCGATCGTGGTGGCCTGCTTCGACGCGATCAAGGCGACCACGTCATACAATGACGACGCCGAGCATGCCTCCCGCCCATTCGATAACTCGCGCAACGGCTTCGTGCTCGCCGAGGGTGCCGCGATGTTCGTGCTGGAGGAGTACGAGAGCGCGCGTATGCGTGGCGCGTACATCTACGCGGAGATCACCGGCTACGCCACGCGATGCAACGCATACCACATGACCGGCCTCAAGGCCGATGGCCGGGAGATGGCCGAGGCGATTCGGGTCGCGCTGGACGAGTCACGGATCGACCCGACCAGAGTGGGTTACATCAACGCCCACGGCTCGGGCACCAGGCAGAACGATCGGCACGAAACTGCGGCAGTGAAGCGCAGCCTCGGTGAGCACGCATATGCGACCCCGATGAGCTCGATCAAATCCATGGTCGGCCACTCGCTCGGCGCGATCGGCTCGGTCGAGATCGCGGCCTCACTATTGGCTCTCAAATACCAGGTGGTGCCGCCGACGGCGAACCTGCACGAGCCCGATCCGGAATGCGATCTCGACTACGTGCCGCTGGTTGCGCGCAACCACCGGATGGACACGGTACTCACCGTGGGCAGCGGGTTCGGCGGCTTCCAGAGCGCAATGGTGCTTCGCAAGCAGAAGGAGATGGCGGCATGATCCTGGTGACCGGAATGGGGGTGCTCGCACCGAATGGCCTTGGTGTCGAATGCTTCTGGGAATCTGTACTGGCGGGCCGGAGCGGCATCGCGCCGCTCACGCGGTTCGAAGCGAGCCGGTCCGCCGCGCGATTGGCCGGACAGATCGCCGATTTCGACGCGGCCGAGCATCTGCCGAGTCGACTGCTGCCGCAGACCGATGTGTCTACGCGGATGGCACTGGTGGCCGCGCAGTGGGCGCTGGACGACGCGAAGGTCAACACGTCGGAGCTGACCGACTACGACATGGGTGTGGTCACCGGAAATGCTTCCGGTGGTTTCGAATTCACGCATCGAGAGTTCAACAAGCTGTGGTCGCGCGGTTCCGGGCATGTGAGCGTGTACGAGTCGTTCGCGTGGTTCTACGCGGTGAACACCGGGCAGATCTCGATCCGGCACGGCATGCGCGGACCGAGCAGCGCGCTCGTCGCGGAGCAGGCGGGCGGGCTGGATGCGGTCGGGCACGCGCGGCGCACAGTGCGCCGCGGCACCCCGCTGGTGGTCACCGGTGGCGTGGATTCGGCGCTGGATCCATGGGGTTGGGCCTCGCATCTGGCCAGCGGCGGAGTGAGCATCGCAACCGAACCGGCCCGCGCCTATCTGCCGTTCGATGCCGACGCCGCCGGCTATGTGCCTGGCGAGGGCGGCGCGATGTTGGTGGTCGAGGATGCCGCGGCTGCAAGATCTCGCGGAGTACCGAGGGTGCACGGTGAAATCGCCGGTTACGCCTCGACATTCGACCCGCCGCCGGACTCCGGAAAGCCGTCGGGCTTGCGCCGGGCGGCCGAACTCGCACTCGCTGATGCGGGGATCGCACCAGGCGATGTCGATGTCGTCTTCGCCGACGCGACCGGTATTCCTGACCGTGATCGGGACGAGGCCGCGACCATTGAGGCCATCTTCGGTGCCGGCGGTGTTCCGGTCACCGCATCGAAACCGCTGACCGGACGGTTGTTTTCGGGCGCAGGTCCCCTCGACATCGTGACCGCACTGTTGGCTATTCGCGACTCGGTGATCCCACCGACCGCCTGCACCACCACTCTTGCCGAGGACTGCCGGATTGATCTGGTCCTCGGTACTCCACGGCCCGCCACCGTCGGCTGTGCCCTAGTGCTCGCCCGCGGCCGTTGGGGTTTCAACTCGGCTGTCGTCGTGCGCGCAGTATCCGACTGACCCGAACGTCTACTCAGGGAGCCTGATCATGATCATGACCATCACCGAGCTACGCCGGATTCTCGTGGAGTCCGCAGGCGGCGAGGACATCCCCGAACTCAACGGCGACATCGCGGCCCTCGACTTCGAGCAGCTCGGCTACGACTCGCTAGCGCTCATCGAGACGGCCTCGCAGATTCAGCGCGATTTCGGCGTGACCATTCCGGAGGAACAGCTCATCGACGTCAAGACGCCGCAGGAGCTGATCGATATCGTCAATAGTGAACTGCAGCGTGCGGTATGAACATCCAGGTAATGAGCCACTCCAAGGTGGTGCAGGCGGCACCGGAAGCGGTCTATGCGCTGGTGGCCGATGTTACCAAGTGGCCGGTGATCTTCGAGCCGAGCGTGCTGGTACGCCATCTGCACCGAGGGCCGAACGAGGAGCGATTCCGGTTGTGGGCGACCGTCAATGGCGAGGTCAATAACTGGACTTCACGGCGGGTGCTCGATGCGGCGCAACGTCGCATCACATTCGAGCAGGAGCGCAATCAGGCACCGATCGCGTCAATGGGGGGCAGTTGGTCGTTCCACGAAATCGTGCCCGGCACAACGAAGGTCAGGCTGGACCACCACTTCACCGTGGTGGACGGCACCGACTCGGATCTCGTGGCAGATGCGGTGGACCGCAACAGCGAGACCGAGCTGGCCGCGCTGGCACGCATCGCGGAGCTGGGGCATCGGATCGACGACGTGATCCATACCTTCGAAGACTCTGTCAGGCTGGATATTTCGGCGGCTGAGCTGTACGACTTCGTGTACCACAGCGAACGCTGGCCAGAGCATGTCCCGCACGTCAGCCGCATCGAGCTCACTGAGGACGATGACGCCGTTCAGCTGATGGAGATGGATACGGTGACCGCCGGCGGTATTCCGCACACCACGAAGTCGGTGCGTATTTGTTCTCACCGGGAGCGGATCGACTACAAGCAGCTGCTGCCACCCGCCATGCTGTTCGGGCACAGCGGTGCATGGGAATTCGCGGATGCACCCGACGGCGCGGTAGTTACGGCACGGCACACCGTCGCGATCAATCCTGCCGTCGCCCGCGAGATCCTCGGTGCCGAAACCGATCTCGCCGATGCTCGCGAATACCTCACCGAGGCACTGTCGACGAACAGCCGTAATACGCTGCTCTGTGCAGTGCGGTATTTCCAGACGAGGAAGTCACCGGCATGACCGCGACTGAACTACCCGAACTCGCCGGAGCATCGGTCGTTCGCGAAATCGCCGACCGGGTCTATGCATACACGCACAGCCGAGGCGGCTGGTGTGTCAGCAATGCGGGTGTGCTGGCGGGCCCGGACGGTGCGGTCGTGATCGATACCCTGGCGACCGAGGGGCGCACTCGCGGCCTGGTCGAGTTCGTCGATGGACTCGATATCGGCCCCGCTAGAACGATCGTCAACACCCATCACCACGGCGACCACAACTTCGGCAATCATCACTTCGGTCCCACCGCGATCGTCATCGGGCACGATCGGATTCGGCCCGAGATGATCGAAACCGGTCTCGCGCTAACGAAACTTTGGCCGCAGGTGGAGTGGGGTGACGTCCGGGTCACCTTGCCCAGCATCACCTTCAGCGACAAGCTGACCCTGCATATCGGCGAGCGTCGCGTCGAGCTCATCCATTTGGGAGGCGTCGCGCACACCACCAACGATGTGGTGGCATGGCTCCCTGGCGAGAAGGTGCTGTTCGCCGGGGATCTGGTGATGTCGGGTGCGGCGCCGTTCTGCCTGATGGGGTCGGTCAGCGGCTCGATCACCGCGGTGCAGCGGCTGGCGGCACTCGGCGCGGAAACGGTGGTGTCCGGGCATGGTCCAGCGACCGGGCCGGAGATTTTCGACCAGACACTGCGGTATCTACGGTGGGTGCAGCATGTGGCGGCGGAAGGTCGGGCACTCGGCCTCACCCCGCTCACCATCGCGCTGCAGACTGATCCGGGCGAGTTCGCGGAGTTGGTCGACCAGGAACGTCTTGTCGGAAATCTGCACCGCGCCAACGCCGACTGGGCGGGAGGTCCGCCGGGCGAGCCACTGGATGTGCTGTCGATCTTCGACGAGATGATCGTCTATAACGACGGACAGGTGCCGACATGCCTGGCGTGACAACCGAATCGGCCGACGTGTGCGTGGTCGGTGGTGGACCCTCCGGCCTGATGGCGGGTCTGCTGCTGGCCAGGTCGGGCGTTGACGTGCTGGTACTGGAAAAGCATCCGGATTTCCTGCGAGACTTCCGCGGCGACACCGTGCATCCCTCCACACTGCGGGCGATGGACGAACTCGGGCTCGCCACGGAATTCCTCGAACTGCCGCACGTCGAACTGTCGCAGCTGCCTATGGCCACCGTGACCGGGCCGGTGATCTTCGCCGACTTTCGCCAGCTCCCAGGACGTTTCCCCTTCGTGGCATTCATGCCGCAGTGGGACGTGCTGAACTTCCTCGCCGAGGTGGGCCGACGGTATCCAGGGTTCCGGCTGGTGCAGCAGGCCGAGGTGACCGAGCTTATCCATGACGACGATGCGGTGATCGGGGCGCGAGTGCGCACTCCGGACGGACCGGTCGAGGTCCGGTGCAGGATCGTGATCGCCGCCGATGGGCGCAATTCGATCGTGCGCGCCGACGGCATACTGGAGGTTGCGGCGAGCGCGGCGCCGATGGATGTGCTGTGGTTCCGGATCGGCAAGCCTGACGGCGAACGCCTGCCCGCCGTGCGAAGCGGCAATGGCTTCTTCATCGTCTGCCTCGACCGCGGCGACTACCTCCAGGTCGCGTACATGATCCCCAAAGGCGGGTTCACGGCGATCAAGGACGCGGGGCTCGCCGAGTTCCGCGCCGGACTCGCCGCGATCTATCCGAGCCTCGCGCCGCACCTCGAGGCGGAGATCCGCGAGTGGGGTGACGTGAAACCGCTTGATGTGCGGGTGGATCGGCTGCGGCGCTGGTATCGGCCCGGCTTGTTGGCAATCGGCGACGCGGCCCATGCAATGTCTCCCGCCGGTGGAGTCGGTATCAATCTTGCTGTGCAGGATGCGATCGCGGCTGCCCGCCTGCTCGCGCCGATCCTCACCGCGGATGCGACACCTACCGTCCCACAGCTGCGCGCCGTCCAGCGCAGACGCGAATTCGCCATGCGTGTCGTGCAATTTGCGCAACTGCGGTTGCTGTCGGATCTCTACCCGACTGTCGGGCGGCCGGGCACCGACAGGCCGCTCCTCGTCCGATTGCTGCGCCGCTTCCCCCGCCTGTCGCGGCTGATCGCCCGGGTGATCGGCCTCGGTATCCGGCCCGAACACGTGCCGCCGGCGGCAGCCGTACCCGGGACCGTCACTGCCCTAACGAGATTCAGGGAGAACTGATCGTGTCGACATATCTGCTCGTCCATGGCGCGTTCCACGGTGGCTGGGCTTGGCAGCGAACCGCCTCGGTACTGGAGGATGCGGGGCACCGTGTCCTTGCCCCGTCGCTGGTCGGTCTCGGCGACCGCGCAGACCTGCTTACCCCCGATGTCGGCCTGGACACTCACGTCGAAGACCTGGTCGGCATGATCACCTTCAAGGACTTGACCGAGGTGATCATGGTCGGCCACAGCTACGCGGGCATTGTCATCACCGCGGTTGCCGACGCCGTTCCGGATCGCGTCGCCGAACTCGTCTACATCGATACGTTCGTACCCCAGGACGGCGAGGCGGTCGCTGACATCATGCCCGGCATGGTGGACGCCTTCGCCGCTGCGGCGGTCGCGCACGGTGACGGCTGGCGCGTACCACCGCAGACCGAACCCATGGGCGACGGCGGGTTGTACGGCGTCACTGAGGAACCCGATCTCGGCTGGCTGGCCTCGATGCAGACCGCCCAGTCGCTGAAGACATTTCAGCAGCCGATGAAGCTGACGAATCCCGAAGCGCTGGCGGCTATTCCGGTGACCCATGTGCACTGCGCTGAGGGCGGCGAGGACTTCAAGGCCATGCGTGCCGCGATGCCACGCACGCTCCCGCCCGCCGATTTGCCGGCTGGACGCGTACACCTACTGCCCACCGGCCACGACTGCATGATCACGATGCCACGCGAATTAGCCGGATATCTCTTGGACCTCGCCCCGGTGCGTCAGGCGAATCTGTACTAGCGCGGGCCGTTGTTCAGGCTCGGTGCGAGGTGTCGTAGGACTCCCGGGCCGCGAGCACCTCGCTGAAATGCTCGCCAGACCAGTCCACGATGCTGGTGAAGACCGGGGTCAGGGTCTTGGCGGTCTGGGTGGCCTCGTATTCCACTCGGGGCGGGACCTCGGCGTGGTACGTCCGTGTCACCAGGCCGTCGCGTTCAAGTTGGCGTAGACGCTGAGTGAGGACCTTCGGAGTGAGGCCCGGAATACGCTGCTGGAGTTCAGTGAAGCGGAGACGGCCGTCGTGGATCAGGACCCAGAGCACCTGGGTGGACCAGCGACCGAAGACAAGGTCGATCACCGGCGTAATCGGACATGGATCGACAGTGGCAGTCACAGAATCTCCCGGGTGGTCACTTTCCTCTTGGTAACCACTATACTTTAGAAAGTACTGTGGTTCCAGGGGCGTGCGCGGACAACGCACGCGAAAACTGAAGGGAGCACAGTCATGACAACGACAACTGTGGACGGGCAAGTCGACCTGCCGGACCGCCCCGGCGAACGTCCGCACACCCGCACGCGCAATCCGCATCAGCAGCTCAGTCAGCTGGCGTCGCCCGACCTGCAGGAGACTCTGTGGTCGCGGATGATGACGCTGAACGGGGTGCTGCTCGGCCGCAGTGGCGTTTCGCTGCCCGATACCCGGGCGCTACATCTACGGCCGACGATGGCCAAGGGGCCTGGTGACGCATTTCTGGTCGGCACCGAATTCGCGCACCTGCACGGGCGCGGCGACGGCAGCCTGCACATGTGTCTGCCGAAGGATGCTGTGACAGAGTCGATCGCGCGGGGCTGGGCAGAGCCGCACCCGATGGCACGCCAGCAGTTCCTGCCGGCGTCGGTGGTGATGGTCTACGGGCCACGGGATCTCGACGAGCTCGAAGTCATCTGGCGGCTGGTGCGGATCAGTCATCGGTTCGCCCGCGGTTCGGCTACAGCGTGATTAGAGCGGCAGCCGCCATCGTGGGATCCATGAACGCGAGCGATCTCGTCGGAACATGGGAGCTGATGTCCTACTACGACATCGACGAACACGAAGCGACCAGCAAAGGGCCGCTTGGTGTTTCACCGCGCGGCCTGCTGATCTACGGTGCGCACGGATATATGTCGGTGAGCATGATGCGCACCGACTCTGCCACGGAACCACCGCCTTTCATGGGCTACGCGGGAACCTGGCGCCGCCGCGGCGCTGAGGTGGTGCATGCGATCACCGTCTGCTCCAACCCTGCATGGGCGAATACCGAACAGGTACGCCAGATCTCGCTGGCCGGCGACGTCCTCACTCTGATCGGCGCCGCACGGGTCGGCGGACGAAGGCAACGCCGGGTGCTGACCTGGCGCCGCTCTCGTCCGCTTGCATGAATTCACCTGTCATTCGGGAGAATACGAGAACAGGGGTTCATCGAATTGGACCGGCTCGTTGTCTTCCTTGAGGATCGCGGTGATCATGCCACTTGCCTGGGCGTGCACCGGGATCATCAGCTTCGTTGCCTCCACAATGGCGATCTGCTGTCCTGTGTTGACGCGGTCACCCACTTCGACGAAGGGTTCCGTGCCCGGCTCCGGGCGACGGTAGAACACGCCGACGCTGGGCGCGCGGACAACCGCGCCGAGATCCGTGTTCTCGCGGGTAGCAACAGGTTCAGCCACCGGCGGCGGCGCCGCGGCAAGCATCGGCGCGGCCCCCACCTGCCATTCCGCTTCTATTGTCACGTCCCCCACATGGAAACGCAGCGCAGCCGGCTGCTGTTGGAAACCCGCGAGCAGTTGCAATGCACCCGTCTGGATGGCTTCCAGAATCCGGAGGTAGTCGTCATGTCCAGGTCCGCCGCTTCGGGGCACGTCCGTCGCGTTTTCGTATACTTCGGTCATTGCTACGACCCTCCACCCTCAGTAATTACCCAGTCCGCCACAGACATTCATTGCCTGTGCGGTGACGGCACCCGCTCCGGGGCCGATCAGGTAGTCGACCATTGCCGCCACTTCGAACGGCTGCACGTAGCGCCCGATCGGTACCCGAGCGCTCACCCGGGCGTGTACCTCGTCGGTGTCTACACCCCACAGGCCGGAGTACACCTCCCTAACCCGTTCGGCCATTGGGGTTTCCACGAAGCCTGGGCACACCGCATTCACCGTAATTCCGGACTTGGCCAGTTCCAGTCCGAGCGCCTTGGTGAAGCCGACCACGCCGTGTTTGGACGCCGAGTACGGCGCACCGTGCACGACACCCTGCTTGCCGCCGGTGGACGCAATGTTCACGATCCGGCCGCTGCCCCGCTCGAGCATGCCGCCCGCGTTCAGTACAGCCTTGGTCATCAGGAAGACGCTGTTGAGGTTGGTATTGATCACGTCGAACCACAGTTCGTCGGTCACCTGCGCGGTGACGCCGCCGCCGCTGCGGCCCGCATTGTTGACCAAGATGTCGATCGGGCCGTACCGCCGCACGCCCGCATCGACGTACTCCCGAACTTGCGCGGCTTCACCGACGTCGCAGACGGTGCCGTCCACCTCGTGGCCGTCGTCCTGCAGGCCCTTCACCGTATCGGTCAATTTCTGCTGGTCGCGGGCGCAAATGAAGACCGCAATTCCCTGGGCTGCAAGGTGTTTGGTGATCTCCAGGCCCATACCACTGGTCGCTCCGGTGACCAGTGCTACTCGCTGACTTTCCGCCATGACTCCTCCATCGGATTTTCCTTGCTCGCGGGGCTTTTCGAGCTCCAGAGTCGTCGCGCGTCCTATAGATCCGGTCAACCGCCGCGTGGCTCGAGCCAACCTAGAGCGACATCGGAGAACGTGACATGCAGCCACGCCCCGCCGTACCACAGGAGTCACAATGACCGTCGTCACCAGCCGCACCGAGTTGTACGCCGACGTCCAGCAGTTCTACGCCGAGCAGATGCAGCGGCTGGACAACCGCGACATCCACGGATATGCCAAAACCTTCACTGAGACGGCAGAATTCGAGCACACGCCGGGTAGGCCGCCGGCACGAACCAGAGCGGGCATCATCTTCGATCTCGTCGAGTTCCACAAGCGTTTCGAGGCCGATCCGATCCAACGCAGGCACTGGTTCAACATGATCAACCTGCAGCCGCAGGACGACGGGACCATCGTGTCCACGGCCTACTGCCTTGTCGTCAAGATCCGGCCGAACAGCAAGCCGGAGATCGCGCCCAGCTGCGTCGTCCACGACGTGCTCGTCCGCTTGGGCGGGCAGCTGCTGACACAGTCCCGCCGAGTGACCCACGACTGACCGATTCCACTGCCCCCCAACAGCTTTCAAGGAGACCCCGTGACCACTGCGCAACCAGAAACCCAGCTCACGCTTGCTGTCGAAGCCCAAGACCTGCTGTTCAAGGAGGCGCGCACCGCGAATACGTTTACCGACTCGCCGGTCACCGACGAGCAGATTCGCAACATTTACGAGCTTGTCAAGTATGGCCCAACCTCAATGAATCAGCAGCCGCTGCGGATGGTTCTGGTTCGCAGCCGACAAGCACGGGCACGGCTGGTGACCCACATGATCGACGGCAACAAACTGAAGACCGCCACGGCGCCGCTAGCGGCGATCTTGGCCGCTGACTTGAACTTCCACGAGACCCTACCGACGGTCTTCCCCCATGCTCCCGACGCGAAGGATTACTTCGCCGATCCGGACTACCGCACGGAGTCCGCACGCTTCAACGCCCTGATCCAAGTCGGCTACTTCATCCTGGGCATCCGCGCGGCGGGCCTCGCCGCGGGCCCGATGAACGGCTTCGACGCCGTCGGCATGGACAAGGACTTCTTCCCGGACGGCACCCACACTGCCCTGGTGGTAGTAAATATCGGTATACCCGGTGCGGACGCCTGGTTTCCCCGCTCCCCGCGCCTGACTTACGAAGAGGTTGTCACCACCGTCTAGCAACATCGCTATATGCGGCCGATGACGGCGGCACAGCCGAGCCGCGTCAGGGTCTGCCACTCGTCGGCCGTCACGCTGAGTCTCCAGCGTGACCGCCGGGGTGGCGGCACGTGCCGGAGTCGAGGCGACGGGATACGACACCAAATGGGTGCAGGGCGATTTTGCAGGCGGCCTCTCCGGGATCGCCCTGCAGCGCGTTTCAGCGGCGCTTAGCCTAGCTAAGGCGCGGGCACCCTCACCGGCACAGGCCTCCGACTGCGCGCCCAGGTCGAGCAACAAACCGAAGAGCTGTCCTGGTCCGGAGGCGTGTCGCTGCTGGGCGAGGAGGGCGTCGAGGAGATATGCGCGGCTCTCGCTCCGGTGGTGAGGTCGGTCCGCAACTCCGGCATGGCGCCCCTCCTCGCCATGCTCGCCGCCGACGAGGTCTGAGCCCCGGTCGTGGCGCGGAACTCGCGTGGTGGAGAGTGGACAGTGACCTACTGCGTCGGTCACCTCGTCGGCATCAGCGTGTCAACCCCTCACCCGTCATGCGCCGTGATGGCTGCCAGGGCGGTCGCCGCGACTTCGTTTGGCGGGGGCCCGATTTCGATGGCGATAATGTCTTCGCCGGGAGCGGGATCCTCGAGCGTGCCGAGTTGGGAGTCGAGCAGACCGGGCGGCATGAAG
>NZ_JAODNK010000193.1 GCF_025465275.1 Nocardia sp. | reverse complement strand
CGGTCGGTTGATGTCCGTCCGCTGAGACGATCAAGACATAGCTGCCAGGTGCGGGCGGCTCGATGGTGTAGCTGCCGCTGCCGTCTGCGGTCGCCCGCGAAACCTGTTGTCCGCGTTGGCTGATCAGTGTCAACGTCGCCGCCGGTACGGGGTGCTGGTCGTCCCGGCGAATGTGGCCACCGATCGTCCGTCCACCGTGGCGCAGCTCGCGGGCGACGAGCCCGAGGCGCGCAGCGGCGTGATCGACCGGGGCAAGTGGTTCGGAGGCGACCGCCTGTCGGCTGTGCGTGGCGACCTGATCAGTGCGATCCGGTGCAGCTTGCGTGCTCCCGATCTGCTCGGCCGAGACCGGGGCCGGGAGCTCCGTTGGCTCGGAGGATGCGGCATCGACAGACACAGGAAGGTCGGGATGTACAGGCCGCCGCAGCGCGCGCAGTTTCGCGCCCTCGACGTCGATATCGGGCAGGATGTGGTTGAGCCACTGCGGGATCCACCAGGATCGGTGTCCCATGATCACCAGCAGGGAAGGCACCACCACCATGCGCACCACGAAAGCATCGATCGCGACGCCGCAGGCGAGGGCGAAGCCCATGGATTTGGCGGTGACATCGGATTCCAGCAGGAAGGAGCCGAACACCGAGATCATGATGATCGCCGCCGAGGTGACCACGCGGGCTCCGTGGTGGTAACCGGAGATCATGGCGTCCGTCGGTGACTTACCGTGTACGTATTCCTCACGCATGCGCGTCACCAGGAACACCTGATAGTCCATGGCGAGCCCGAATACCAAGCCGATCAACATGATCGGCAGGAAACTGATGATCGGCTGTGGATCGGAGATCAGGCCGAAGGTGCCTTCCTGGAAAACCAGTACGGTAGCGCCGAAGGTAGCGGCCATCGACAGGAGAAAACCGAGAGCCGCGGTGAGCGGCACCAGGATCGACCGGAAAACCAGGATCAACAGCACAAAGGCCGCACCGGCCACGATCGCCAGATAAGGCACGATCTTGCCGAGTAGGACGTGGTCCATATCGGCGTAAATGGCGGTGGTTCCGGTGATTCCGTACTCGATGCCGTACCGCTCGGTCAGCCCGCCTTCGGCGTCGCGAGCCGCGCGCACCAAATCCTTGGTCGCCTGGTTGTTGGGCCCCAATTTCGGTACACCGCTGAGCATTACGCCGAGCTTGTTCGCACTGAGCTTCGGTGCGGTGACGTAGTCCATCGCCGAGAACCCGGCAAGCCGATCGTGCAGCGCGGCGACCGCGGCATCGCGCTCGCCCGCCGGGACCTTCTCCAGATCGGCGACGACGGTCAGCACGCCGTTGCTGCCTTCGCCGAAGCCCGCCGTCCTGATGTCGTAGGCCTGCCGGACCGTGGAATCGGTCGGGAAGCTGTTCTCACCCGGCAGCCCCAACTGCAACCCGAGTGCCGGAGCGGCCAACGTGCCCAAGGCCGCCACGGCAATGATCAATGCGACCCGTGGTCGTTTGCCGATCAGGCGGGCCACCCGGGTACCGATGGTGATGGAGGTGTCGTCCTCCGGGTCGTGCCGGGCGACCATCGGCAGCTTCGGAGTGAACAGGAAACGGCCGAAAGCGCCGAGCAAAGCGGGCATCAGGGTGATGGCGGTGAGCACCGCGAAGAAGGCTGCGACGGCACCACCGAGGCCCATGAACGTCAGGAAGTTCACCCCGACGATGCTCAGCGCACCCAGGGCGACAATGACGGTGAGTCCGGCGAACACCACCGCGGAACCGGCGGTACCGACCGCGATGCCCGCGGCCTCTTCGGAACTTTCCGCGACATGCAGTTCATGCTTGTAGCGGGAGACGATGAACAGCGCGTAGTCGATGGATAGCGCGATACCGATCATCGACGCCAGAAACGTTGTGAAGCTTGGGATCTCGATGATCGAGGTGCTCAGCGAAATCACCATCATGGCGGCACCGAGCCCGACAATGGCGGTGACGATCGGCACGAAGGCTGCCACGATGGCCCCGAAGGCGATCACCATGACGACCAGCGCCACCCCCATGCCGATCATCTCGGAGTGACCGCTCGGCTGCTTCTGCTTCTGCTCGATCGCCCCGCCGATCTCGACGGTCAACCCGTGCGCGCGAGCAGGGGCGGCCACATCGTAGGCGGCCCGGCGCTGTGCGTCGGTGATGTCCGCTGCCGAGGCGATATCGAATGGCACCGAGAGCACCGCGACAGTGGCCGGTGCATCCTTGTTCAGCACATTCAGCGGCGCACCGGCGCACACCGCCGGGTTGGCATCGGTCAGACATCCCATCGCCTTGGTCGCCGCGATCGGGTTTTTCAGTGCCGCAGCGTCTTTTTCGGTGACGAGTCGCTTGTGGCCGTCGTCGACCGAAAGGTGCGTGAGATCGGTGATGAGCGCCTCGATGGCGGCAGCATTGTCCTTATCGGTCAGCTTCGTACCCGCAGGTGCCCTGATGACGTACGTTCCGCTGACGGCATCGATGCCGAACTGTCCTGACATGCCTGGGAACTGCTTATCCAAGATGTCGGTAGCGCGTTCCGACGGTAGCGACGGCATGCTGAACTTGTCGCTCATCGGCTTGCTCAGCAAGCTGCCCCCGACTCCGAGCGCCGCGAGCAGTAGGAGCCACACCGGAAGAACGATCCACTTGCGTCTGAACGCGAATTTGCCCCACCGATAAAGGTATACGGACACGAAGGGTTCTCCTAGGTGGTATCCGGTGTGCCGACTTCGGGGCCCGTGTACAACACTTTCGCGGCCCGCAACGCATGCGAACAGTTCCCCCGGCCCGCTCTACCGATCTACCGCACCGTAAGACTGGTCGATCGACAGAAAGCCGTAAATGGAGGAGTAACCTCAAGTTTCGCGAGTTTACCGCACGAGAAATCGACACTGTAGTCGGCGGGGTCCGGTCGGTGGAACAAGCACAGCATCCGAGTTGCTCTCGGGCTCACGTAGATTGCCCGCCGCCACCGCTGAGGGATTGCTGTCGACGGAGACTCAGATCCACCGACAACTACCGGCGTCCCTGTTGATCTCGCTGCACGGCAAGGCCGTGATGGCGGCGGCGGCGAATCCGATGTGGTGACTGGTGCCGATGGCTCGCCAGGTGGATGCGTTACCCGGCCCGGGTTCCTTGCTCGACGGAAGCGGTTCTCATGGTGGCCACGCGCCTGGATTTCCTGGTCGCCCCAAGTCAATCCCGGGGTGAACTCGGGCTGGCCGGCCATCTCTCCACAGATGTCGAAGAATCGGGCGTGGCGTTCTCTGCGAGCGTCTGCCTCGGCGACATCGCACGCTGTCCATCGGATTCGGTCCGGGAACTGTTGCCGGGGACGAAATCGATGAGAGGTAAACAGATTTCGGCTAGCTCATCTGCCATGTGCTTCAAGGCTGTCAGCTCGCCGCGACGGTCTTTCAAGATCGGCACATAGTGTGTTGTTCTGTTCATCGGTGACTGCTGTCTGGCGGGAAGAAGCCGCTCGAATCGCGAATCCCTCTGTCCTTCAACGCGATAACGCTTCGAGCTACGCTGCTCGAGTCATTGCTCGAAGTATCGGACCGAACGGGGACTCGTGGGAGCTCTCCATCGGTAATAAATCGGGCACTCTGAGTCGGTGGCTTGCCCACGGCCGGTAGCGACGCTGGGGCTTGCTATGTCGAACAGTCGTTACGATAGGTCATGAGTGCGTGCGGTCGGTGGCTCGAGCATCGGGACGAGGAATTGGCGGGCGATCGCGGCCAGCTGCTCGTCGTCGTCGAGATCGACGACCTGGCTCGGGATCGCCAGGAACGAGGCACAGATTCGGACCATCAACTCGGCGACCAGTTCGGTGCGCAGGTCTGGGGAGATGGTGCCGGCGCGCTGCTCCTGGCGGAGCTGGTGGGCGACGAATTCGCTGACCATGGCTACCGCTCGCCCGCCGTCGCCGATGAGCGTACTGACAAAATGGTCGGGTTCCTCGGTGATCAGGGAGCCGATCAGTGGATTGCCGCGTAGTGCGCGCAGGGAGCTCACGAAGCCGAGTACTACGCGATCACCCGGGGTTGCGGCCACGGTGATATCGACGAGGAACTTGTCGAAGTAGCGGCGGAATTCACGCAGGACAACCTGCTCGACCAGCTCGTCCTTGGTGGCGAACCGGCGGTAGACGGTGATGCGTGAGACGCCCGCCTGCTTAGCTACATCCTCCATGGTCGAGCGCTGGATACCCCATCGTTGAAATTGCTGGTTGGCCGCGTCGAGGATGCGTGCGCGAATCCCGTCGGTGTTGTCGGCCTGTTCGATGGCCTCGAGGTAGGCGCGTTCGAGCAGGGATTTACCGGCTGGGGGAGTACCAGCGGGTAGCGCGGATTCCACGGGTGCCTTCCTCGAAGATACGTAGGTACATCGGCTGTTCCATCGTATGACCTCGGCGGCGAGCGCAGCGGCGTGGCGGGCGAAGGGCAGCGCAACACTGTTCCTCGCACCCGCCGCGCGCAGGCCTACCGCAGACGTGAATCAGCGGTTGGTCAAAGGGATTTCGATACTGAGCGGCATGCGAAGCTCGGCCACGTACCAGAGCGCGAACTGGCGCAGGAACTCGTCGAACATCCAATAGGGCGCGTCCACGACCGGAGCCACCGACAACACGCCTTCCCGGACGGCGACGAACGGGCCCCACGCGATTTCGAGCAGCGGGCTCCATACCGGCTCTCGGGGAATGGTGAGCCAGTCAGCGACCTTGTCTCCCATGACAAATCGGGTGAACGCGCCCAGGATGGGCCGGCTGAGCAGAGTCAGATCGAGGTCGGCGCCGAGGTTGAGCAGCTGGTTGGCCAGGTCGTTACCCTCGGCGGTCGGTGCCAGGATCGGGTCGAGCACCTGTGCGGCCTGCGCGTCGGCCTGATCCCACGTCGCCGGGATGTATTCGTCACGGATGCCGAGCAGGTGACCGGCCAGTTGCCAGCTGTGCAGGTAACCATCGGATTCGGCGGCCGGGATGGGCACTTTCCACGCGTTGAGTGTCCGCATGATGGTGGTCGCCAAGCTGTGCCAGGTGACCATCAGGTCGTCCTGGCTGATCGGAGTGATGCCCGACGGCCAATGCGGTGACTGCGGCAGGATATGCCGCACGGACGCATGGATAATCCTGGTCTTCACGCAGGTCACGACCATCTCGCCGTCATCTCCGTAGGCGTTGACCGTGCCGATGTCGTACCCGAATTTCGCAGTCTTCGCGATACGTTCCTTCAAATGCGACCCACCCCGCGAGTAGTACACCGCTAGCGCTTCGTGGGGAATAGCCGTGGACATCATCCCGCTGGCGAAGGCGTAGAGAACACCCAGGTAGAGGCCGCGCTTCTTGGTGAACTCGAACGAGCTCGCCAGCTTGCCCGGGTCGGTCCACGACGGCAGCTGACGGGCGGATTCGATGAAGTCGGCCAAGCCCTTCGGCAGGCCGGCCGGTAAGGGCTGACCGTTGCGGGTCCAGGTCGCCAGCAGTCTGTTCACCTCGGGCACATCGGCATGGTCGATCACATCCGCCAAAACCGAGTCCGCTTCGGGGTCGTACACCGTCAACGGATCGGCCCCGCCGCCGCTGCCGACCACCGAATCGTTCGGCGACCAGGACCAGGGCTCTGCCCTCGCAGTTCGCGCACCCAGTGCCAGTGCACCGACCGCGCCCAAAAGCCCTCCACCTGTCCTCAATGCGTCACGTCTACTGAGCCGATGTGCATCCATGCTACGGTCCCTCTTCATCGAGCCTGTTACAAAGACACTCTGTATGTATCTGAGTATCTTTATGACATCACACCGTGACTGCCATCACAACCGGCCGGCGAGGACTTTCGCCGACCACCAAGACGAAGGACCAGCAAATGAACCCGTGGATTGTTATTCAGAATCTCCTCAACCAGTTGGACCTGGGGTCCGCCGGAAGCAGCGGACCGTTGCACTGACACGCCCGCCGTCGCCGGATGCCTGGATCAGTTTCGACCGTCGTTGAGGTGAGTCGCTGTTCGATTTTGCGGGGCACGCGGGGTCGGGCCGTGTGGGTTGTTTTGCGGCGGCCGGGGGAGTGCCGATGGTCGTCCGGCCCGGTCCGGTGGTTGCGGCCGATCTGAATGGTCCGGGTAACACAAATCAACTCTGGCGCAACGACTTACAGGCGCGACCTAGGTGCGGGAGGGTGCCGCATGTGGGAGGAAACGTGGGTCGTGGAAGGGGTCCGTGGGGGAGGGTAGTCGTGTGTGCTCGATGCGGCCGCGCTGGGCGAGATGCCGCAGGTGGCGGTCGAGTCGGAGTGCCAGATTTGCGGGTGCGCCGTGCACTTTCGCTGCTAGGCAGATGACCTCGACGCACTTGCGGGCCGAGTTCCAATCCCGGCGCTGCACATCGACGAGCGGTAGTAGATCGAGCGCGGCAGGGCGTGCGGGTCACTGCCACCGCGCCGACGTCGGCGCCCGTGGAGCAGGCCACGCGCCAACTGATTGAGACCGCACACGCCAACGGGTACAGCAAGGCCGAGGTGCTCGGCTTGATCGAGGAGTTGATGTAATGCCCGCCGGGTCGGTCGTATTCCCGGTTCGCATTCGATCGTGAGGTTGCGGCGTATTCTCGCTTCCAGGGTCCTATCGGTCAGGAACGAGAGGGATCGACAATGCGGGGCATTCACAGCGGTGTGCTCGGAGCCATGTCGGCGACCGTTCTTGCAGTGCTGGTGATCGGTGCGCCGTCTGCGGTCGCGGATCCGCCGCCGACCGTGCAGCTCGGTTTCCACAACGGCTACTGTTCGACGACCGAGGTCGGCGTGCCGGCGAATACCCCGTTCAATATTGATATCGACACCAGCTTCCAGTTCACCGATACGTCCCAGTTCCGGATTCCCGCACTGAACATCCGGGTGATCCTGCCGAGCGCGTACTTCAACCCGCACTCCCGGGTCGAGGTCGGCCCGCAGCCGCCGGGTCCGATTCCCTTCGAACTCGAGACACCCTGGGTTTCGGGAAGTGCAGGCAAGGGTTGTTGGGGGACCATCCAGGTCTGGTGAGGGCTGGGGTTTGCGCGCGTTGTCTTCGTCCCGCGAGGCCCCGGTCCATGCCCGCGTTTACGCACGGTCTCCCTATCCGGATCGGCGCACCGAGACGGTCAGGTGCTTCATGAGGGGCTGATCGCTTTGGGGGCTGAAGTCGCCGATGGCGCAGAGCACGTTGAGTTCGGGCATGTAGCCGACGGCGTTGCCGCGGGGGAGGTCGTAGGGGATGGCGCGGTATCGGTTGACAGTGCGTTCGCTGCCATCCTTGGCGATGCTGGTGATGTCCACCAGGTCCATGTCGGAGAGTCCGCGTTCGCGCATGTCCTCGGGGTTGAGGAAGATCAGGGTGCGGAGGTTGTGGACGCCGCGGTAGCGGTCGTTGGCGGAGTAGATGGTGGTGTTCCACTGGTCGTGCGAGCGGACGGTCGCGAGGGTCAGCAGGCCTTCGCCGGTGCGGGATACGGGGAGTGGGGCGAGGGAGAATTCGGCTCGGCCGGAGGGGGTGAGGAAGATGCGTTCGCGGGCGGGTTGGCGCAGGCGGAAGCCGTTCGGGCCACGGACCCTGCGGTTGAAGTCCTCGAATCCGTCGAGTGCGCGCTGCATAGTGTCCCGAATTCGGTCGTAGTCGCCGATGTAGTGCTCCCACGGTGTGGTGCTGTCGGGCAGGGTGGCGCGGGCCAGGCCGGCGATAATGGCGGGTTCGGAGAGCAGGCTGGGCGCCGCGGGCGGCTTCATGCCGCGCGAGAGGTGCACCATGCTCATCGAATCCTCCACCGACACAGACTGTTCGCCGGATTCCTGCGTATCCCGTTCGGTACGTCCCAGGCACGGCAGGATGAGTGCGCGTTGTCCGTGCACCAGGTGGGATCGGTTCAACTTGGTCGAAACATGCACGGTGAGTGCACATTTGCCCAGCGCCTGGGCGGTGAAGTCGGTATCGGGTGCCGCGAGCGCGAAATTGCCGCCCATGCCGAGGAATACGGCTATCTCGCCACGGTCCATCGCCTCCAGTCCGCGCACGGTGTCCAGCCCCGGTTCGCGCGGCGGGTCGATATCGCAGGCGGCGGCCAGTCGGTCGAGGAATTCCGCGCCGGGGCGGTGGTCGATTCCGCAGGTGCGGTTGCCCTGCACATTGCTGTGCCCGCGGATGGGGCAGAGCCCGGTGCCCTCCCGGCCGATATTGCCGCGCAGGAGTAGCAGATTGACGATTTCACGCACCGTGTCGACGCCGTGCTCCTGCTGCGTGATGCCCAGACACCACATGATAACGGTGCGGGTGGCGTCTGCGTAAATGTTTGCCGCCGAATGGATTTCGGCACTACTCAGCCCCGATGCTGTCTCCAGGTCCGACCAGGATGTCTGCGCGCACAGCGCCCGATAGTCCTCGAAGCCGGTTGTGAACCGTGACAGGAACTCCTCGTCGAGTACCTGCGCCCCGCCGTCCGCGCGCTCCAGTACCGATTTCGCGATACCGCGCAGCAGCGCGAGGTCGCCGCCGATGCGCGGCTGCAGGTTCATGGTTCCGGTCGGGGTGGCGTGAAAGGTTGCCATGGCACGGAACTCGTGCGGCACGATGGTGCGCCCCGATGCGGCCTCGATGAGCGGATTGACGTGTATGACACGTGCGCCGCGGCTGTAGGCGTCGGCCAGTGCGGTGAGCATGCGCGGCACATTGGAGGCCGCATTGACTCCCATCACGAAAATCGTGTCGGCTTGGTCGATGTCGTTGAGATCGACGGTGCCTTTACCGGTGCCCACCGCGGCGGTCAACGCCCGTCCGCTCGCCTCGTGGCACATATTGGAGCAGTCGGGCAGGTTATTGGTGCCGAACTCGCGCACGAAGAGCTGGTACAGGAACGTCGCCTCGTTCGACAGCCGCCCGGAGGTGTAGAACAGCGCACGATGCGGTGAGTCCAGCTCGCGAAGACTGCCGCCGAACAATTCGAAAGCCTCCGACCAGGACACCGGAACATAGCGATCGGTGCCGGGATCGTAGGACATCGGCTCGGTGAGCCGGCCCTGGTCCTCGAGATCATGGTCGTTCCATGCGCTCAGTTCCGTGACGGTGTGCTCGGCGAAGAATTCCGGCCCGACCCGTTTGGGCGTCATCTCCCAGGTGGCGTGTTTGATGCCGTTCTCGCACAGGTCCAGATGCAAGCCGTGCTGATCATCGGGCCACGCGCAGCCCGGGCAGTCGAATCCCTTGCCCTCATGGTTCATCGTGGTCATCAGGCGTGCGGAGTTGATCGGTTCATCCGCCTTCAGCAGGACCTTGCCCACCGACACCGCGGCGCCCCATCCTGCCGTCGGATGCTTGTACGGCTTGTGCGACGGGGTCCCTCCGGTGGGTCCGCGCCCGCCTGCGGGCGTGTTGTCCTCGGGGGATTCGGTCATTGTCGTAGCCCTTTCGCGACATCGGAATCGTGCTGCGGGAATGGCGGGCAAATCGATCAACTACAGATTAACGAGATATTAGCCCTCATGATTGTCGGCTCCGCCCGCCATACGTAACATCGACCTACGCCGAACACCTCATGAACGAGCTCGGCTACGTCTCCGATCCGCCCACTCAGCTCGGTTTCCTCAACGCCCAGATGCAGCGCATCCAGCGCGTGATCATCGACATCGGGATGCACGTCGGTAAGAAGTTCCCCGCCGAATCGCCCTTCGCGGCCGGCGAGCAGGTGACACCGCACAGTGCCCGCGAATTCTACGGCTGCTACTGCGGATTGCCCGCCGATCAGCTCGACAGTGAGATGGTCCGTTACCTCAGCCTCCCGGGGCAAGCCATCTGTTACAAACTCGGCGAACGGGTCTGGCTGAATGGCCGCGAGAATGCTCGCAAAGGCATGGTGATGCATTCGATCTGAAAAGCTGGCACATGGCGGCCCTGTCGCAGGGCTCCCTCGGGCTCGACGACCTCGCACGCGAGGTCGTCAGGCTATGACCATCGGTCGGCCCGGCAGCTGCCGCGTCGTGCCCGAACTCGTCCTATCCAAGCGGACCGGTCGGTGGCGGTGGGCGGCCGCCGATGCTGGCGGTCAGCGCCGCCGCGGTCGCCCGTACCGCGGCGGCCAATTCGGGCCAGGTCTCGCCACATTCGACAGATTCGTCCGATTCGTCCGGACAGTGATGGCGCAGCGTAATGCTCAGCGCGGCGATCGGGCGCCCGCCGTGATCGAACACCGCCTCCGCGACGGTCGCGAAACCTGCGGTGACATAACCGTCCTCGACCGACCAGCCGCGCGCCGTCTCGGTCCGGAGGGTAAGGCGCAGCGCGCGCAGATCGCGAGGGCCGCGCCGCGTGCGCATCGGGAACGCGGCCGGGCCCGGGAACAAGGCCCGCACGTGCGCCGGCGCGAGATGACGCAGCATGGCCCGGCCCGTCGCGGTCAGGTGCGCGGGCAGCCGTACCCCGACATCGGTGATGAGCGTCTGCGGCCGGGCCGGGCGCTGCTCGATCAGGTACAGCGATTCATTGCCGTGCAGAATCCCGAGGTGCCCGGTCCAGCCGACCGCGTCGACCAGGGTGCGCAGCAACGGCGCGGCCACCCGCTCGAGCGGATCGTGGCGCAGATACGCCGAACCTAATTCGAAGGCCGCCACCCCCAGGCCGTAGCGCCGTTCGGCCGCCAGATAGGCCACGTATCCGGCTGCCTGTAACTCGTTGAGCAGCTGATATGTCGACGACCGCGGAATGCCCAGCTCCCGGGCGATGGCCGCGGCGGGCACCGGGCCCGTCCGCTGGGCCAGCAGGTCCAGGATCCGCAGGCCGCGCCGCAGGGCCGGAATATCACCGCTCATATTGTCTGAAATACCAGACGAATCCCCGTCGTGGGTGCTCGATCCTTGCCGTCCGAGGCGATGGAATGGTGCTCATGACAATCGGAACCCAGCGGGTACTGGTGGGTGCGGACCCGCTGACTCTGTCCGAAGTGGTCGCGGTGGCGCGGCACGGCGCCGCGGTGGAACTCGCCCCGGCCGCCCTGGCCCGGCTGGCTCAGGTGCGTCGTCACATCGACGAGCTGGCACACAGCGAGCGACCCGTTTACGGCGTCTCGACCGGATTCGGCGCGCTCGCCCTGCGCCACATTCCGCCCGAGCGCCGCACCGATCTGCAGCGCTCGCTCATCCGCTCGCATGCGGCCGGGGCGGGCACGCCGGTGGAGGCCGAGGTGGTGCGGGCCATGATGCTGCTGCGGCTGCGCACCCTCATGTCCGGTCACACCGGGGTGCGGCCGGGGACGGCGCAGGCGCTGGCGGGACTGCTGGATAGCGGGCTGATTCCCGTTGTGCCCGAATACGGTTCGCTTGGCTGCTCGGGCGATCTGGCCCCGCTGGCCGCCGTGGCGCTGGCGCTCATGGGCGAGGGGTCGGTGCTCGGCCCCGAGGGGGAGTACCCGATCGCCCAGGCGCTCACCGATTGCGGGCTGACCCCGATCACCCTGGCCGAGAAGGAGGGCCTGGCGCTCACCAACGGCACCGACGGCATGCTCGGCATGCTGGCGCTGGCGATTGCCGATCTGCATCGGCTGTTCGATTTCGCGGATCTGACCGCCGCCATGAGCGTGGAAGCGCAACTGGGCACCGATCGGGTGTTCGCGGCCGATCTGCAACAGCTGCGCCCGCATCCTGGCCAGGCCACCGCGGCGGCCAATATGCGTGCGGCGCTGGCCGGTTCGGAGATCATGGCCAGTCACCGCGGGGACGACTGCCCGCGGGTACAGGATGCGTATTCATTGCGCTGCGCCCCGCAGGTGCACGGCGCCGCCCGCGACACCCTGGCCCACGCCGAGACCGTGGCCGAGCGCGAATTGTCTTCGGCCATAGACAATCCCGTGGTGCTGGCCGACGGCAGGGTGGAATCCAACGGCAATTTCCACGGTGCGCCCGTCGGCTATGTGCTGGACTTCCTGGCCATTGCCGTCGCGGATGTGGCGAGCATTGCCGAGCGGCGCACCGACCGCATGCT
Organism: Nocardia sp.; assembly: GCF_025465275.1. Taxonomy (GTDB): domain Bacteria; phylum Actinomycetota; class Actinomycetes; order Mycobacteriales; family Mycobacteriaceae; genus Nocardia. The sequence goes on along the minus strand of NZ_JAODNK010000193.1, from coordinate 113,574 downwards.
GGATGTAAACCGCTCGCACGGCCTGCCCGCCTTCCTGGCCGCCGATCCGGGCGTGGACTCCGGCTACATGATCGCCCAGTACACCCAGGCGGGCGTGGTGTCGGAGCTGAAGCGCTGCGCCGCCCCGGCCTCGGTGGATTCCATTCCGTCCAGCGCCATGCAGGAGGACCACGTGTCGATGGGCTGGGCGGCCGCGCGCAAACTGCGCCGCGCCGTGGACGGGCTGACCACCGTGCTGGCCATCGAATTACTCACCGCTGCAAGGGCTCTGGACTTCCGTGCGCCGTTGCGGCCCGCACCCGTCACCGGTGCGGCCCGGGATCTGGTGCGCGAGCGTGTGCCCGGTCCGGGACCGGATCGGCATCTGGCGCCCGATATCGCTGCCGTGACCGAACTGATTCGGTCCGGCGCCATCAATCATCTTCTCGACCAGGGGGTTTCGAACTCATGACCCGAACCGTTCGCGCGGCCCGCGGCACCACACTCACCGCTCGCGGCTGGCAGACCGAGGCCGCCCTGCGCATGCTGCACAACAACCTGGATCCCGAGGTCGCCGAGCGGCCGGACGATCTGGTCGTCTACGGCGGCACCGGCAAGGCCGCCCGGGACTGGCCCAGTTTCGACGCCCTCACCCGCACCCTGATCGACCTGCGCGAGGACGAGACGCTGCTGGTGCAGTCGGGAAAGCCGGTCGGCGTGCTGCGCACCCACGAGTGGGCGCCGCGCGTGCTGCTCGCCAATTCGAATCTCGTTCCGGACTGGGCGAACTGGCCGGAGTTCCGGCGGCTCGAAAGCCTGGGTCTGACCATGTACGGGCAGATGACCGCCGGATCCTGGATCTACATCGGCACCCAGGGCATTCTGCAGGGCACCTACGAAACCTTCGCGGCGGTGGCCACCAAGCGGTTCGGCGGCAGCCTCGCCGGAACCCTCACCATCACAGCGGGACTGGGCGGCATGGGTGGCGCACAGCCGCTGGCCGTCACCATGAACGGCGGGGTGGCGCTGTGTATCGAATGCAATCCTGAGCATGCGCAGCGCCGCGTGCAGACCCGATACCTGGACGAGGTGGCCACCGACCTCGACGATGCGCTGCGGCGGGTCGAGGCCGCCAAGCGTGAACGGCGCGCACTGTCGGTCGCGGTCATCGGCAATGCCGCGGAGGTGCTGCCGGAGCTGCTGCGGCGGGAGGTCGAGGTGGATATCGTCACCGACCAGACCTCCGCGCACGACCCGCTCACCTACCTGCCGATCGGCATCGCGCTCGAGGACTGGGACGACTACGCGGGCCGGAAGCCCGATGAATTCACCAAGCGCGCACGGGATTCCATGGCCATCCACGTAGGCGCGATGGTGGGCTTCCTCGACCGCGGGGCGGAAGTATTCGACTATGGCAATTCCCTGCGCGGCGAAGCGAAGCTGGCCGGATACGAGCGTGCCTTCGACTTCCCCGGCTTCGTGCCCGCCTACATCCGTCCCCTGTTCTGCGAGGGCAGGGGCCCGTTCCGGTGGGTCGCGCTCTCCGGCGATCCGGCCGATATCGCGGCCACCGACCGCGCCATCCTGGAATTGTTCCCGCAGAACGAATCCCTGGCCCGCTGGATGCGCCTGGCCGGCGAACGGGTGGCCTTCCAGGGCCTGCCCGCCCGTATCTGCTGGCTCGGCTACGGCGAACGGCACGCCGCCGGATTGCGTTTCAACGAAATGGTCTCCAACGGTGAGGTTTCCGCCCCGATCGTGATCGGGCGCGACCACCTGGACTGCGGGTCGGTGGCATCCCCCTACCGCGAAACCGAGGCCATGGCCGACGGCTCCGACGCCATCGCCGACTGGCCCCTGCTGAATGCCTTGGTCAACACTGCCTCCGGGGCCAGCTGGGTGTCCATCCACCACGGCGGCGGCGTCGGCATGGGCCGCTCGATCCACGCCGGACAGGTCACCGTCGCCGACGGGACGCCACTTGCCGCGCAGAAGATCGAGCGGGTGCTCACCAATGACCCGGGTATGGGTGTGCTGCGGCACGTGGACGCGGGCTATCCGGAAGCAGACCAGGTCGCCAAGCAGCGTGATGTACGAATTCCGATGTGGGACAGGTGAATCAGTGAACTCTTCGACCGAGGTGAATCGATGACAGCTCGGGCCGGTGATGCCGGGGATGGGCCGGTCCCGTCGCGGCCGTCCGCCAATGACCTGCTGGCGGAGATCGATCGGGTGGGGGCCGACCGGACGCGCGGCGGGTATTCGCGGCACGTGTTCACCACCGCCGAGGGCGAGCTGCGGGAGTGGTTCCGCGGGGCGGCGCGGGCGCGGGGGCTGGAGGTGCACAGCGATCGGAATGCCAATGTGTGGGCGTGGTTCGGGCGGCCTGGCGCGGATGCGGTGGTGACCGGGAGCCATCTGGATTCGGTCCCGGGCGGCGGCGCGTACGACGGGCCGCTGGGCGTGGTGAGTGCGCTGGCCGTGTTCGATCTGCTGCGTGCGGAGGGGTTCGTGCCGCGGCGGCCGCTGGCCATCGTGGTGTTCGCGGAGGAGGAGGGCGGGCGGTTCGGGGTGCCCTGCCTCGGATCGCGCCTGCTGACCGGGACTCTCGCACCCGAACGGGTGCTCGCCCTGCGCGACAGCGACGGCACCACGTTCGCCGAGGCGGCGCGCGGCGCCGGGCAGGATCCGAGACACTTCGGCCGCGACAGCGAAACCCTCAGCCGGATAGGCACTTTCGTGGAGCTGCATGTGGAACAGGGCAGGGGACTGGTTCACCTGGACGCGCCGCTCGCGGTGGGCAGCAATATCATTCCGCACGGCCGGTGGCGATTCACCTTCACCGGGCAGGGTAATCACGCGGGCACAACGCTCATGACCGATCGCCACGATCCCATGCTGCCCGCCGCCCGAATGATCACCGCGGTGCGGGCGGCGGCGGCCGCCGTGCCCGACGCGCGCGCCACGGTGGGGCGGCTGGTGCCCACACCGGGCGGCACCAATGTCATCGCCTCCCAGGTGGATGTGTGGCTGGACGCACGGCTGCCCGAGCCCGGCGACGTGCTCGCACTGGTTGCCGAGATCACCGAACAGGCCAGGGCGGCAGCAGAACTCGAAGGCTGCACGGTGGCGGTGCGAGAGGAATCCTACGAGGGCACCGCAGCCTTCGACCGGGCCTTGCGAGACCGCCTGCGCGCCCTGCTCGGCAACGCGCCCGTCCTGCCGACCGGAGCCGGGCACGATGCCGCGGTGCTGGCCGACTTCGTACCCACCGCGATGCTGTACGTCCGCAACCCCACCGGCATCAGCCACGCGCCCCAGGAGTTCGCCGAACCCGCCGACATCGACCACGGCACCGCCGAGTTGGCGCGCGTCCTGCGGAGCCTCGCGGGATGAGCGGGGCGGAGTCCGGAGGGGTGAGCAGCTACTGGTGTGCGCGGGCATGGCTGCCCGGTGGGGTGGCGAACGCGGTGCGGATCGATATTGCGGAGGGCGTCATCACGGCCGTCACGGCCGGGGCGGAGCCGGGCTGCACCATCCTGCCGGGGATGGTGCTGCCAGGGTTCGCCAATGCGCACTCGCACGCCTTCCACCGGGCGCTGCGCGGGCGCACTCATGATGATCGCGGCAGTTTCTGGACCTGGCGGGAGCGCATGTATGCGGTAGCGGAACGGCTGCAACCGGATTCGTACTACCGGCTGGCTCGCGCCGTCTACACGGAGATGGTGCTCGCGGGCTACACCAGCGTCGCGGAATTCCACTATCTGCATCACTCCGCCGGCTCCCAGTGCTACGCCGACCCCAACGAGTTCTCGCATGCCTTGGTAGCCGCGGCCGCCGACGCGGGTATCCGCCTGACGCTGCTCGATGTGTGTTATCTGGCAGGCGGTTTCGGGCAGCCCACCGCCGGCGTGCAGCAACGCTTCGACGACGGGGACGCCGACGGCTGGGCAGTCCGGGTCGAATCCTTCCGTCCGGCAGGCGATCTGGTTCTCATCGGCGCGGCCATCCACTCGGTGCGCGCGGTTCCTGCCGAACAACTCCCTGCCGTCGTACGCGCCGCGACCGGTAAACCGCTCCACGTCCACCTGTCCGAGCAGCCCCGCGAGAACGCGGAATGCCTCGCCACCTACGGCTGTACGCCGACGGAACTGCTGGCCTCGGCAGGTGCCTGGACTCCGCACACGATGGCCGTGCACGCCACCCACCTCACTCCCGTCGATATCACCACCCTCGCCCCCTCCTGGGTCTGCCTGTGCCCCAGCACCGAAGCCGATCTGGCCGACGGTATCGGCCCTGCCCGTCGCCTCGCCGATGCACAGGTACGCCTCTGCCTCGGCAGTGACGGCCAGACGGTCATCGACCCCTGGCACGAGACCCGCGCTCTGGAACTGCACGAACGCCTCGCCAGCGGCCGCCGCGGCCGATTCGACACCGGGGAATTGCTCTCCGCGGCAACGGCTCACGCCGCCTCCGGCTGGACCGGCGTGGGCGCACTCACGCCCGGTCAGGGGGCAGACCTGGTCTGCGTCGACACTGCCTCGCCCCGCACGGCGGGCGCGGACGGCGCCGGAATCCTCTCCGCGGCAACGGCCGCCGACGTCACCGACGTCATGGTGGCGGGTCGCTGGATCGTCCGTGACCGGACCCATCGGACCATCGACAACGTAGCCCACGCTCTCGCTACGGAGATCGGAGCGCTATGGCAGTGAACGCCGTGACAACGCTGATCGATGGGATCGGCGAACTCACCACCAACACAGTGGAATTCGGTGTGTTGCGCAATGCGGCCCTGGTTGTGGAAGGCGAACGGGTGCGCTGGATCGGAGCGGCGCCCCGTGCCCCTGCCGCTGATCATCGCATCGATGCCGGCGGCCGGGCAGTGCTGCCCGGATGGGTCGACAGCCACACCCATTTGGTGTTCGCCGGTGACCGCACGGCGGAGTTCGGCGCACGCATGAGCGGAATGCCGTACTCGACCGGCGGTATCCAGACCACCGTCGAGGCCACTCGCGCCGCGAGCGACGAGACGCTGGCTGCCACGCTCGAGCGGCTGCGGGAGGAGGCGCTGCGACAGGGCACCACCTGCCTGGAGACGAAGACGGGATACGGCCTCACCATCGCCGATGAAAAGCGTTGTGCCGCATTGGCAGCCGAGGTTGCCGACGAGGTCTCGTTCCTGGGCGCGCACATCGTGCCCCGTGGTATACCCGCCGACGACTATCTGGATCTGGTGTGCGGCCCGATGCTGGAGGCCGTCGCCGAGCATGTCGGCTGGATCGATGTCTTCTGTGAGACAGGCGCTTTCGATGCCGAGCAGTCCGCCCGGGTACTGGCGGCGGGCCGGGCGCACGGCCTCGGTCTCCGCGTGCACGGCAATCAGCTCGGCCCCGGACCCGGTGTGCAGCTGGCGGTCCGGCACGGCGCCGCCAGTGTCGACCACTGTACGCACCTCACCGACGCCGATGTCGAAGCGCTCGCCTCGTCCTCCACCATCGCGACGTTGCTGCCCGCGTGTGATCTCTCCACCCGCCAGCCCCTTGCTCCGGCGCGCCGCCTGCTCGATGCCGGTGTGCGAATAGCCCTGGCCACCAACGCCAATCCGGGCAGCTCCTACACCACGTCCATGGCCTACTGTGTGGCCACCGCGGTCCTGCAGATGAGGCTGTCGGTGGAGGAAGCCATCTGGGCCGCCACCGCCGGCGGCGCGCTGGCGCTGGGCCGCGATCTCACCGCCGACGGTGCGGTCGGTGTGCTGCGGCCCGGCGCCCGAGCCGATCTGCATATCCTCGACGCGCCCTCGGCCGTCCACCTGGCCTACCGGCCGGGCGTCCCGCTCACCTGGGCGGTGTGGTGTCGGGGCGGGCTGGTGGAGGGGTCCGCCACTCCGGCCCACCCCGGGCTCAGCTGAGGGATAGCGAGGGGGCTGAGATCGACATCGGGGTCAGTCGCTCGATGTGTTTGCGGTACCGGGTGAAAAGGCGGGGGTGATCGATGGCGAAGACCGCCACCGGTACACCGTCGCGCTCATAGAGCGCGATGCACGACGGACTCGACGGGTCTCCGTCGAGGAAGCGAACCTCGTCGGTTGCTCGGCAGCGGCCCGCGAACTGCAGTGTTCGCCCGTACTGCCGTGACCAGAAATACGGCACCGGGATGGGTTGCTGCTGCGGGGCGCCGAGAATGGTGGCTGCGGCGATGCGGGCCTGGACGGTCGCATTGGTCCAATGCTCGGAGCGGTGGTGTGCACCCAGCGCTTCGTTGTAGCTGCGGGCACAGTCGCCGATCGCGTAGATGCCGGGAATCGAAGTGCGGCACAGAGAATCGGTGACGAACCCGCTGTCGACAGCCAAGCCCGCAGCCCGGGCCCATTCGGTATTGGGCACGGCGCCGATGCCGATGACCACGGCGTCGGCGGTGAGTTCGGTGCCATCGCTCAATCGGACCGCGCGGACGTGTTCGTCGCCGATGAATTTCTCGACAGCGACACCGGTCAGCAACCGGACGCCGTTGGCGCCGTGCATCGCGGCGCAGAGCGGGCCGATATGTGGGCCGAATACCGCGGTGAGCGGGTCGGTGGAGATTTCCACGATGGACACAGCGATGCCGAGAGTTACTGCGGTAGAGGCAATTTCGGCGCCGATCAGGCCCGCGCCGATGATCACCACCGTTTTCGCGGTGCGCAGCGAATCACGGATGGCGCGGGCGTCTTCGAGAGTGCGCAGCGTGTGTATGCCACCCATTTTCTCCGCGCCGGGCAATGATCTGGCGCGTGCGCCTGTCGCAAGTACCAGCGAATGTCCGGCGATTCGGGTCCCGTCGTCCAGGACGACCCCGGGCCCGGCCTCGGTTCTGATGAGTGCGTTCGCTCGGCGGCCGAGAATCCAATTCGCTTCCGCCCCTTCGCCCAGTGCGAGATCGATATCGCCCTGCAGGAACTCTTTGGACAGCGGCGGCCGGTCGTAGGGAAGGTGTGGTTCGTCGCCGACAACCGTGATGTTGCCGTCGTGACCGTGTTCGCGCAGTGCTCGCACCAGCGAGAACCCGGCCAGTGATGCGCCGACCACGACTACCGGGTCAGCGTTCACAACTGCACCCACACGTCGCCGTCGACCACTCGCACCGCGTGTATCCGCACCGCGATCTTGGCCGGCGGACCGGACACCGCGCCGGTGCGCAGGTCGAAGCACGATTCGTGCAACGGGCATTCGACCGTGCAGTTCTCCACCCAGCCGTCGGACAGCGACGCGTCCTGATGCGTGCAGGTGTCGTCGATCGCGAAAAGTCCGTTCTCGGTATGGAATACCGCGATCGGCGGGGCGCCGTCCGGGGTCACCGTGGCGACCTCACCCAGCGGCAGATCGGTCAGGGGCGCGACGAACAGCTCTGCGGTAGTTGTTTCCGATTGTTCGGCCAGGGAACCCATCAGTCCTCCAGAGTTGCTCATTACGCAACACGTCTCTTATCACGCAACAGTTTGCGCGGGTTTCCGGCGGCGGTCAACCCTGGAATCTGTTTGTGAACAGTAGGTTTCCAGCGGTTGACAGGCCGCCGGATCGGGTCGACCATTTGTTGCGTAATGCGATTACGTTGCGCATCAAGCAACATCGGAGGCACGTCTTGGCTCACCCGAAAGTTGTCATCATCGGAGCCGGAATCGTCGGAACCTCGTTAGCTGATGAAATAACCTCGCGCGGCTGGACGGATGTCACGGTCCTCGATCGCGGGCCACTGTTCACCACCGGCGGCTCCACTTCGCACGCACCAGGTTTGGTGTTCCAGACGAACTCGTCGAAGACAATGACGGAGTTCGCCCGGTACACGACAGAGAAATTTCTGGCGCTCGATCATGAAGAGGGTTGGGTATTCAATCCGGTCGGCGGCTTGGAGGTGGCCACGACACCCGAGCGCTGGCAGGATCTGCATCGCAAGGCCGGGTGGGCGCAGTCGTGGGGAATCGAGGGACGGCTCCTCGAGCCGGCCGAGTGCGCCGTACTGCATCCACTGCTCGATGCCGATCGGATTCTCGGCGGATTCCATACTCCCGCAGATGGTTTGGCCAAGGCGCTGCGCGCGGCGAGCGCGCAGGCCCGGCTCGCGACCGCACGCGGTGCGCGATTCCGCCCGTATCAGGAAGTACTCGGCATCGTGGAGCGTGGCGGGCGGGTGGCGGGTGTGGAAACCGCCGACGGAATCATCGATGCGGACATCGTCATCTGCGCGGCCGGCTTCTGGGGCGCCGAGGTGGCCGCGAAGGCCGGCCTGGTAGTGCCGCTGGTGCCGATGGCGCACCAGTACGCCAAGACCGGCCGGATCTCCGCGCTCGAGGGGCGCAATACCGCACTCCGCGAGGCGAACCTGCCGATCCTGCGGCATCAGGATCAGGACCTCTACTTCCGCGAGCACGGCGATCGGATCGGCATCGGCTACTACGGGCACAAGCCCATGCCGGTGGACCTCTCGACGCTGGCCACCGCGGGTACGGATATGCCATCGATGCTCTCTTTCACCGACGAGGATTTCGCCCCCGCCTGGCAAGAGTCCATGGAACTGCTTCCCGCGCTGGGTGATTCGAAGGTGGAGGAGGGGTTCAACGGGATCTTCTCGTTCACCCCCGATGGCTTCTCGATCATGGGCGAGCACCGCGACCTGGCGGGATTCTGGGTCGCCGAGGCGGTGTGGGTCACCCATGCGGCCGGTGTGGCCAAGGCGACCGCCGAGTGGATCATCGACGGCGCAGCGCACACCGACGTGCACGAATGCGACCTGTACCGCTTCGAAGACGCCGCGCGCAGCGCCCGATTCATCCTCGAGACCAGTTCGCAGGCCTTCGTCGAGGTCTACGACATCATCCACCCGCATCAGCACCGAACGGCCCTGCGCGGCCTGCGCACCAGCCCCTTTTACCCCCGCCAGCAGGAACTCGGAGCGTTCTTCTTCGAGGGTGGCGGCTGGGAGCGGCCGGCATGGTACGAGGCCAATGCCGTTCTGATGCAACGCCTTCGCGATGAGGGCTTCGCGTTCCCGGACCGTGACGGCTGGTCGGCCAACTTCTGGTCGACGATCTCCATCGCGGAGGCGCACTGGACCAGGGAGCACGTGGCCTTGTTCGATATGACGCCATTGACCCGCTACGAACTGGCCGGACCGGGCGCACTGGAACTGCTGCAGCAGCTCACCACCAATAATCTGGACAAGAGTGTCGGCTCGGTGACCTACGCGCTGATGCTCGATGAGAACGGCGGCGTCCGAAGCGATCTCACCGTTGCCCGGCTCGCGCCACAGCGATTCCAGGTGGGCGCCAACGGTCCGCTGGACTTCGACTGGTTCAGCAGACATCTACCCGCCGACGGCTCGGTGACGCTGCGTGACATCACCGGCGGCACCTGCTGTATCGGGGTGTGGGGTCCGGCGGCACGAGATCTGGTGCAGCCCCTGTGCTCCGACGATCTGTCACATCAGGCATTCAAGTATTTCCGCGCCTCGAACACCTATCTCGGCGCTGTTCCGGTGACGATGATGCGCGTGTCCTACGTCGGTGAACTCGGCTGGGAGATCTACACGACGGCCGAATACGGCAGCGCGCTCTGGGATCTGCTGTGGGACGCCGGTCGGGCACACGAGGCCATCGCGGCGGGCCGGATCGCATTCAACAGCCTGCGTATCGAAAAAGGTTACCGCGGTTGGGGAACCGATATGACCACCGAGCATCGTCCGGCGGCGGCGGGTCTCGATTTCGCGGTGCGCATGAGCAAGGCCGATTTCATCGGCAAAGCCGCGCTGGAGCAGGCGGAGCCGCCGGCGAAGATCTTGCGCAGCATCGTGTTCGACAGTCCGGCGGCCGTCGTGCTCGGCAAGGAGCCGGTGTACGTCGGCGGCGTGTGTGCGGGTTATGTCACCAGCGCGGGCTATTCGGCCACCATCGGTCACAGCATCGCGTACGCCTGGCTGCCGGCGGCCACCGCGCCGGGCGACGAGGTCGAGGTCGAATACCTCGGCACCCGCTATGCCGCCGTCGTGCATTCCGAACCGGTGGTGGACCCCGAAATGTCCCGGATCAGGAGGTAGCGAAATGACCACGGCGACAGACGGTTACGACGTCATTGTGATCGGTCTCGGTGGAATGGGCAGTGCCGCCGCCTATCATCTGGCCGCCCGCGGGCAACGCGTGCTCGGACTCGAGAAGTTCACGCCCGCCCACGACAAGGGTTCGAGTCACGGCGGCTCCCGAATCATTCGGCAGTCCTATTTCGAAGATCCCGCGTATGTGCCGCTGCTGCTGCGCTCCTACGAGCTCTGGGAGCAGTTGGCGGCCGACAGCGGCCGGGAGGTCTTCCGGCTCACCGGCGGACTGTTCCTCGGGCCACCGGAATCGCTGACGGTCGCGGGCAGTCTGCGCGCGAGCCGCGAATGGTCACTGCCGCACGAGGTTATGGATGCGGCCGAGATCCGGCGGCGGTACCCGAATTTCACCCCCGAGCCGGACGATATCGCGGTCTATGAGGACAAAGCCGGGTTCGCCCGTCCGGAGCTGACCGTGCAGGCGCACATCGACCTGGCCCTGCGTTCGGGTGCGACCCTGTCATTCGGTGAAGAGGTGCTGGACTGGGCGGAGACCAGCGACGGCGTGACGGTCACGACGGCCCGGGCCACCTACCGCGCGAACCAGCTTGTCGTCTGTCCGGGCGCCTGGGCGCCACAGTTGTTGTCCGAGTTCGGCATCCCGATCACCATCGAACGCCAGGTGCTGTACTGGCTCGACCCGGTAGGCGGCACAGCGGCTTTCGAGGACCAGCCGATCTACATCGCCGAGAGTGTCGCAGGCATGCAGATTTACGGTTTTCCGGCGATCGACGGACCCACCGGCGGGGTGAAGACGGCATTCTTCCGCAAAGGCATCGAGTGCACGCCGGAAACCATCGACCGCGTGGTGCATCCGCACGAGATCCGGGAGATGCGCGAGCGTGTCGCCGAGCTCCTTCCGTCCCTTGACGGTCCGCTGGTGCACTCGGCGACCTGCATGTACTCCAATACCCCCGATCAGCATTTCGTGATCGCCCGCCATCCCGACTCCACGCGGGTGACCATCGCCTGCGGCTTCTCGGGCCACGGCTTCAAGTTCGTCCCGGTGGTCGGTGAAATCCTGGCCGATCTGGCCACCGAGGCGAAGACCGCTCATCCCATCGCACTTTTCGACCCGCAAAGGCTGGTGACCGCATGACGACCGCGGACACACCGCCGGTGGTGGCACCGGCACTGATTCCCACTCTGGGTGGCCGGTGGTACGTCGAGGAACGGATTTTCGCGTCCGAACAGGAACGCATCTTCGAGCAGATGTGGTTCTGCGCGGTGCGCTCGAGCGATCTCGCCGATGCGGGCCGGTTCAAAAAGGTGCAGGTCGGCCGGGAGAGCGTGTTGATCGTGCGGGGCCGGGATGGGCAGCTGCGCGCTTTCCTGAATATCTGCCGCCACCGCGGCGCGATGCTGTGCACCGAGGACGAAGGACAGGTGCGGCGCAACCTGCGCTGCCCGTATCACGCGTGGACCTATGGGCTCGACGGCAAACTCGTCGCCGCACCCAATATGGCCGCGCTCAAGGACGAGAGGGGCGCGGATATCGACCGGGTCGCCTACGGCCTGGTGCCGGTCGCGCTGCGCGAGTGGCTCGGTTACGCCTGGGTCTGCCTGGCCGACGACCCGCCGTCGTTCGAAGACAGCGTCATGGGCGCGGTGACCGAGCGATTGGGCAGTCCGACCGCGATCGACGGATACGAAATAGACACATTGCGGGTAGGTCGCCGCGTGGTCTACGACGTCGCGGCGAATTGGAAGCTTATTGTGGAGAACTTCATGGAGTGCTACCACTGCGCGACCATCCACCCCGAACTCACCGAGGTCTTGCCGGAGTTCGCGGACGGCCTTGCCGCCCAGGTCTTCGTCGGCCACGGCGCCGAATTCGGTCCCGCGATTTCCGGATTCACCATCGACGGCTCGGCGGGCTTCGACCGACTACCCGGTGTCAGCCCAGACCAAGACCGCCGCTACTACGCGATCACCATCAAGCCGACGGTCTTCGTGAATTTGGTGCCGGACCACATCATCTTCCACCGAATGTTTCCGATGTCGGCGGATCGCACCATTGTCGAATGCGACTGGCTCTACACGCCGGACGTGGTCGCGGAAGGCCGCGATGTGTCCCGTTCGGTGGAATTGTTCCATCGGGTGAACGAACAGGATTTCGAGGCATGCGAGCGGACACAGCCCGCGATGTCCTCGCGTGCCTACCGCGACGGCGGAGTACTCGTCCCCGCCGAGCATCACATCTCGGAGTTCCACGAATGGCTGCACGACTGTATCGGCGACGAGAGGTGACATGAGATGAACGGCAACCCGGACCTATTCATCGGCGGCGAATGGGTGCACGCCTCGGACGGCGGCCTGCGCCGGCTCGTCAACCCGGCCGACGGGACGGTGGTGGACACCGTGGACGAGGCCACACCGGACGATGCGCGCCGGGCCGTGGCCGCAGCGCGCGCGGCCTTCGACGACGGGGCCTGGGTTGCCACACCGATCTCCGAACGCGCCGCGCTCCTGGTGCGGATGTCGGACCTGTTGCACCGCGATAAGGAGCAGCTGGCGCATCTGGAGACGGTCGATACCGGCAAAACACTGGTGGAGAGCCGCATCGATATCGACGATGTGATCTCGGTGTTCCGCTACTACGCGAGTCTGGTTGCCGGACAAGCCGATCGGCTGATCGACGTCGGCGATCCGATGGTGGTCAGCAGGGTGGTCCGGGAACCGATCGGTGTCTGTGTGCTGATCGCACCGTGGAACTATCCGCTGCTGCAGATGTCGTGGAAGATCGCCCCGGCCCTGGCCGCCGGTTGCACGATGGTCGCCAAGCCGAGCGAGGTGACCCCGCTCAGCACCATCGCCTTCGTGCGCCTGGCCGAGGAGGCAGGCGTGCCGCCCGGGGTGCTGAACCTGGTGCAGGGCAGTGGTGCGGTACTCGGTGCGGCGCTGACCGATAACCCGCACGTCGACTTCATCTCCTTCACCGGCGGCCTCGCGACCGGCCGGACGATCACGAAGGTCGCCGCCGAGCACGTCACCAAGGTCGCGGTGGAACTCGGTGGCAAGAACCCGCACATCGTCTTCGCCGACGCCGACTGGGAGAGCTCGGTCGACCAGGTACTGACCGGCGTGTTCCTGCACTCCGGCCAAGTCTGTTCGGCGGGAACACGACTCGTCGTCGAAGAGTCCATCGCTGACGACTTCGTCGCGGAGTTGGCGCGCCGGGCCGAGCTGATTCGGGTCGGCCCCGGCCTCGACCCGGTCAGCGAAACCGGCCCGCTGGTCTCGCAGCAACATCGGTCGAAGGTGGAAGCCTATGTGGAGCTGGGCATTTCGGAGGGCGCGAAGCTCGTGACCGGTGGCGTCCGCCCGAGCGACCCGGCGCTGGCCGATGGCAGCTTCTTCCTGCCGACGATCTTCGACCACTGTGATCGGTCGATGCGGATCGTGCAGGAGGAGACATTCGGCCCGATCCTCACCGTGGAGCGATTCACCACCGAAGCCGAGGCGATCCGGCTCGGCAACGACACCGAATACGGTCTCGCCGCCGGCGTGCGCACCGCCGACGCCGCCCGCGGTGAGCGCATGGTGCGCGCACTGCGACACGGCACGGTGTGGCTCAACGACTTCGGCTATTACACCGCCGCGGCGGAATGGGGCGGGTTCAAGAAATCCGGCAACGGACGTGAGCTCGGCCCGACCGGCTTGGCCGAATATCAAGAAATCAAACACATTTGGCACAACCTGGCACCGAAGCCAGCGGAGTGGTTCAAGGGCGTCTGATCGAAGTTTTACCTCTCGGCCGGACAGCCCGTACGGCCGCACCGCGGAAGGCACGGCAGCAATGGTAGTCAAGGAACAGAGTGTGTCCGACGACAATGGCATGGAGGATTTCGGTTACCGGGAATCCCTGGACCGAAGTATCGGAAAATTCGCCAGCTTCGCGGCCGGCGTCAGCTACATCTCGATCCTCACCGGTACGTTCCAACTATTCTATTTCGGTTTCGGGACAGCGGGGCCGGCCTACCTATGGTCGTGGCCGCTGGTCTTCGTCGGACAGGTCGCTGTCGCACTGTGTTTCATGGAGCTCGCCGCGAAGTATCCTGTCGCCGGGTCGGTATATAACTGGTCCAAGGCGCTCGGCAGCAGAATTGTCGGGTGGTCATCCGGATGGCTGATGTTGACCGCCTCAATCGTGACGCTGTCGGCGGTCGTGCTCGCGCTACAGATGAACCTGCCCCGGCTGTGGAGCGGTTTTCAGATCATCGGTGACGGCACCGGTCAATACGACAGCGCCGGCAACGCGGTGGTACTCGGCACAGTGCTGATCGTATTCACCACCGCCGTCAATGCTTTCGGTGTGCGGCTCATGTCCAGAATCAATAGCGCGGGCGTGTTCATCGAACTGATCGCGGCTGTGCTGATCGCAATCATCCTGGCGGCCAACTGGACTCGCGGACCGCAGGTGTTCTTCTCGACGCACGGTTACGGCGCGGGGGAGTCCGGTGGCTATCTCAGTGCGTTCCTGGTGGCCACGCTCGCGTCCGGCTATGTGATGTACGGCTTCGACACCGCCAGTTCGCTCGGTGAGGAGACGGTGGAGCCGCGGCGCACCGCCCCCAAGGCGATCTTCCGGGCTGTGCTCGCCTCATTCGTCATCGGCGGCGCGATCCTCGTTTTCGCCGTTATGGCGGCGCCGGACCTGAAGGACCCGCAGATCGGTAGCACGACCGGTGGCCTGCAATACATTGTCCAACAGGTGATGTGGGGTCCGCTCGGCAGGATCTTCCTGGTGTGCATCGTCATCGCGGTGACAGTCTGTTCGCTGGCGGTGCACACCGCGGCTATCCGGCTGGCCTTCGCCATGGCCCGCGATAACGCGCTACCCTTCGGCGACAAGCTCGCCCGGGTACACCCGAAGACACAGACACCTGTGGTTCCGGCCGTGTTGATCGGGGTGCTCTCCGCGCTGATCCTGGCGATCAATGTCAGCCAGCCGAAGATCTTCACGGTGCTGACCTCGATCGCGGTCATCATGATTTACCTGGCTTATCTGATGGTGACCGGGCCGATGCTGAAGAAGCGGCTGCGGGGGCAGTGGCCTCCGAAGGATCTGAGCGAGGGCGGCTACTTCTCGATGGGCCGCTGGGGCATGTTTGTCAATATTGTTGCCGTGGTGTGGGGTATCGGGATGGCGTTGAACCTGGCGTGGCCGCGCGCTGCGATCTACGGCACCCCTTGGTACAACACGTGGGGTGCGTTCGTCTACATCGGTGCGATCCTGGGTGCCGGGTTGCTCTGGTACGCGATCAAGGGCCGCAAGAGTATCGGGACCCTGGCCTCACACGCGGCGGAGGTGCGTTCCGATGTCTGACACGGTCTTCGACTACGTGATCGCGGGCGGCGGAACGGCCGGATGTGTGCTTGCCGCCCGGCTCAGCGAAAACCCCGATGTGACAGTGTGTTTGGTGGAGGCCGGGCCGTCGGACGTCGGCAATCGCGATATCCTCGAGCTCACGCAGTGGATGCATCTGCTCGATTCCGGTTACGACTGGGACTATCCGGTAGAACCGCAGGAGCGCGGCAACAGCTATCTGCGCCATGCCAGGGCGAAGGTGCTCGGCGGATGTTCCTCGCACAACTCGTGTATCGCGTTCTGGCCGCCGGCCGAAGGGCTGGACGAGTGGGCCGCGATGGGTGCCACCGGGTGGAGCGCGGCGGACGTGCTGCCCTATGTCGCGCGGGTGGAGAACAACAACGCACCGGGAAGCCAGCACGGCCGCAGCGGTCCGGTTCAGTTGCGCGATATCCCGCCGCTCGATCCGTGCGGTGTCGCGGTGCTCGAAGCCGCAGCGCTCGCCGGGTTGCCGACCGTGGAATTCAACCGTGGCGCAACGGTTCGCAATGGCGCCGGCTGGTTCCAGATCAATGCGGCCCAGGACGGCACCCGAATGTCGTCCTCGCACGCCTACCTGCACCCGGTGCTCGATTCAAGGCCCAATCTTGTTGTGCGCACCGGGTGCTGGGTCAGCGAGATCCTGTTCGACGAAGCCCGCAATGCGACCGGCGTGCGCTATCAGCGGCCCGATCTCACCGGGTACGACACGGTTTCGGCGCGCCGTGAGGTCATCGTGACAGCCGGGGCAATCGATACGCCGAAACTGTTGATGCTGTCCGGCATCGGACCCGCCGACCACCTGCGGGAGATCGGCGTTCCGGTACTGGTCGATGCCCCCGGTGTGGGTTCGAATCTGGACGATCACGTGGAAGGGCTGGTGTTCTGGGACGCCGCGCAACCCATGATCGAAACCTCGACACAGTGGTGGGAGATAGGAGTTTTCGCCACGACCGACGAATCGCTGCGCGTGCCCGACATCATGATGCATTACGGCAGCGTGCCGTTCGATATGAACACGCTGCGCCATGGCTATCCGACCACCGACAACGGCTTTTGCCTGACACCCAATGTCACGCAGGGCCGTTCGCGGGGGACGGTCCGTCTGCGCACCCGGGACTACCGGGACCGGCCGAAGGTCGACCCGCGGTATTTCACCGATCCGGAAGGCCACGACGAACGCACCATGCTCGCCGGAGTCCGCTTGGCACGCACGATCGCCGAGCAGACGCCGCTGAAGGAGTGGATCGCACGGGAACTCGCGCCCGGTCCGGACGCGATCACCGACGATGAACTGCTGGACTATATTCGCGCCACCCACAACACCGTCTATCACCCGGCGGCCACGGCGCGGATGGGCGCGCCCGATGACCCGAGGGCGGTGCTCGACCCCGAACTCCGAGTGAAGGGGGTGTCGCGCCTGCGGGTCGTCGACGCCTCCGCAATGCCGAAATTGCCCGCCGTCAATCCCAATATCACTGTCATGACCATGGCAGAGAAGTGCGCGGATCTGATCAGGAAAACCTGAGTCTGCCATCCGGTAGCGCCGGTACCGGGATGCCCTATTGCTGCCCGCGGACAGCAATAGGGCGATCGCCGCTGCGTGAGATCGCGGCGGCGGGTGGGGAGTTCGGTAGCCACAACCACCTAGAATGGCGATTGCTATGGCTAAACAAGACGTCGAGGACAGCGGGCCGACGGCTGCGGTGCAGTCCGTCGATCGAGCGCTGCTGGTCATGGAGATAATCGCCAAGCTGGGGCAGGCGGGCGTCACGGAGATCGCGACCGAACTCGGCGTCCACAAATCTACCGTTTCGCGGTTGGTCGCCGTGCTGGAATCGCGAGGATACGTCGAGCAACTCTCCGAGCGCGGCAAGTATCGGCTCGGGTTCTCGATCGTCCGGCTGGCCGGATCCGCCAGTGCGCAGGTCGATCTCGTCGAGCAGAGCCGAAGCGCCTGCGACGCGCTGGCGATCGAGGTCGGCGAGACCACCAATCTCGCTGTGCTGGACGGCAATCGGATCATCAATATCGCCGAGGCGCACGGTCCCGGATCGATCGCGTTGCGGTCCTGGGTCGGCCAGAGCTGCCCGGCGCACGCCACCTCCAGCGGCAAGGTGCTGCTCGCGGATCTCGAGCCCGCCGCGATGCGCAAGCGCGTCGGCGCCAAGCTCGAGGGCTTCACGGCCAATACCCTGACCAAGGTCGCGGAGCTGGCGGCACAGCTCGTGACGGTTCGTGAGAACGGTTGGGCCAGTGCGTCCGAGGAGCTCGAGATCGGGCTGAACGCGCTTGCCGCGCCGGTTTACGACAGCAAGGGCTCAGTTGTTGCGGCACTGAGTGTTTCGGGCCCCGCGTATCGGTTGAGTCCCGATCGTTTCGCCGCAGCCGCACGGTCGACTATCGCCGCCGCTGCGGATATCAGTCGCCGGCTCGGCCATCTCGGCTGAGTATTCCCGGCGTTTGGGCTCGTTTCGTGTTGACAAGGTGTGCGACCGGTTCGATACTTGGTTGCGCATAGAGCATCAGTTGCGCTTTACGCAACTCACCGGTTCTATATGCAACCGCACATCCGCCGTTTTACGCGCAGCGGGAGATCTCCACCCACACCGGGTGGAGAGCCGAAGGAGCAACACCTCCCGGGAATCTCTCAGGCCCAGTACCGCCGCGCACAGGCAACTCTGGAAAGCAGTGCACACGCACTCGCCGACGGGGCAAACGCACAGTGGCCTAATCGCCACGGTGCGCGAATCTCTCAGGTCATTGGACAGAGCGGGAGGAGCCACCCACGCGCATGCGTCGACGAAAGGCTCCTCATGGCCATCCGTGACTCCGCTCTCCGAATCGAACTCGATACCGGGCTGCGCGAATTCGACCCGCTGATCGCCGAGTTGATCGATCGCGAGGTCGATCGGCAGCAACGTGGCCTGGAAATGATCGCCTCCGAGAACTATGCGCCGCTCGCGGTGATGCAGGCCCAGGGCTCGGTGCTGACCAACAAATACGCCGAAGGGTATCCGGGCCGCCGCTACTACGGCGGGTGCGAGCACATCGACGAGATCGAGTCACTGGCGATCGAGCGGCTGCGCGGGCTGTTCGGCGCCGAATACGTCAATGTGCAACCGCATTCGGGTGCGCAGGCGAACGCGGCGGCGATGCACGCGGTACTGCGGCCGGGCGATGCGATCCTCGGACTGGCGCTCGACCACGGTGGCCACCTCACGCACGGGATGAAGATCAACTTCTCCGGGCGGCTCTATGACGTTGCGGCCTATCATGTTCGGGCCGAAGATCATCTCGTCGATATGGACGAGGTCCGGCGCCTCGCGCACGAGCACCGGCCGAAGCTGATCGTGGCAGGCTGGTCCGCCTACCCCCGGCACCTGGACTTCGCCGAATTCCGGCGCATCGCAGACGAAGTCGGCGCGTACCTGATGGTCGATATGGCGCATTTCGCGGGCCTGGTCGCGGCTGGATTGCACCCCTCGCCGGTGCCGCACGCACATATCGTCACCTCGACCACTCATAAGACCCTCGGCGGACCGCGCGGTGGATTCATCCTCGCCGTCGAGGAATTGGGCAAGAAGCTGGCCTCGGCGGTCTTCCCCGGACAGCAGGGCGGGCCGCTCGAGCATGTGATCGCCGCCAAGGCGGTCGCGTTCAAGATGGCGGCAGAACCGGCCTTCCGTGATCGTCAGGAGCGCACGCTGGCGGGCGCGCGTATTCTCGCCGACCGGCTGCTGGCGCAGGACTGCCGGGCCGCGGGCATCAGTGTTGTCGGCGGCGGCACCGACGTGCACCTGGTGCTCGTCGACCTGCGTGACTCCGAACTCGACGGACAACAGGGTGAGGATCGGCTGCACGACATCGGAATCACGGTGAACCGCAACGCCGTTCCGTTCGATCCGCGCCCGCCGATGATCAGTTCCGGACTCCGAATCGGCACGCCCGCGCTCGCTACCCGCGGCTTCGACATCGAGGCGTTTACCGAGGTCGCCGATATCATCGCCCTGGCGCTGCTCTCGGGGTCCTCGGTTGCCGAGCTGACCGAGCGGGTCGATGCCCTGGTGCGGCGCTACCCGCTGTACCCCGGGCTGCGCGGTCCGGCATGACGGTCAGCGTCTTCGACCTGTTCAAAGTCGGTATCGGGCCCTCGAGTTCGCATACGGTGGGGCCGATGCGCGCAGCCGCGCGGTTCGTCGATCGACTCAAATCCGAGGGGGTGCTGCACAATACGGCTTCCGTACGGGCTCACTCGGTGCGACCGGGCGCGGGCACGGCAGCGTCGAGGCGGTCGTCGCTGGATTGTCGGGCGAGCTGCCCGAGACCGTCGACCCAGATGTGCTGGTGCGCACCATGTCCGACGCCCGGGAGACGGGCACGTTGCACCTGGGAGGCGTACATTCGATCGCCTTCGCCGTCGACGACGATATCGAACTCCTGGGTCGAACCAAGCTCGCCTTCCACACCAACGGCATGCTCTTCCAGGCCTCCGGCGGCGATGGCGAACCGCTCGCCGAGCGTCAATTCTATTCGGTGGGAGGAGGTTTCGTCCTCGACGAGGACGAGATCAACCGGCCGGATCGGGGAGCGGCAATGGTCATTCCCCATCCGTTCGGATCGGCCGTCGACTTGCTCGCCCGCACGACCGCCACCGGCCTGCCGATCAGCGCGCTGGTACGGGTCAACGAAATGTCCTGGCGTTAGTGCGGATCAGATCAGAGCCGAACTGCTGGACCGGTCTGGTGCAGATTCCCTGCATCGAGCGCAACGGCGTAGGCGCAGTCAAAGCAATCATCGCCGCTCGGTTGGCAATCCGCGGCGACGGTATTCACCACGTCTCCCTCGACCAGGTAATTCAAACAATGCGGGCCACCGGCGCCGACATGCTCGACAAGTACAAGGAGACTTCCCAGGGCGGCCTGGCGGTCGCCGTCGTCGAATGCTGACCTCGCTTGTTCTCAACATCTTCTCGGGGCCGGTTGCTGCGGGTTGTAGACAGAATTGGCCGGGTGCTCATCTGCGCGCTACCCGATGATGGCAGCGTGGTCGAGTGCGAATAGCGACTGTCTCGGAATCCGCTCGCTCGCGGTCGATTCGTTCGTTTCACCGGTTGTGCGAACGCGTGGTCGAGCGGCTGCCGTTCGGGCTCGATCGTGCTGTGGCACCGACATTCGTGGGCTACCTGCTGGTCAGCGGGTGCACCTTCGCCGCCGATCTGCTGATGCTCACCGCTTTGCACGGCTGGCTGGGGGTGCCGCTGCCGATCGCGGTCACCGCGGCATACGTTGTGGCATTCGCCTCGAGCTATCTGCTCAATCGGATCCTGAACTTCTCCTCGCACGCTGCGGTGGGCCCTCAGATAGCCGTGTACATCGTGGTCGTCACGGTGAACTATCTGGTCTTCATACTGGGCGTGACCAGTGGCCTGGCGGGACTCGGTGTCGAATACCGTATTGCGCGGATCCTCGGCGGGCTCGGTGAGGCGCTCTACATGTACTCATCGATGCGCTGGCTCGTTTTCCGGCGCTGACGACTAGGGCACCAGGCCGAGACGTGCGGCCAGCCAGGACAATTCGCGATGTCCGCGGCGAGGTAGGTGGCGGCGTTGGCGAGGCGAGAGTCCAGGCACAACGGGTTCGCGAACGGGCCACCGGTTCCGTCGGCGACGATAGGCAGCCGCTGCACCTGCGCAACCTTTCATGACGCCTTGACCGGATCCAACGCGATGTCGTCGGGACGCACGGGTATCCGAGGCAGATCCAGTCCAGTGGCATCGCGCAACGCGTTCAGGATGGCGGGGGTGGATGACAGTGTGGGCGGCTCGCCCACGCCGTTGAGCCCGTACGGTGAGTCCGGGTGCGCAAACTCGAACAGCGTGATCGGCATCGGCGGCACATCGAGGATGGTCGGGATCAGGTAGTCGGTGAACGACGGATTGCGTACCTTCCCAAGGGAATCCACCACGATCTCCTCCATCAGTGCCAACCCGAGACCCTGCACGCTGCCGCCCTCGATCTGGCCTTCGACGGCCATGGGGTTCATCGCCTTACCGACGTCCTGGGCCACGGCCAGCTCGACAACGCGCACCAGCCCCAGTTCGATGTCGACGTCGACGACGGCGCGATGCGCGCAGAACGAGAACGCGACGTGCGCATTACCTTGGCCGCGTTCCGGGTCGATTCCCTGGGTTGGCCGGTGGTGATACTCGTAGACCCGTTCCAAGGTATCCCCGCCGACCGTATCGGCGATCGAGGCGACCGGCTCATTGCTCACAATGTCGAGGATCGCATTGTCACGAAGGGCGAGAGTGGAGGCGTTTCGACCGGTGGCTGCCGCGGCCCGGCTCAGCAGCTCGCGCGTAATCTCCCGGCACGCACCCTGTACGGCACCGCTCGACATCCAGGTCATCCGGGATGCCGACGCGGAGCCGGCGTCGCCGATCCGAGTGTCGGCAGGCAGCACCACCACTCGCGTGACACCGAGCTCGGTGGTCGCGATCTGCGACTGCACGGTCGTAATCCCCTGCCCACATTCCGCCGCGGCGGTATGTATCGACACCACCGGCTCGCCGGCTGCGACGGAAAGAGTCACCCGGGCCGTGGAGATGTCGTCCACACCGCCGGAGTATCCGGTCGCCTTGACGCCTACCGCGTAGCCGACTCCACGGCGAATGCCTTCGCCGTGGGTGGTATTGCCGACCCCTCCGGGCAGCGTGCGCAGGTCGCGGTTCAATTCCGATTCGGGCAGCGGCCGGGCTTTGAGAGCATCGAGCAGTTCACGCACCGGAACAGGTCCGTCGACCGGCTGGCCCGTCGGTAGCACCGTCCCGGTTGTCATCGCATTCTTCAGCCGCAGCTCGAGCGGATCCATACCGAGTGCGCGAGCGAGCTTGTCCATATTGGACTCGCAACCGTATGCCGACTGCACCGCGCCGAACCCGCGCATCGCCCCGCACGGCGGGTTGTTGCTGTAGACGGCCAGGCCATCGATCTCCGCATGCTCGACCGCGTACGCTCCCGCCACGAAATACGACGCATTCGCGATCACGACCGGTGACGTCGAGGTATATGCCCCACCGTCCAGCACCAGCCGCGCCTTGACGTAGACGAGCTTGCCATCGCGGGTGGCGCCATGCTCGTAGTGCATCTTCGCGGGATGGCGATGGACATGGCCGAAGAAGGATTCGTAGCGGTTGTACATCATCTTCACGGGCTTGCCGAGGTGTAGCGCCAGCATGCACGCGTGGACGTGCACCGAAAGATCCTCGCGCCCACCGAAAGCGCCGCCCACGCCCGCCATCGTCAGCCGAACCTGCTCCGGTGGCAGCGCGAGGCAGGGCGCGAGCTGCTCGAGATCCTTGTGCAGCCATTGCGAGGAGACGTACAGCTCCACTCCACCATCCGGCGCGGGAACGGCGAGACCCGATTCGGGGCCGAGGAAGGCCTGGTCCTGCATGCCCACCTCGTAATCGCCGACAACCACGACCTCGGCTTGCGCGCGAGCCTTTTCCATATCTCCGTGGCGAATCTTGACGTGTCGCACCAGATTCGCACCATCGTGTATCCAACGAGTGTCCGGGTCGAGGGCGCGCTCGGCATCGGTCACCGGTTCCATCAGGTCATAGTCGACCTCCACCAATTCAGCTGCGCGCCTGGCGGTCTCGGGATCATCCGCCGCCACCAGTGCCACCGGTTCGCCCTGGTACCGGACCTGATCGATGGCGAGCACCGGCTGGTCGGCGACCTTCATCCCGTACGTCTTCGCTCCGGGGACGTCCTCGTGGGTGAGGACCGCGTGGACGCCGTCGACGGCCAGCGCCTTGCTCACATCGATCGATCGGATACGCGCTGCCGCGTGCGGGCTCCGCACCGTGGTCGCCCAGACCATGCCCGCTATCCACAGATCCGAGGAATAGGCGAATTCGCCGGTGACCTTGAGCGCACCGTCCGGTCGCAGCGCGCTGCTTCCGACGCCCTTTCCTTCTTGTGTCTGTGCGGCACTCACCAAGGTCGTCATCGTGACCACCGGACCGGCCGGCTGCGGAGTGATCGGGGTCGGGATACGTCGTCGGGCGCTCTACTCATGAGCTGACTCCTTGGATGTGCGGCGTTTCGAGACGCCGGGGATTGACCGAGGTCGCCAGCCCATTCCCACCCAATTGCCTTGTACACAAAGCCATTCGGGACATCCCCGACCGGAAACCTTTGGCAAGTCTACACGTGTAGAACCGTGCTGCCCAGATATTCGGCCGTAAGCTGCGCGCGTGCAACGGATTACCCGAGACGATGTCGCACGGCTGGCGGGCACCTCCACGGCCGTCGTGAGCTATGTGATCAACAATGGCCCCCGCCCGGTCGCGACCGCGACTCGCGCCCGGGTGCTGGCGGCCATCGCGGAGCTTGACTACCGGCCGAACCTGGTGGCGCGCGCCCTGCGTTCGACGCGGAGCAATACGATCGGTCTGGTAGTGCCCGACAGCAGCGAGGCATTCTTCACCGAGCTGGTGCATGCCGTCGAACGAGCGGCTTTCGCCGACGATTCGCTGGTATTGCTCGGCAATTCGGGCTATTCCCCGGCGCAAGAAGCCCGGTATGCGCGAACGCTGGCCGGCATGCAGGTCGGCGGAGTCCTGCTGGTGCGCTCGGAAGTCGACGGGCCGCGTGCCGCGCATACCGCCGCAACCGGTCTCGGTGTGCCGGTGGTCTATCTGAACTACCGAGCACCCCGCAATGTTGACGCGACGTCGGTGACGTTGGCCAATCGGCACGGCGGCCGGTTGGCCGCCGAGCATCTCCTCGGGCACGCCTACCGTCGAATCGGTTGTCTCACAGGCATATCCCGATCCGGGCCGGTGGCGGACCGGGCACGCGGCTGGGCGGACGCGATGCGGGCGGCCGGCGGCGATACCTCGGCCGTGCAACGCACCGGACTGGACCGGCGGGCGGCTCGCGGGCAAGTGAAAGCCTGGCTGCGACAAGGGGATCGGCCCGAGGCCGTATTCGCCGCCGCGGACGGATTGGCGCTGGACGTACTGGCGGCGGCGCAGGAGGTGGGGCTGCGCGTTCCCGAAGATCTGGCCGTGGTGGGATTCGGTGCGACCGAACCCGCCGCGCACAGCTGGCCACCGCTGACGACGGTCGGCCGATCGTTCGACGATCTCGGCCGCGCGGCGGTGTCGACATTGAAGGCGGTGCAGGCGCAGGGAAGTCGACGGCCCGATCAGGAGCTCGCGGTATCGCTCATCCCCAGGCGCAGCTGCGGGTGCCCTCAGGATTACATGTAATATGGCGACATTGTCACAAAAGGAGGGTGTGCCGCCGTGCCCGATTCGCCAGGACTGGAGAGCATCTCTCCCGGTGAACTTCTCACCGACCGTACCTATGAGGCCCTGAAGGCGGCGATTCTCCGCAATCAACTGACCCCGGGCACAGCACTGAGCGTGCCGGAACTCGCACGGCAGCTCAATGTGAGTCGCACTCCGGTGCGCGAGGCGGTACAGCGCTTGATCTATGAAGGTTTGGCCAATCACGTCTCACGCCGCGGCGCCGAGGTGAGCAAGGTAGACATCGCCGACCTGCGGCAACTGTATGTGGTGCGCGAATTGCTGGAGGGCATGTCCGCGCGGTTGGCGACCGAGCGCCTCGACTCGGAGAGTCTGTCCACGTTGCGCGAGATCTTGGCCGAACACGAACGCGTGCTCGCCGGGGGCGCGGACAATGCCGCCCATATCGAACTGGATATCCGGTTTCACCGCACTCTGCGCGAAATCGCCGCGAATACCCACCTCACGGCCGCGCTGGAACCCATTGCCGGGCGGTCACACCTGGCGCTGCATTCGCTGTGGCGCAGTAAGGACGCCCCCCGGCTTGCGCTCGACGAACATATCCACATTGTCGATGCGATGGCCGCCGGCGATCCGGAGTTCGCCGAAACCGTTGCGCGGCGGCACATCTCCCGGCTCCGGGTGCGGCTGTCCCAGGCGACGACCCGCGACGACATGTCGAGCGACACACCGCGCCGACGAAACTTCTCCCTGCTCGTCGGCGACGATGTGCCCCCGGAGCCCGAGGGGCACGCAAATCACGGCGCGCGCACCCCCGGAACCCCTTGCTAGCAGCTACTTCGCGGAATCCAGTGCCGCTTCCTCGGCCCAGGCCGACGGGGTGTAGCCGCCGTAGTGGTCGGCGTGCGAGTTGGTGGCCGAGGCCTGCGTGACCTCGCCTCGCAGGTACGCCTCGGCCTCGGCCTTATCCTTGGGCGGCGGGGTCGGGGCCAGTCCGAGCAATTTCGCCATATTGTTGCCCAAATAGCCTTCGAGGTCGTCCTCGGACAGGTTCAAACCCTGCGGCGGCTCGTGGCACAGGACCTCGAGCTCACGCGCCCACATTCCCGGCTCATTCGGCGGCGAATCGGTGCCGAATACCATTTTGCTCTTCTTCATTTCCTTCGCGAATTCCACGATTCGTGATTGGAGCAACCAGCCGGATTCGCCGATGACATTCGTCGAATCCTGGATCATCCAGAAGGCCTCGAAACAGTAGACGCCACCGGTTTGGATACCGAAATGTCCGAGGATGAAATTCACCCCGGGGAACTCCCGGATGATCGGATAGAACTGTGTGGGAATGGAGTACGGACCGTCACCGGTGTGGATCAGCACCGTAACTCCGAGCTCATCACAGACCCGCAGGGCGGGACGCAGCCAGTCCAGTGCCCGGTCCGGGCGGTACGAGTGCATATTGGCATGGAGTTTCATCATTTTGTAGCCGTGTTCCCGAACGTGGAACGCCAATTCTTCGGCACCGTTCTCCGGTCCGAAACGCGGGTTGTAGATGAAATTTCCGATGAAACGGTCCGGATACTTCTGTACCAGCGAAGTGATGTAGGCCTGGTAGTCGCGGATGCCCTCGCGGCCGCTGCGATTGCCTTCCCGCCAGGCCGTGTTTCCCGGTGGCGGCATGATGCAACTGATGTCTACGCGGCGTGGCTTGCCATTGATCCACAATGGGCCGTCCATCATATCGAGAGTGCGCTCACCGGTGAATGGTTCACCGGTATGACGCCACGCCTCGTCGACGAGATTTGTCGGATGGACGTGCGTATCGATGATCATCGTGGCTCTCCTTGATCAGGTCGGGATGAGATCCCCGGCCGCGAATCACCGCACCTACGGGCCGCTCTATCGACGCGGCGCCGAGCCGGCCCGACGCCGACTCGATGGCACCGAGTTCAGCACAGCGCAATCAGTGTGTCAACAGAGTGCATGTAATCCATGATCAATTGATTTCCACATTTACCCAGCTCAGATGGGCTATCATTCCGCGGCTCGCAAAGGTCCTCGACAAAATAGAGGGTTGACAGCAGCAATGGTGCCAGGTTTACATGTATCTGCGCCGGTCCGAGCGGACCGAGTCGCACTGCCGGTGACCTCCCGATCCTGGGTTAAACCGTTCGGCGATCGCCAGGGCTCTGCCCTGGCTGGGAGTCAGCTCCCTTCGCCCACGGATTTGAGGCGGCTCAGCCGCCCGGGAAAGGCAGAGGCGGCCATGACACCTCCATCCCACACACGCTGCGACCTTCTTCTCACCGGCGGGACGGTGATCACCGTCGATGATGCCCGCAGCGTCCACCGAACGGGCGCAGTCGCCGTTTCCGGTTCACGGATCGTCGCGGTGGGTACCGCGGCCGAACTCGCCGACTGGCGTGCGGACACCGTGATCGACTGCAGCGGCCGGGCAGTGCTGCCCGGTTTCGTCGACGGCCACAGCCATCTGTACCAAGCACTGGCCCGCGGGCTGGGCGAGGGCATGTCGATCGTGCCCTGGCTGTGCGAGTTCATGTGGCCCTACTCGATCGCGATGACTCAGGAGGACGCGGTCGCCGCGGCCCGCCTCGGCGTGGTCGAAGCCATGCGAGCGGGCATCACGACCATCATCGACAATCATTACGCCCCCAGTGATTTGGCGACTACGCTTGCGGTCGCCGACGTCATCGAGGACGCCGGTCTACGGGGGGTAGTCGCACGCGGTGTGATCGGCGACCGCACCGAGATCGCGGCACGGCGTGGCCAGCCCTCGGGCTTGTTCCGGTACAGCAATGCCGAGGAACTCGCGATCACTCGCGAAGCGATCCAGCACCGCCCGCGCGGCTCGAAGGTCGAGATATGGCCCGCGCCACTGAATCTCACGTATGTGGATCAGGATTTGGTGCGCGGCTGTGTCGAGCTCGCCGCGGAGTTCGACACCCGATGGCACACCCATTGTTGTGAGAGCAGCAGTGACCCACGCAGTTACGTCGAGCAATACGGTCTGCGGCCGGTGCAATGGCTGGCCAAGGAGGGTCTGCTCGACCATCGGGCCACGCTGGCCCACGCCATCTGGCTCGATGACCACGAAATCGAACAGGTCGGCATGGCAGGCGCCGGTGTGGCACACAATCCGGCCTCGAACGCCTATCTCGCATCGGGCACCATGCGGCTGCGTGAACTCCGAAACCAGGGCGCCACAGTGGCTCTCGGCAGCGACGGCCCCAGTTGCGGGCACCGGCAAGACTTGTTCGAGGCGATGAAGCTCTCGATCTTCGCGCAGCGGCTGGCCACGCTGGACCCGACCGCCGCTCGCGCCGAAGACGCGCTTGTACTGGCCACCCGCGAAGGCGCGCAGTACGCCGGTATCGATGCCGGCGTGCTCGAGCCGGGCAGGCTCGCCGACATCATCGTCGTCGATCTCGACCGGCCACACCTTCGCCCGCTCCACCGTGCGGTGAGCTCACTTGTCTACTCTGCGCGCGGCTCGGACGTCGAGACCACGATCGTCGGCGGGCAAATCGTCTACCACAAGGGTCAGTGTGTGCTCGTCGACGAAGACGCGGCGATCGCACAGGCCCAGTATCGGGCCGAACGACTGGTCGACCGTGCGGGCATGACGGCATTGCGAATGCCCTGGTCGAACTGATCGATCCCCTTGGGCCGCAGCCCATTTCTCGACCACGTGTCTCACCGCACGGTGGGCCCAGGAGCAGTCATGAAATTTTTCACCCGTAGCCGTACAGCAGAGTCGAGAGACCCGGTCGATACGGTACCGCCGCTACGTCACCTGATCCCTCTCGCCCTGCAGCACGTGATCGTCGCCTACTCCGGTATGGTCACGCTGCCGCTGGTCATCGGCTTGGGCATCGGCTTGTCTCCGGCGCAGATCACCACACTGGTCACCGCGAACGTATTCGTCAGCGGCGTGGCCACGCTGCTGCAGACCCTCGGCCTCTTCAATATCGGCGTGAAGCTGCCCATCGTCATGGGTTCCACCTTCACCGGTATCGCCCCGGCCATCATCGTGGGCACCAACTCCGGACTGCCCGCCGTATTCGGCGCGACCATCGTGGTCGGCGTGCTCACGTGGATGGTCGCGCCCTGGTTCGCCAAGCTGACCCGGTTCTTCCCACCCATCGTGACCGGCACCACCATCGCGATCATCGGCTTCTCCCTGGTGCCGAAGACGGCGACCCTGATCGCCGGATCCGCGACGGCGGCCGACCACGGGGGAGCCAAACGATTGCTGCTCGCCCTCGGCACCATCGTGCTCGTGGTGGTCCTCGAACGAGTCGCTCGTCCCACCATCGGCCGCTTCGCCATCCTCATTGCGCTCATCGTCGGGACATTGGCTGCGTGGCCGCTCGGGCTGACCAACTTTTCCGCCACCGCTGCGGCGCCGATATTCGGTGTTGTACGACCGTTCTCCTTCGGTACACCGACCTTCATCCTCGCTGCGATTCTCCCGATGCTCGTGGTGCAGGTGGTCAATATGGTCGAGTCGACGGGTGACACGCTGGCCACCGGTGTGGTCGTGGGGCGGAAGGTCGGCCCACCCGATATCGCTCGTGCACTGCGCGCGGACGGTGTGGGCACGGCGATCGCCGGTGTATTCAGCACCTTCACCTTTGTGACGTTCGGCGGGAACGTCGGGCTGGTCAGCATCACCCGGGTCATGAGCCGCTATGTCGTGGCCACCGCGGGGGCGATTCTGGTGATCATCGGCCTGATGCCCAAACTCGGGGCGGTGGTCGCCTCATTGCCAGGGCCGGTCCTCGGTGGGATCGGGGTGGTCATGTTCGGCACCGTGGGTGCGATCGGCATCAAGTTCATGATGGCGGCGGACTTCAGCCAACCACGAAACCATCTGATTGTGGCCATAGCCTTCGGATTCGGGCTCATGCCGGTGGGAAATCCGGACTTCTACACACGGTTGCCGGGGCCGTTCCAAACTGTGCTCACCAGCGGCATCGCGGCCGGCGCCATCGCGGCGTTCC
The DNA here is from genome assembly GCF_025465275.1 of Nocardia sp. GTDB lineage: Bacteria > Actinomycetota > Actinomycetes > Mycobacteriales > Mycobacteriaceae > Nocardia. Next base: position 83,816 of record NZ_JAODNK010000193.1, on the reverse strand, counting down.
TGCTGAATCTGCTGCTCAACGGGGTTCCGCGAGACCAGCCCGACCATGCGGAATTCGACCAGGCACAGCTGGAACATGCAGAGCTCGGCCATGCGCAGCTCGGTCACGCAGAGCCCGGCCCGGCGGTCAGCGCAGCCGACAACGGTTCGCCGGCGGGCGAACCTGCCGACGATTCGGCCGGCCCACCGTCCGCGAGTCGAGAAGTGTTATGACAGAAGAACACTCACTCCCAGCACCGCGAACGGCCGAGGTGTCCGCAGCCGATGAGCGTCCGCCCTTCGCACACATGGTCGGCTCATCGCGGGACCCGATCCGAGCGACCCCGGTTACGGCCGGCTCAGCCACCTTGCGCTCGCTGGTTTGACCATGGCTTTGATGGTGGTATTCCGGCGGCTCTTCCGCGCCTTGCAGTTCCACACCTTCGGAGCATTGACCGTCTCCGGCATTCAGATCCTGTCACGGGTGGATTTCGATCGGTCCAGCAAGAGCGGTGTCGCCACCGGCACAGTTCTCGCGGTCGTGCTCAACCTCGTCTTCCACGCGCGGCGCCGCGACCCCGACGGCGCGCGTGTATCGGCCGATTAGGGCCTCTCGCATGCCATTTCAGAGCCAGACCATCCCGAGAAGGACCGTCATGTCACACGAATACGGCGACGGCGCCGGCCCACCCGACAAGCCTCGACTGATCATCGGTGTCACCGGCGCCAGCGCACCGCACCTCGCAATCCATCTGCTCACCGCCCTCGCACGACTGAATATCGTGGAGACACACCTGGTGGTATCCCGTGCGGCTCATCGCACTCTGGAACTCGAGGCCGGTCTGCGCGCCGACGACCTCGCCGGGCTCGCGGACGTCTATCACCAACGCGGGGATATCGCGGCGACCATCGCCTCCGGATCCTTTCTCACCATGGGCATGGTCGTGGTCCCGTGTTCGATGAAGACGCTGGCCGGTATCGCGCACGGCTATTCGGAGGATCTGCTCACGCGAGCGGCCGATGTCTGTCTCAAGGAGCGCCGCCGCCTGGTGCTGGTCACTCGCGAGACACCGCTGAGTCTTGTGCATCTGCGCAATATGACGGCGGTGACCGAAGCGGGTGCGACCGTGCTGCCTCCGATGCCCGCGTTCTATCAGCGGCCCGCATCCATCGAGGACTTGCTCGCGCATGTGAGCGGCAAAATCCTCGACCAATTCGGCATCGAGCACGAGTTGTCTCCGCGATGGCGCGGAGCGGGATCCGCGACCCAGTTGACGGGAGGGATGGTCCGATGACGTATTCGGAACTGTCGCAGCGACAGAACCCGCACGCCTTTCTCAATGACTACCTGGCGGCACATCCCGAGGACGTACTGACAGTCGAGGATGCCATCGCCGCGGATCAAGGCGTCACCGGATTGATCTATGAACTCGCCGCCCAGGGACGAGACGAGATGCTGTTGTGCCGCAAGGTCGATGGCGTCGCGGTCCCCGTGGTGAGCAATGTGTTCGCATCGCGCCGCCGCATCGCGCGGTTGCTGGATGCCGGGCCGGAGAGTCTGCACGCGGCGTTCACGGCTCGAGCGGCACAACCGCTGGCCTCGCGGTACGTCGATTCGGCGCCGATCCTCGAAGTCGTGCACTCGGGCGCGGACGTCGACCTGGCGACGGTGCCGATGCTCCGGCACTTCGCCTCGGACCTGGCGCCCTACATCACCAGCGGCATCATCGTCGCCGAGGATCCCGATACCGGTGTCGGAAATTTGAGCTATCACCGCTCGATGATTCACTCGCCCAACGAATTAGCGACCAGCCTGCATTCGCGCGGCGATCTGTGGCGCATCCTGGCACGGTATGCCGAACGGGGTGAGCCGATGCCGGTCGCCATGGTGATCGGCGGGCATCCACTGTTCATGCTCGCCGCGTCCGCGCGGGTCGGCTATGACGTCGACGAACGCTCGATCGCCGGTGGCCTGCTGGGTGAACCACTCGAAGTGGTGCCGACCCCGAAGTACGGCATCGCGGTTCCGGCCTGGTCGGATTTCGTGCTGGAAGGCACGATCGATGCCGCCGCGCACGCCGCGGAAGGCCCGTTCGGCGAGTTCTCCGGCTACTCCTCGAACCGGTCCACCAACAACCTGATACAGGTCTCGACGATCATGCGGCGGCGACGGCCGATCCTGTTCGACGTCGAAGGAGGCAACACCGCGGAGCATCTCAATCTGGCCAGAATTCCGCGCGAGTCGGAGATGGCTGAGAAGCTCAAATCGCGGTTCCCGGATGTGACCGCCGTGCACTATCCGACTTCGGGGACCCACTTCCACTGCTATGTGGCGCTGCGGCAACGCAGGCCGGGGCAGGCCCGTCAGGTCATGCTGGGGCTGCTCGGCTGGGATCCATACGTCAAGACGGTTGTTGCCGTCGACAGCGATATCGACATCACCGACGACGCGGCGGTGCTGTGGGCGCTGGCCACCCATTTTCAGCCGCACCGCGACATCCTGACCGCCGACGGACTTCCCGGATCACCCCTGGATCCGTCCTCGACCAGCGATGGGACCACGTCCCGCATGGGACTCGATGCGACGCGCGGCCCGGGCTTCGAAGGCCGGCGGATCGAAATCTCGGAAGGCGCGCTGGCCCATGCGCGAAAAATCCTCATGCAGAACACCACAACCGGAGGAATCCATGCCTGACAACGCCAAAATCCCGGTGACCGTCCTGACCGGATTTCTAGGTTCGGGAAAGACCACCCTGGTCAATCACATCCTGACGGCGCATCACGGCCACCGAATCGCGGTGATAGAGAACGAATTCGGCGAGATCCCCATCGACAACGATCTCGTTCTGAACGCGGACGAGAAGATCATCGAGATGAGCAATGGCTGCTGCCTGTGCTGCACGGCCCGCACCGATCTGATCGAAATCCTGCACTCCCTCCTGGCGCGCAGCGACCGCTTCGATCGCATCCTCATCGAGACCAGTGGGCTCGCCGATCCGAACCCGGTAGCTCAGACCTTCTTCGTGGATGAGGAGATCTCGCGGCACTTCGCACTCGACGCGATCGTCACGTTGGTCGATGCCAAACACGTCCGGACCCACCTCGCGGAGGTCGATCATCACGGTGTCGGGTCCCAGGTGTTCGATCAGATCGCGTTCGCGGACCGGATCGTGATCAACAAGGTCGATCTGGTCGATGCCGAGTCGGTGCGCGCGGTCGAGGAAGCGGTGCGCGCGATCAATGCGACCGCGGACATCATCACCTCCGAGTACGCAGCGGTCGACCTCGCCGATGTGCTGGGAATCGGCGCGTTCGACATGGCACGCACCATGGCGGGCGATCCGCACTGGCTCGACGAGGACACCCATCAGCACGACCCGGAGCTGACTTCGGTCGGCGTCGAACTCGACGGCAGGGTCGATCATCACGCGCTGGAGTCGTGGCTCGCCGCTCACCTGGCCGAACGGGGTGATGACGTGTACCGGATCAAAGGGCTGTTCGCGGTCGAAGACGACGCCCGCCGATTCGTCCTGCAGGGCATCCACGCCTCCTTCGATATTCGACCGTCGGCGCCATGGAAGGGCGAAAACTACACCGGCAAGGTCGTTTTCATCGGCCGTGACCTCGACCGCGCCGAGCTCACCCGCGGCCTGCGATCCTGCCTCGCCTGGTGATCGAGATTCTCTTCAACTCATAGGAGTCTTCCGAGATGGAATTCTTGCGACCTGCGACTTGGGCAGATGCTCTGGCCGCCAGGGCCGAGTATCCGGATGCGGCGCCGATCGCCGGCGGTACGGACGTGATGGTCGAGCTCAATTTCGACATCAAGCGACCACCGGCCCTGCTGGATCTGACGCGTGTCGGAGAGCTGACGGACTGGACGGTCGTCGACGGCGTCCTGCGTATCGGTGCCGGCCTCACCTATTACCGGCTCATCAGCGAACTCGGCACCCGATTGCCCGGATTGGCAATGGCCGCACGCACTGTCGGCTCGCCGCAGATCCGCAATCGGGGGACTGTCGGCGGCAATCTGGGCGCGTCTTCCCCTGCGGGGGACGCGCACCCGCCACTGCTCGCCGATGACGCGGTCGTTGAGGCGCATTCGGTCCGCGGCATCCGTCATATTCCGATCACGCACTTCTACACCGGCGTCAAACGCAACGCTCTGGCGCCCGACGAGCTCATCGCGGCCTTCTGGGTCCGGCCCGCCACGGGCCCGCAGCAGTTCTCCAAGATCGGCACGCGAAACGCGATGGTCATCTCCGTCACCGCCTTCGCCTTGTCGCTGCGTCCCGACCGCCGAGAAGTCGGCACCGGATTCGGCTCCGCGGCACCCACGCCGCGTCGGGCCACCGCGGCCGAACAATTCCTCAGCGACGAACTCACCGCGAGCGGACGGTGGGAATCTCGAACCGAACTCGCCCCCAACATAATCCGCCGCTTCGGAGAATTGGTCGCCGAAGCGGCGGCACCCATCGACGATGTGCGCGGCACCGCGGAGTACCGCCGTCACGCGCTGTCGGTGCTGGCCCGGCGAACCCTCGCCTGGACCTGGAAAGACTATGTGACAGAAGGGAAGGCTGCCTGATGCGTGTCACCTTCACCGTCAACGGCGCACCCGTGACCGTCGACGACGTGCGGGCAGGCGAGAGCCTGCTCTACATGCTGCGTGAGCGAATGGGCCTGCCCGGCTCCAAGAATGCCTGCGAACAGGGTGAGTGCGGCTCCTGCACAGTCATTTTGGACGGAACCACTGTCTGCTCATGTCTGGTCGCGGCCGCTCAGTCCGAGGGCCGTTCGGTGCGGACTGTCGAAGGTCTCGCCGAGGGCGCACAGTTGGATCCGATGCAGCAGGCGTTCGTCGAGACCGGTGCCGTCCAATGTGGTTTCTGCACACCGGGTCTCATCGTGCAGGCGCATGATCTGATCGAGCGAAACCCGGAGCCCTCCGATGTGGAGATCCGCGAGGCACTGGCCGGAAACCTCTGCCGCTGCACCGGTTACGAGAAGATTCTCGTCGCGGTCCGCCTGGCCGCCCAGCGAAAGGCGGCCGGGTGCTGACCACGGCACGCGTGACCCGGCAACGTGTCCCTATGCCTTCGTCAACTCGATGTGCGGCCCGTTGCGGGGGACAGGCGCAGTGCAGCCTGACCTTCGCCGCCTATTTCTGCATCAACGGCATCGAACAGGTCCGGGGAGGCTGATATGCGCGACATCGCGGCACAACTCTTGGAATGGCATGTGGCGCAGCAGGATTACGCCATTGCGACAATCATCGGCATCGGTGGCAGCGCGCCCCGGCCGGTGGGCGCGGCCCTGGCGGTGAACTCCGGCGGCACGGTCGTCGGGAGCATCTCGGGCGGCTGTGTGGAGGGTGCGGTTTACGAGCTGTGCCGCGAGTCGTTGCACACCGGTGAGCCGATCCGGGAAACCTTCGGCTATAGCGACTCCGACGCCTTCGCCGTCGGACTGACCTGCGGCGGGACCATCGAGGTCTTCGTGCAGCAGGTCACCCCTGTCAATTGCGCAGCCTTCGAGGCGATCCTGCGTTCCGAGGAGCCCGTGGCCCTGGTTCGCGACCTGAAATCCGGTGCGGCCATGGCGCTGGGCTCCTGGTGGACGGTCGGTGAGAGCTTCGACAACACTGTCGTCGCCGAGGCTCGGGCCATGCTCGATGTCGGCGCGACCGGTGTCCGCACCCTCGGCTGCGATACTGGCGAGACCACCGTTTTCGTGGAGTCCGCGGTACCGCCGCCGCGGATGATCGTCTTCGGCGCAATCGATTTCGCCGCCGCGGTCGCCCGCATCGGTAAATTCCTCGGCTACCACGTCACCGTCTGCGACGCCCGGCCGGTATTCGCGACTCGAGCGCGTTTCCCCGACGCCGATGAGGTCGTGGTGGCGTGGCCGCACACCTACTTGGCCCGTACCCCGGTGGATGCTCGCACCGTATTGTGCGTGCTGACGCACGATGCGAAATTCGATGTGCCCCTTCTCGAAGTGGCACTGCGCATGCCAGTGGCATTTGTGGGAGCGATGGGATCCCGGCGCACTCATGACGATCGGCTCGCCCGACTCCGTGCGATCGGCGTAATGGAAGCTGAACTGGCGCGGCTGCGTTCGCCCATCGGCCTGGACCTCGGTGGCCGCACTCCCGAGGAAACGGCCGTCTCCATCGCCGCCGAAATCGTGGCCGTGCGCCGCAGTGGCTCCGGCGTACCGCTGGGCGCGAGCGGCGGCCCCATCCACCGCGACACCGTCCCCATATCCGACCTATCGATTCCCGATGGGCTGAAAGTCTCCACGAAGTAGTCGCCGATCACCGTGTGCTGGGCTGGTAGTCGTGATCGATCCCCGTCGCAAGGTCGTCACACCCGACCCGCACCGCGTCCGCTCTTTCGCGTAAATAGCTCCCGGCTCCAGTGTTTCCGGCGGCATTGACCAGCACGCCCGCCCAGTGCCCCCGGCCCAGCACCACCGGGTGGCCGGGGAGCTTCCCGAAAACCGCGCGCGCCAATCGGCTTTCGGAGCCTCTGGCGGCGGCCAGTACCCGGGCCACCACCTCCGGTCCGACGTCCGGAGTGTCCACCGGCATGATCGCCGCGAACTCCGGCGGCGTAATACCGCCGCCGGAGTTCTTTGCCGTTCCAAGGCTCGCCACTGCGGCCAGGCCCGCCCGCATCGAGGCACTCAGACCGATGGCCCAATCCGAAGCCCAGACCGCATGAACGCCCGCGGGCAGTGGGATGCGAGGAGTCTGCGAAACGAGCCATGCCGGCTCCGGGGCGGTCTGGTCACGCTGTGCGGGACCGGTCGCGCCCAGCACCACGAAGACCCGGTCGCAGCCGCCGTCCCGGAGCGCCCGCACCGCCGAATGCAGCCAGGCCCCATCCTCGGCCAAGGCTTTCGGCATCCCGTAACGGGTGCCGGCGCCCGCCGCCAGCACAATGCCATCGCAGCGTTCGGGGGTCATGCCCGTGAGAGTAGCGCCGCACGCTGATATTTGCCGCTCGATGTAGGTGGAAATGTAGGTGACACAGTCCCGTTGGGGATCTATTACTTGTCGTATGCCGCGATGAGCTGTCCGCACGACTAATCCCTCTTGGAGTCCAGTTGGGTAATCAGCGAGCGCGGGTGCTGTATATCAACGCTGGGTTCGTTCCAACCGGCGAGTATTTCGGTGCCGAAGAAATCCTGGAACTGCACTTGAACTGACCGCACAATCGATTTCACATGTCACCGATAGCGTCTAGGTGTATGAGGGCTGGACGTTAATCGTTGTGGAGGTGAGTCGCCGCTCGATTTTGCGGGGCTCACGGGGTCTGGTTGCGTGGGGCTTCTTGCGTCGGCGGGGGCCGCCAAGGCGCCATCGGCGCGACCTGCCCGTCGAGCACCGAGCACCGCTCGACGCACCCCGTAACCCGCTGCCGTATCTGTCTGTATGAAGCCGACCACATCGGGCCGGGCGGTCGCCGTGTCGACTGCTGCTGTCCGGCAACTGATCGCGGTGGCGGTGCTGCTGACCGGCGCCGCGATCGCAGTGACACTCGGCGTGCTCGGCACCCACTTCGGGCCCGTCCCTCGGCCACTGCCCACCTGGGGCTTCTCCGCGCCGCAGACCTTCAAGGCATATCTGAGCAGCCTGGTGCTGATGCTGATCATCGCCCAATTGTTCACGGCCGTATGGATTTACCGATGGCGCGCGGGACGGTGGGTCCATCGGTACCACCGTATCGCCGGTGCGCTCACGTTCACCGCAAGCCTGCCGGTGGGCTACTACTGTCTCTACAGCTTCGGTTTCCACCTCGACGCGGGGATCCCGCCGCGCATCCTGGTGCATTCGATCGCCGGCACCGCTTTCTACGGTGCGTTCGCCGCCAAGATGCTGGCATTGCGGCTGCGCAACGCACCTGCCTGGCTGGTGCCGGTGCTGGGTGGGCTCGTCTTCGGAACCTTCGTGCTCGCCTGGGCAGCGGCGGCGCTGTGGTGGTTCCACACCGTCGGATTCTCCCGCTGAACATCCGGATGATCCTGTCGAGCGCGTACTACAACCCGCACGCCTAATCGCAGCGTATGCGCCCGATTGTCAGATCGAGGAGCTGGGCTGCGTCCTGGCGCAGGGATTCCGCGGCGTCGGGTTCGCCGGCGTGGTAGCGCAGGAGGGCTTGCTGGAAGAGTCCGTCGAAGGTTGCGTAAGCGAGGGATTCGCTGACCACCAGTGGCTGATCGCACAGGACGGCGTAGCGCTCGACGACGTTGGCGATCATTTTCTGCCGGCGCTTGTCGATGTCGACGACGTCCGCGCGGAACGATTTCTCGAACAGACTCTGATTGCGTACGTCGTACCACAGCCGATGCAGTGGGGCGTCGTCCTGCAGCGTGCCGGCCATCAAGGCGCTGAAGGCATTTCTCAGTTCCTCGGCGGTGTGCGACGTCGCGACGACATCGTCGTAGCGGGTGACACATACGGCCTCGTACAGCTGTACCGCGTGGGTGAGCAACTCGACCTTGTCGCTGAAGTAGTAGTGCAGCACACCGTGTGAGAACTCGGATTTCTGGGCGATCTCGCGCAGGCTGGTGCGGGCGTAGCCCAACTCCGCCAACGTGTCCAGCGCCGCGGTCGCCAATTGGGTCCGCCGCTCGGCGAACTTGTCGACCTGGTCGCGGGCATGTCGCGCCCGCTTCTCGACGCTTTCTTTGATCGCGTTTCTCCTTCATCACATCCGGCACCTGGTGACGAACCGTATCGAGTCTATAGCTGATGCAACTCACCCCGATCTCCCATGGCTGGACAGTCGTCAAAGAAAATCTTGACGACTGTCAAGGGCGTCGAGTAGCGTGAGCGGCGCTTCGCAATGCTGGTAGGTACACGCGAGAGGCCAAGCCGCACACGTTATCTCGATGACGCCTGTGTGCGCGGATGACGCTCGTCGGATTCGCGAGCAATCCTTGCGGCCGGGCGGGTGCCGAAAGCTTGAGCGTCAGCACCGCGACGCAGCAAGATGTCGTAATTGCGCACTGCAACAATAGATTTCGGCTCCAGCGCCGTTTTCGGCAGCAGGAGCTGTGAAGCCGCGGGCCGCTTTCTCGGGTCGGCTCGCGGTCGTCGACCGGCTCCGCCTGCAACGGACCCGATGACGATCGTGAACGGTCGAGGCCCCGGCAGCCGCCGCCGGGGCCTCGCCACCCCCGAGAGCTGCCGAGGATGACAGCGTTCACCCGGTCTCACGCGGCAGGTCGCCAGGGTCGGTCCAGATTGCCATCGGGACCGTCGCCGCGCTGCGTCCCGCCGAATCCAGCACGCGCCCCATGCGTTTGATGAAACGCAGCACGATCGACGTGCCGAGGATCGTCAGTCGCGGTACTTCGGTGGAGAGCCGGGACTCGACCACGAGCACCTCGTCGATGGTCGGCAGCGAGAATCCGACGGCAAGATTCGGCTCGCCGCCGGACACCCGCATACACACGCGGGCGCCCGGCACTCGCAGCAGCGCCTCGACCGTGGCCCGGTCGTTCGGATCGGCCCGGCCCCACAGCCACATGCCCACCGGCCAACTCGACAGCGACAGCGCCAGATCGCAGCGCAGCACCAGTTGCCCTCCGGCGATCATGCCGTCGAGGCGACGGCGAATCGTGCTGATACTCAAGCCGGTTTCCTGCGCCAGCTCGGCCAGCGGCGTGCGGCCATCGTGTCCCAACCGCAGGATCAGGGTGCGGTCGGCGGCATCGAGTGGCCGCGCTGCCGGTGGCCGCGCGGGCCATGGCCGCACCCCCTCCATCAGCCGGGCCCGCTGCGCGGAATCCAGTGCGTTCAGCTGCCATTGGTCACCCATCCGGTACACCCGCGTCACCAGCATCGTGCTGGTCGCGGACACCCCGGGGACGGCCGACAGCGACTCCAGCAGCAGCCGCGACAGTGCCACCAGACCCGGCACGCTGATCAGCAGCGATAGATCGTGACCACCGCTGATGTGTTCGACACTCAGGATGTGCGGCCAGCGGGCCAGCCGCTGCGCGGTATCGCTCACCGCCCCGTTGGCGCAGCTGACCAGGACGATGGCCAGACAGGCGTCGGGCACACCGGTGGCGCGACCCCCGACCCACGCTGCCCTGGCGGCGCTGAGCCGTTGCCAGCGCCGCGCCACCGTGACCGGGTCGACGTCCAGCGCCGCGCCGATCCGTTGCCAGGTGGCACGCGGGGCGATCTCGAGGCAGTTGATCAGCACCAGATCCAGCTCGTCCAGTGCGATGCCAAAATCCTGCATCTTCACCCCGATATTTCGAAGATCCTGCGGATTTACGCATTCTTCGGCAGGCATCGCCATCCTGTCACGATTCCGCATCTCAGGAGGACTCGGCAAATGCATACACCGCAGAAAAGGCTTGCGCTCCAACATGATCTGGTCCGGTTGCGCCGCGACCTGCATGCCGACCCCGAGGTCGGACTCGCGCTGCCCCGCACCCGGCGGCGGGTGCTCGACGCGCTCGCCGGGCTGCCTCTCGAGATCACCCTCGGCCGCGACATCGGATCGGTGACGGCCGTGCTCCGCGGCGGGCGCCCCGGACCCTCGGTACTGCTGCGGGGCGATATGGACGCCCTGCCGCTGGCCGAACGCACCGGGCTCGACTACGCGTCGGGCAATGGCGCGATGCACGCCTGCGGGCACGATCTGCACACCGCGATGCTGGTCGGCGCCGCCCGGCTGCTCTGTGAGCGGCGGCACTTGCTCGCCGGCGACGTGGTTTTCATGTTCCAACCCGGCGAAGAGGGCGAGGACGGCGCCGCGAAGATGATCGCCGAGGGCGTGCTGGAGGCGGCCGGGACACTCCCCGTGGCGGCCTACGCGACGCACGTCATGTCGGCACGATTCCCGCACGGCATCTTCACCACCCGCAGGGGACCCCTGATGGCCGGCGCCGACCTGCTGTCGCTGACCGTGCACGGCACCGGCGGTCATGGCTCGGCCCCACACCTGGCCCGCGATCCGATCCCCGCCGTGGCCGCGGTGGTCGGTGCACTGCCCGGCTTGCTCTCCCGGACCGTCGATCCGGCCGACACGGCGGTACTCACCATCGGAGCCATCCACGCGGGCGCCGCCGGAAACGTCATCCCGGATCGCGCCGAACTGCTGGGCACGCTGCGCTGGCACGATGCGCGCACCCGCGACGCCCTGCGGGAAGGCTTCGCCGAAGTGTGCCGCTCGATCGCCCGGGCACACGGCGTGACCGCCGATCCGGGTGTCGTCGAATACCTCGACGTGACGGCCAACGATCCGGACGAGGCCGATTTTGTCGCGGCGGTGGCGGCCGAGGTGCACGGAGCGCGGCGGTATCGCGATCTGCCGCAACCGCTGTGCGCCGGAGAGGACTTCTGCCGGATCCTGGAGCGGGTACCTGGAGCGATGATCCTGCTCGGTGCGTGCCCACCGGACCTCGATCCGGCACAGGCTTTCGACAACCATTCGCCCTACGCGATTTTCGACGATGCGGTGCTCACCGACGGCGCGCTGCTGCATGCCGAGATCGCCGCCCGCAGACTCGCCGCCGCCACCATCGCCGATCGGCCGACCGCCGACGCCCACACCGGATAGGTCGCTCATGTCGAACATCACCTCGGCCGTGCAATCCGGCCACACGCATCCGCGCATCGAATCCGCATCCGCCGCAAGCGTTGCGGCCGCTCGTCCGTGGCGCACCCTGGTCTCGACCGGCGTCGGCAACGCGCTCGAATGGTACGACTGGGCGATCTTCGGAACCTTCTCGCCGTTCTTCGCCCACGCGTTCTTCCCCGCCAAAACCGGCACCCTGGCGCTGCTGTCGGCATTGGTCGTCTTCGCCGTCGGATTCGTCATTCGACCGGTCGGCAGCCTGGCGTTCGGCTGGTATGCCGATCGGCGGGGGCGCCGCCCCGCGCTGGTCGGGGCGATCGCCCTCGCCGCAGGAGGCAGCCTGCTGATCGGCGTCGCGCCCACCCATACCGCGATCGGCATCGCGGCTCCCGTCCTGCTCGTTCTCGCCCGGCTGGCGCAGGGGCTCGGGCACGGTGGCGAGATGCCTGCTGTGCAAACCTATCTCGCCGAATCCGCACCGCCGGGGCGGCGGGGGCGCTGGGCCAGCTTCATCTACGTGTCCGGCACGACCGGGATCGTGGTGGCGACGGTCCTCGGCGCCGTGCTGTCGGGTCTGCTGAGCAAGGTGCAGATGGAATCCTGGGGCTGGCGGCTGCCGTTCGTGCTGGGCGGCGTGCTGGGCATCTACACGCTGGTGATGCGGTTGCGACTGCCGGAAACCCGCGTCATCGAGCGCACCACCGCCTCTGCCCGGCTCCTGCGAGGGCTGTGGGAGCAGCGGGCCGGGTGCGCCCGAGCGTTCGGGCTGACCATCGGCGGCACCGTCGCCTTCTATCTCTGGGTTATCGGCACACCGGCGAAGGCTGTTGCCGCACACCGAATTCCGGCATCACAGGTGCTGTGGATCAGCGTATTCGCCTCGGTGTTCCTGATCGCATTGCTGCCGTTGTGCGGGATCGTCTCCGATCGGATCGGGCGTCGGCCGTTGCTATTGCTGTCCTTCCTCGGCACCGCGGTTGTGGTCTTTCCGGCGATGGCGCTACTGGACGGCGGCGCCTGGTCCATGGCCATCGCACTACTGCTGGCCATGGTGTTCCTCGCCCCGTTCGCGGCGGTCATTCCGGCGGTATACGCGGAACTGTTCCCGGCCGGAATCCGCGCCACCGGAAGCGGTTTCGGCGCGGCACTCGCCACCGCAGCCTTCGGCGGCACCGCACCCTATCTACAGACCTGGCTGACCACCTCGGGCCGCACGAACCTGTTCGCCGGATACGTGCTCGCCCTCATGCTGGTCAGCGCGGCGGTAGCGGCGTGGACACCGGAGACCGGTGGTGCGCCGCTCGACTGACCTGGTGCTTGCACGAGTTAATGTCGTTTCATGTCAACTACATTGCCCGCCAAGGCTGTCGACGCGATCAACGGCGGATTGCTCGCCCATCTGGTCACCGTCAATGCCGACGGTTCACCGTATGTGCGCTGCGTATGGACTCACGCCGAAGCCGACTCGCTGACCATCGGCTCGATGAGCTTGGACAAACGCTACATCCGCAATCTGCAACGGGATCCGCGCGTGGCGATCTCCTACGAGTCGGATGTGATCGATGCCCACGGGCTGGCCGAATACCTCGTCGCCGAAGGGTCCGCGGAGGTGGTCGAGGGTGGTGGCGGTCGCGCCCTGCTGAACCGGCTCGGGAAGGCATATATCGGCCCCGATGCGGACTTCCTCTCCGATCCGGCCCTCGGCGAGGGCAACCTGATCCGCGTGCGACTGACCAAGGTCACCGGCATTGGAGCCTGGCTGGACTGAGCTCGGACCCGGTGGGCAACGGATTCCGGGCGTTCCGTCAGGGCGGCAGGCGCTGTTCCTTCGCCACCGCTACGGCGGCGGCGCGGGTGTCGACGGCGATTGCCCAGGCTTGCTGCGCTGAAACTCCGGGTCGCGCGTGTCGCGAACGATCTGGAAGCCGAGGGCGATCAGATACAGCAAGCCTGGGAAGGCGGCGATCCGCTCCCACAATCCGAACTGTGCCGTTCCACCGATCCTGGCCAGCATGAAGCCGATTCCCACGATCGCGGTGGCCCCGAAGGTTAATCCCAAGGCCCCGACGCGGTTCCGTCGATCTGCTCGCCACAGCGCCACTCCGATCAGGAATGTCCCGAAGGCGAGGCTGCCGATCGCTATCGCCGCGCCCGATACGTGCACGGTCTTGGCCGTGTCCTCGGGATTGAGTGCGACCATGCACAGCCCGATTCCCGCGATAAAGACCAAACCCAGCCCGAACGCGCCGACGCGACTCGAGGGCAGCGCGGGTCTCACGAGCACCGCCCCCAAGCACATACATACACCGGCGATCGTCCACGAGATGTTGGTCGCGACGTGCCATGGCGAGCACACCCAGCCATCGAGTTGGTCGGAACGATGGCAGGTCGCGGCACCCAGATCGCTGATCGCATTGCGTGACCAGCTGTAGGGGGCGGTCCATCGACTCTGCGAGATCACCAGCATGACGAAGTACTGCACCACCAGGACCCACGCGATACCGCCGATCACTACCTGACGAGTTCGAGCATTCATGGCTCCTCCGTGGTTGTCGAGTGTCGTGGCGGGGGCCTTGTGCGCGCCCGGTTGCGACTCGACCACTAGTAGCTGATCATTTGCCTTCAGTGTGCGGCGGGTCGCGGTGCCGGCGCATTCATCCGCGCAAACTCCCGGAGGCGTGCGTGCACTATCTGATCGGCAGTATCGGGTTGGCGGGTTTCCTGTTCCTCGCATGGTTGCCCAGTAGTGATCGACGGGCGGCGGGTGGACGGCTGGGGCGAGTCGGGGTGCTGCTGCTGGTGCAGTTCGGCCTTGCCGTGCTGTTGCTGAAATCATCGGTGGGGGACACCGTGATTCGCGCCGTCAGTTCGGCGTTCGATCACCTGATCACGTACGCCGGTACCGGCACGGCCTTCGTATTCGGCGGCCTGCCCAAGGTCGGTGAGCAGCCGGCGATCTTCTTCTCGGTGCTGATGCCGATCGTGCTCGTCTCGGCCCTGATCGGGATCCTGCAGCATATTCGGCTGCTGCCGTTGATCATTCGTGTGGTGGGGCAGGTCGTGTCCTGGATCAGCGGATTCGGCAAACTCGAATCGTTCAATGCGGTCGCGGCAATGCTGCTCGGGCAGTCCGAAGTGTTCATCTCGTTGCGCGACATCCTGGGCCGGATACCCGAACGGCGGATGCTGACCCTGGCCACCTCGGCTATGTCCACGGTGTCGGCCGCGATCCTCGGGGTGTACATGCAGCTCGTGGAACCGCGGTACGTGATCGCTGCCATCACCTTGAACCTCTTCGGCGCGTTCGCCGTCTCCGCGCTCATCAACCCGTATCGGACCAGCAGCGTCGAGGATGATGCCCTGCTGCACGTCGAGGACGCCGAATCCCGGGACAAGCCCTCGTTTTTCGAGATGCTCGCCGACTACATCCTGCTGGGTTTCCGGATCGCGATCACGGTCGCCGCCATGCTGCTGGGTTTCACCGCCCTGCTGGCGCTGGTCAACGGCATCTTCGCGGCGGTGTTCCACGGCACCACCTTCCAGGATGTGATGGGACATGTCTTCGCGCCGCTGGCCTGGTTGACCGGGATTCCCTGGGACGAGACCCGTTCGGCGGGAACGTTCATGGGCACGAAGCTGGTGTCGAACGAAGTGGTCGCGATGCAGCAGCTGCACAGCCGGCAGACCCCGCTGTCGGGCCACACGATGGCGATCCTGTCCACCTATCTGGTGTCCTTCGCCAACCTCACCACGATCGCCATCGTCACCGGCGCGGTCCGCATCCTCGATGCCGGCCAGGGCGCCGTCGTCGCCCGCAAGGGACTACGGCTGATCTACAGTGCCACGCTGGTGAGCCTGATCAGCGCGACCGTCGTAGGGCTGGTGCAGTGATCCGCCACTTCGGCGCGCTGCTGCTGTTGTCGGAAGGATCGTTGGACAAGCACTTCAATCCGTTCGAGGATATTGATTGGGACAACCCCGACTTCGCCGCCGACGCGGGCGAGCATCGCTGGATCCTGCCGGTCTCGGCCGATGTTCAATGAGTCGACCGGATCGGGCTCGACGTGCCCGGCACGGGGCCGCTTATACGGAAGTTCAGATTCCTGGAGGATCCTCGGACGCGCGATCGTGACCCCGCCCGCTAGCTCTTGGTCGACGGATCATCCTCCGTGCGCGCGGCCCCGGCGGATTCGCAGGGGCCACACTGATATGCGACTACCTCGTGGTTCTGGTCGCGTCGGAGATCGTGGCATTCGTCAGTGCGACGAGTTCGCCGGCGATCCTGTCCAGGGCTTGGGTACTGCGCTGCGCGATGGACAGCACCAGGGCGCCCTCCACCGCGGCGATGATCATGGTTGCGAGTGACTGTGCGCGCGGCATCGATACCCCGCGCTGCCACAGCGATGCCGAAATGGTCGCCTCCCATGAGGTGAATGCCTCGCCCGCCGCGATCCTGCCCGCCGGGTACGGCACTCCGCCGAGCGCCCCGGCCGCTACCGGGCATCCGGCGGCGTAGTCGGTATCGATGAGTTGCCGACGGAACAGTCCGACCATCGATTCGACGGTCGCGGCCGGCCCCGCGTCGGCCAGACCATTGCTGATCACCGCACCGATCAGCCCCCCGGCCAGGTGGGTGGCTTCGGCCACCAGTTGCGGCTTTCCTTCGGGGAAATGATGGTAGATCGATCCTCTCGGGGCCTGCGCGTGCTCGATCACGTCGGCCAGCGACGTCGCCTCGACGCCCCTTTCCCGGAACAAGATCGCCGCACTCGACACCATCCTGTCGCGTGCCGTTCTGTGCACACCCATGACGTGACCCCCTGTTGACGGCATCTGCTATGCCAAGTCTCATATCGGCCAGCTGTTCATTGCCGCTGGAAGGCTCTCCGATCCGTTTCACCGTACCCCAATACTCCGGCTGGATCTGGGCCCATCCAGTTGACTGTAACCATGCGTAACACATAGGCTCCGCGTCATGAATATGCCAACTGACATAGCCGGGACGATCGGATCTCGCAGGCCGTCAGCAGCAGTTGATGCACACGTGAATCGCAGCTCCGCCACCGCATCGGGCCTGAGTCGTCGGGGGCGTTGGCTCGCGCTTTTCGTCATCTGCTTCGCGGAGCTACTGGTGGTGCTCGACAACACCGTCGTGGTTGTCGCATTGCCATCGGTGGGCATAGATCTGCGCACCAGCTTCAGCGGGTTGCAGTGGATGGTGGACGCCTACACGCTGACTTTCGCGGGTCTACTGCTGGCGTTCGGGCATCTCGGCGACCGGTACGGGCGACGCAAGGCGATGATGGTCGGGTTGGTCGGTGTCGGCGTTATGTCCGCCGGCGGCGCTGTCGCGACCGATATCAGCCAGGTGATCGCGTCGCGGGCAGCGATGGGCGTGTTCGCGGCCGCGGTGTTTCCCGCCACCCTCGCGCTGATCATGAACATCTTCACCGACGCCCGGGAGAAGGCCCTGGCCATCGCCGCTTGGACGGTCATGGCGGGTTTCGCGGTCGCGATCGGGCCGACGGCCGGCGGCTGGCTATTGGAGCACTTCTCCTGGCATTCGGTGTTCTGGATGAACGTGCCGTTCGCCGCAGTCGCCCTGATCGCGATATGGCTGCTGGTACCCGAGTCGAAAGGCTCGCATGCCGGCCGGCTCGACATCGTGGGCATCGCGCTCTCGCTGGTGGGCATCACCGCGCTGGTCTGGGCAATCATCGAGGCCCCGAAACATGGCTGGATGGCACCGATCAGCCTTGCCGGATACGGACTTTCGGCACTGAGTCTGGGGTCCTTCGTGCTGTGGGAGTTGCGCACACCCGCCCCGGTACTGAACATGCAGCTGTTCCGGAACCGGCGATTCGCCCTGCCCGCCCTGACCATCGCAGTCGGATACTTCTGCCTGTTCGGTGAGCTCTTCCTGATCACCCAGTACTTCCAGGGAATCCGGGAGATGACACCGCTCCAATTCGGTTTGCATGCTTTGCCGTTCGCGGCTTGCATCGCACTCGGAGCCCCGCTGGCGCTATTGCTCGCACAGAAGATCGGCACCACCGCGGTCCTCATCATCGGCCTCGTCGTTACCAGTGCCGGCATGTATCTCGCGGGCCAATCCAAGGTGGACACACCATATTTCGGGCCCATCCTGCTTGCGATGATCCTGCTGGGTATCGGTATCGCCTTCATTCAGGGCCCGGCCACCGAGTCGATCATGTCCTCGGTACCCCTAGACGAGGCAGGCGCCGGGTCCGCGGTCAATGACACTACCCGCGAGATCGGCGGCACTCTCGGCGTCGCGGTACTCGGGTCGATCGCGGCGTCGGTGTATACGACCAAAGCCAAGCCCGCCATCGACGCCGTCCCCGATTCGTTGATGAACTCCCACGAGAAGGACTTCGCCAGCCAGAGCGTGCTGAGTGTGGTCGAGATCGCCAAACACCCCACCAATCCACTACTCGCGCAACCCAAAGCCCACCTCATCGACACCATGAAATCCGCCGCCGTAGCCGGATTCGAAGTCGGCTCCTACGCCACCATCACTGCCGCACTCCTGACCGCGGTGCTGCTGGCCATCTTCCTGCCCTGGAAGCCCGCCACCGGCAACTCAGTCCTTCTCGGCTGGAAGGACTGAAACCCGGCCCTGGTGTGTCCGAAGGCTTTCCGGCACGCCGCGGTGCCGTGCCACAATGTCGTGACGTGGCACCACAAGATCGCTCTGCTGTACTGAACACGCTGTGCTGCACTAGTGTTCAGCAGCCCATCAGGCCCGGCGGACCGCCGGGCCTGATGGGCCGGGGCCGGTGTCAGCTGCGCGCGGCTGACACTCCGAGCTGCGCCGCCAGTGCGGCGGCGGTGGCGGGGAATCGGTCGAGCAAGTCGGTCACCTCGCGGTTTCCGGCCGGTCCGGCATCCTGCCAGCTGCCCTCGATACCGAGGAGGCCGGCGAGTGCGTCGCAGGTGGCGGGGTAGGCGGCCAGCAGTTCGGTGACCGGTCCACATGGTGCTGCCGTCACAGATGTTGCGCCCGTGGTGAGTTCGACCGACCAGGGCGGCACGAACGCGTCTACGACGGGTAGCGCGCCGGGGAACGTGCGGCCCGCTTCCCGGACCAGCCCGGGGATGAGGTCGCCTGCCTGATCCTTCAGAGTGGTGATGAGCTTCGGCAGCCACGGCAGCAGCACCGCGTCCGGCAGTGTGCCGAATGCCTTCGACAACAGCTCCACCACAAAGGGTTTCAATGCCGGGGCCGGGTCGATGGCCTGCACGAATCCGCTCACATACTGCGGAACCGCCGGCAGCACCAGCGGATTGGCCAGCATCGCGTCGCACCGCTGGCGCAGCTCGGCCATGGTCAGCATGCCGAGCTGGAACCGCGCCGCCCACAGCAGGGCCACCTTGGCGGGCGCCTCCGGATGTGATTGCAGCACCGCCAATTCCAGCTGGGTGTGATCGCAGCCCAGCGACAGCGCCAGATTCTCCATCCCGAACAGGAAGCCCAGCATGGCCGCGACTTGCGCCGGACCGGTCTCCTCGGCGGCGAAGGCGGTGGGCAGCAGGGTGCAGTAGTGCGAGTATCCGGCTGTCACGAACCGTTCGCACCAGGCCGGCAAGCCGCCTTCGGTTGAGCGGAAGTAGTTGAGCAGCAACCGAATTCGCCGCAGTACGACGGGCGCGTCGTCCACCGTCCGCTCGGCGGCGAGGAGTTCGACCGCGCGAGTGCCCAGTTCGGCGGCGAGCCGGACCGATCCCAGATACACCAGCGCGTCCTCTACCGCACCCAGCGCCACGGCTGCCGTCGCGTCCGGTGCGGTGACCGCACGTCGCAGGCGCTGCTCCAGCACCTGTTCCACCGACACGCCCTCGTAGCCGAGCTCCACCAGTGACCGCTGGTACTTGCCGAGCCCGATATCCCAGCTCTCCTGGATCGAGGTCTCGCCCAGTCCGCGCGAGCCCATAATGGGGCGCAAGGCATCCTGCGGCAGCAACCTGCGCAGCAGCCACAGCAGATCCGAGCACGGCCGCAGGTCCGGATTCGACTTCAGATCCAGCAGTGCGCGTTGCAGCGTCCGCTTGGACAGATCCAGTCCCAGCGGCTGCAGCCGGTCGAGCACATCGCGGGCCAGCGGCGGCAGCGCCGCGTAGCCGACCTGGCCGATGCGGTCGCCGCCGAGCAGGATTTCGCACAGCCGCCGCACATCGCGCCGCCCCGGCACCCGATCCTTCTCGATGCAGGTGACGGCCGCGTCCTGGAAGTCGTACGGTGTCGGCCGGGCGCGATTTCGTAAGCCCGCCAATAGGATCGAGGTCTCGAAGATGGCGATGGCGTCGGCGGTGCTGGCCAGGTAGCCATTGCGACGGGCCAGCCGGACGATGTCCACCGACCATTCCAGGAGCTCGGCCTCATCGAGTGGGTCCAGGACCGGCGGCCGGGACAGGAATCCTGAAAGCTGATCCGCCAC
The DNA here is from genome assembly GCF_025465275.1 of Nocardia sp. Classification (GTDB taxonomy): domain Bacteria; phylum Actinomycetota; class Actinomycetes; order Mycobacteriales; family Mycobacteriaceae; genus Nocardia. The sequence goes on along the minus strand of NZ_JAODNK010000193.1, from coordinate 63,770 downwards.
TTCGGCTTCCGGCTCGGCTGGGAGCAGCGGTAGCTTGTTGGCGCGCTTCTTCGCTCCCGGCTGGCCTTCCAGCTCGAACGGCTGTAATTTCCCCCGCCGCAAGCCCTTCGCCCAGGTGGCCGCCGCGATCGACACCGCGCCCCCGGCCAGCCCGAACTGTGCTTCGATCGCGGAATGGCTGGACGGAATCAGTCCGTAGTGCCAGACGGTGGCCGAGCGCGGCGAGATCTCGAACGGCGCGTCCGACTCCAGGCCGAACTGTTCGACCGGGCTGGCCGCATGGGCCGCGCCGCACACGTACAGCGCCCCAGCCGGATCGATACTATTGGCGGCCAAGTGTTCTCGCATGCGAGTCCACATGTACCGTTCGCGATCTTCGTCCTCGGCGGTGCTGCCGCGCCGCAGCCGCCGGAACAGACTGCCGATCATCACCATGACCTGGCGATAAGTGTCGTAGTCGGCGTCCGCGAGGGGCTGCTCCACGTATTGGTCCCACCACTCCGACCAGTGCCGGACCTTGCCGTGGTGCAGCAGGTGTTCTTCCAGTTCGGCGAAACGCGGTCGCAGATCACCGATTTCAATGCCGACCGCCGCGCCGTGCAGCCCGTCGTCCTCGGGCTGCTCGCCGTCAGCCGGTTGCGATTGCTCTGCCTCGGGAGCCCACTGGAACACGTGATCGGTGGACCGATCCACCAGCACCAGTTCGACTCCCGGCGTATCGAGCGCATACGCGATAGCCTGGTACTCGGCCGAGGACTCGGTGATCGGCGCGACCACCGACAGCGGCGCCCATTCCGTCGGGAAACCCGTGGTATCGGTGGCGAAGGCCTGCAATGCCACCGGTAACCGGCAATTTCGCAGTTCCTCCACCAGCGGCCGCAGATCTTCGCACAGCTCCAAATAGATGACGCTCGGCTGCTTTTCGCGCAGCCGCCGCACCATCGCCAGACCGGAGGCGGGGGAGTGGTGGCAGACCGGGAAGATCTCCAGCCGCTCCGTCAGCGCCCGGTCGACATCGTCGACAATGCCCGCCAGGATATCGCCCGCCGCTCCGGGCGCGCCGGCGAACGCGACGGCGGCGTCCGCCAGCTGATCCCGCAGCGCGGCAAAGGCATTCGGCGCGGACCGGGTATCGGAGACGGTCACGAGAGCCTCGCGATCGCGGCCCGGCCACCCTCCAGGAACTCGGCCCAGGGGGCTTTGCCCTTCTTGTCCTTGGTGCGCGGCTCGACCACACCGTGCAGGTACTTGTTGAAAATGGCCAGGTCCTCGGGCTGCCGCCGGGCCAGGGACCCGACCAGCGAACCGGCGAGGATTTCGGCGCTGAGCTCCTTCGCACCGAAGAACTGGCTGTGCAGGATGGCGTCTTCGAGCACGCCGATCTGCTCGGCGGTGGACAGCGCCGACTCCAGTTTGTCGTCGTCGCTGGTGGCTGCCGCCGCGGCGGCGCGCAGATCGGCGAAGCTCTCCAGCAGGATGTCCAGCAACGTAGGCGGCAGTTCCAGTTCGAGGGAGTGGCGGCGCAGCAGTTCCGCGGTGCGGAAGCGCACGATCTCCGCCTCGCTCTTCTTGTTGGATACCACGGGAATTCGCACAAAATTGAAGCGCCGCTTGAGTGCCGAGGACAGGTCGTTCACACCCCGGTCGCGGCTGTTCGCGGTCGCGATAATGGAGAAGCCCGGCTGCGCGAACACCACATTGTCGTCATCGAGCTCGGGAATCGAGACGTACTTCTCCGACAGGATGGAGATCAGCGCGTCCTGCACATCGCTGGTGGAGCGGGTGAGCTCCTCGAAGCGGCCGATCACGCCCTGCTCCATGGCGGTCATGATCGGCGACGGGATCATCGACTCCCGCGACTGACCCTTGGCGATGACCATGGAGATATTCCACGAGTACTTGATGTGGTCCTCGGTGGTGCCGGCCGTGCCCTGCACCACCAGCGTGGAATTGCGGCTGATGGCAGCGGCAAGCAACTCGGCCAGCCAGCTCTTGCCGGTACCCGGATCACCGATGAGCAGCAGACCTCGGTCCGAGGCCAGCGTGACAATGCTGCGCTCGACGAAGCTGCGGTCACCGAACCACTTCTGCGCCACCTCGCGGTCCAGCCCGTCGGCGCGTTCGGAGCCGAGGATGAACAGCCGCACCATCTTCGGGCTCAGCCGCCACGTGTACGGCTTGGGGCCGTCGTCGATGGACTCCAGCCAATCGAGTTCTTCGGCGTACTTGGTCTCGGCGGGGGCGCGCAAAACGTCGTTCATAATGGCTGATCTCCTAGTCGAGAAAGTTCTTGAGCTCGTTCACGAGCTTCTGGATGTGTCCGGAAAGCACCGGGGTGCCAAGGGCTTTGAACCGTTCGCGGAACCACGGATTGACGCTCTGGTGGCCGGAGCTGTTCACCGAGCCGACCGGGATGAGCTTCACTCCGGAGCGGTGCACCGACTCCATGGCCTCGAACAGCGGCTGTGAGCGGTCGAACTCGTAGAAGTCCGAAATCCACACCAGTACGGTATTTTTCGGGTCGGTGATCTTGGGCTGGGCCATGGCCATGGCGACCGGGCCGTCATTGCCGCCCCCGAGATTGGTGCGCAGGAGCACCTCGAACGGGTCGTGCACCCACGGGGTGAGATCCAGGGCGCGGGTGTCGTAGGCGATGAGGTGCACATCCACCTTGGGCAGGCCCGCGAAGATCGACGCCAGAATGGTGCAGTTCACCATGGAGTCGACCATGGAGCCGGACTGGTCCACCACCACGATCATGCGGGCGGGGACGGTGCGCTTGGCGGTCTGGCGGTAGTAGAGCCGGTCGACGTAGAGCCGCTCGTCCTGGGGATTCCAGTTGGGCAGGTTCTTCCAGATGGTCCGGTCCACATCCAAATTGCGCAGAATGCGTTTGGGCGGGACCGAGCGGTCGACAGTGCCGACGCTGGTCTGCTGCACCTGGGTGCGCAGCACTTCGGCGACCTCGTCGATATAGCGGCGGATGAGGCGTTTGGCATTGGCCAGCGCCACTCCGGACAGATTGTGCTTGTCGCGCAACAGTTGTTCGATGAGCGACATGCTCGGGGTGAGCTGGGCGGCCAGGTGCGGATCGGCCAGCACTTCGCGCAGCCGCATGCGGGACACCAGTTCGCCCTCCAGGCCGGTGAGCACACCCTGCACGGTACCGGCCTCTTCGCCCAGGCAGCGGCGCAGCCAATTGGCATCGGACTGCCAGCCCCCCAGTTGGGCGGCGCTGACCTGACCGGAGCCGGTGGCGAAGACGTTCAGCAGCAGCTTGGAAACCAGTGCGGCGGTGCGGACATCGGCTGCGCCGATGGGTCGGGGTGCATCGGCCGCGGCCTCGACGACCTCGGCTGCCGAGTCCTCGGTCGCGGAGTCCTCGATCTCCCCGGCCGCAGTGCCCTCGGTCGGGGCGTCTACAGCCGCGGTGCTCTCGGTCTGGGCATCCTCAGCCGCAGTGCTCTCGGTCTGGGCATCCTCAGCCGCAGCGTCCCCGGTCTCGGAGAAATCGAGGCTGTCGAACTCCGCCTGCATCGCCGGATACCGTTGCACCACATTGTCGATGGAGATGCCCGGATCGAGCACGGCCAGCGGCAACCCCAGATCGTCGACGATGCCCGCACTCGCCTGCTCCAGCGTCGGCTGCTGATCCCCGGTGAAGACACCGGCCAGCAGACGCCAGTACAAGATCTGGCGTCGTGTCTCATGATTTGTCATTTGCGCAGCAACCGTCCCGCGCGCTCGCGCAACACCGCCACGGCATCGCCCGATTTGGCCTGCGCCTTGGCGACTTTCGGATCGGTCGGGCCGAGTGCCCAATCGCCGTTGTGGAAGGCGGTGAGCACGGTTTTGACCTTGCGCTGCACGGCGAGTGGTCGCACCGACCAGCCACTCGCATCCCAGCGCAGCAGTCCGATCATGGTGCTGGAACCGCTCACCCCGGCCGGAGTGAGCGGACCGGCCGACGGCAGCGCGTCCAACTCCACCCGAATCCGCTGCTCACCCAATTCCAGTACACCGTCGCGGAACCGGTACCCCTCGAGCAAAACCGGTACGGCGATGTGCACCGGATCGCGATCCAGCGGCGCGGCGGCCACGGCCTGCGCCTGCGGCAATTGCACGGTGGCGGTGGCGAACGGATCGGCGGCCTCCCCAGCCTTCGCCCGATCGTCATCCCACAGCAGGTCACCGGTTGCCGTCAGCGGCATCTCGGTGAGCTCCAGCGTGCGGTGCTCGGCCAGCGCGGTGAGCAACTGCCGATGCGCGCCCAGCAGCTGCCAAATCGCCGATCCCACAATGGTGTCCACCTTGGCCGCCGCCACCGACACCCGCACCTGGCGAGCCGGTGCGCCCGCGACTTCCAGCACGCCGTGCACTTGTACCTGCACGGCGGTGCCGTGCTCATGTACATCCACGCCCAGCGGCAGCAGGCGACCCGAAATCGACTCGCTCGCAGTAGATTCCGTGCCGCGCCACGACAGTAGCAGGGCACGCGTCCACAGATCGGCCCAGCGGCGTGCGGGTACCCGGTCCATGGTGGCGATCGGGGCGGAACCGCCCAGCTCAGCGGTGAATCCATCCAGCAGTATCGCTAGCCGTCGCAGCGCGGGCTCGGCCAGCAGCGACTCCACTGTGCGATCCGCAGCCGCCACCAGATCGTGGTCCACGCCGCGCCATCCGGCGATGGCCAGTTCGCCCAGCCAGGCCCGGGAACCCGCTGCGAGCGGGCTCGGGGCGGCGGCATCCGACGTGGCCGTCCACTCGGATCTCTTGCGGCCCAACGCCGTATCGGCCTGATCGACCAGCGCATCGTGCACCGAGCCCAGCAGGGCGGCACGGGCGGCGGCCAGCGCCGTCAGTTCCTCCGTGCCGATCGCTCCTGTGCTCACCTTCGACACCGCCGCTGACACCGCCTCGGTGAGTGGCGATCCCGCCACGGCTCCGGCCAGCGCGGCCAGTGCCGCGCCCTGCGGTTCGGAAACCCGGGCGAATCCATTGACCAGCGCGGCATCGAACCCGCTCACCGCGTCCAGGGCCGCCACGACTCCGGCCGGCGCATCCGCCAGCGCGGCCAGCTGTACAGCCTGCATCAGCGACTCACCCCCGCCGGGAACCAGTGCAGTTCCGGAATCGGCGTCGTGCTACCGGGCAATTCCAGGTAGGTCAGATGCCGCAGGAACCGGCTGAACACCGCAGCGGCCGGAGCCGGATCGCGAGTGCCCTTGAGGCAGTGTGAAATTCGAGATCCCTCGGGTACCTCGACCCGTAGAAACCGTGCCACCCGGTCCTGCCCGTACTGCAGCACCGCTTCATCGATCAGCGCATCCAGATGCTTGCAACCCCACCCCTGGTTCAACCCGCCACAAGGCCGATTGTTATTGGTGCTGCAGCTCAGCCCATGCGTCCCCGCGGTCACCGACGCCACGTACACGCGCGAAATATCGGAGCCACTCGACACCACCCCCTGCAAGCGTCCATCGGCCAACTCCACGAACGGCACCTTGTTCAGTTTGCGTGGTGCGACAGCGGGCAGAACCCGCACGACAGAAGCGCTTTCCCAAGCCGGTTGATCCGGCGTGGCACTCGGACTCGAGGCCATCGTTGTCCCTCCCGATCGATCATGATGTGCCCAAGGTAGGTGAGGGCACCGACAAGTTCCGCCGCAACCCCGAATCGACTGGTGCAGAACACTTCTGCGGTAATATCGGACATGCCGGACCCGGGGAAACATTTAGGTCATACCGACCACACGCCCTGTGCGGTGACTGGTGCAGCGGTCGGCTCGTCCGCCGAGATATCCGCCGGATTCGTGAACCGTCGGATCGTTCCTCCTCGGCGACGACGTGATCTACCGGGTCGAGGTCGCCGTCGCGGAGGGCACCTCACCGCGACCGGAAGGACGGACGTGTTTCGGTATCACTGCCACGGTGCGGCGCGCGCGACACGAACGGGTTGTGGTGAAGGATGGTCGGAGCGCGGGATGTTTGTGAGATATACGGGAAAGCCGCTGGTGGGGGCAGTCGATCGTAGGCTGGGGGCGCGTCGGGTGGACTTGATTCAGTAAGGGGCACAGTGTCTTTCAGTGGTTGGTTGCATCGCCTCCGAATACTTGTCGCCGCTATATCGGCGGTGACCGCGATGCTGCTCTACGCCCCGGCGGGATATGCCGATTCGGGGCCAGGGGCCGCGGCGCCGACCGATGCGAACGAATGGCAGAGCTGGGTCGACAGCACGGTGCCGAAGCCCGTCCTGGCGCTGGCTCCGTCGCCACCGACTGCCGAGTTGTCGCCCGAGATGGCCGCGCTGTGGCATGCCACGCTCTCGCCGGCCAGTGGCGATCCGCTGTTCGACGACTGGCCGAGCGGGTTGGATGCCCTGAAGCCCGGTGATCCGATCGAGGTTCGGGATGTCACAGCGACGGCAGCAACATTGGCCGGGGTGCCGATCGCCCGGGCGCTGTTGTTGAAGTTCCGGACCACGGGGGCCTCGGGCGGGGCGTCGTTCGGCACCGCCACGCTTGTCATTCCCGCCGCGAGCTGGACCGGCCCCGGCGACCGCCCGGTGCTGGTGAACGCGATACCGATCAATTCGCTCGGACTGCGGTGCACGCCCAGTTATGCGATGGCGCACGGAGTGAACAGCAAGTTCAGCGTCGGCGATCTGTTTCCGCCCGCCACCTTCCTGGCGCTGTCACGGGGTTACGGGGTGCTCATTCCCGATCACGAGGGACCGTGGATGGCCTACGCGGAACCCCGGGTAGCGGGGCACGTGGTGCTGGACGCCATGCGGTCCGTTCGCGCGGTGGAGCCGAATACGCTGGGGCAGAGCAAGTTTGCCATCGGCGGCTACTCCGGCGGCGCGATCGCGGCGTATGCGGCCGACATGCTGCTGGGGGATTACGCACCGGAGTTGTCCGGGGTCTTGGCCGGCGTCGCGCTGGGCGGGCTGGTCACCGACTATCGCGAAGTCGCGCACCACTTCAACGGCGGCCTCGCGTCCGGGATCTTGGCGGTGGTCGCGCTGGCCTTCGCCCGCGAACATCCCGAATTGCTGACCCAATTGAACAATCTGGGCGAATGGCTGGCCACCTCCCCTGTCAAGGACACCTGTGGCGACAGCAACGGCATTCTCGGCATCACCGGCGTTCCGATCGAGGTGGTCACGAACAATGCGCACCCGCTCGACACCGCGGTCGCCGGAACCATGTTCGACAACTCCGACTTCCGCAACCGGAAATCCGCTGCGCCGCTATACATCTACCACGGCATGCTCGACATCTGGGTGCCCGAAAGCGAGTCGCTCAACCTGCTCGCCGACCAGTGCTCCCGAGGCGTCCCCGCCGTCTATCGCGCCATCCCGGGCGAGCACACCATCACGCTGATGGTCGGTTTCCCGGGCGCCATCGACTGGCTGGATCAGCGACTGCGCGGCGTCGCGGCCCCGAACGAATGCCCCGCCCCGCGCCCGGGTTCCTAGGCCTGGCCGACAGTGCTCGTCGGCCAGGCCCTGTCGTCCACTGCGAGCCATGGTTCGCTGGTCGCGGATGTGAGTGGCGTGCCGGTGAATTCGCGGACGTCGCGGTAGAGATGGGACTGGTCGGCGTAACCGCTGTCGGCCGCCACTTGCGCCGGTGGATGTCCCAGGACCAGCCGGTGCACGGCGTGGTCGAAACGAACCAGCATGGCGGCGCGCTTGGGTGTCAGTCCGATCTGGGTGCCGAAGCGTGACCACAGGCGCTGGCGGCTCCACCCGACTCGCGTAGCAAGGTGCTCGACGCGGAACCGGCCGCGGCTGAGGATGATCTGGCGCCACGCCCAGTCAACCTCCGGATCGGTCCGGCGGTCGTTCCGTAACCGCGCCGACAGCGTCGCGTCGACCAGCGCGAATCGTTCGTCCCAACTTGGGCTCTCGTGCAGGCGCTCACGAAGGCGTGTTGCGTCGCGACCCCAAAGATCCTCGAGCCCAACGATTCTCCCGCTCAACTCGGCAAGCGGGCACCCCAGGATGGCCTGGGCGACAACCGGCGACAGGCGCACCTGCACGCACTCGATGGCTTCGACGCGCACCGGGGCCGCGCTGCCGCCGAGACCGAGAGCCAGGCTGCCCGAGTGGATTCGGCCCGTCGAATCGCGCACGTCGAAGCAACGGTCACCGAATTCGACGACCACCGTGACGGCCGGATGAGGAATGGCACGTAGCTGCGCCAGGCCCTCGCCGTGAATCCGGAACCCGGCCATATCGACACCGCGCAATGCGGGTGTCCGCGACGGTCGCGCGATCTCCCAGGCCATACGCCGATTGTATGAGCGGTTCACCCAATCCGCAGAGGTGGACATTTCTTCAATACACATCCGGTTGTCGTCCACAAGTGTGGTGGCAGCACCGATCCACCTCAGGAGGACCCCATGGATGAAACCACCACCGCCGCAAAGCCTTACCCACGGCGACGCATCGGCCTGATGACCGCCGCCGTGTTGGCCGCACTGATAGTGGGCAACACGGCGACGGTCGCGACCGCCCGGGCGGACGATTCCCAGGAGCAAATGGTGCACCTGGCGGACGGAGACATCCATGTCGTCTCCAGCGGCGCACCCAATGCCCGTGCGGTGGTGCTGTTGCACGGGCTGGCCGGATCGACCGCATGGTGGGACCCGGTGATGCCCGCATTACGAAATCAATACGTGGTGCGGATCGACCTGCTCGGGCACGGCAGATCGGCCAAACCGGACAACGGTTACAGCATGGCCGAGCAGGCACGCCGAGTCGGGGCCGTCCTCGATCAACTCGGCGTGCGCGACGCGATCGTCGTCGGTCATTCCACCGGCGGCTACGTCGCCACATCGCTGGCCGAACAACGCCATGACCTGGTGACGGCAATCGCGCTGATCGACACCGGCTCCCGGCTGGACGCATTCACCGACAACGGTCCCGCCGGCACCCTGCTGTCCATCCCGGCGATAGGGCAACCCTTGTGGCCGTTACTCCCTGACGCCGCCATCCGGGCTGCGTTGAGCACCGCGTTCACCCGCGACGTGCACATTCCCGACCAGATCGTCGCCGACGTCCGAGGCATGACCTACCGCAGCCTCACCGCGACCTCCGACGCATCGGATACGTACCTGCGGGACCGAACCGAACCGGACCGGCTCACCGATGTCGCCCTGCCGACCATGGTGCTCTTCGGCTCCGAAGACCGCCGATGGCAACCATCGTCCTTCGACGACTACCGCCGAGTCCCGCAGGTCCAGATCGAGACCCTCGACTGCGGTCACACACCCATGATCGAGGAGCCCGACCCCACCGGCACACTCATCCGCAACTTCGCCGACCATCACTGAACGCGTGCGCCAACGGAAGCCGCCCGCCACAACAGCGAATATTCAGCGCCACAACAAGTCTCGACCTAGCCCACCGAGTCGACCCGCCGCGCTCACCACCCGGAGCCGGACCCACCCGATCCGGTATTGGCCAGAATGGTGCCGATAATCATCTGCGCGAGCCCAGCGACAGAGCCAAGAAATTCCACGGTGTCCTCCGACTATCTCATCGCCGACTGGCCGGCGTAGCCGTGAACCTAACCCAGCAAACTTATGGAAGACACCCGTTTCATAAAATTCGCCACCAGATGATCTGGCGCGCTAAGTCCAGCCCCTCGCGCGGTCAACGCGGTCCGCGGCATGTGAAGACGGTCGTGCGTGACCTTCCGGCTACAGGTTTGGAAGCCGATCGCCCTTGTCCGGGTACCGACCACTTTCCAATCGGAACAGGTATGCCCGCAGGTCTGTCTCGAGGTCGCCGGCCAAGTACGCCAGAAAGTCGCGTGCACCTTCGGCCGCCTCGGCTTCCTGCGGATGGACTTCTTCTGCGGTCCACTCGGCAAGTAAATCGGCGACATGCTGCTCGACTCTCCTGCGATCAAGCCACCACGCGTGAACAGCAATTGGCGTCCACCGCGAGTCGCCATCGAAGGCGTAGCCATCAAACGGGTCCTCGTTCGCTGCAGCGAGTAAGGCTTCGACCTCAGCGGGTGACTTCGGCTGCCGATAAACGAACTCGTTGTAGAACTCGCCACCGTAGAGGACGTGCCGAGGTGCGCAATACCTTCCGGTCCAACAGGTATCGGTCTGGCCGGTGTAGACGGGACCGGGCACATTGAGCCAATGCTTCTCCGCCCACTTTGTACCGTCGTCGGGGATGAAGAGGTCCGATGGAACCGAACTCATCGGATCCCAGCGCCGCGGAATGTCGGTCATAGTGAAAGCATCTCCTACGGAACGGTATTCGGCACCGCAGGGCGTTGCCGCGCCGCGAGATGCCCACGGCCCATCTCGACGAGCAGTCCACGTCGTAGCCCCGAGCTACTTTGGGCGTGTGACTACGTTCGTGGACTTCAATCTCAAACTGTCCGTCATCGACGTACTGATGTACGGATTCCATCCAAGGCTTCCGCCATGGTCTCTTGAGCGCGCGCTGGAGGCACGTGGCGTCACCGGCGACCTCTGGGCCTATTCGATCGACAACTACCCAGACCAAATCGTGCCGGAAGCCCGAGCGTACTTCGAGAGGTTGGACTTGCCCGGCGACCTCCTCGGCGGCATCGAGGAGTTGAACTTTGACGGTGGCTGCCGGGTGTACTTCGAATGTTGTCCGCACTAGGACGGTGAGACTGAGCAGTTCGACGTCACCAGTCTCGATGACCTCGACCTCCTGCCGAATCTGAAACGTGTAGTGAGTGCGGATTGGCTTGCGCCTCATCTCAAGGACGTGTTGCGCTCCCGCAACATCGAAATGGTCTCCTAGCCAGCCCGTCTCGGACTCTCGGTGCAACAGCGAGGAGACCGCTCGTCGGCTACGTTCGGCAAGCCCCGGATGGCCCGGCCGGTGATCTTCGGGCGTGGTGCGTGGCCGCTTCGAACCGCGCGGGTCGCGGCATGAGCGGATGATTGCAGCCCGCACTTCGCCCGGAAATTGATTCGCCATCCGGCCGAGCATGTGGTGGTGTGCCCAGATGCTCAGAGAACATGCGGCTCGCGAACTGTGGAATCGGATGTCGCCGGAGACCCAAGATCGGTTCGACGCTCTGCTTACATCTGGCCGTGCCATTCAGGCCGTCGCCTTGGTGCGTGAGCACCTCGGGGAACCCTCCCGCACCTTCATGACTGCATGGAACTGCTCGTCGTACGCGCCGACGAGCTCGGCCACCACCTGCCGGGCACACCTGGCCCGTACACCGAGTGAGATCAGATCAGACACTCACGTCGGCGATTGCTGGATAACGACACTGCCAGTCAACGTCGTGCGGCCAGTCGAAACAGCGCTGGAAGCGGCATTATCGTGCATTCATCGTTCGAGGCCGAGCCACTGGCCCAGTGTCACTGGCCGATGCCATACTGTCCTCATGCTCGAACTGCTGGGTCAGTGCATACCTAGCCCCGGGGCCAGCCGCCCCGGGGCTTCGTCGTGCACATGCCCCCGTAGCTCAGCCGGTTAGAGCAGGACGCTTATAACGTCAAGGTCGTGGGTTCAAGCCCCGCCGGGGGTACTCAGGATTGGGCAAGTCAGCTTGAGGACCACGCTCGCCGGAATCCCTCCGGTATCCCTTTGCCCATGTACGCGGAGGACGGCGATCAGTCCCCGGTACCCGGTTTCGACCCCACCGCTGACCGCGTAGTGCTGCTGACAGATCCACACCTGGACTGAACCCGAACCGACGAATAGCCAGCACCTCAACTCGGCAGAAGTGGGCGTTGGAAGTGGTGTCGGCCAACCGGTTTGGACGGTCGACCAACGCGCGGGTCGCGGCATGAGAGTGCGTCCAGGGAAAGCGACCCGGGAACGTTATCCGCCCCAGAACCCGATGAGGTCCTTGTTGGCAGCTTTCGATGCGCGCAGCCACTCGACGACAAGTTCGCCATACCCATCGGAGTAGTCGGGATCTTCGGCAACTTTGCCTTCCCAGTACTCCAGTTCCTCAGTACAGCTCTTCTTGCTCATGACACCCCATCCGTTCCGTTCGGACTTGGGAAAGGGTGGCTGGCCCACCATCCCGGTAGCCAAGTCCTCGATGACGAACGGGAGATCGTCGTTGCCGAACCAGAAGGTCGCATCGCCGACGTAGGGACCTAGTTGCCGGCAAATCAGTTCCAGTGCCTCAACATAGTTTCCAGCACGTTCCTCATCGAAAGGCCCACCCGCGATGATGGTTCGAAGCGCTGCCTTGTTCCGCTCGACGTGACCATCCTGATCTGAGATCTGGAACGTGATCGAGAGCCGCCGCGAGTCTTCGGCCTGCCGTCCGAGTGGCGGGATCAGCCGCGACAGCATCCTGCGCCACGGCGGTCCCCCTTCCAGAACCCGGTTCAGGAGCTTGTTGTTGTTGGAACCGACGACGGCCTCGAGCTTGGCCCGATCGACAAGGTAGACGTGCAGAGCATGTGACACGACGCGAATCGTAGCCAGCCATAGCGGCATTCGGTCCGGTGGCCTCCTCGCTCACAACGACCTATAGGGACACGCTCATCGGCATTTCAGTGCGTTACCGATGCCGAGATGATCTCAGCGCGTTGGTCTTCGGGGGTGACGTATGGTCGGTCTGGGCGGCTCGCTACGCGGCAGTTCGGGGTGGTTGCCGTGATCGATGATGCGGAGTATCGCCGACCAGGAACTGGTGGCGGGGGCTTCTCGGTGTTTGCCGCCATCATTTCCTGGTGGGCGTCGGTTCAGTTGTAGGTGAGGGGAATTCGGGCATTGATCGGGCTCACGGTCATGAACTCGTTGCGGTGGCGAAATCTGTTGGTTTGACGTCGATTCTTGACCGCGAAGATCGGTTGTGCAGTCGAATCTGCGATGGAATATCGGTCTGTCATTAAGGTGGTGGGATGCGCGATTTCGGGCTTCGGCCACCTGGCGGCTACATGTTCAGGAGAGGGCGGTCGCAGGGCGATGGATCGGCTTAGTATCGAGGCCCTTAGCGTGTTCGGTTTGCCGCCGGTGGAATTCGTTGATCTCGCGGCAGACCTTGGATGCCGCAACATCACGATCTTTCTTCAGAATTTCGCGTCGGTGCCTCTCGGCTATCCACCGTTCTCACTGAAGGACGATGTCGCGCTCCGAAAGGACATGCTCGCCGCGATGGAGCACCGCGGCGTCACGATCTCGCTGGGCGACGGGTTCCTGGTGCTACCGGGGGCCGACATGCGTTCTTTCCGTGGCGATTTCGATATCCTGGCCGAACTCGGGGTCCCCCGGATCAACGTGGTCAGCCTCGACCCGGATCGCCACCGCTCCTTCGACCAGTTTGCCGCGCTGGCAGAATTGGCCGCGGAGCGGAGCATCGAGACGGTGATCGAAGCGGTGCCCGGCCTGACTGTTGGTGACCTGCCCACCGCGCTGGACGCGGTGAAACATGTTGCAAGACCGGACTTCCGATTGCTGATCGACACCATGCACCTGGTGCGGTCGGGATCCGGCGCTGCCGACCTGGCCGCGATCGATCCCCACCACATCGGCTATGCCCAAATCAACGACACCACGCTGCAACCGCGGACCGTCAACTACGCCGAGGAAGCCATGTACGAACGCATGGTTCCCGGCGAAGGCGAACTGCCCCTGCGCGATATCCTCGCCGCGCTGCCGTCCGACATCGTGATCGGACTCGAGGTACCGAGACGATCACTGGCGCTGGCCGGCGTCCATCCGGCAGAACGGCTTCGCCCTTGCATCGCGGCGGTCCGCGCCTTATTGACAGCCGTTTCCCCTAAGTAGCTCCGCTGAGAGTGGCAGAGCTGCAATCGATTACCGAATCAGGCAATCGAGAAGGCGAGTGGCACAACCTGATCAGAATCGTCGGTTCGAGACCGAGGGAAGTCCACGGAACTGCTGGACCTCTTCATCTCAGGCTCCGAGCTCGACTGCGTAGGCATCGATGTATCGGACAGCGCGCTCTGGCGCGATCGGCTCTCCGGTGTCCGCATCGGTGCAGCTCGCATCGAACATCTGCTGCCCGGACAGCGGGTGGAGAACGCCCTCGTTGATGCACCAGCCGCGCACTTCTTTGATGGGGATGGACGTGCCGTTGGGAAGGGTGTGGCTGATCTCCTGGGTGAAAGTGCGCAGGATCAGGCTGGTTTCTTCGCCGTGATCGAGGATTCGGCGCAGTTCCGCTAGCGCTGCGGGATATTCGATGGAGTAGGAGTCGTCGTCGAGGCGTTCGATGGCGGTTGACCATCCATTTCCCAAGGTCATGATGTGTTGTGAGGTTCCGGCAGGTCGAACGAGCATGGCCAGAAGGTCCGTCATCAGGTGCTGTCCTTTGCGATTGCGATGAGGGTGGTGCGGCGCGGGCCGTACGGTCGAAGGCCGGGCGGCGTGTGGCCTAACCTGTCATTCGTGTCTCGCTTGATAATGGATGGCCGTGCTGCGAATCCAGGGTTGAACCTCCTCGACCCCGCAGTTGATGTCGGATATGGGTGCTTTTGCCTATACCTGGGCGGTTCCCGGTGATGTGATTGGCCTGAGCCTCGCGCTCGGCACGGATTGCACCTGGGTGCCGGTTCGCAGGTCGGTCATGACACTGGAGGAGTTGCACATGGCACATCCCAAGAGTTCGATCGAAGGCAGTCCGCTTCTACCGGGTCGCGAGGTTCCCTCGGGCGCAGGTCAGGCGGTGTCCGGTGCTGATCGCGCGCGCGGGATCCGCCGGGAGTTGTTGCTGATGAAGGCTTTTCAGAGTCGGATCGGCGGTCCGGTGCTGCGGCGGTTTGCCGATCCCCAGAAGATTCTGGAGACGGGGATGGCGTTCTGGTCCTCTCGGGTCGTCCTCACGGCGGTGGAGTCCGGTGTGTTCACGGAGTTGGCGGTGGGTCCGCTCTCGGAGCAGCAATTGCGAGACCGGCTCGGGTGGCATCCGCGCGCTGCCGGGCCGTTCCTGGCGGCTCTGGTCGACATGGGATTGCTGCGGCGGGACCGCGCGGGGATCTACACGAACTCGCGTCAGGCCGCGTTGTTCCTGGACCGCGCCAAACCCAGTTATATCGGCGGGTTGATGGAGCTGTCGAGCACGCGACTCTACGACCTGTGGTCGGGGCTGGGGGATCTGCTGCGGACAGGCAGTCCCGGGGCCGAGGAGGAACACGGGGAGAGCGAATTCTTCTCCTCGCTCTACGGCGACCAGGCAGCGCTGCGGAATTTCCTGGCCGGGATGACCGGAATCTCGACCGGCGAGGCGATGCTGATCGCCAAACGTTTTCCCTGGCAGCGTTTCCGGACGTTCGCGGACGTCGGCGCGGCTCAGGGGGCGCTGCCCGTGCGGGTCGCGCTCACCCACTCCCATATCAGCGGGTTCAGCTACGACCTGCCCGCGGTGGGCCCGATTTTCGAGGAATACGTCGAATCGTTCGCACTCGGCGACCGGATCAGCTTCGTCGCGGGCGATATGAACGACGGCCCACTGCCGAGCGCGGACGTGATCTGCTTCGGCCACCTGCTGCACGGTTACAGCGAAACCAAGCGCCGCGAACTGATCGCGAAGTCCTATACGGCACTGCCGCCCGGCGGCGCATTGCTCGTCTACGACGCCATGACCGACCCCGGTCGCAGGAACAATCTCGTCAGCTCGCTCTCCAGCCTGAACATCATGTTGGAGATGCGCGAGGGCTTCGAAGCCACCACCACACAGTGCACAGGATGGCTTCGAGACGCGGGATTCATCCACATCAAGAAGCGGCACCTGATCGGGCCGACATCGATGGTGTTCGGCCGCAAACCGGGACGATTGCCCACTGCGCCGTAAACAGGCGAACGGTCCAGAAGGTTTGCGGCCTTCTGGACCAGTTGCGCCGAGCGGTGAACGGTCAGTCAGGCGACTGTCGGAAACCTATCCCTGACGGAAACATAGTGTGCCCCATTGGAATCCGGCTCCGATGGCTGACAGTATAAAGGAATCGCCGGGTTGGATCCGGTGATCGGTGCGCGCCTGATGCAGAGCGGTGAGGACCCCGGCGGACCCGGTATTGCCGAGGGTATCGAGGGTGACGGGCGCCCGCTGCATCGGCACCTCGAGTTCGGTCATGGCGGCGGTGAGGATATTGAGATTGGCTTGGTGCAGGAAGAAGTGGTCGATCTCCGTGACGGGGAGCCCGGCACGATCGGTAGCGGCGCGGATGCTCTGCGGCAGCCGCGTGGTCGCCGCCGCCCAGACCGCCCGGCCGTCCATCCGGAGATAGTGTTCGCGGTCGGCGACGGTCTGAGCGCTGGTCGGCAAACGAGACCCGCCGGCCCGGATTTCGACATCATGGGATAGCTGAGATCCGAAGTCCCAGGACAGCAGTCCCGCGCCGGGGGTTTCGGTGCGGGTAAGCACGACGGCGCCCGCCGCGTCCCCGAAGAAAACGCCTGTGGTGCGGTTCCGGGGATCGGTGATTCGGGATGCGCAGTCGGCAGCGACGACCAGCACCGCTCGCGCGGAAACCTGAAGCAGGTGGGCGGCAAGCAATATGGCTTGCAGCCCGTTGGCGCACGCAGCCTGGGTGATGTCGATCGGCAGGGCTCGGTCGGCCCCGATGCGTTCCTTGACCATCAGTGCTGTCGAGGGAAGCGGCTGGTCGTAGGTGTAGGTCGCGATAATGACCGCGTCGAGATCACGAGGCGAGATCCCCGCTTCGGCCAGTGCCGCAGGGGCGGCCGCAACACACATATCCGAGACCGCCAGCTCCGGCGCCAGTCGCCGGCGTTCCCGGATACCGGTGCGACTGACGATCCACTCGGCGGAAGTATCCAGTGTCCGAGTGAGATCCGCATTGGTGACGACGGTCTCGGGCAGATGAATGCCGGAGCCCGACACCAGGATCGGCAGCGGGACCGGCGGCCGCACGGCCATGGACTGCGGCTGGTCCGGCGCATACACCGTTGTCATGTGAGGACACCGTCCAGCGCGGCGGCGGTGTTGTACTCGGGCGCGATCAGGGTATCGAGATCGATGTAGAACCTGCCGGATTCGCAGGGTGCGCCGAGCAGGATCCGACGAGCGGCCGAGGTGACGAGCGCTCCGCCGAGTGCCACATCGGAGGCGAGTTGCGGCCAACTGCTCAGTGTCCGGCCGATTTCGCCGAATGCGGCGGCGAGTTCGGGGCTGATCCGCTCGGCATCGACCATCGCCAAGATGAGATCGGCCTTGGCCTGGGCCGTGAGCTCCGGCAGATCCGCCGCGCGGAGATCACCGATTCTGCCGTGCAGCAGTGGCCGGTCAGGCTCCAGATCGAATCGCTCGATGTCGAGCATGCCGCGATCATTGCAATCCATGACCACCGGAATGCCCAGTGCGCGAGCGTATTCCCGGGCCGCGATCTTGACGTACGGCGTATCGCATTCCTCCACCAGGAGATCGATCGGCGTCTGGTTGCCGTGGAAGAACTCGGTCATGGAGGTTTCCGTCAGCCCGGTAGTGATGATCTCGATGTCCAGATACGGGTCGATCTCGAACATTTGGCGTGCGCAGATCACCGCCTTGCCGACGCCCAGATGATGCACACCCGCACGCAGTCGGTTCATATTGGACAGGCTCAACTCGTCGAAGTCGGCGAGCCGGAACGCGCCACCGACGCCTTCGAGCGCGAGTGTGACCGCCGCGCTATTGCCGACCGACAGTCCGACGATCCCGATCCGCCGGTCGAGCAGCCGGCGTTGCTGAGGGCGTTGGATCTTTTCGCGATTGCGGTCGCTGCGGACGAGCCGGAACTCCTCGCGCGGCAGCACATGTACCAGCCGCCCCGACCAGGGGTACCAGACCCAACTGCCGTAGGCCCACGCCTGGACCCCGGCCAACTGCTCGTCGATCTTCTGATCGAGTTCGACCCCCGCGTAGCGGCGACCGGGCTCCCGGCAACTGATCAGCTCGGCCAACTGAGTGGTGATGGTGTCGTGCACGGCCGTGACCCGGCCTGATTCGAGCAGTCCGGTCAATGCCTCGTGGTCGGCAGCGTGGATCGGCTCGAGCAGCACCGGCTGCCACTCGTCGCGGTCCGGTACGGCCGCCGCCGCCAGAGCCGCTGGAGCGTCGTAGGTTTCGAGCCCCGGCGCTGTCCATGCGTCGAGATCGCCGGTCGTCAGCGCTGGAAACCGGTGACGCATCCGGTCCACCAGGTCGGTGTATTCGCCGGCTCCCGCTGAGGTCCGGTGCAGCAGAATCACCACCTCCTCGGTGTAGCGCTCGACGTAGCAGCGCGTTCCCGGCACGGGATGAAAGCCGAACCGCCCGTGGAACTGATCCTGGCCGTCCTGGGTCCCCGACGTGCCGATCATGATCTTGGCTCCGAGATGGTGCGCGGCGCCGATCGCGACCGCGTTCAGATACGCGCCCAGCCCCAGTTTGCGGGCTCGATGCTCCACCACCAGCCGACTGTGCTCGTAGGTCTCGTCGATCCCGGCGCCCTCGGCGGCCAGCAATCGCTCGTACTGCAGTTCGCCCAGATGCGCCCGGGACTGGAACAGCTCGCCGGTCGCCGGAGTCGACAGCCGGATATAGCCCAGCACCGGGCCGTTCGGATGTCGCCGGGCAACGAAATGCCAGGCACCGTAATCCAATTCCTGATCATCGACATGGGCGCCGCTGGCGTCGCGGAAGTCCGGCCGCCTGCCGTTGTCGTACAGGATTCGAGCCCGCAGTTCCCGTAGCCGCCGCACCTGATCGGTGTGGTCGGCCCCGTTGCGGGGTGCTTGAAACGCCGAAACATGCCACTGCACATCAGGATTGCGGTCCCAGATGTCGCATCCTTCGATAGACATGCGAAAGCCGCCAGATACCGACACGTGCATGGATCCTTTCCAGGAATTCGTTTGCTGAGGGTGCTGTACGTAGATGCGGACGAGCAGAGTACGTCAACGTCTGAGCGAATCCGAGCAGGAAGACAACATGATTCTCGTGCCATGAGAGGTCAGCGAGTCGTGTTGCTGAATAGTAGCTGTGAAATGAGGCAAATGACCAACAGGACAAATCACCGTGGTGTGTCCGAGGGAACGACGACGATCAGCCGGGGTCGTTCCGTGGTGCTGTACGCACCGCACGTCGCGACGAATCCCGCTGCGCACAACGGCAATTAGGCGGTCACGGCGTCATCGTCGGAGCAGGACGGGCCGGTGCCGCGGTGCGTGAGCACGGGCATTTCGGGAAGCGCAGGGCCGGGATGCACCGACGCGGGTGGCGAATAGCTGTTACGCCGAGACGTCACCGGTTCGGCGCGGATCGAGCCACGCGCGGGCCGCCGCGGTGAGGGCGGTGACGCCATGGCTGATCGTCGGCTCGGCGAGCGGCGCGAAGTACGGCGAGTGGTTCATGGGGATGTCCTGGTCGACGGTGCCCTTTTGTTGTGCCGCCGCGAATTTCGCGGCGTCCGCACCGCCGAAGAACCAGAACGACAGCGGCGCACCCGCGGCCTCGGCGAGGATGCCGACGTCCTCGCTGGCCGGGAAGGACCCCATTTCCAGGACCTGCTCGGCGCCGAGGGCATCCCGCAGCGCGGTGCGCGTCTTGTCCAGTGCGACAGGTTCGTTGATGGTGACGGGCAGCCGGGTCAGATGTTCGATCGTCGGCGCACGGTCCGCGCCCGCGGCGTCGGCCTCCGCGTGCACGATCCGCCGCACCGCTTCGAGCACCTTGCCGCGTAGCTCGGGGGAGTAGGTCCGAATGCTCAGGCCGAGTTCGGCCTGAGCGGCGATGATGTTCTCCTTGGTGCCCGCGTGCAGGGTGCCGACGGTGACAACGGCCTGGTCCGCCGCGGCGATCTCGCGGGACACGATGGTCTGCAGGCGCAGCACGGTGGCGGCGGCCATCACGATCGGATCGACCGTCGTCTCGGGGCGCGAGCTGTGTCCGCCGCGGCCGTGGAGGGTGATCCGCAGACTGTCGTTGGCGGAGAGGATTGCGCCCGGGCGTGTCGCAATGGTCCCGACCGCAATCGGCAGGACATGCTGGGCCAGCACGATTTCCGGCTTCCCGAAACGTTCGAAGAGCCCGTCGTCGACCATTGCCTGCGCGCCGAGCCCGATCTCCTCGCCCGGTTGGAAAACGCCCAGCACGGTGCCGGACCACTGCTCGCGGGCGGCCGCGAGCACATCGAGCGCGCCGAGCAGACAGGTGACGTGCATATCGTGGCCGCAGGCGTGCATGGTCGGGCGGCCGCTGTCCGGATCGGTGTCGATCGAGGCATAGGTCAGTCCGGTCTGCTCGCTGAGCGGCAGCGCGTCCATATCCGCGCGCAGCAGGATCAGCGGGCCGGGTCCGTTCGCCAGGCGGGCGACAACACCCGTCTTCCCGACTCCCTCGGTCACTTCGTAGCCGAGAGCCTTCGCGCGCCGAGCGACGATCGCCGCGGTGCGGTGCTCGGCGAAGGACAGTTCGGGATGCGCGTGCAGGTCGCGGTACAGCTCCGCGAGATCGGCGGTGATGCAGGCGACACGAGAGTTGATCGACGGCACAGGGCCAATGATCCACGCCGTAGCGCAGACCATGGCGATTTCCCCGTTTTCGTTCCTTCCGGGAGAGAACAACACCGTGACAGGCTCTGCCGCGCACGGCCTTTTCGGGCATTCGCGACAAAGTTCTGACCGGCGGCGATGGAATCGCGCGAGTCGAAGCTGTTCCGCAAGAAACCCTTCGGTCCGGGGGCCCGGCGGACTAGCCTGTGCGGGTACGTGTGTGGTCGACCAGCCGATGATTGAAGTGGTGATTGGATGGACAAGGTAATCCCATTGGATCAGCCGCACACCTCGCGTATCTACGACTACTTCCTCGGCGGCAAGGACAACTACGAGGCCGACCGGAAGGCCGCGGAGGAGATCCTGCTGGCGTGGCCGGATATTCGTACCGCCGCCCGGGTCAATCGGCAGTTCATGCAGCGCAGTACCCGGTTCCTGGCCGATGCCGGGATCCGGCAGTTCCTCGATATAGGTACCGGGATTCCGACCGAGCCCAACCTGCACCAGATCGCGCAGCAGGCCGCACCGGACTCGCGGGTGGTGTACGTCGACAACGATCCGGTGGTGCTGGCGCATGCGCGGGCGTTGATGCCCGGCGGCACGTCGGGGGCGACAACCTATATCCAGGGTGATGTCACCGATCCGCTCTCGATCCTGGCGGCCTTGGACGGCGTGCTGGACCTGTCCGAGCCGGTCGGCTTGAGTATGATCGCGTTGCTGCATTTCGTCGAGGCCAGTATCCCGCTGATCGTGTCGACTTTCCTGGATGCGCTGGCTCCCGGCTCGTTCCTCGTGATCTGCACGATCACAGCCGATTTCGCCCCGGAGCAGGTGGTCGCGGCACAGGATGTCTATCGTGTCCGCAAGCTCCCCGCGCAGGTCCGTACCCGGGAGGAGCTGACCGGCTGGTTTTCCGGCCTGGAACTGGTCGAGCCGGGAGTGGTGCCACCGCATCGGTGGGGGCTCGCGGAGACCACCGAGATCTCACCGGCCTTCGATGCCAAGGTGTCCTGCTACTGCGGGGTCGGTCGCAAACCCTGATCGAGTGTGGCTGCGGAACAGAGCTTTTCGGTGGGTCGGGCAACGGCGCCGCGCAATCCACCGGACCGCTGCCCGAATTCCTGCGCGGCCCGTTCGCCGAGGCGATGGGGACCAGCCTCTACCTACCGGCGGCCGCGCTGGTCGTCGGTTTCGTAGTCGTGCAGTTCCTCGTCATGCCGAGTCGAGTGCTTCGTGAGTGACCGCGAAAGTGCCTGTGTCACTGGGTGACAATCTGCAACTGATCGGTATGCGGATCGGCTGTCGCTGTTGTCGCCGGGGCCGCGACCACATCCGTGATGATGCGCTTGTACGCCTCGGCGTATTCGCATCCGAGGCGTTTGCCGTACCCGCGCATGCGGTCGATCACCCATCGGACGTCCGCGCGCGGATCCGGGGATCCGCGAAATTGACTACGGTGCGCGAGAATTGCCGTCACTTTGCGCTCTGCGGTGCGATCGACGTCGACCAGGAGGTCGGTGTGCTCGTAGCCCGGTACCCAGACCTCGGCTACTCGGTGGGCGGGCAGTCCCTCGGCGAGCAGTTCCGGGAAGGCCCGGGGATTGCGCGCGCAGGGATAGACGGCGCTGAGTGCGGCCTCCCCGACCGCCATGTGGTCCGGATGTGATGCGCCGATCGGGAACTGCAGCGACCGCAGCGGTTGATGGGTGAGGACGAGGTCGGGGCGGTGCCGTCGGATCTCCCGGGTCAGCGCGAGCCGAAGCTCGGGAGTGTCGGCGAGTGATCCGTCGGGGAAGCCGAGGAACGAAACATCGTCGACACCCAGCACTTTCGCGGCATTTCGCTGTTCGGAGTATCGGGTCGCGATCAGTTCGTCCGCTGGTTCCGCCGGGTCCTCGCCACCCTGCGCACCGTCGCTCACGATGAGGTAGGTCACCTGCGCGCCCTCGTCCACGAGGCGGGCGGTGGTGGCCCCGAAGTTGAATTCGGCGTCGTCGGGATGTGCTGCGATCACCAGGATTCGGTCGAAACGGCGGGGGAGGGGAGTAGGACGGGAGGTCGCCGGGAACGCGGGCTTCATGGCCGAAACATACACGGGCGGAACCACTTCTGGCAGGGCAGAGCGGATCGCCGTACGCCGGGCCGCTCATCGCGTGCCGGTCACCTGACGACGATAGCGAGAACTTCGGTAACGCTACGGTCACCAAGATCGAATACCATCGCCGCGAAGGGGATTGGATCTCAGGAAGTATGGGTAGTGCGTTGACAAGCATTCGTAAGGCCATTGCGGGAGCCCAGATCGAGTTGGTCCGGCAGGTGGTCAATGTGCTGACCGTACCGTGGCGGTTGCCGCTGCCGTTCGGGCCGACGCTGGGCGATCGGGTAGCGGGTAAGACGGTGCTCATCACCGGAGCGTCCAGCGGCATCGGCCGCGCACTGGCGCTGCGGGTGGCCGACGCGGGCGCGACCGTCATCGTGACGGCCCGCCGCACAAGCGAATTGGATCAGCTGGTCGCCGAGATCGCGGAGCGGGGTGGGCAGGCATTCGCTCTCACCTCGGACCTGTCCACCGCCGAAGGTATCGACAAGCTTGCCGACGAGGTGCTGGTCGAGTTCGGTGCGCCCGACGTCCTGGTCAACAATGCGGGCCGTTCCATCTGGCGTTCGATCGCCAGTTCCGAAGACCGCCTGCACGATTTCGAACGCACCATGCGTATCAACTACTTCGGTCCGGTCGGGCTGATGCTGCGGTTGCTGCCGGAGATGCGCCGCCGTGGTTCCGGGCACATCGTTTCGAGTTCGTCCCTCGGCGTGATCACCGACGTGCCCCGGTTCTCCTCCTACCTCGGTTCCAAGGCCGCGCTGGAGGCGGTCATGCGGGTGGCGGCGGTCGAATGCCTTTCCGATGGAATCTCTTTCACGGATGTGCGCCTTCCACTGGTGGCCACCGATATGAGCGCGTCCCTGGGCTGGAGCGGTTACAAGACGCTGTCTGCCGAAGCCGCGGTGGATATGCTGGCCGACGCCATCGTGCACCGTCCCTCCCATCTGGAGAACCTGCACGGCGCGCTGTCGCTCTGGTTCAATCTGCTGCTGCCCGGTGTGGCCCGCCGCGGCCTGCACGAACTCCACCGCAGGATGCCCGACCCGGGCCTCGCGAAAGCAACTGTGCCGCAGTCGGAACCGGCCGCAGTTGCCGGCGATGCCGTAACCGTGCCCGCGCACGACTGAACTCCGATCATCGGGTGATGCGGGAACGGCCGGTCCATCACAATTTGTGATGGACCGGCCGCGTTCTGCGATGTACGAGCAGCACCGCGAATGCGGGTGCCGCGTCACCGGTTTCGGCTCAGGAGCCGGACGACCCGGTGCCCGACAGCAGGCCCGACAGCAGGCCGCTGCCGCTGCCCAGGCTCGAGGACCCGGTGGAGACCTGCAGTGTCCAGGTGCCGCAGCCACTGGTGAAGAACGCGATATCGGTCGACTGGATGGTGACGCTCGCCGACCCGTTCACGGCGCCACCGGTCTGCAGGACCGCGGTCGCGCTGGGGGTGAGTGCCGACAGTCGCGCCCAGGCGCAGGTCGTGAGGGCGGTGGTGGTGGTGTAGGTGCCGGCCTGGATATCGGTGCCGACGTTGAAGATGGAGTCGGTGCCCATACTGGTTCCGGCCGCGCTCGCGGTTCCGGTCGAGCCCAGCACGGCGATAGCGGCCAGAGCGAGCCCGCTGACCCAGAGTGACTTACGCATAAAGTGTGTCCTCATTCATGTGAAACGTAGTTGTTTCGGAGGCTAGCGGGTCGGTGCTCGTCTCGGATGCATTACCAGGAACCTCCCAGGAACAACGGCTGGTGATCACGGATTTCGTGATCACCAGCCGTTGTCCGTGCGTCGGGAATCGGTCAGGGTCGGGTGACGGTGACCAGGTTGACCAATGACTGCTGCTGGACGCCGTCGGCGGCGGCTTGGCCGAGTTCCTGGATGTAGTCGGTGAGGTAGACGCGCTCGCCGGTCCAGCCGCGGCCGCCGAACCATGCGGTGGCCTCACTGCGGGGCTCGTTGTAGATCAAGCGCACCCAGTCCCCGCCTCCGTCGCTGTCGGCCATTGCGGCGGCGGCCTCGGAGGGCAGGGGATCCATCTGCTCGATAGCGACCTGACTGCCGGACGCACTGAGCGCGTCGATGGAGTCGAACAGCTGGTCCTGTGCGGCCGGGGGCAGATAGATCAGCAGGCCCTCCACCAGCCATGCGCTGGGCTTCGTAGGGTCGAAACCATTGTCGCGCAATACTTTCGGCCAGTCCTCACGCAGGTCCACCGCCACCTCGTGGCGCTCGGCGCTCGGCTTGTGCCCCGCCTCGGCGAGGGTTTCGCGTTTGAACTCCAGCACCTGTGGCCGGTCCAGCTCGTAGACTACGGTCCCGTCGGGCCACGGCAGCCGGTACGCGCGGGCATCCAGGCCGGCCGCCAGAATGACAACTTGCCGGATGCCATCGGCCGCGGCGCTGTTCACAAAATCGTCGAAATATCGGGTGCGGGCGATTTGATGCTGCTGGAACTGAATCCCGAATTCGCGGGTCAGCAACGGATGGTCGGGCGTTCGGCCCTCGACCAGGTCGACCCACTCCTCGCCGGCCGCTCGCACGAAGATCTCGGCGAGCGGGTCGCGCGCGGGCGCATCGGGCGCGCGGCCGGCCAGAGCGCGAGCCGCCGCGACGAACAGTGCCGTGGATCCGACACCGGTATTGATATCCCAGGAATCTCCATCGGTACGCATGCCCGCCAACGTACAGATCGCGGCGCACCCCGGCATTCAAGCGCACCGGGGCTGCGAAAATCGTCCACGAATCAACCGCCACAGCGGTTTTCGCGTCGTGAAATCAGTTCTGAGCGTCGGAGCTGTTGACGGGTGCCACGCGGAGGCCGTCGAGTGTCACCGCGAGCAGGCGTTCCGCAGCCTCGGGCGTCGTTTCGCAGGCCACGCCGATCCCGTGACCGAACCTGAGCAGATCGCGGGGTTCGATATCCTTGCGGATCGCGCCCGCGTCCTGTGCTGCCTGCAGCACCGCGGAGGCTGCCCCGGTGATCGCCGTCCGGCACAGCTGGAATGTCGGTGTGTTGTGGTCCATCCCGGCCTTCAGAGTGGTGGCGAGGCTGCGATTGGCCATCACCCATTCCACCTGCGCGCGCAGCCATATCTCGAATGCCGTTATGGCCGTGTGCTGTTCGAGCAGCTCGTGAGCGCGCTGGCTCAGCTGCTCGATGCTGGAGCGGTAGACGGCCTCGATCAGCACGTCTCGATTCGGGAAGTGCCGGTACAGCGTGCCGATGCCGACGCCGGTGCGGCGCGCGATCTCTTCCAGCGGTGCATCGGGACCTAGCTCGGCGAATGCCTCCTGAGCGGCCGACACGATCCGCTCGTAGTTGCGCCGCGCATCGGCGCGCATCGGCTTTCCCGTCGGCGGTGCTTCCACGAACCCTCCACTAGAAAACGGATGGACCCTCCGGATAGACTTGCGCAAGTGGAGGAACCCTCCATATGATAGCTCTATCGCAAGCGGAGGCTACCTCCGTTTGACTTCATTCGATGGAGCACTCCTTGTCGACCACACTTTCTTCGAACAATGCTGTCGCGGACACGCTCGTCTCCGCACCGCCCGAATCTCGCAGACTTCGGTCGAACATCGTGCTGGCCACGCTGTTGACCTGCCAATTGATGATCGTCCTGGACATCACGGTGATGAATGTGGCGCTGCCTCGCATTCAGGCCGACCTGCATTTCACCGCGACCAGCCTGTCCTGGGTGATGAACGCCTACACCCTGGTCTTCGGCGGATTGCTACTGCTCGGCGGGCGCGCGGGTGACCTGTTCGGCCGCCGCAATCTCTTCATCGCCGGAGCAACCCTGTTCACCCTGGCCTCGCTCGCGGGTGGTCTCGCGCCCTCGGCCACCTGGCTGCTCATTGCGCGGGTAGTGCAGGGCATCGGTGCGGCGATGGCCGGACCCAGCACGCTCGCACTGCTGACCACCACCTTCCGTGAGCCCAAAGCCCGTATCCGCGTACTCGCCCTGTTCTCCGGAATGTCCAGTGCCGGTTTCGCTATCGGCCTCATTGTCGGTGGCCTGCTGACCGAATGGCTGAGCTGGCGGTCGGTCCTCTTCATCAATGTGCCCTTCGGCCTGGCAGTCGTGGCATTGGCGCTGCGCTATCTGCCCAGGGCCGAGCGGCAGCCCGCCCACCTGGATCTGCCCGGCGCGGTCACCGCCACCACCGGTGTGGCCGCGCTGGTCTACGGCTTCATCAGCGCCGCATCGAACGGCTGGGGCAATGCGACGACCGATATCTCCCTCGCGGCCGGCGCCGTCCTGATCGCGGCCTTCCTCATCATCGAATCGCGCACGGCCCAACCGCTGCTACCCCTGCGTTTGTTCGCCGATCGCAATCGCGCCGCCGCCTACGCGAGCATGTTCCTGGCCCCCATGGCAGGCATGTCGATGTTCTTCTTCCTCACCCAGTTCCTGCAGGACGTGCTCGGATTGAACGCTCTGGCAACAGGGTTCGCCTTCCTGCCCACCGCCCTGCTGATGTTCACCATGATCCGCACGATCCCGCGCCTGCTACCGCGCTTCGGCCCGAAGCCCTTGGCCATGGTCGGCACAGCGTCAATGGTGGCCGGACTCATCCTGCTGACCCAACTGACGGCAGACAGCGGCTACTTTCCGCTCCTGTTCGTGGCGATGCTCCTGATGGGCTTCGGTCTCGGCCTGGCGGTTTCGCCACTCAATGTGATCATCATGTCGAATGTCGAACCGCATGACGCCGGCGCCGCAGGCGGCGCCCTGCAAACCCTCCAGCAAACCGGCGCCTCCCTGGGCCTGGCCATCCTGGTAACCATCTTCGGCACCGCATCCCGCAGCGCCGGCGGCTCCGCCCAGCACGCCCTGGTCAGCGGTGTGACCACCGCCTTCGCAGCAGCCGCAGGCATTGCGACCCTGACCTTCGTCGTCGCCCTCACGTTCCGCAACCCACGTCCCGCGAACTGAATAATGGCCGGTCACCAGCGTTCTCGCGTTGACCGGCCATTTTCGTACTATGCGGCGCGGCCCTCCGGCCATGCGCTCTGAATCACATACTAACCCTATGGTCAGAAACTGACTGCATGGATAGGGTGGGTGGTGCATCAATTCGTCGTTCATTCCCCAGGAAGGAACCGAGCATGCGCAAGATCGCCGTAACTCTCATGGCCGCCGCGGTCATCACCCTCACCTCCGGAGCCATCGCACACGCCGACGCGGTGCCCGTCGACGGGGCGAATCACCCGGCCGCCGCAGGTCCGCTATGTCCCCTGGTCGCTCCGATCACCGGCTCGATAATCAACGCCATCATGCCCTTCGCGGGCGGACACGGCGGCACCCTGTTCGGTGTCATAGCCCTCCTCCCCTTCGCCATCGCGCAAGGCGAAGCCTGCGGGTATTAGGTATGACGAACATCTGGAGCGTTGGACTCGCGGAATGGAACACGCCGACGGCGTCGTCCGGGGCGTTCGACGAAGGGCTACGTGCGGGCTCTGTCCCGGGCCAAGGCGCGGTCGCGTTGTTCCTCGAAGCGGGGGATTTTGACGTGTTCCATGTCGTGGAGGAAGTGGGACAGGCGGTCGCGGGCTTGTTCGCCGCGGGCGGTGAAGTCGTTGCGGCCGAAGATGTTCCATTGGCGGACTACGGGCATGAGGACGTCTTCGAGGTGCTGGCGTAGGTCGTAGACGCCGTGTTTGGCCATGAGGACGCCGTTGCGGCGGAAGTTGGGCATGCCCGCGCCGGGCATTTGGAAGTTTTCGACGATGGTGTCGATGGCTTCCATGGCTTGGTCGGGTACCAGGTCCAGGGCTGCGCCGCACATGGTGCGGTAGAAGATCATGTGCAGGTTTTCGTCTGCGGCGATGCGCTGCAGCATGCGGTCTGCGATGGGGTCGTTGCAGACGCGGGCGGTATTGCGGTGGCTGACGCGGGTGGCCAGCTCTTGGAAGCTGACGTAGGCGACCGAGTACAGGAAGCCCGCCTGGCCCTCGAGTGCTCCGGTGGGTGCGCCGAAACCGTTTGTCATATGCGTCATTCGGTCGTTCTCCAGCGCTACCGGGTCCACGCCGCGGGTGACCACCAGGTAGTCGCGGATCACCACGCTGTGCTTGTTCTCCTCCGCGGTCCAGCGGCCGACCCAGGTGCCCCAGGCGCCGTCGCGGGAGAAGTTCTCGGAGATCTCGCGGTGATAGGAGGGCAGGTTGTCCTCGGTGAGCAGGTTGGTGATCATTGCCGCCTTGGCGACCTCACTGAGCTTGGATTGCTCAGGCGCCCAGTCGATTCCGTCCAGCATGGCGAAATTCCGGCCCTCGTCCCACGGAACGTAGTCGTGCGGATGCCAGTCCTTGGCCCGCGACAGATGCTGGTGCACGCACTCCTCGGCGGTGGGTTCGAGCTCGGACAGGATCTCTCGCTGAGTCAGCTGACGCGGCAAACCATGCTCCCGGGTCCAGGGCCCGCGCCTGATGCGCTGCGGCCGAGTCGTATCGACCAACTCACCAGGGAAAGTCCATGGCCGTTAGGGGCAAATGTCCCGACGGGCCCAACCTTGACGTAGCTCACACGGGGAGTTCGGTTCCGTCAGCGCTTGTATACCGATCGGTATACTATGCTGCTATGTGACCGTTCCCAATTTCGGAAAGGCGGGTCTCCGATGACGAAAACGGTGCTGACGGAACGTGATGGCCACACCCTGGTCATCACATTGAATCGACCCGACAAACGCAATGCCTTCGACTTCGATCTGCTTCGCGGTCTGTCGGAGGCGTACACGGAGCTGGCGAAGGATCGCGAACTGCGAGTCGGGGTGCTCAGAGCCGAGGGGAAGGACTTCACCAGCGGGCTCGATCTCGCCTCGCTGGCGCCCCGGCTGCCTCTCGAAGTGATGGCAACGGCATTGCGCCCCTTGCCGATCGAGCTGGTGAAGGGCATCGTGCCACACGGCGGCATCGATCCGTTCGGGGTCTCCACCGAGCCGTGCCCGAAACCTGTTGTCACCGCTGTGCAGGGCCGCTGCTACACCCTGGGCATCGAGCTGATGCTGTCCGCACAGGTCAATATCGCCAGTGAGTCCGCGGTTTTCACCCAGTACGAAGTCGCCCGCGGACTGTTCCCCTTCGGCGGCGGGACCGTGCGCTGGCCACAGTCGGTGGGCCTGCACAATGCTTACCGCTACCTGCTCACCGGCGACGAGTTCGACGCCGCCGAGGCCTACCGCGTCGGATTGGTCCAGCAGGTCACCTCTGACGGCGGACAGTTCGAGGCGGCGCTGGCGATGGCGCACAAGATCGGCAGGCAAGCGCCGCTCGGTGTCGCGGCCATCCTCCGGAACACCCGCACGGCCCAAACCCACGGTGCGAGAGCGGCATTGCGGCGTATTCGGCCGGAGTTGGTGCGCATCCTGTTCTCCAAGGATGTGCGCCGCGGATTCGCGGCTTTCAAGAATCGCGAGCCGGCCGAGTTCTTCGGCGACTGACAGATTGGGCAACGGTCCGGGAGTCGAGGGGTCGACTCCCGGACCGTTTCGTGTTCCGGCCACCGGCGCTGTGTACCAGCGTCCCGCTGGGCACCGTCGGGTGGTGCGCCATCCTCGCAGCAGTCTGCGTTGCTACGACGACCTGCGCATTCCCCGCACATATGCACGCTTGCGGTTCGCCGCACCGTGCCCGGAGCAGACCGGGCGGCTGGCGCCATTGCTGGCGAATCCCCGCCGGTCACAAGAAGTCTCATGGACGCGGCGGCGGACGTCGAACCGAGGGGAGTGGATGGCACGGCGCGTCGGTGAGTTGGCACAAACGGGACACCGGCTATTCGAAGATCGTGAGGAGGCGCCGACTGCGCGCGATCATTGCCGAAGCGCTCTCCTGCGGATGATGCAACCACCAATCGACCAGCGCGGTGACCGTGCCCATCCAGACCGCGGTGACCGCCGACAAATCGTCGGGGTCGGTGAGGCCGCGTCCGTCGAGGACCCGGCCCACGCCCTGCCCGGCCTGTTCGGCAATGCGCCGCCGCGCACCCTGGACGGCCTGGGCCGCGGCCCCGTCGGCAGGATGCGAGCGGTCGAAAATGACCTTCCAATCATGCGGACGCGGTTCGAGCGCGGTGAAGATGCCCGCCAGCGTGCGCTCGGCCATCTGTAGCGTCGCGGGCCCGTTGATCGCCTCATCGATCGAATCACCGAGTGCGGCCGCCGCCCGCTGCACACATGCCACGTACAACCCGTCCTTGGTGTCGAAGTAGGCGTACACCAGCGGTTTCGACACGCCTGCCCGAGTGGCTACCACTCCGAGCGACAGGCCCGCATAACCCACCCGGGCGATCTCCGCGGCCGCGACATCGAGGATCTGCGCCTCGCGCTGCGCACGCGGCACACCCTTGGTTCCCGCACCGCTCACCGCTCCCGCCTTCCGTCCGCACCTTTGACACTGGATTGAGCTCTCGGTAATTTACCAAATAGTCAATTCCTGCGCGCCGGGCTGCGGAGGCCCACGAACATCACCGAGGACGGCGTCCGATGAAGAACCCGCTGATCACCGCGTTGCTCAATCCCACACCGTCGGTCCGGGACTTCTTCGGTGCCGGCGCACCCGACCTGCACGGCACAACGGTGATCCTGACCGGCGCCTCGTCGGGAATCGGCGAATCGACCGCACAGTTGCTGGCCGCCCGCGGCGCTCGGATCCTCGCCGTCGCCCGCGACCGCGAGCGACTCGACACGGTGTGCAAGTCCATTACGGACAATGGCGGCACCGCGCACCCCATGCCCTGCGATCTGACCAGCCCCGACGAGGTGGCAGCGCTCGCCACCGCCGTGCTCGACCGCTTCGGCCCGCCCGACATCGTCATCAACAATGCCGGTCGCTCTATCCGCCGCACCGCGCTCGATGCCGCCGACCGCCCGCACGACTACGAACGCACCATGGCGGTCAATTACTTCGGCCCCGTCCGTTTGACCCTGGCCCTGCTGCCGACCCTGCGCGAGGCCGGTCGCGGCCACATCATCAATATCGGCACCTGGGGCACCACCGCCGGAGTGATGCCCAAATTCACCGCCTACCACGCCTCCAAGGCCGCGCTCTCCGCCTTCGGCCGCAGCCTCGGCGCCGAATGCCACGGCACCGGAATCGCCGTCACCACAATCGGATTCCCGCTGGTGCGCACGCCCATGATCAGCCCGACCGGCGACTACGACACCCAATCCGCGCTGACCCCGGAACAAGCCGCACAGTGGGTGCTCACCGCGATCCGCGACCGCCCCGTCGAGCTGTACCCCACCTACGCCGCCGCCCTGCGCCTGGTCTCCACCGTCTCACCGCGCCTGGCCGACGCCCTGGTCCGCGCCGCCGGCATCTGAATCCTGCTTCAGCTCAATGATTTCCGGCGGATCGGCGCGAAGGTCGGCACCGGATCCTTGCCGAGGAAATCGGTAATGAGCAGGTTGCAGAGATCCGGCTTCTCCGCGAGCACGCCGTGTGAGGTGCCGGGAACGATGGCCAGTTCGGCATCCGGCAGGCTGCGGTACAGCTCGAGGGCGTGTTCGAGTCGAACCTCGTCGTCATCCCCGACCAGAATCAGTGTCCGACTGGTGATCTGCCGCAGATCCGCAGGAGTCAGCGACGGCTCGTGCTTGTGTTCGGCGGCAATCTTGGCAACAACGGTGCCATAGTGTCCCGCGCCGTCGGGGGAGACCTCGGCGTAGGTGTCCCGCATGAAGTCCGGCGGCGTCTCATCGTGATCCAGGACGCCGTCGGCCCAGCCGTCCCGATGGAATACTCCGGCGGCGAACACCAAGCGCCGCACGAGATCCGGGCGGCGCAACGCGACGAGCAATGCGACAACCGCGCCGTCGCTGTATCCGGCCAGGAATGCCGGTCCGCCGACGACGGTCTCGAGGAAAACGATGGTGTCCTGCGCCATCAGCTCGAAGCTGATCGGCCCCTCGACGTCGGGAGTGCGCCCGTGTCCACGCCGATCCGGCGCATAGAGGTGGAACTGCTGCGAGAGCCCGTCGAAGTTCGGTGTGAAGGCGCGGGAATCGACTCCCGCGGGATGCAGCAGCACCATCGGGTCACCTTTTCCGAGCTCCTGGTGCCACATGTGCACGATGCCAGTCTGCGGAGTCGTCATCAAGACCTGCCTTTGCTGTAGCCGTGCACTGCCCCACCGATAGCTCCAATGGTGGACGGTCGGTCGATCACTGGTGTTGACGGCGGGGGTGGCGAGAACTCATCGGTGCTCGACAATAAACTAGACAAGATTCACTTCGAAATATTGGGCGTGCTGAAGAGCTGGACACGTGGCCATATTGCTGGCAAAAGTGGCGAATTATTCGAGTAGTCGCGATCTTGACCACAACGGTGTGACTGCTGTTACGCTACGCACGATTCACATACAGCAGTTTGGAGGGGCCGATGGCGGCAATGGTGGAGTGGGGCCGGACCTACTGCCGCGACCATCCCGTGCGATCGATCGAAACGTTCGGCAGGCAGCTCACCATGGGCCGCGAGGCGATTACGCAGCTGATCCTGGATCTGCTGCGCGGGCGTTTCCGTTTTCAGGAGTTCGTGCGGCAGTGCGCGTTCATGACCAGTGCCTCGGCCGCGCCGACGGTGCTGATCGCCATACCCATCGGCGTCATTCTGTCGATTCAGGTGGGCTCGCTGGTGGTTCAGGTCGGCGCGACCTCGTTCATGGGTGCGGCGAGCGGGCTGGGCATTATCAAACAGGGTGCGCCGCTGGTGACTTCACTGATGATCTCGGGTGCGGTCGGATCGGCGATCTGTGCCGACCTGGGTTCGCGGACGGTGCGCGAGGAGATCGATGCCATGCGGGTGATGGGCGTCGACCCGCTGACCAGGCTGGTCGCACCGCGCCTGCTCGCCGCCATGCTGGTGAGCGTCCTGCTGTGCGGTTTTGTGGTGTTCGTCGGATTCATTACCGGCTACGCATTCAATGTCTACGTCCAGGGCGGCACGGCGGGCTCGTTCGTGAGCACCTTCGCGGCCTTCGCGACGCCGGCCGATCTGGTTGCGGCCGTGGTGAAGTCACTCATCTTCGGCTTGATCACCGCGATCATCGCGTGTGATACCGGCCTGAATACCCGCGGCGGCCCCGGTGGCGTGGCCAATGCGGTGAATTCCGCGGTGGTCAACTCCGCGCTGCTGCTGTTCGCCACCAATGTGATTCTCACCCAGGTGTTCAACACCCTGTTCCCGCATCAGGTGGTGTGAGATGGCAGCGACCTATGTGCCGCCATTGCTGCGGCCCGTTCATGCCTTGCGTCGTGCCGCGACCGGCCCGGCGAACACGGTGCGGGCCGCCGGTCATCAAGCCTTCTTCTTCGTGCGCTGCCTCGCCGATATTCCCTTGGCGTTCAAGCACTATCGCAAGGATGTCTGGCGACTGCTTTCGGATATGACGTGGGGCAACGGCTCGCTCGTGGTCGGCGGCGGCGTGATGGGCGTGATCGTCGCGATGAATATCTTCGTCGGCATCACCCTTGGGCTGGAGGCGTATTCGCAGCTCGACCTGCTGGGAATGGGCCCGGTGACCGGTGCGATCACGGCCTTCGCCGTCACCCGGGAGATCGGCCCGATGATCGCGGTGGTGGCATTTGTCGTCCAGGGCGGCTGCCGGATCACCGCGCAGCTGGGCACCATGCGTATCTCGGAGGAGATCGACGCACTGGATTCCCTTGCGATACGCCCACTTCCGTACCTGGTGAGCACCCGGATCCTGGCCGCCTGGATCGCTATCGTACCGATGTACGTCGTCGGACTCAGCGCCGCGTACATCTCCGCCCGGTTCACGGTCGTCCTGATGGGCGGCACCTCCAGCGGCACCTACTTCCACTACTTCCATCAATTCCTGATCAGCACCGACCTGCTCTTCTCGATTCTCAAGGCGGTCATCTTCGTCACGCTGACGGTGTTCATCCAGTCCTACTACGGGTTCTTCGCGCAGGGCGGTCCCGAAGGCGTGGGCGTCGCGGCCGGCGCCGCCATCAAGGTCTGCTTCGTCGTGGTCGTGCTGGCGGATCTTCTTCTCACACTGGGCATCTGGGGCATCGACCCGGGAATCCGATTCTCGGGATAGGCGGGCACATATGATCAAGGATCCGACCGGTCGCGGTCCGTCCGGCCGGCAGTTGCTGGTCGCCGGCCTCGCGCTCATCGTGGTGATCGCCACCGCGACAACCCTTCTGCTGCTGCGCTACAGCGGCAAATTCACCAGTAGGGTGCCCGTCGTAGCGGAGCTGATGTCCACCGGCGACGGTTTGCCCGCCGGTTCGGACGTGAAGTTCCGCGGTCTGACCATCGGCCGCGTGCAGAGCTCGGAAGCCGCTGCGTCCGGCGACATTCAGCGAGTCGCGATCGACTTGAAGCCGGAGTTCGCGGGCGGCGTGCCGTCCACGGTCACCGCCCGGGTGGTGCCCGCGAATGTGTTCGCGGTGACCTCCATCGAACTGCTCGACAATGGCCCGGCCGCGCCCCTGACCTCGGGATCGGTGATCCATCAGGACCGCACCAAGGAGACCGTCGCCCTGCAGAGCGCCCTGACGACCTTCCGCAATGTGCTCACCAAACTGGAGCCGGAGAAGCTCGGGCGCATTCTGAACTCGCTGTCGGACGCCCTGAACGGCAGCGCGCGCATGCCCGGCTCGACCCTGGAACGCCTCGATCATTGGCTGACCGCCGTCGACCAGGTCGGAATCGCCTCCGATCTGCAGAATTTCACCGCAGCCGCATCGGGACTGGACCAGTCCGCACCCGCGCTCCTGGACCTGCTCAGCGAGACGGTGACCACCGCCCGCACGATCGCGGACCGTCAGGACAAACTCACCGCCCTGCTGACCACTGCGAGCGGCACCGTCGATGTGGTCAACCGCCTGTTCGCCCGCAATCCCGATACCGGTAAGGAACTGGTGGCCGGGCTCTCCGATACGTTCGGCGCGCTCGCCGCCGATCCCGAAGCCTTGCCGCAGGCGATGGCGAACTTCAGCGACACCCTCCAGAAGTACTCGACCACCTTCCATCCCGATGACAGCGGAAAGCTGAAGTGGCAGTGGAGCATCGATGTGTCGCTCACCCCGTTCCAGCAGTACACGCGCGCCGACTGCCCGCACTACGGCGAGCTGGCCGGACCCAGCTGCGGCACCGCACCCACGGTTGCCGAATCCAGTGACCTCCCAGCGGGACTGCTCCCGGGTCTGCCCGCCGATCCCGTCCACCCGGCCGCCCTGCGCGGCCCCGCCGCAGTCGCCGGTGTGCTCGGTCGCAACCCGAACGCCACCCAGCTCATCCTGCTCGGCGCGGCCCTGACCGGCGGCGCGGTCTACCCGGTCAACTCGGAAGGCGTTCCCGGACAATGAGTTACCGCAAACCGCTGATCGGTTTCAGCCTGTTCGCCCTGGTGTCCGTCCTGGTCACCTGGGTGGTCTGGTCGACGCTGCAGCGCACCATTCCCGGTGATACCGACAACTATTCGGCGACCTTCTCCGATGCCTACGGACTGCACCCCGGCGACGATGTGCGCATGGCGGGCGTGCGAGTCGGCCGGGTCCAGACCGTGGCGCTGGACAAGGACCACAATGCCCGGGTCACCTTCAAGGTGCAGCGCAATCAGGCGGTATTCACCAATACCAGAGCCATGATTCGTTACCAGAACCTGATCGGGCAGCGCTATGTCGCGCTCGCGCTGGGCAAGGGCGAGGCGAACAGACTCCCGGACAATGGCGCCATTCCGCTGCGCGCCGCGGACGGCGCCTTCCAGACCGAGCCCTCCTTCGATGTCTCGGCGCTGCTCGGTGGATTCGAGCCGCTGTTCAGCGCGCTGAAACCGGACCAGATCAACTCGCTGTCGAACACGCTGATCCTGGCGCTACAGGGCGACAATGTCTCGCTGAGCACGTTCATCAGTCAGGCGGCCGCCGTGGCCGGTGAATTCCAGCAGCGCGATCAGATCCTCGGCGATGTGATCACCAACCTGAGCAGCGTCGTCAATGGATTGGCTGCCCGCGGCGGCGAATTGGACACCCTGGTGACCCGCACCACCGATCTCGTGACCGGTCTGCACGATCAGGGCCAACTGCTGCTGCATTCGACCGAACAGGTCGCCTCCGCCGCCGGTTCGGTGGCGAGCATGCTCGGGCAGGTCCAGTCCCAGCTGCGGGACGCCCAGAACTCGTCCACCGCGGCATTCAATCTGCTGATCGCCAATGGACCGAGGCTGGACCAGGCCGCACTCGACCTGCCCATGCTCCTGCTCGGCCTGTCCCATCTCACCGAGAACGGCGCGTACGCGAATGCCTATGCCTGCGAACTGGATATCTCGCTGTACGGCGCGCTGCTGCCGCGCGGGGTGTTGCCGAACATTATGAATCTGCTGATAGGCGATCATCATTCGGAGGTCTGCCGATGAATCTGCCCCACTGGCTGCGTGCGAATACGCCACGCCGCCGTCATATCAGATCCGGTCTGCTCGGCTCGGTTGTCATTGTCGCGCTGCTTGTCGGATCCAGTACGTACAAGTCGATGGGCTTGGGGGACAAGGTCATCCACGCCGAATTCGTGCAGGCGGCCGGGCTCGAGACCGGCGATAAGGTGCGGGTCGCCGGGATCGAGGTCGGCCGGGTGGCCGGCGCCCGGATCGAAGGCGATCATGTGCTGGCGACCCTGCAGGTCGACAGCGGTCTCGCCTTCGGGCCGGACGCCAAGGCGGAGATCAAGACCTCGACGATTCTCGGCGGCACGTATATCTCGCTCGACACCGGTCACGGCAAGGGGTTGCCCGGTGGGCGAATAGCGCTGTCCAACACCGTCGTTCCGTTCAATCTGGCCAAAATCGTGCAGGATCCCGACTACCCCTCGCAATTCGATCGGCTCGAACGCATCGATACCGGCAAGGTCGCCGATGCGATCGGTGTGCTCGGTTCCCAGCTCGGTGATTCGCCGCAGCTGACCGCGACCGCGCTGGACAGCGTCGGCGCCCTCGCGAAGACGATCGATGCCCGTCGCGGTCAGGTGGATGCGCTGCTGAAGAGCCTGGATCAGGTCGCCGGAATCCTCGACGACAATCGGAACAATATCTTGCTGATCATGGTGAAGGCCGGTGCCATCGGCGACCGCGTCAATGAACGCAAACAGCTGGTCCAGGGCTTGCTCGACAATATGGCGGCACTCTCGCGCCAGTTCCAGCAGATCGGCGCCGAGAACAACGAACAGCTGGGCCCGATGCTCGGCCAGCTGGCCACCATGAGTGCGGGTCTCGAGAAGAACCGCACCCAGCTCGACCAGCTACTGCAACTCATGCCGATCACCGTGCGGCAATTCGACAATGTCTTCGGCAATGGCGATTACGGCGATGTGTGGGCGCCATGGGGGCCCATTACCGATCAGATGCTGTGTGGCGTGCCGGGAATCATCCAGGGGTGCCGATGACCGGATTACGCCGAACCATTGCGGCCGTCGCCGCCCTCTGCGCCGCGGTATCGGCGGTCGCGGGCTGCGGGGTCCTCGGGAAGCCCTTCGCCGACAAGATTCACCTGACCGCCGATTTCGCGAATATCGCCGGGGTCTACGAAGGCAATGACGTGTCCCTGCTCGGTTTGAAGATCGGCGAGATCGACAAGATCGAAGCGCATGGCACCTATGTGACCGTGTGGATGACCATAACGGCCGATACCCCGATTCCGGCCGATGCGATCGCGGCGACCATCTCGCCCTCGCTGGTGACCAACCGGCACATCGAACTGGCGCCCGCCTACTCGGGAAAGGGGCCGAAACTCGCTGACGGCGACCATATTCCGTGCGGCAGTCCGTGCGGACAGGACGGCCCGGCCCGCACCCGGACGCCGGTCGATCTCGATCGGGTGCTCGCGACGGTCGACAGCATTGCCACCTCGCTCAAGAGCAAGGGTGGAACGGAAGGTCCGCTGTCGGGCGAGGCGCTCGCACAGGTGTTGCGGGGCAATGGCGATCGGATCCGCGACACCATTGCCGCACTATCGCGATCGGTGCAGCTCGGCGTGGACAATGGTGATGCCATCTCGCGAATCATCATCCGGCTCAACGAGATAACGCAGATCATTGCCTCCAATGACCAGGCGGTCCGTGATTTCAGCGGACAGACCACGCAGTTGACCCAATTGCTCGCCGATCAGGCGCCCGGCCTGCAAGCGGTGCTCACTCAGCTCAATGATTTCCTGGCCAATACGAGCACCGTGCTCGCGCAGCATCGCGGCGAATTCGGTTCCGCCGTCTCCGGATTGACCGGCGTCACCGATCAGCTGCAGCGCAATGCCCGCAATTTGATCGAGATCGTCGATGTCACGCCACTGCTGTTCCGCAATATCGACAAGGCGGTGCTGCGGGATCCGGCCCAGTTCCGACTGCACTTCCTGGTGGACAAGTCGCTGCTCGACGGCGAGCTGCTGAGCCTGTTCTGCTCGAAGATCCAAATGCGCTCGGACGGTTGCCGGACCGGTAAGGCGGAGGATTTCGGCGCGGACTTCGGTATCACCGCGGCCCTGCTCGGATTGAGTGGTATGAAATGACCTCCCGGACAAGGCTATTGCTACCCCTGCTGATCAGCGTCACCGCCATCAGCGGCTGCGGTATCACCGTCGAAGATCTGCCGCTGCCGCGTCCCGGCGTCGGCGCGAACAGCTACAGCATTCATGCGATCTTCGGCAATGCGCTCAACCTGCCTGCCTCCGCCCATGTGAAGATCGGCGGCTCGGATGTCGGTGAGGTGACCGCGATTTCGACACGGAACTACATTGCCGATGTCGAGATGAGCATTCGCGGGGACGTCCAGGTTCCCGCCAACGCGACCGCGGAGCTCCGGCAGGCCACCCCGCTGGGTGATGTGTACGTGGCGATTTCGCTGCCCCCGCGCACACCCGATCAGCAATTGCTGCACGCGGGCGACACCATTCAGCAGCAGAACACCTCAGCCGGTGCGTCTGTCGAAGATCTGCTGCTGTCCGTCGCGACGCTGGTCAATGGCGGCGCGCTGAATCGGCTCGCGAACATCTCGACAGAACTGGATTCGATGGTCGCCGGCAGAGGTCCGGTGCTCGCCCATCTGATCACCGAAATGACCTCCGCGACTACGGCATTGAATCAGCGCTCGGATCAATTGGATGGCTTCCTCGGCGCGACCGGCGGACTGCTCGCCCAATTCAACCAGCGCAAGGCCGAGCTCAGCGCCGTCGCCGATACTGTCCCGGCCATGATCAGCGCGATCGCTGACGACAATCGGAAGATCGGCGATCTGCTCGGCAAGATCGCGACCACCGGTGCGGCCCTGGACGATTTTGCCAAGACCTCGGCCACCGACCTGAGCACCCTGCTCGACAGCACCGAGAAGCTGACCTCCAGCCTGGCCCGGATGGGCGACAATTTCGCGGGCACCCTGGACGCCCTGCACGAGGTGACGCCGAAACTGCTGACCACCATGCGAGGCAATGCCATGGCGTTCTACGGCACCGCCAACTATCTGGGCATCGGGGCGCTCTACGACCCCGGCAGCAAATTCCCCGATGGCAGCGATGCGAATGCCTTCACCGGCAGCCTGCTCGATGTCCTGCAGCGGGTCTACAACCGGGTGACAGGAGGCCAGCGATGACCGTCCTGCGAAAACTGCTGCAGCGCAAGGTGCTACTGACAAATCTCGGGCTGGTGGTCGCCCTGCTCGTGGGCGGCACCTACCTCTTCGTGGGCATGGCAGGCATCAACCCACTGCGTGACACCTACACCGTCCGAATCGAAATGACGCGTTCCGGCGGCCTGATGCGCAATAGCGATGTCACCCTGCGCGGCTTTCGCGTGGGCTCGATCAGCTCGATCACATTGACCAGCAATGGGATCGAGGCGCTCGCCCGGATCAATTCCTCGGCGCGGATTCCGTCCGGCGGGATTGTCGCCGTGCAATCGCTGTCTGCGGTGGGGGAGCAGTATCTGGACTTCCGGCCTACCACCAATGACGGTCCGTACCTCAAAGATGGTGCGCTGATCGTCTCGAAGGATGTGACGACCCCGGTTCCCATGGCCGATGTGCTGGAGAATTCGAACGCGCTGATCGCCCAGCTCGACCCGGCCTCGGATCCGACCCGGTTCCAGACCATCATCACCGAACTGGACAAGGCGCTCGGCGGCGGCCCGGATCAATTGCGCAGCTTGATATCCGGCATCAGCGCGATCACCGTCGGGATGGAGAACGTGCTGCCGCAGACCGTCGCGCTGCTGACGAATCTGCGGACCATCGCGGGCACCACCGCGCACATCCAGCCCGATCTGGCCACCCTGACCGCCAATTCGAGCACCCTGTTCCAGCAGCTGACCGCCGCCGATTCGGAGGTGCGCAAGCTGCTCGATCTCGGCCCCGGCCAGCTCGCGACCCTCGGTAGCGTGCTCAACGAAACCTCGGACCCGGTAACGAGTCTGGCGACGAACTTCCTGGCCATCGCTCGCTCGGCCAGACTCCGGACCCCGGCCATGCGGGAACTGTTTCCCGCACTGCGGGATGGGGCCGGCGCGCTCGGCCTGCCCGCCCACGAGGGTGAGTTCCACACGCTCGTCGATATCTGGCCCCGCCAGACCTGCGAGTACGAGGCCGTTCCGGTCTCACCCACCCAGCTCAATGGCAATACCGTGCGCCGGTGGAACTTCTGCGTCACCAATAACCCCGCGCTGCAGATTCGAGGTTCGGCCAACGCACCGCGCCCCGATCTGCCGGACAACGGCGCCCAGCGGCCGCCGGGTGTCGACCCGAACGAACAGTCGGTCCCGGTCGGGCCCGCGCCCCGCTGACCCCGAATCTTCCGATCAACAGTGAGAAGCAGTCAGATGACATCCAGCTCAGATTCCGCAGTACCGTCCGATACCTCAGAGGTGACTGAAACACCGGAGTCGGACGTAGTTTCACCGACCCCCGAAACATCACGACGCTGGTCGCGCCCGATACGCCTTGCCGCCCTGGCGGTATCTATCGTGGTCCCGCTTGCCGCTGCCACCTTCTTCTACACCCGCTACGACAGCAACCGGACCGTCATGGACGCCGAGGGCACAGTCCGCGGCATCGCCTGCGACTATGCGAAGACCATGACCAACTACGACTCCCAGAACATCGACAAGTACGTCCCCGCCGTATTAGACGGTGCCACAGGTGATTTCAAGACCGAGTTCGGGAAAACCAGCAGCGAGCTGAAGGACGTCATCACCGGCGCGCAGATCAAATCCGAGGCCCGTGATGCCCGCTGCGGTGTCGAGTCCGTCGATGCCACACACGCCAATGTCGTGATCGCCATGAGCATTTCGATCAGCAGCCTCGGCACCCAGGGCAAGCAGGTGCCGAGCCAGATCTCCCTGGTCGCATCCTTGGACAAGATCGACGGAAAGTGGCTGGTGAGCAAGCTCGACGCACCCGCACTGGAACCTGCCGCTGCTGCCCCCGCTCCCGCCGCTGCCGCGCCCGCTCCCGCCGCCCCAGCCCCAGCCGCCGCGCCGGGCCAGCGTTGACGGTTCTCGCTACGGGCGGCCTGATCGATTGGGATATGACCGAGCGGTCCAGGTTCGTCTTCGAAATCGTCACCTTCTCGGTCTTCAGTGCGCTCGCCGGATGGCTGACAAACTGGACCGGCGTGCTGATGCTGTTCTGGCCGGTGCTGTTTCGCGGTGTGCGGATTCCGGGACTCGCCGTCCTCTACCCATATTTCCCACGCCGTGTGCAGGTACTGCCGATCTTCTCCGGCGACGGTCAGCGGCTCGGGTTCCAGGGCTTCATCCCCGCGCGGGCCGAGAAGATGGCCAGCGTCTGTGCCGACAAGGCCCTGATGCGCATCGGTAGCCCGCACGACCTGATCGGCGAACTGGATCTCGATGGAATCGCCGACTACATAGCCGAACTCGTGCGCGCACAGGTGCGGCCGATGGTCGACGAGATGATGGACGGCGAGAATCGGGACCTGTGGCGCAATGTCCCGCAGCCGATGAAACAGCTGGTCTACGAGCGGGTGGAACGTGAGCTTCCGGCGCTGTGCCGCAGCGCTTTCGGCACGCTGGGCGGCAGCGTTGACCAGCTGATCGACGTCAAGAGCTTCGTCATCCGCTATCTCCGCGAAAACCCGGCCATCCTGAAGGATCTCACCACCACCGTCGCGGCCCCGGAGTTACGGTTCATGGTCCGGATCGGCCTGCTGGGCGCACCGTTCGGCCTGCTGCTCGCGCTGTATATGCGTGTGCACCAGAGCATTCCGGTGATCGGCGCGATCCCGGCCTGGATCATCATCCTGCTGGCCGCCGCGAGCATCGGCGTCGCGGTCAATGTCATCGCGATCAAGATGGTGTTCGAACCGGGTGATCCGCAGCCGTGGTACCGGTACCTGTGGCGACAGGCCCTGCTGGCGAAGCGGCAGCCGCAGGCCGCGGCCGATCTCGCACACATCCTGGCCTACCGGGTGCTGACGCTGGAGAACCTCTCGGAAGAGCTGCTGGACGGGCCGAACGGTGACAAGACGCGTCGATTGCTCGGCTATGTCGTCACCGCCGAGATCCAGCATCAGCTCGGACCGACCCGGTCGATAGTGCAGGCGGCCCTCGGCGCCCGCCGCTTCGACCGCCTGAATTCCGCGGCGGTCGACGCCGCGGTGGCGCTGGCTCCCAGCCTCATCGCCGATGAGGGGTTCATGCGGGAGCAAGCGAGGAAGATCGACGAATTCGCCGCGCGCAAGCTCCGATTGCTCACTCCGGGTGAGTTCATGGAGATGTTCTACGCCTCGGTCGAACAGGATGCGTGGCTGCTGTACCTGCACGGCGCCCTGCTGGGCCTGGTGGTCGGCGCGACCCACCTCCTGCTCTTCGGCTGGTGAGCGCGGTTATCGAGCCAGGTCGCGTCCGATGATCTCCTTCATGATCTCCGTGGTGCCCGCGTAGATCGTCTG
This sequence comes from Nocardia sp., assembly GCF_025465275.1. GTDB lineage: Bacteria > Actinomycetota > Actinomycetes > Mycobacteriales > Mycobacteriaceae > Nocardia. Next base: position 20,281 of record NZ_JAODNK010000193.1, on the reverse strand, counting down.
CACGCGGGTGTCGGTGTAGGCGCGGCCCACCGGGTATTCGGACATGTAGCCGTACCCGCCGTGCAGCTGCAGACAGCGATCGACGATGCGTTTCTGCAGTTCGCTGGTGTACCACTTGCCCTTCGCCGCATCGACCGGCGTCAGCTTGCCCGCGTTGTACGCGCGGACGGATTTATCGACATAGGCCTCGGTGATATCAAGTTCCGTAGCCATTTCGGCGAGTTCGAATCGCACGTGCTGGTTGTCTCCGATCGGCTTGCCGAATGCCGTTCGGGTGAAACAGTATTCACGCGTCACCTCGAAGATGGCGCGCGAGAGCGCAATAGCCCCCGCGCTGATCCCGAGTCGTTCCCTGGGCAGGTGGCTCATGAGATTCTGCAGGCCGCGTCCGATGCCGCCGAGCACATTGGCGCTGGGCACCCGCACATTGTCGAAGAACAGTTCCGCGGTGTCCTGGCCGGGCAGCCCGATCTTCGCGAGCTTGCGACCGCGCTCGAAGCCGGGCATATCCCGCTCGACCACGAACAGTGTGAAGGCCCCGGTACCGCCGGCCGGATCGGTGCGGGCCGCGACGATCACCACGTCGGCCATGATGCCGCTGGAGATGAAGGTCTTCTGCCCGTTGAGGATCCAGTCGTCGCCGTCCTGCCTGGCCTCGGTCCGGATCCCTTGCAGATCGCTGCCCGCCCCCGGCTCGGTCATGGCGAGCGCCCCGATGAGCTCGCCGGCGGCGAAGCCGGGCAGCCAGCGCTGCTTCTGCTCCTCGGTCGTCAGATCGAGCAGATAGTGCAGCACCAGATCGTCCTGTAGCGCCAGCGTCAGCGCGAAGGATAGTGCGTGCGCGCGAGATACCTCCTCGCACACGACCATTCGATACCGATAGTCGAGTTCGCCTGCGCCTCCGTACTGTTCGGGAATCTGCAATGCGTAGACCCCGGCCTTGGCGGCCGCCGCGAACACGCTGCGATCGATCCAGCGTTCCTCGTCCCAGCGCTCGCGGTGGGGAATCACCTCGCGAGTCAGGAACTCGCGCACCGTCTGCCGATAGAGTTCATGGTCCTCGGTGTAGAAGTCGCGGTCCATGGCTCAGAGCCGTTCGATAATGGTGACATTTGCCTGTCCGCCGCCCTCGCACATGGTCTGCAGGCCGTAGCGCCCGCCGGTGCGTTCGAGTTCGTGCAGCAGGGTGATCATGAGCCGGGTGCCGGAGGCGCCGAGCGGATGTCCGAGGGCGATGGCGCCGCCGTTCACATTGACCTTCGCCGGATCGGCCTTCAGTTCGTGCAGCCAGGCCAGGACCACGGAGGCGAATGCCTCATTGATCTCGGTGAGGTCGATATCAGCCATGGTCATGCCGGTTTTGGCGAGTGCGCGCCGGGTCGCGGGGATGGGAGCGGTCAGTAGGTTCACCGGATCCGCGCCCAGCACCGACAGATGATGGATGCGAGCGCGCGGGGTGAACCCGTGCGCCTTGACCGCAGCTTCGGAGGCGATCAGCATGGCCGAGGACGCATCGGAGATCTGGCTGGAGACCGCGGCGGTGACCCGCCCGCCGGGTACCAGCGTCGGCAGCGCCGCCATCTTCTCCAGCGTCGTGTCGGGGCGTGGGCCCTCGTCCTGCGTCACCCCGTCGAAGGCGGCGATCTCGCGATCGAACCGCCCTTCTTCGCGCGCCCGCACGGCACGCGAATGGCTCTCCAGCGCGAAGCGCTCCATGTCTTCGCGCGAGATGCCCCACTGCGCGGCAATCGTTTCCGCGCTGTGGAACTGGGAGACTTCGGCATTGCCGTACCGCGCTGCCCAGCCCTTGGATCCGGTCCACGGATCGGTCGCGCCGAACGGCTCGCCCGCGGTGAACGAACTGAGGATGGGGAACTGGGTCATCTTCTGCACGCCGCCGGCGATGATCAGATCAGAAGTACCGCTCATGACGGCCTGCGCCGCGAAATGCACTGCCTGCTGCGAGGATCCGCACTGCCGGTCGATGGTGACACCGGGAACGGTCTCCGGCAGTCCGGCGGCGAGCGCGGCGGTGCGCGCGATATCGCCCGCCTGCGAACCGATGGCGTCCAGGCACCCGTAGATCACATCGTCGATGGCGGCCGGATCGAAGTCGCCGCGCTCGACCAGCTCCCGGATGACATGCGCGCCGAGGTCGGCGGGATGGGTGTCGGTGAAGCCGCCCCTGCGGCGGCCGACCGGGGTGCGGACGGCGTCGACAATGTATGCCTCGGGCATGGTGTTCCTCCGGTAATGGTGGTGCGGTGGGGGTGTTCAGTGCGCGGACAGGCCGGCGCGAATGAACGACTGTGCGGTGCTGATCAGCAGATCGATGGATTGTGTTGTCGCATGCCACCATTCGGGCGCCCAATTCAAGGCGCCGATGATCAGCATGCGTGCCGAGCGCGGATCGATATCGGTGCGGATCGAGCCGTCGGACTGTCCGTCGGTAATGAGCGCGCGCCAAATGGCGTGGTACTGAGCGCTTTCCTGTCCGACCTGCGCGCGCACGTCAGCGGGCAGTTGCCCGGCATTGCGGGTGACAGCGGTGGCGAAGTCCGACAGCTCCAGCTCGACGCGCAGGTGGGCGTCGACGGCAACGCAGACCCGGTCGAGGGCCGAAGTTCCCGGCGGCAGTGCGTCGAGCGACTCGGTGACATGCCGTCGCACCCATTGCTGGCCGACGATCATCACCTCGGCGACCAAGGCCTCCCGCGAATCGAAGTAGTAGTAGACGGCCGGTGCGCGTAGCTGCGCGACTTCGGCGATATCGGTGAGTCGCGCTGCCGCGTAACCCTTTTCGGACAGCACCGCGGCAGCGGCCGCCAGGATCCGGTCGCGGCTGCCATTGCCGGGGTTCTTCGCTGGCCGGGCCATCGCTACGGCATCGTGTATCCGCCGCTGACCGAGAACACCTGACCGGTGACCTGGCGCGCGGCACTGTCGGAGGACACCCAGACCACCGAATTGGCAATGTCCTCGGCGGTGGTGAGCCGGCGCAGCGGAATGTCCTTGCGCAGGAAGTCGATCTGCTTCTCATTGAAGACGGCGTCCTGGCCGACCGCCCACAGACTGCTCGGCCCGACCGCATCGGGCCCGTCGGGGATGACCAGGCCCGGGCAGACGACATTGGAACGAATGCCGTGGCGGCCGTGCTCACGAGCGGTGGTGCGCGCCAAGGCGATCAGCCCGGCCTTGGTCGCGCCGTAGATGCCCTGGCGGATCTGCCCGAACGCCGCATCGCTGGCAATGAAAACGATTGCGCCCGCTCCTGTCTCGCGCATGGCCGGAATCGCGGCCTGGGTAGCGGCGATCGCGGTGTAGAGATTGATCTCGATGGTGCGCTGCCACTTCGCGCGGTCGGTGTCCTCGGCAATGAAGCCGGGCACACTCCAGCCCGCATTATTGACCAGCACATCCAGCCCGCCCCACCGCTGCACCGCACGATCGACCGCCTCCTGGGCGACACCGTCGAGCGTGAGATCGCCTGTGGCGACCTCGACGGCCGTAGCGCCCAGTTCCAGGGCCTCCGCCCGCACATTCTCGGCCTGCGGCCCGTCGATATCGCTGATCACGATGCGCGCGCCTTCGCGAGCGAAGCCGTGCACGATGCCCCGGCCGATATTGGAGCCGCCGCCGGTGACGAGCACACGCGCGCTGTGCAGCTGGAGATCCATGCGGTCGCACCCCTTCGTTGTTGCTTGCGCCTTAATTTAATCTATATTCAATTCAATAAGCAAGGCTGGGGTACGACAAGGAGGCCCGATGACGGTGGAGGTACCCGCGATTGCCGCGGCCGACCCGATGGCGAGAGCCGCTGAGGTAGCGAGATTCCCGAACCTCGGCCCGGAGGACCGCTTCGGCATCCGCCAGATCGGCCACGGGCCCGATCGGATCGCCGTCGAGCAGCGCTTGCCCGCCGGCAACGCGGGGGAGTTGCCGATCGGCTGGCTCGGTCCACTCGCGGATTTTGTCACCGGACGCGCGGTGCAATCGGCGCTTGTTCCCGATGTCGGCATCCGCACGCTCTCGCTGCATCTGCAGGTCGGCGCGCGTGGGTTGCGCGGTGGGCAGCGGTTGCTGGCCAGTGGCGAGGTGGTCGAGATAGGGCCGCACTCGGTCCTCGCGGCGGGGCGGATCACCGAGGAGGCCGGTGCCTTGGTCGCAGAGGTGACCGGACGATTCATTATCGTTCCCGGCTCCGTGCAGCCGGTTGCCACCGAGGGTTCGGAACTGACTGTCCCCGAATCGGATTCGCTCGCCACGCAGTTGGGCGCCGAAGCCGCTGTGGGCGAGTCCGGGGAAACACGATTCGTGCTGCGTCCCGCGCAGTGGATGGCCAATCCGTACGGCATTGTGCACGGCGGCATCCCGGTCGCACTGGCGGGACTCGCGCTCGCCGAGGCCGCGACGGCGGCCGCCGGACCGGTGCGGACTCTCGGAATGGACATCACCTTCCACCGCCCCGGTCTGCTCGACAATGCGCCACTCACGGCGGACGCCGTGGTCGAGCGTGCCGGGCAGCGGGTGGTATCCGCGAACGCGATTGTCTACCAGGGCAGTTCGAAACAGCCGATTGCCAGGGTGGCATGCACGATGCTGCGGACAGGAGACTGAGGTGATGGGCTCATTCGCCGAGGACGAACCACTCGAGACCATCGAATACTCGGTGGCCGACGGGATAGCCACGATCTGCCTGAACCGTCCCGATGCGCGCAATGCGATGGACCTACGTCTCGCCGAAGAGCTGCTGATCGTGGCTCGGCGCTGCGCGGCCGACCGCGATATTCGCGCGGTGCTGATCAAGGGCAACGGGCCGGCGCTGACCGTCGGCGGCGATATCGGCTACTTCACCGAATCCGCGCAAGCATACGGAGACCTGTTCCGGCGCATGACCGGGCCGCTCCATGAGGCCTTCCGCATCCTGAGCCGGCTCGAGGCGCCGATCGTCACCGCCGCGCATGGTGCGGTGGCCGGTGGCGGGCTCGGCCTCGTCTATATCGCCGACTTCGTGTTCGCGGCCGAGCGCACCAAGTTCGCCACCGGGTACGCCGCCATCGGAATCTCCGGTGACGGTGGCGGAACCTGGTTCCTGCCGCGTCTGGTCGGTCCGCGCCGGGCTGCCCAAATGTATTTGCGGAACAAGGTTCTCGACGCGCGTGAGGCTGTCGAGTGGGGTCTGATCACCGAGGTGGTCGCCGCGGAGGAACTCGCGGATCGCGCGGAGGAACTCGCTCGTGAACTCGCCTCCGGGCCGACAAAGGCCTTCGGGCAGATGCGCGCGCTGCTGCGAGCGTCCTGGGGCAACACGCTCGCTGAACAATTCGTCGAAGAGTCCGAAGCGCTTGTCGCGACCGGCAATTCAGCCGACGCGACGCACGCGATCGAATGCTTCGCGGCCAAACGCCGCCCGACCTTCGAGGGTCGGTGAGCGGTACCGTTTCGAGCGACCTGCAAGCAGTCGCTAGCGGCCCGGGCTGAGCCCGTTGCGCACAATATCCTGCGCGGTCCGAACCACGGTATCCAGCGATCCACGCTCGGGCGTCCACCATTCGGCCGCCCAATTCAGCGCGCCGAGAACGAGCATCCGCGCAATGACCGGATCGAGCTCCGGCCGCAGCTCACCCGCGGCCACGGCGTCGTCGAAGAGGCTGCGCCACATCTTGCCGTATTTGGCCTCTTCTTCCAGCTGCCGCACCCGGATCTTCTCGGGCACCTGACCGGCATTGCGAATGGAAGCGGTGGTGTAGTCGGAGATCTCGAGCTCGTGCCGCATATGGGCCTCGACCGCCACCAGAATGCGATCCATCGGCCGGACACCGGCGGGGACAGCGGCGAGCACGCCGCCCACGTGCACATTCATATCGGCGATGCCCGCCCACATGACTTCCTCGACCAGATCGTCCTTGGACGGGAAGTAGTAGTAGATCGCCGGAGCCTGCAGCTCGGCGATCTCCGCCACCTCCGACAGCCGGGTGCCGGCATATCCCTTGCGGCTCAGCACGTATGCCGCCGCGTCGAGAATCCGCTTCCGGGTGCGAACCGCCTTCGACTCGGCACCGGTCTCGGTGCTGTCGTCGGTCGGTGCTGAAGCTGATTTCCTGGCCACGGGACGACTATAGGGCCAGGTCGGGCCCCGCTCGGACAGCGCGCCCTCCGGGCGTCCGGGGATGTGTCGTTGACCACTCATATCTTCTAATCTATATTAGATTCAAATTCAGGCAGGAGTGATGACGTGCAGGTTTTCGCCAACATCCACGAGTTCGCCGCAGCCGAGGGGGCCTCGCTCGGGACTACCGAATGGCTCGACATCGACCAGGACCGCATCGACAAATTCGCCGATGCGACGGGGGACCACCAGTGGATCCACACCGACCCGGCGAGGGCGGCGGACGGGCCGTTCAAGTCGACCATCGCGCACGGATTGCTGACGCTGTCGCTGCTGCCGGTGCTCAACCATGAGCTCTACCGGATCGAAAACCTCACGATGGCAGTCAATTACGGCTTCGACAAGGTCCGTTTCATCGCGCCGGTGCCGGTGGGCGCACGGGTGCGCGGCGCCACCACGATCGAATCGGTGACCGAGGTACCCGGCGGCATCCAGGCGAAATTCAGCACCACCATCGAGATCGAGGGCTCGGCCAAGCCCGCGTGTGTCGCCGAATCGATCGCCAGGTTCATCGCATGACGGGCCTGCTCAGCGGCAAGACCGCCGTGGTGACCGGCGCGGCCGGTGGCATCGGACTCGCTGTCGCACAGCTGTTTCACGAGCACGGTGCGGCGGTGGTCCTGGCCGATATTCATGAGTCCGGCGCGCGAACCGCCGCAGAGCTGGTCGGGGCGCGGGCAATCGGCGTGGGCTGCGATGTGACCGACGAGGATTCGGTGCAGCGCCTGGTAGACGAAGCCGTGCGGTGGTCGGGCCGTCTGGATGTCTTCGTCAACAATGCCGGAGTCACCCGCGACGCCTCGCTGCGCAAGATGACGGTCGCGGATTTCGATACCGTCATCGCCGTCCATCTGCGCGGCACCTGGCTCGGTGTGCGCGCGGCCTCGGCGGTCATGCGCGACGCCGGTGGCGGCTCGATCATCAATATGTCTTCGCTGTCCGGGAAGTCGGGCAATCCGGGGCAGACCAATTACAGCGCAGCCAAGGCCGGAATTGTCGGCCTGACCAAGGCGAGCGCGAAAGAGTTGGCGCACAAGGGTGTCCGGGTCAATGCGATCCAGCCCGGCCTGATTCGCACCGCGATGACCGAGGCCATGCCGCCCGAGGTGTTCGCCGAACGCGAGGCCGCGATTCCGATGAAGCGCGCCGGTGAACCCAGCGAAGTCGCCGGTGCCGCACTGTATCTCGCCTCGGATCTGTCCAGCTACACGACCGGCGCGGTGCTCGAGGTGGGCGGGGGTCGATTGATGTGAGCGATATTGTGCTGACCGAGGTCTCGGACGGGGTCGCCACCCTCATCCTGAACCGGCCCGAGCAGATGAATGCCATCTCGGTCGAATTGGGTGCGCGACTGCATGCCGAGTTGCTGACGCTGGCCGGTGCCGCCGACGTGATCGTGATTCGCGGCAGCGGCGGAAACTTCTGTGTCGGAGGCGATTTCCGGGAACTCGAGCATTTGCGGGCGCAGGGCCGCGACGCCATGGCGCCGCTGTTCGCCAACTTCCGCGCCGCCTGCGATGTCATTGCGACCCTGCCGGTGCCAGTAGTCTGCGCGGTCGAGGGTTACGCCATGGCAGGCGGGTTCGAGCTCATGCAGGCCGCCGATATCGTCCTGATCCACGAGAACGCGGTGGTTGCGGATACGCACGCACGCTTCGGCCAGATACCCGGTGGCGGCAGCAGTCAGCGCCTGCCACGGCTGGTCGGCCGCCAGCGCGCACTGGCGCACATTCTTACCGGTGACCGGCTCTCCGCCGACGAGGTTGTGGCCTGGGGCCTGGCCTATCGCAAGCTGGCAGCCGACGAATTCGACTCCGCCGTCACGGAATTCGCGCGCAGGCTGGCGGCCAAGGATCGTGCGGCCTTGGCCGAGATCAAGCATCTCGTCGACGCCGGTCTGGGACTGCCGCTCGCCCAGGGGCTCGATCTCGAATTCGAAGCCGTGCTCGACCATCTCTCGGGTGCGACGGCCGGAGCCGGAATCGCCTCGTTCACCACGGATCACGGGAGCAAATAATGTCCGACCTGGTGCAGCTCGATATCGACGACGACGGCATCGCCCGGCTGGTGCTGAACAGCCCGCAGACCTCCAACGGTATGGATGTGCCGTTCCTGCAGGCGTTGCATGCCGCGATTCTGCGGGTGCACGGTGAGCCTCGGGTGCGGGCGGTGGTGCTCTCCGGTGCGGGGAGGAACTTCTGCGCCGGCGGCAATATCAAGGTCTTCGCCTCCAAGGGCGAGCAGCTGCCGGACTATCTGCGCGAGGCCACGGCCTGGTTGCAGATCGCGGTGGCCGCACTGACACAACTGAATCCCCCGGTGATCGCCGCCGTCCACGGATTCGCCGCGGGTGGTGGCGGATTCGGGCTGGTCTGCGCGTCGGACTTCGTGATCGCCGCGGACTCCGCGAAATTCATGTCCGGGGCGGTGCGCGTCGGTATGGCTCCGGACGCGGGTGTGTCGGTGACACTGACCCAGCTGGTCGGCCTGCGCCGTGCCATGCACATTCTGCTCACCAACCCCGTGCTCGATGCCGTAGCGGCGCTCGAAATCGGATTGCTGACAAAGGTGGTACCGGCCGCGGAACTCGAGTCCGAAGCTGTCGCCTACGCCCGGCAGTTCATCGACACCGCACCGAAGGCGATCGGCGCGACCAAGCGACTGGTGTGGGGTGGCATCGGTGCGACGCTGGCTGACCGCCTACCCGAGGAAGCGCGCACCGTCTCCGAGCTGTCCGGCACCGCGGACTCGCGCGAAGGTCTCGCCGCGGTGATCGAACGGCGCGAACCCAAGTTCCGGGGCGAATGACCTTGTCCGACAAGGAGACAGAACCGTCCACCGAGATTCCGGTCCTGACCGAGGACATCGGCGCGGTCCGCATCATCACCCTGAACCGCCCGCACCGGCGCAATGCCATCGACATTCCGCTGCGTCTCGCTCTCGCCGATCGGATGGAAGAGGCGATGGACGATACGGCTGTCCGCGCGATCGTGCTGACCGGCGCGGGCACCGGATTCTGTGCGGGCGGCGATATTTCGACCATGCGGCGGATGGACGAGTCGGAAGCCCGCCCGCGTGCGCAGGCCGCGCAACGGGTGGTTCGTGCGATCTGGCAGGGCGGCACGCCGGTGATCGCGGCCGTGGAGGGATCCGCGTTCGGCGCGGGAGTTTCCCTGGCACTGGCCTGCGATCGAGTGATTGCTGCCGAGGACGCGGTATTCAGTACCGCCTTCACCGGGGTCGGATTGGCCGGGGATATGGGCATTTTCGCCTCACTCCCCGCCCGCGTCGGGCCTGCGAAGGCGCGGCAGCTGATGCTGCTCCCGACCAGGCTCTCCGGCACCGAGGCTGCGGCGCTCGGCCTTGCCGACATAGCCGTTCCCTCCGGAACCGCACTGGAATGCGCGCTCGCCGATGCCGAACGCATCGCCACCGCACCACCCTTGGCGATCGCCGCGCTGAAATCGCTGCTGGCCCACTGGCCCAGTGACCCGCTCGACGTGCTGGAGCACGAGGTCGACGCCCAGGTGCGGCTGTTCGACACCGAAGATTTCGCCGAGGGAGTCTCGGCGTTCCATGACAAGCGAACACCCGCATTCCGCGGGAAGTAGATGGAAGCCCGCCCATGACCTCTGTGGCAGAACGCAATCTCACCGAATCGTATTGGGCGCGGGACGACAGCGTGCCGCTGTCTGATCACACCGTCGGTTCCCTGCTCGCTGACCGTGCCCGGCACTTCGGCGACACCGTCGCCCTGGTCGGCACACCGCACGGCACGACGGAACTGCGCCGATTCACCTATACCGAGCTGTACGACGAGGCGCTGCGCGTCGCCGCCGCGCTGACGGCCTTGACGGAACCAGGTGACTTCGTGGCACTGTGGGGTCCGAATGTCGCGGAGTGGCCGGTCATCGAATTCGGCGCGGCCCTGTCGGGGCGTGTCCTGGTCGCCATCAATCCCGCATTCCGGCAGGGCGAACTCGCCTATGCGCTGCGCCATTCCGGCGCGAGGGTGCTGATCCACGCCGAGGAGAACAAAGGCTACGACATGGCGGGTGTCGCGAAGGCGGCAGTGGCCGAGGCGCCTGCCGTCGAACACCTGATCAGTCTGTCCGAGCGCGAGCGGTGGCAGTCACCGCGCCTCGACAACACCGAATTCGGTCCTTGGGCAAGCGATCCGGAGTCACCGGTAATGCTGCAGTACACCTCGGGGACGACCGGAAATCCCAAAGGTGTGCTGCTGCGGCATCGTTCGCTGGTCAATGTCGCCCGAATGACCATGGAGGCCGCCGAGATCGCCGAGGGATCGGTCTTCGTCAATCCGCTGCCGATGTTCCATACCGCCGCCTGCGTGATCGGCACGCTGGGCCCGGTCTGGAAGGCTGGGACAACACTGCTGGTCGAAACCTTCGCCCCGGCTGCCGTATTGGATTGGGCGAGGCAGGAGCGCGCCGATGTGCTCTTCTTCGTTCCGACAGTGCTCGGCGCGCTACTCGAGACGATGCGCGGAAAAGAAGACAGCGCACCGCGATTCGCCAGTGTGGTCGGCGGCGCCGCGAATGTCCCGCGCGTCTTGATCGAGGGATCGGCCCGGGTATTCGGCGCTTCGGTGCACAACCTGTTCGGCCAGACCGAGCTTGCGCCGGTGCTCACCTTGACGCGCAAATCGGATTCGATCGAGGATCAATTGGCGACCGTCGGGCGTCCGATAGGCCAGGTGGAGACCAAGATCGCGGATGGCAGGGGCACCGGAGTCGCGCCGCTGGGCACCGAGGGCGAGATCTGCGCACGCGGCTATCAGCAGATGATCGAGTACTACCGGGACCCAGAGGCCACCGCCGCGACGGTCGACGCCGAGGGCTGGCTGCACACCGGAGACCTGGGATCGATGGACAGCCGAGGGTTTGTCACGGTGACCGGGCGGCTCAAGGACATGATCATCAGCGGCGGCGAGAACATCGCACCGGCCGAGGTGGAATCACGGCTGGTCGAACATGATTCGGTGCAGCAGGCGGCCGTGGTCGGAGTGCCGCACGAGAAGTGGGGTGAGACCGTCGCCGCGGTGCTGGTCGTGCGCGGGGAACGGCCCGACGATCTGGTCGATTCGGTGAAGGCGCATCTGAGTGCACGGCTTGCGCCGTTCAAGACGCCGCGGCGCTGGTTCGTCACCACCGAACTGCCGACAACACCGTCGGGCAAGATCCAGAAGTTCAAATTGCGTGAGGCCATCCTCGCCGAATCCGTCGACGAGATCGGGTGATCGGCATGGATACTCTCGAGGCTCGGCGGCAACGACTGGTCGAACGGTTTCCCGAGTGGCGGCCGTCGTCGCTGGGGGACTGGCTCGGAACGTGTGCCGATCAGTACGGTGACAGGCCGCTGGTCATCACCGACGATCGCAGTCTCACTTACCGCGAGACCGCGGAATGGGCTGCCCGCCTGGCCGATGGCCTGGTCGCGCTCGGCGTGCGGCCTGGCGAGCACGTGGGCGTGCTGATGGCCAACTATCCGGAGTTCGTGCCGGTGAAGTTCGCCATCGCATTGGCCGGTGCGGTCGCCATTCCGATGAACTTCCTCTATCGCACCGAGGAATTGGCGTACGTGCTCGCGCAGTCACAGGCGCGGGTGCTGATCACCATGACCGGATATGCCGCGCTCGACTATCCGAGCATGCTCGACACCATCGCACCCGGCTGGGAATCCGGTGCGACCGAACAACTGCCGCTGCTGCGCACGGTGATCCAGGTGCCGACCGACGGCAAGGTGCGGGCAGGGGTACCCACACTCGCGGACCTGGAGAACATCGGTGTAGCGAACAAGGCAGCGGCTCGAGGTATTTCGGTGGATCCAGCCGGGGTCGGAGACATTCTCTACACCTCCGGCACTACCGGATCGCCGAAGGGCGTCCTGATCACCCATGACGCGGTCCTGCGCACCGGCTATGCCTCGGCGTTGACTCGCGCATTCGGTGACGGACGGCGAATCCTGTTCTCGCTGCCCTGCTATCACATGTTCGGCTACGTCGAGGGCTTGATCGCGGCGATGATGGTCGGCGGTGCGGTGATCATGCAGGCCGCGTTCGATCCGGCGAAGTATCTGGCCGGCATCGAACGGCATCGGGCCGACGACATCCTGTGCGTACCGACCATGACCGTCGCAATCCTGGAACATCCCGATCGGCACGCCTACGACCTGTCTTCGCTCTCTGCGGTGCTTTCCGGCGCTGCCCCGGCTCCGGTGTGGCTGTGGGAGCGGGTGCGCGACGAGCTGGGCGCGACCGAAATCGTCACCGGTTACGGTATGACCGAATGCGGTGGAGCGATGACGCTGACTCGGCCCGAGGATTCGTTCGAACTCACCGCGACGACTGCGGGGAAGCCGAAATCGGCTGGGGCGGCGGGACTCTCGGATGGCGCGCTGGTGTGGTACCGCACGCTCGATCCGGCAACCGGGGACGTCTTGCCCGAAGGCGCGGAGGGTGAACTGGTCTCGCACGGCCCCACGAGCATGCTCGGCTTCTGGGGCAAACCGGAGGAGACCACCCGCGGCCTGCGCGACGGCTGGGTGTACTCGGGAGATCTGGGCCGGGTCCGCCCGGACGGCTACCTCGAAATCACCGGCCGCAGCAAAGAGCTCTACAAGAGTGGCGGAGAACTGGTGATGCCCAAGGAGATCGAGGACCTGCTCACCGCGCAGCCCGAGATCAGTCAGGCCTACGCCGTCGGTATTCCGGACGAGCGCTGGGGTGAGGCGGGTTGCGCGTGCGTCGTCCGCGCACCGGACAGCGTGATCGACGCCGCGGCCGTGATCGCCCTGTGCAAACAGCATCTCGCGCGCTTCAAAGTCCCCAAACATGTGGTGTTCCTCGAAGCTTCGGAACTTCCGACCACGCCGACAGGCAAGGTCCAGAAGTACAAGCTGGTGGCACAGCTCAAACAGCGATTGGAGCAGTTATGACGGTCGGAACTTCAGCGGCCCCGCGGGTCGACTACTCCGCGCTCATCGAACCCGAGCGCGTGCACGGCTCGCTGTACACCGACCCGGCCGTCTTCGCCGATGAGCTGGAGCGGATCTGGTACGGCGGCTGGGTCTTCGTCGGTCACACCAGCGAGGTGCCGCAGCCGAACGACTACGTGCGCAAGAACATCGGGCCGCAGGACATCATCATGACCCGGGACCGCACGGGCGAGGTGCACCTGCTGGTGAACCGCTGCGCGCATCGTGGCAATCTGGTCTGTGATGCGCCGAGCGGCAATTCCAGCTCGTTCCGCTGCCCGTATCACGGGTGGACCTACCGCAATTCCGGTGAGCTGCTGGGTGCTCCGTTCAACAAGGGCTACGGCGGCAAGGGTGCCCTGGATCTCAAACTTGGTGCGGTGGCGAGGGCGGAGTCCTATCACGGGTTCGTCTTCGGCAGTTTCAATGCCGAGGTGCCGCCACTCGCCGAGCATCTCGGGGCAGCGGCCGGTGAACTGGACCGGCTGGCGCGACTCTCACCTGTGGGCAAGGTGTCCCTGGATGCCGGCTGGCTCAAACACCGCACCCACGCGAATTGGAAGCTGCTGGCGGAGAACGAAACCGACGGCTATCACCCGCAATTTGTGCACAGTTCGATCTTCTCGGTCACCGGTTCCACCATCGGGCCGCTCTACAGCGACAATTCCACCGCGGTGACCCGGGCCTTCGGCAACGGTCACAGCGAGAACGATCTGCGACCGGAGTTCCGCAAATTCGCCGAGCCCATGCGCTGGTTCGGCACCACCGAATCCCGGGTGCCCGACTATGTGGCCAAGATGCGCGAAAAGCACGGCGACGCAGCCGAAGAGATCCTCATCGAGGGCGCGCCGCACGTCATGATCTTCCCGAACCTGTTTGTCGCCGAGATCCAGGTCTTCAATATCCAGCCGATCTCCGAGCGCGAATGCATCCAGTTCTCCACCGCCGTACAGCTCGACGGCGCACCGGAATTGAACAAGCGAATGCTGTCGCAGTCGATCGGATCGGTCGGTCCGGCGGGCATGCTGCTGGCCGATGACACCGAAATGTACGAGCGCAATCAGCGCGGCGTCGAACAGCTTTTGCCCGAATGGCTGGATGTCCGGCGCGGGGTGCAGCGAGAGTCGGACGACGAGAACGGTTTCCGCATCGGCGGCGCGACCGACGAGACCGCGATGCGGGCGTTCTGGCAGCACTACAAATCCCTGATGGAGAAGTGATGACCACCATGGAATCCGAGCCGAACCTCGACTCCCCGGCGCTGCTCGAGCTACGCGAGGTCGAGCAATTCCTGTACCGCGAAGCGCGTTTCGCCGATGAGCATCAGTACGACGCGTGGGAAGCGCTGTGGACCGACGATGCGCTGTACTGGGTTCCGGTCGCCGGTTCACTCGCCGATCCGGAGCGAACCGTATCGGTGATGTACGACAATCGCCGCCGGATCAGCACCAGGCTCGCCCAGCTGCGCACCGGTAAGCGGTACGCACAGTCGCCGCCGTCGAATCTGCGCCGGACCATCTCCAATGTCGAACTGCTCGGCAGCGAGGACGGCGATACCAGTGTCGGCGCGAATTTTGTGCTGCTGGAGTCGAAGCCGCGCGGATTGGTGACCTGGGCCGGTCGCTATCTGTACCGGCTGCGCCTGGTGGAGGGCGAGATCAAACTGGTCGGCAAGACCGTACTGCTGGTGAACAATGCCGAGGCGCTGCCCACTCTCGGATTCCTGATCTGAGATGGACGAGGTGATCAGCAGCGAATTCGCCGGTGTCCGTGTCGATATCGACCACGAGGGCAATGGGCCACGACTGCGGCTGACGGATCTGAAGTCCGGGCGGGTCCGGTATCTGGATGCTCTCGAACTGGAGACGATCGTGTGGCTGCCCGAGGGGCGTCTGGAACAGCTGCTCGACCCCTCCGCCGACCGCTGGCGTGAGGAGTAGCGATGAGTATGGCGGACATCGACTTTCGCGACATCATTCGTGCGGGCGACTTCGTGGTGTGGGGGCAGGCGTGTGCGGAACCCGTACCGCTCACCGAGCGACTGCTGGCGCAGCGGGCCGAGTTCGGTGGGATCACCTGTTTCCTCGGGATTCCGGTGGCCGATACGGTGAAACCTGAACATGCGGACCATATTCGGTTTGTCGGATACTGCGGGACCGGCAGTAATCGCGCACTGGCTGCGGCCGGGGCGCTCGACATCTACCCGGGCCACTATTCGACGCTGCCCGACTATGTGTCGCGGGCGGACGTGGTGTTGGTTCAATGCGCACCGCCGGATGTCCAGGGACGGTACAGCCTGGCATTGGCCGACGACTATCTCACTGCTGCAATAGATTCCGCGCGCGTGGTAGTGGCCGAAGTGAACGATCAGGCACCGGCGACACCCGGTTCCCGGTATCTCACCGCGCACGATATCGATATCGAGGTTCGGACCTCGCGACCGGTGGCGCAGAGCCTGTCCACTCCGGCGTCGCCCGAGCTGACGGCGATCGGCGAGCACATTGCCGGGGTGGTCCCCGACGGAGCCACCCTGCAATTCGGCATCGGCTCGGTGCCGGAGGCCGTGCTCGGTGCGCTCAGTGATCACAATGACTTGGGCATCCACTCCGGGATACTCACCGATGCGGTCGTCGACCTGATCGGCAAAGGCGTGGTCACCAATGCCCGGAAGACCACCGATCGCGGGATATCGGTGGCCGCGGTGCTGATCGGATCGCGACGACTTTTCGACCACGCGCACCACAATCCGGCCGTCTCGCTGCGGCCGGTCGAATACACCCACAATCCGGCGCGGCTCGCGGCGCAATACCGGTTCGTGGCGATCAACTCGGCCATCGAAGTCGATCTGACGGGCCAGGTGAATGCCGAAGTCGCGGGCGGGCGCTACGTGGGCGCGGTCGGTGGCGGAGCCGAATTCCTGCGCGGCGCAGCACGATCGGCGGGCGGCATCCCGATCATCGCGCTGCCCGCGACCGCGGGCGCCCGGACCCGCATTGTCGACCGGCTGTCCGGCCCGGTGAGCACCGCGCGCAGCGACGCCGGCGTCATCGTCACCGAATACGGGGTTGCCGATCTGCGGGGAACCACCCTGTCCGAGCGCCGGGAACGGCTGCTGGCGATCGCCCACCCCGACCATCGAGAAGCCCTGCGGGCGAAGGAGTTCCCATGCTGATCCGGTCCGAGGATGCGAGGTCGCTGCGATGAGGAGAGCGGCAATCGTGAGCCCGCTGCGCACGCCCGTCGGGACATTCGGCGGCGCGCTGCGCCCGATGCCCGCCGAAGAGCTGGCGGCGCTGATCATCAAGGCGGTGGTGGCGCGTGCCGGCATCGATCCCGCGCGCATCGACGACGTCTCGTTCGCCCAGTCCTACACCAACTCCGAGGCCCCCTGCATCGGCCGCTGGGCGGCGTTGGCGGCAGGGCTTCCGATAGCGGTCCCCGGTTTCCAGGTGGACCGTCGCTGCGGCGGCGGACTGCAGGCCGTCGTCACGGCGGCGATGATGGTGCAGACCGGTGCGGCCGATGTGGTGCTGGCCGGCGGCGTCGAGAGCATGAGCAATATCGAGTACTACACCCAGGACATGCGCTGGGGCTCACGCGGGGGCAATGTCGCGTTCTACGACCGACTCGATCGGGGGCGGGAACGCTCGCAACCCGAGGATCGGTTCGGGAAGATCAGCGGGATGATCGAGACGGCCGAGAATCTGGCGTCCCGATACAACATCAGCCGGTCGGCGGCCGACGAATTCGCCGCTCGTAGTCACCAGCGGGCTGCCGCCGCATGGGCTGCTGGGAAATTCGACGATGAAGTGGTGCCGGTTTCGGTGCCGCAGCGCAAGGGTGGACCTGTCGAATTCGCCAAGGACGAGGGTGTGCGCCCGGACTCGACTCCGGACACCCTCGCCAGCCTGCGCACGGTCATTGCGGACGGCACAGTGACAGCGGGCAATTCGAGTCAGCAGAACGATGCTGCGGCCGCCTGCCTGGTGGTTGCCGAGGACAAGCTCGACGAGCTCGGGCTGGAACCACTCGGCTACCTGGTCGGCTGGGCCGCCGCCGGTTGTGAGCCCGCCGAGATGGGGATCGGCCCGGTTCCCGCCGTGGCCAAGCTTTTTCAGCGCACCGGGCACACCTTCGATGACATCGACCTGGTCGAAGTCAACGAGGCATTCGCCGTTCAAGTGCTGGCCGTCATGAAGGGCTGGGGTTTCGATGACATCGACCGCCTGAATGTGAATGGTTCGGGCATCTCGCTCGGACATCCCATCGGCGCGACCGGGGCTCGCATTCTCACCACTATGCTGCACGAATTGCGCAGGAGCGGTGGACGGTACGCACTGGAATCGATGTGCGTCGGCGGCGGTCAGGGCATGGCCGCACTGTTCGAGGCGCCGTGATGAGCTACGGAATCAACGCCTACAGCACCTACCTGCCCGTACACCGCGTGCTGCTGGCCGATATCGGTGCGACGCTGGGGACCAACGCGGGCAAGGGTTCTCGTGTGGTGGCCTCCTACGACGAGGACAGCACCACGATGGGGGCAGCCGCTGCCGCCCTATTGTTCTCGGCTGTCCGGACCGATGTGGATGCGCTCTACTTCGCGACCACCACACCGGCGTATGCGGACAAGACGAATGCCACGGCAATCCATGCCGCACTGGACCTTCCGGAGTCCGTTTTCGCCGTCGACCTGGCCGGCTCGGCCCGCAGTGGGGTGGCCGCACTGCGCGCCGCTGCCGCATCCGGCGGGCTCGCAATACTCGCCGATGTGCGGGTCGGCCGCCCGGGGTCCGCAGATGAACGCAGCGGTGGTGACGGCGCTGCCGCCTTCCTGTTCGGACCGGACCCGATCGCCGAGATCATTGCCGAATCCAGCATGACCGCGGAGTTCCTGGACCGCTGGCGGGATCCGCTGGCCCCGACCGGAACCCAGTGGGAGGAGCGCTTCGGCGTCGAGCAGTACCAGCCACTGATCGACCGGGCGGTGGCGGCAGTGCTGGCGGAAGCCGGGATCACCGAGGCCGACCACATCGTGCTGGTATCGCCGAACCTCGCGGTGGCCAAGCGTGCGGCCTTCGCGTTGTCGGGCAAACTCACTACCACGAACTCGCCGATCGGTCACGCGGGTGCCGCCGATATCGGTGTCGCGCTGGCTACGGCCCTGGATATCGCCGCGCCGGGCGAGACGGTGCTTGTGGTCTCCGCCGCAGACGGCTGCGATGCCTGGGTGCTGCGTGCCACTGATCGGATAGGCGGAGGCAGACAACAGGTTTCGGTGGCAGAGCAGCTTGCGGCCGGTACGTCCGTGCCCTACCCGGCCTACCTCGCCTGGCGTGGCATTCTCGACCGCGAACCACCGCGTCGCCCGGAACCCGACCGGGTCGCCGCACCGCCCTCGGCCCGCGCGGCTCGCTGGAAGTACTCCTTCACCGGCAGCCGATGCGCCGCATGTGGTCTCGTACATCTGCCACCCGCCCGAATCTGCAAGCGCTGCGGTGCGATCGACGATATGACCGCCGTATCGATGGCGCATCGACAGGCGACCGTAACGACTTTCACCGTGGATCGCCTCGCATATTCTCCGGCCCCACCGGTGATCGAAGCCGTCGTCGACTTCGAGGACGGCGGCCGCTACACCCTCGAAATCGCCGACGGCGGTGCGGATCGGCTGGCGGTCGGCGCGCGCGTGGAGACGGTCTTCCGGCGGCTGCACAGCGCCGGTGGAGTGCACAACTACTTCTGGAAAGCGCGATTGATATGAGCAGCAACGGTATTCGGGACAAGGTCGCCATCGTCGGCATGGGCTGCACCCGATTCGGTGAACGCTGGGAAAGCTCGGCGGACGATCTGCTCATCGACGCTATGGCCGACTGCTTCGACGGCAGCCCCAAGTTGGACCGCCGCGATATCGATGCTTACTGGCTCGGCACCCTCGCGACCGGTCAGAGCGGCCTGACCGTCAGCAAGCCACTCGGTCTGACGAATACTCCGGTCACCCGTGTCGAAAACTACTGCGCCAGTGGCTCGGAAGCCTTCCGCAATGCCTGCTACGCGGTCGCTTCCGGAGCCTACGACCGGGTTGTCGCGATCGGCGTCGAAAAGCTCAAGGACTCCGGCTTTTCCGGTCTGCTGCGCGGCGACCCGCCCAGCGATGGAACCGCCGCAGAACTGTCGTTGACCGCCCCGGCCGCCTTTTCCCTTCTCGACCCCGCCTACTGCGCGAAGTACGGCGTCGACCCGGCCGCCATGCGCGAGGCGATGACCCATGTCGCGTGGAAGAACCACCACAACGGTGCACGAAATCCCAAGGCCCAGTTCCGTTCCGAGGTCTCCAAGGAGAAGATCGCCCGTGCCCCACTGGTCGCCGGCAGGCTCGGGGTGTTCGACTGCTCGGGCGTCTCCGACGGCGCCGCCTGCGCGGTAATCGTGCGAGCCGAGGATGCCCTGAACTACACCGACACCCCGCTCTACGTGAAGGGGCTGTCGCTCACCGCGGGGGCGGGACTCGGTGCGGTCGATCCGGATTACGACTACACCACCTTCCCCGAGGTCGTCGCCTCCGCCGCGGACGCCTACGCCCAAGCCGGGGTCACCGATCCTCGCACGGAACTGTCCTTCGCCGAGGTGCACGACTGTTTCACCCCCACCGAGCTGATCCTGATGGAAGACCTCGGCTTCACCGACCCGGGCCGGGCCTGGAAGGACAGCCTCGCAGGCGATTTCGACCTGACCGGCCGCCTGCCCATCAACCCCGACGGCGGCCTCAAATCCTTCGGCCACCCCGTAGGCGCCAGCGGCCTCCGCATGCTCTACGAATGCTGGCTGCAATTCCAGGGCGCGGCAGGGGACCGCCAACTACCCGATCCGCGACTTGCCTTGACCCACAACCTCGGTGGCCGCCCCGGAGCCTGCGTGTCCTTCGTATCGGTAGTCGGCTCAGAACTCGGCTGACCCTCACCTCCGGCAACGTGAATGTAGTTCTGGGCGTGGCCAAGATCGGCCCCCTGCACATCACCGACGCGATGGTGGTCGAACTGGACGACTCCGGCCTCATCACCCGCATCACCCCTCACCTACGCCCCTGGCTGGGCCTGACCCTGGTCGCAATCGCCCTCG
>NZ_JAODNK010000242.1 GCF_025465275.1 Nocardia sp. | reverse complement strand
CGTCTTGACACTGTCTTCAATGCTGGCCCTGTATTTCGGATACGCCATCATCAGTTCATTTTATTCCACGACGCTTTGCAACATGGAAGGACCCTGCGTTGGAGATGGGCATCAACCCCTGACGCCGACTCAGTTCGGTCTTAACTGCATTCTACTTGCCTTCCTCCTCCTTGCAGCTTTTTTCGGTATACGGGCATTCTTGCAAGCCGGAAGGACAGACAAGGAGAGTGGCCGCGCAAAAGGCGAAAACCCCGGGCAAGGTAACAACCCGATTGCCGACGGGAAGCCAGGCGTCGGGAGATGATGGCGGCGCAAGGCTGCCGCAGTGGGAACTCTAGGATTCACTGCGCATCTAGTTGCGGTCAGTACGGCGCCCTACTCCCAGTTTCTCCACGTTACGGTTAGGTGATCCCCGGAATACTGGACTGTGGCCAGGTATTCCAGCGGGTCGTCGGTGGAACTGCGTACCATTTCCCAATCCGTCTGGCCCGGCCAAACACCGAGGGCGCGACCGTTAAAGTGGCATGGGGCAAATAGGATCGGCGCCTGAAACTGAGCTAGCCCGCCGGCCCTAAACGGCCAGTTGACATCGTGCGCGGGATCACTCTCTACGATACAGCCAGCATGATAGGTGGCGTTGTCCTCCGCTTCGTTCGGTGTGGTCAACGCTATCGCCCTGAAGGTCCCCGGCTCTCCACGACTGGTCGCATCAATGTCATCGATTCCCAGGTTGAACAGTAACCGCGAGTCGGGCCGGCGGCCAACGTACGTAACGGAGGCCTTGACATGATCACCGGGTTTGACCCAGAACAGATGATGGATTCCATAATCACCGCCTGAACCCTCGTGGAACATCTCTGCAACAGCTTCGTATTGGCTCCTCCCCGAGTGGCAGCTTGAGCTCGTGCCGATCTGCGCTATCCACGTCTTCCTGGCGTTCGTCCAGTCCTTGCCCCAAAATCCGATCCAGGGCGCCGCCCGACTGCTCAGGAACGCCTCAAACGGCATTCCGGAGCTCGGGCCGCAGCTCACCTCCGGCACGTGCCAGGAGCCATCGACCTGTGTACCCGTGGCCGGAACGTGCACCGAATAACCAGCCCATGTGCCCTGGTTTACCGCGCTGACGGCTAGGTGCGCGGCCGCGTGAGCTGGCTGGGCGACCGCAGAAGGCGCGGACGCAAAAGACACGACCACTATGGCGGAGAGAGCAGACGCAACTGTTCGCCATGTTTTCATGAAGAGCATCTCCTTGTGCCCTTGAGCACCTGTCGTCGGAGGGGACTAAGCGACGTCCACGATGGGCAACCAAGTTGTATTTCATGAGGCTGAACACGGGACACGAGTATCCGTGGGCAGAGGCGGCGCACCACGGTGGGTAGAACTGCCACTCCTTACTGCGAGGTCGGTGGGTTAGCTTCGCAGTGACGGCGTGCGCAGACTCGCACGCCGGCTGGGAGCCATCAAGGATCTCCATCTGGCGGAGCTGCATTGCTTGCAGCGGGCACCAGGCGTCCCACGTCTCCTGCAACATTGTCTGACTTGCCCTGGCCGACTGATTGCCCGCCCCCGATGAGGGCGTGGAGCCAGCGTCTTCACTGTCCCCTGCCGCAATCTCGCGTGAGCAAGAGAAGGGGACCGTTTGCTCATCCCATGTTGGCTCTGCGGAAGCCTGCTGTGTCGGGCGGCGCTCGACAAGAGCCGAAATGCCCCCCCTTCGCCTCCCTTCTGGCGCCCGTCGAGCGGGTGACGGCGCTGTTCCCGTCACCGCGTCTGAGCGTCAGCCCCGGACGCCGAGGCTCAGGGTCAAGGGATCTGGCAGAAGATCTTGGACGAGCGAAGCGTCCCCGCAGGGGCGGACACGATGTTCTGGACCCCTTGACGCTGAGTGCGGCCGGGTCAAGCTCAGGGCGTCAGGAGAGATCAGTCCTCGCGTCAGCGAGGTCCATGGGGCTCCTGCCCGCGCCGGCTTTGAGGCGCAAACCCGAGATGCTTGTCAGCTGGGAGGTTCCCTACGGATTCGAGGCGCCGTCATCTGGGGCATGGGTCTGCGCTCCTGCATCTGCCCGGGTTCAAAGTACCGACGCAGGTACTCCTCCTTCACCTGGAGCAGTTGCTCCCGCTGGATCGTCAGTGACGGAAGCGTCCGGGTGCGCACCTTGCGCACGGAATCGTCGGGCAACCGAACGAAGGCTTGGCCTTGCCCGAGGAACTGGATCTGCTGGATGTACCGTTCCCACTGCTCCTGCAGAGGGAAGTAGGCAGGATGCGTCCGCTCCCCCGCTTCCTCGCTGTGGATGCGGTGCTTGACCGCCATGGGGTTGACCCAGCCCAGGAGACGCGCTGAGTACTCGGCATCCGTCCGGCCAGCTTTGAAGATGAGCTCAAGCCCCACGTTCTGTAGCGCCCCCCGCAGCCGCTCGTCTGCCAGGCTCCAGTTCTGGTGAGCCATGACGCAGAAGAGGCCGTACTTGCGGGTCTCCGAGAGCATCCGGGTCAACGCTTGCTCGCTCTGGGCGGTGAACTGGGAGAACTCATCGAGGATCAGGTGGTGCGTGGGTCCGCGAAAGGCCGTGTCGGTGTTGGCCCGCGCCAAGGCTGCGCTCTCCATGCCCACCGTCAGCAAGCATCCAAAGAGCCGGCGGGCATCGGGGTATGGGAAGGCCAGGTTGATGATGACCGACTTGCCGCGGTCGAGGATCTCCCGGAAGTTCAGCGTGTTCTTCCGATGGCCGAGGCTGTGCCTGAGAAGCGGCGTCAACGTCAGGAGGTCAGCGCGGTTGAGGGTGGACTCCTTCATCTGCGGGGCATCTCTCCCCCACTGATCCATCCGCATTTTGAAGAACCGCACCACCTGGGGGTCGTCGACCTGCTCGAGGAGCTGGTTGCGGTACGCCGTGTCGGTGAGGAGGTCTGCTAAGGCCGTGAGCGGTAGTCGGTTTTGCCGCAGAGCGACAACCGAGTGCTTGAGGATGTTCTCAAAGGTGGGCGCCCCTGTTGCCAGCTCCGGCCAGGCCCGCTTGCACGCATCCGAAACGAGTTCTGCGATCGCGTGCTCGTCGTAGGGCTGTTCAAGGAAGTTGAACGGAAGATACTGCTTACGGGCTGCCGCGGTTGCAATGTCTAGGTAGGCGACGCGGTTGTACTGCTCAGGATCGCTATAGGCACCCGTCTGCACGAGATGCATGAGCACCAGGGACGCCAGGTCGCCGTGCGGGTCAACCAGTGTGACGGGCAGACCGGCTTCGTAGAG
>NZ_JAODNK010000018.1 GCF_025465275.1 Nocardia sp. | reverse complement strand
GCGACAACCGCGACCTGAGCGATCTCCGGCATGGCCAGCAAAGCCGCTTCGATCTCACCGAGCTCGATACGGAAACCACGGATCTTCACCTGGAAGTCCGTACGACCCCGGTACTCCAGCTCACCATCGGCAGCCCACGCAACGAGGTCACCCGTCCGGTACATGCGCTCACCCGCGGCGAACGGGTTCGCCACAAACCGATCCGCGGTCAGATCCGCCCGGCCGAAGTAGCCACGCGCCAACTGCGCACCCGCCAGGTACAACTCACCCGAGACACCGACCGGCACCGGCCGCAATCGCGAATCCAGCACGAACACACTGCTGTTCCACTCCGGCGCACCGATCGACACCGAGCCCTGATCGGCATCCGTCACCAAATGGCTGGTGATGGACACCGCCGCCTCGGTAGGGCCGTACAGGTTGAACAGCTGTGCGGCCGGGTTGGCCGCCCGGAAACGCTGCGCCACGGTCGCGGGCAACGCCTCACCGATCGCCAGCACCCGTCGCAGCGAACCGGTCAGCGCGCCAACGGATTCGATGAGCAGTGCATCCAGCATCGACGGCACCGCATGCAGCGTGGTGACCTGCTCCCGAGCCATGAGCTCATTGAGGTACGCCGGATCGCGATGCCCGTCGGCCGAAGCGATGACCAAACGGCCACCGCACACGGCAGCCGACCAGAACTCCCACACCGACAGGTCGAAGGTGGCAGCAGTCTTCAGCAGCACCGCATCATCAGCACTGAGGCCGAATTCGGCTGTCTTCCACTGCAACTGGTTGACTACCGCGCCGTGCGGCAGCGCCACACCCTTCGGGCGTCCGGTCGAACCGGACGTGAAGATGATGTACGCCGTATTGGCGGCCGTCAGCTCCCGGACCCGCTCGGCGGCGGTGACCGGCTTATCGGAGTAATCCGACAGCTCCAGCTGGTCGATCCGAAGCAGCGGAATGTCGCTGCCGTGGATCCCGGCCAAAAGCGCGCCGGGATGACGGGGGGTGGCGCCTTCGCGGGAAGTGGTGAGCACGCAGGCGGGCGCGGCGGTTTCCAGGATGTAGTCGATGCGGTCGGCGGGCTGATCGGGATCCACCGGCACATACGCGCCGCCGGCGACAGTGACCGCGTACATGGCGACGACCAGATCCACCGAACGCCGCAGCGCCAGCGCCACCCGGGACTCCGGACCGACACCGATCGAGATCAGGTGCCGCGCAAGACGATTCACCCGGCTTCCGAGCTCGGCGTAGGTCAGCTCCTCGCCGTCGGGCCCGATCAGCGCCACGGCGGCGGGATCGGCGGTTACGGTCGCATCCAAGAGCGATGCCAGCGTCGCCGAAGTGTCCACGGCATGCGCGGTCGCGTTCCAGTCGGTGAGAATCCGATGCTGCTCGGTCCCGTTCAGCAGCTCGATATCCCCGACCGGGACGGCCGCATCGGCCGCGACGGCGGCGAGCAGGCGGTCGAAGCGGTCGGCGAACCCCTGCACGGTGGCCGCGTCGAACAGATCGGCGCCGTAGGTGATGACACCGCTGATTCCGGCCGGAGTGCCGTCGGCGCGGTAATCGTCACCGACGATCCAGTGCAGGTCGAACTGCGAGATCTGCGAATCGAATTCGAAACCGGCCACCGACAGACCCGGCAGTTCCAGAGCGGACTGCGCCAGGTTCTGGAAGGACAGACCGACCTGGAACAGCGGATGCCGCGCCGTGGAGCGGACCGGGTTGAGGACCTCGACCAGGCGCTCGAACGGCACATCGGCATTGGCGAACACCTGCAGATCCGTCTCGCGCTGACGCGCCAGCAAATCGGTGAAGGACTCACCGCCGTCCACCCGACTGCGGAATACCAGGGTGTTGACGAACATGCCGATCAGGTCGTCCAGGGCGGCTTCGCCACGACCGGCCATGGGGGTACCGATGGCAATGTCCTCGGTGCCCGACAGCCGGGCCAACAGTACGGCCAGCGCGGTGTGCACCACCATGAACAAAGTCGCATTGTTCGTACGCGCGAGATCCACCAGCGCCCGGTGGGTTTCGGCGGAGATGGACACCTCGATCGTGCCACCCGCGAGGGACTGCACCGCCGGTCGCGGACGATCGGACGGCAGCTCCAGCTGATCCGGGAGATCGGCCAGTTCCCGCTTCCAGAAGCCGACCTGCTTGGCGGCCAAGGACTCGGTGTTGTCCTCGGCACCCAGCAATTCGCGCTGCCAGATCGAGTAATCCGCGTACTGCACGGCCAGTGGGGCCCAGGTGGGGGCCGCACCCGTGACCCGGGACAGGTAGGCGGACACCAGGTCCCTGGTGAACGGGGCCAGCGACGTGCCGTCACCGGCGATGTGGTGAATCACCATGACCAGCACCCATTCCGGGGCCGCCGTCTCGCCGATGACCTCGATGAGCACAGCTCGCAACGGCACCTGGGCGACCACATCGAAGGTGGTGCCCAAGATCTCGAGCACCGCAGCCTCGATATCCGCCGCCGGGACGACACGTCGTTCCAGCTCCGGCGTGGCCTCGCCGATGGGCAGGATCACCTGGACCGGTCCGGCGGGCGTCTGCGGGTATACGGTGCGCAGGATCTCGTGGCGGGCAACGATATCCGTCACGGCGGCCTGCATGGCGTCGGCGTTCAAATCGCCGGACAGACGAATGGCGACCGGGATGTTGTAGGCCGCCGACTCGGTGTCGAAACGGTTCAGGAACCACATGCGCTGCTGCGCGGGTGAGAGCGGAATCGCTTCCGGCCGTGGGCGAGCCAAGCCCGGGGAGGCGGGGCGCAAAGCAGGACGTGCGGCTATACCTGCGTATCGCTGGGATTGCACCGCGAGTTCCGCGACGGTCGACGCCTCGAAAACGGCCCGCACCGGCACCTGGGTATCGAGGGCCGCGCCGAGGCGCGCCACGATCTGGGTGGCCAACAGCGAGTTACCACCGAGAGCGAAGAAGTCGTCATCAGCGCCCACACGTTCGGTGCCGAGCACCTCGGTGAATACGCCCGCCACGATCTGCTCGATCGGGGTGGACGGCGCACGGAAGGCCATGGTCTCGAACTCGGGCTGCGGCAGGGCATTTCGATCCAGCTTGCCGTTCGCATTGAGCGGAAGAGCATCGAGGACCACGAACGCCGACGGCACCATGTAGGACGGCAGCGAAGCCGACAGCGCCGACTTCATCTGCGGCACTGCCACACTCGCGCCGAGGTCGGCCGGAACCAGGTAGGCCACCAGGCGATCCCCGGTGCGCTCATCGGATTTGGCGACGACGGCGACCTGTGCGATCTCCGGCATGGCCAGCAAAGCCGCTTCGATCTCACCGAGCTCGATACGGAAACCACGGATCTTCACCTGGAAGTCGGTACGGCCCCGGTACTCCAGTTCACCATTGGCCGCCCAGGCCACCAGGTCACCGGTGCGGTACATGCGCTCGCCCGGGGAGAACGGGTTCGCCACGAAACGATCCGCGGTCAAATCCGCCCGGCCGAAGTAGCCACGCGCCAACTGCGCACCGGCCAGATACAGCTCACCGGACACACCCACCGGCACGGGCCGCAAACGTGAATCCAGCACGAACACAGCGCTGTTCCACTCCGGCGCACCGATCGAGACAGAGCCCTGATCGGCATCGGTGACCGCGTGCGAGGTGATCGACACCGCAGCCTCGGTCGGACCGTACAGGTTGAACAGTTCCGTGCGCGGAGCCAGTTCCCGGACCCGCTGCGCGACGGCGGCGGGCAGGGCCTCACCGATGGCGAGGATGCGCCACAGGCTGTCGGGCAGGCCATTGGCGGCCAGCGCGTCCAGCATGGAGGGCACCACGTGCAGGGTGGTCACCCATTCCTGGGCGATGAGCTCGTTGAGGTACACCGGGTCCCGATGTCCGTCCGGCGTCGCGATGACGAGCCGCCCGCCGCTCACCGCGGCCGACCAGAATTCCCAGACCGACAGGTCGAAGGTGGCGGCCGTCTTGAGCAACACCGCGTCGGCGGCATCCAGCGCGAATTCGGCGACCTTCCACTGCAATTGGTTGGCAATGGCCGCATGCGGCACCGCCACGCCCTTGGGGCGGCCGGTGGAACCGGAGGTGAAGATCACGTACGCCGTATGCGAAGGATGCAGCGGCGCACGACGATCCGCATCCTGAACCGGTGCGGCGGAGTGACCGGAGAGCTCCAGCTCGTCCAGGCGCAGCACGGGCGCGATATCGGTGTCGAATCCGGCGTCGGCATTGGTGAGCACGCAGACCGGGGCGGCGGACTCGAGCACGTAGGCGGTGCGCTCGGCGGGCTGGTCCGGATCCACCGGCACATACGCGCCACCGGCGACCGTGACCGCGTACATGGCGATGACCAGGTCGATCGACCGGCGCAGGGCCAGCACCACCCGGTCCTCGGGGCCGACACCCTGCGAGATCAGCTGCCGGGCAAGGCGATTGACCCGCTCGCCGAGTTCGCCGTAGGTGAGTTCCGCCCGTCCGGCCTCGGTGCCGGGCAGATCCGCGACAATCGCGATCTCCTTGGGCTGCCGCGCAATACCGGCGGCCAGCAACGAGGCCAGGGTCGCCGTGGTGTCCACCGCATGCGCGGTGTTGTTCCACGCCCGCAGGATGCGCTCCCGCTCGGGCGCGGCCAGCAACTCCACCTCGCCCACCGGAGTACCCGGCACTGTGACGACCGCCTCCAGCAGGCGCCGGAAGCGATCCGCCAGGTCGGCGACCGTCGAATGCTCGAACAGCGCGGTGGCATAGGTGAGGGTGGCGAGCAGATCGGCCGCCGTGCCATCGGCCTCGTGCTGGGGGGCAACCACCAGATGCAGGTCGAACTGTGAGATGGGGTTGTCGAATTCGGCTGCGCTGACGGTCAATCCGTCCAGTTCGAGGCCGGCCCCGCCCTGGTTCAGGAAAGAGAAGCCGATCTGGAAGAGCGGATGCCGGGCGGTGGAGCGGACCGGGTTGAGCACCTCCACCAGACGCTCGAACGGCACCTCGGCATGGGAGAAGGCGGCCAGGTCGGCGGCCTTGACCCGCTGCACCAGGTCGGCGAAGGTCTCGCCGGCCCGAATATCGGTGCGCAGCACCAGGGTATTGACGAACATGCCGACGACATCGTCGAGTGCGGCCTCGCCGCGACCGGCGATGGGCGTGCCGACGGAGATGTCGGCGCTGCCGGACAGCCGGGCCAGCAGTACCGCGAAGGCGGCGTGCACGACCATGAACGGCGTCGCGCCGTATGCGAGAGCCAGCTCCTGCACGCGGGCGTGGACGCTCGCGTCGATAGTGAAATCGACCTCGCCGCCCGCGGTGGACACGATCGCCGGGCGCGGCCGATCGGTCGGCAGCGACAGTTGATCGGGCAGCTCCGCCAGGGTGTCCTGCCAGAACCGCAGCTGCCGGGAAAGCAGTGACTCGGCATCGTCTTCGGCGCCGAGCCGATCCCGCTGCCAGAGTGTGTAATCCGCGTACTGCACCGCGAGCGGCGCCCAGGCGGGCGCCCGGCCTGCGCGGCGCGCGTCGTAGGCGGTCATCACATCGCGGGTCAGCGGAACCAGGGACGAACCGTCGGCGGCAATATGGTGCACGACCACCACCAGCACGAATTCATCGGTCGTTCCGGTGACCGCGAGCAGGGTCGCGCGCAGCGGCACGGCGGTGGTCACATCGAACGAGCGGGCGATGAATTCCGATACGGCGGCCGGCACCTCGTCCGCTGCCACGCCGACCGGTTCCAGGGTCGGGAACGGCGCCTGCTCGATGGGCAGGATCACCTGTGCCGGACCGGATTCGGTGAGCGGGTAGACCGTGCGCAGCACCTCGTGACGGCCGATCACATCCCGGAGGGCGGCGGCAAGCGCGGCCACATCCAGCTCGCCGGAGAGCCGCATGGCCATCGGAATGTTGTAGGCGGCGGATTCCCCGTCGAGCCGGTTGAGGAACCACATGCGCTGCTGCGCCAGTGAGAGCGGCGTCGGGCCGCTGATCGTGCGCGGAGCCAGCACCGGACCGGTCGCGGCCGCATCGGCCGCACCGAGCACGGCCGCCAGGGCGGCCACGGTCGACTGTTCGAAGACCGTGCGCATGGCGACCGACACACCCAGGCGGGCGGAGAGGCGGGCCGAAAGCTTGGCCGCACTCAGCGAATTGCCGCCCAGGCCGAAGAAATCGTCCTCCAGGCCGACGGTCGCGAGGTCGATCTCGAGCACCTCGGCGATCACCTCGGCCACCGCGTGTTCGGCGGCCGTGACCGGCGCGCGGAACTCCGCAGCGCGGAAGACCGGCTCCGGCAGGGCCTTTCGATCGAGCTTGCCGGTCGGGCTGAGCGGGATGGCGTCGAGCACCATGATCGCCGACGGCACCATGAACGCGGTCAGCGAGCGGGCCGCGAAGGCGCGGAGCTCGTCCACATCGACGGTGCGACCGGCGGTCGCGGTTACGTAAGACACCAGTGAGACATCACCATTGGCGGCCGTGTGCCCGAGGGTCGCGGCGAACTCGACGGAGTCGAAGGCCGAGAGCGCCGCGTCGATCTCACCGAGCTCGATGCGCAGACCGCGCACCTTCACCTGATCGTCGGACCGGCCGACAAATTCCAGCACCGGGTATTCGATGCCGCCGACACTGCGGGTGGCCCAGCGCACCAGGTCACCGGTGCGGTAGAGCCGCTCCCCCGGCGCACCGTAGGGATCGGCCACGAAGCGAGCCGCGGACAGGCCCGGACGGTCGTAGTAGCCGCGGCCCAGAGCCGGTCCGCGCAAATACATTTCGCCGACAACGCCGTCCGGCACCGGCTGCAGCCAGGTGTCGAGCACCGCCGCGGACATGCCGGGTACGAAGCTGCCCAGCACCGGGCCTTCGCCCGGCCGCATGGCCGAGCTCATATTGGTGATCATGGAGGCTTCGGTGGGGCCGTACACGTTGTACAGCTCCCGCCCGGCGCCCCAGCGCTCGATCAGCTCCGAGCCGTAGGATTCGCCGCCGACCGTGACGTGCTTCAGCCCGGGCACCTGCTTCGGGTCCATGGTCAGCAGCACCGACGGGGTCGTGAAGGCTTGCGTGACCCGTTCGGTGCGGATCAGATCGCTCAATTCCGCGCCGCCGTACACATCGGCCGGCACCACGATCAGTGCGGCCGCCACCGGCAGCGCCATGCACAGCTCGAGCAGCGAGGCGTCGAAACTCGGGGACGAACGGTTCAGCACCCGGTCGCCGGAGGTGGAGTGGCAGCGTTCGGCATTGGCCGCACCGACACCCACAATGCCCGCATGCGAAATGACGCAACCCTTGGGCAGTCCGGTGGAGCCGGAGGTGTAGATCATCCATGCCGCATTGGCGGCGCACACCGGGCGGACCAGTTCGGCGGCCTCGATCGGTGCGCCGCTGCGGCCGTTCAGGTCGGATACCAGCTCGGGACCGTCGAAGACCAGCCAATCGGTCTGCGCCGGAAGGCCGTCCGCCTCGGCGGCGACGGTCAGCCCGATCATCGCGCCGGAGTCGGCGAGCATGTGCGTTATGCGCGCGGCCGGGTACTTCGGGTCGATGGGCAGGTAGGCCGCACCGGTCTTGGTTACGGCCCACAGCGCCACCATCGATTCGATGGAGCGCGGCACGGCGACGGCCACGTAGTCCTCCGAGCCCACGCCGCGAGCGATGAGCAGGCGGGCCAGTCGCGAGGATCGGTCGTCGAGCTCGGCGTAGGTGAGCGTGCTGGTCCGGCTGATCAGGGCCGGGCCGTGCGGGTTCAGTTCGACTGCGGCCCGCAGCATTTCGGGAAGCGTGCGAATCGGCTGTGCGCGCGGACCGCGGCGGCTGAGCACCTGGGCCCGCTCATGCGGGGACAGGAAGTCGATGGCGCCGAGGAACACCTGCGCGTCCGCGGTGATCGTGGCCAGTACGCGGCCGAACCGGCGCAGCAGACCGGCGGCGGTCGATTCCTCGAAAAGGTCGGTGGCATAGGTGATCTCGACGGCCAGATGACCGTCCGCGTCGAGGTTCTCACCGATGGTGAAAAGCAGATCGAACTTCGACATGGTGTCGCCGGAGTCGACGGCCTCCATCACCAGACCCGGGACCGCGCGGGCGCCCGATTCCAGGTCCATATAGCTGAGGGCCACCGTGAACAGCGGATTCCGGCCCGGTGCGTGTTCGACGCCGAGTTCGGTCACCAAACGTTCGAAGGGCACCGTGGCATGCGCGAACGCGGCCAGGTCCACCTCCTTGGTCTGCGCGAGCAATTCGGCGAAGGTCCGGCTCGGAGCCGGAGTGGTGCGCAGCGGCAGGGTATTGACGAACATGCCGATCAGGTCGTCGAGCGCCGCGGCTTCGCGCCCGGCGACCGGGGTGCCGATTGCCACATCGTCGGAACCGGACATCCGGCCCAGCAGCACCGCCAGGGCCGCATGCAACACCATGAACGGAGTCGCGTTGTGCCGCTGCGCCAATGCGGTGATGCCCGCACCGATGCCGCCGCCGAAGCGGCCGCGGACGATGCCGCCGCGCATGGAGGCGATGGCCGGACGCGGATGATCCAGGGGCAGCGCAAGTTCGTCGGGCAGGTCCGCGAGTGCAGTACGCCAGTAGGAGATTTCACGATCGGCGTGCAGGGCCAGCACCTGTTGCTGCCACAGGGTGTAGTCGGCGTACTGGACCGGTAGCGGCTGCCACTGCGGCGCCGTGCCGATCACCCGCGCCAGGTAGGCCGCCACCAGATCGCGCAGCAGCGGGTTCATCGAAACACCGTCGCCGGCAATGTGATGCAGCACGATCACGAGCACATGGCTGGTGTCTGATTCGCGCAGCAGCAACGCGCGGACCGGGACCTCGGTGGTGACATCGAAACCGCGCGTGACGGTTTCGGCGAGCCGGCGCTCCAGCGGCCCGGTGAGCGACTCCACCTCCAACTGCATGGCGGTGTGCGGCGGCAGGATCACCTGGTGGCCGGCGCCCTCGGCATCGACCGGATAGACGGTGCGCAGCACCTCGTGCCGGGTCACCACATCGGTAAAGGCCAGTCGCATTGCGGCGTAATCGATCTCACCGACAATGCGGACCGCGATCGGAATATTGTGTGCGGCGGAATCCGGATCGAGCCGGTTCATCAGCCACATGGCCTGCTGCGGAGCGGAGAGCGGAATCCGGTCCGGGCGCGGGCCGGCGACGAGTGCGGGCAGTGCGGGAGTCGTGTCCTCGCCGCCGAGTCGCGCGGCCAGGGCGTGCACCGTGGCGGCCTCGAAGAGCAGGCGCACCGGAATGCGCTGTCCGAGGCGCTCGCCGATACGGGAGAGCACCCGGGTGGCGATGAGCGAATTACCGCCGAGCGCGAAGAAATCGTCGTCGAGGCCGGCCCGGTCGAGGCCGAGGACCTCGGCGAAGACCGCGGCCACGGCCTGTTCAGCGGCAGTGACGGGCGCCCGGTAGGCGGTGGCCTCGAACACCGGGGCCGGCAGCGCCGCGTGATCGAGCTTGCCATTGACGGTCAGCGGAATTCGGTCCACCGCCACAATGGCCGACGGGATCATGTACTCGGGCAGTCGCAGTGAGACGGCCTGGCGCAGCACGGCCGGATCGAGATCGCCGGTGGCGACCACGTAGCCGACGATGCGGTCCTCGTCGAGGGCCTCGTCGTGCCGCACGATGACGGCGGCCTCGCGAATACCGGCCTCGGCCAGCAGGGCCGCTTCGATCTCGCCGAGCTCGATGCGGAAGCCGTGCAGGTTCACCTGCTGGTCGGCGCGGCCGAGGTATTCCAGATCGCCGGTAGCCGTCCAGCGCGCGATGTCACCGGTGCGGTAGGCCAGGGATCCGGCAGGGCCGTACGGGTCGGCGACGAAGCGGACGGCGGTCAGGTCGGGACGGTTCAGGTAGCCGCGTGCCAACTGCCCACCGGATACATAGAGCTCGCCGGGCACACCCGCCGGAACGGGGCGCAGCCGCGAGTCCAGCACGCGCACCGTCAAACCGGGCAGAGCTCCGCCGATCACGCTGGCGGAACCGGTCTCGGCGGTGATCGGGCGGTACGAGACGTGCACCGTGGTCTCGGTGATGCCGTACATATTCACCAGCGCCGGAGTCTGCGGATGCCGGGCGAACCACGCCCGCAGGCGCTGCGGTTCGAGCGCCTCGCCACCGAAGATCACAGTGCGCAGTGCGAGGTCGTCGCCGGCCTCGGCATCGGCGGTGATGAGCTGATAGAAGGCCGACGGGGTCTGGCTGAGCACCGTGACCCGCTGCGCGGCAAGCAGTTCCCGGAATTGCTCGGGCGAGCGCGAGGTGAAGTAGTCGACCACCACCACGCTGCCGCCGTAGAGCAGGGCGCCCCACAGCTCCCACACCGAGAAGTCGAAGGCGTAGGAGTGGAACATGGTCCACACGTCCGACGTGCCGAATCCGAAGTGCTGCTGTGAATTGTCGAAGAGCCGCACCACATTCCGGTGCGGAATCACGACGCCCTTGGGGCGGCCGGTCGAACCCGAGGTGTAGATGACGTAGGCGGTATTGCCAGCGGCCAAGGGCGCCAGGCGATCCGCGTCGGCGATCGGTGCGGCATTATCGCCGTCGAGGTCCACGGTATCGAGATCCAGGACGAGGCCGTCGAACCAGTCGGCGGGCAGATCGGCCGCCGCGCTGCTGATCGCGCACACCGGGCGGGCGTGGTCGATCACGTACGCAATGCGATCGGCCGGGTAGTTGGGGTCGATGGGCAGATAACCGCCACCGGCCTTCACCACCGCCAGCAGCGCGACCACCAGATCAGCGGTGCGCGGAAGGGCCACGGCTACCAGTGATTCCGGGCCGACACCCGATGCGATCAGCCGGCGTGCGAGACGGTTGGACCTGACGTCCAGCTCGGCGTAGGTCAGGGTGACCGCACCGGCGCGTACCGCCACCGCCTGCGGATCGATCAGCGCGGCGGCGGCGAAGCGGTCCGCGAGAGTGCCGTTTCCGGCGATATCCACACCGGCACTGGACCATTCGTACAACGCCCGCTGCTGCTCCGCGCTGCTCAGCAGTTCGATATCGCCGACGATGACGGCGGGATCGGCCGTGATGGTGGTCAGCACCAGTTCCAGCCGGCGGGCCAGTACCTCGATGGAGGCGGCGTCGAAGAGATCGGTGGCGTAGGTGAAACGAATGGCGTCGTCCGCCACCGTCACCTGCAGATCGAATTTGCTGCTCTCGTAGTCGAAGTCGTAGCCGCCGACCTCGATGCCGGGCAGGCGCACGGTGATCGGGTCGAAGTTCTGCAGGGCCAGCACCACCTGGACGAGCGGGTGCCGGGCCGCCGAACGCGGCGGATCCAGCACCTCCACCAGGCGCTCGAACGGCACCTCGGCGTGATCGAAGGCTGCCAGATCGGTGGTCCGGGCCCGGCCGAGTACGGCGCTGAAGGGCTCCGATTCCGAAACCTGCAGTCGCAACACCAGGGTATTGACAAACATGCCGATCAGCGCGTCGAGGGCCGCCTCACCGCGACCGGCGACCGGTGCGCCGATGGCGATATCGCCGCTGCCCGAAAGGCGAGCCAGCAGTACCGCGAGGGCGGCGTGCAGCACCATGAATTCGGTGGCCTCGTGCCGGTCGGCGACCGCCGCGATACCGGCGCGCAGGGCCGGATCCAGCGGCACGACAAGCGCGCCCGCCGCATTGGAGGCGACCGGGGGGCGGGGCCGATCGGTCGGCAGTTCGAGCTGTGCGGGCAGCCCGCCGAGGGCTTCCCGCCAGTAGTTCAGCTGCTGTGCCGCAACCGATTCGGGATCGTCCTCACGGCCGAGCAGCTGTTGCTGCCAGAGCGCGTAATCGGCGTACTGCACAGTCAGCGGCTGCCACTGCGGCTCGGTGCCGGTGGTGCGCGCCAGGTAGGCCAGGGCAACGTCCTCGGCCAGCGGGGCCATGGAGAAACCGTCGGCGGAAATGTGGTGCACCACCAGGGCTAGCACATACTCCCGCTCGGACAGCGTGCCGACACCGATGCGCAGCGGCGCTTCCGAGGTCACGTCGAACGGTGTGGCCGCCAGCGCGGCCAGTTCGGCCGCGAGATCGGCGCCGGCGAAGCGGGTGACCGCAGGCATGAAGCCGCGCGGCAGTACCCGCTGGTAGCCGATGCCGTCCACCTCCGGGTACACCGTGCGCAGGGTCTCGTGCCGGTCGACCACATCGAGCAGGGCGGCGCTGAGGGCGGCGGTATCCACCTCGCCGGTGAGCCGCAGCACGATCGGGATGTTGTTGACCGTCTCCTGCGGATCGAACCGGTTCAGGAACCAGATGCGGCGCTGCGCCGGCGAGAGCGGCAGCAGATCCGGGCGCGCGGCCGCGACCAGGATCGGGCGCTCCGAGCCGCCCTGGCGCTGCGCGGCCCGGGCCGCCAGCGCGGTGACCGTGGGCGCCTCGAACAGCAGGCGCATCGGAATATCGGCGTCCAGGGCGGCACCGAGGCGGGCCACCAGGCGGGTGCCCATGAGCGAATTGCCGCCGAGGGCGAAGAAATCGTCGTCCGCGCCGACCCGCTCGATACCCAGCAGGTCCGCGATGATCTCGGCGACCGCTCGTTCGGCCGCCGTGGCGGGAGCCCGGTAGGAGGTGGCCTGGAACTCCGGTTCCGGCAGGGCCTTTCGATCCAGCTTGCCCGAGGAGTTGAGCGGGAAGGCGTCCAGCGCCACGAAGGCGGCGGGGACCATGTACGGCGGCAGCACATCGGCGAGCTGCGCGCGCACCTGAT
The DNA here is from genome assembly GCF_025465275.1 of Nocardia sp. Taxonomy (GTDB): domain Bacteria; phylum Actinomycetota; class Actinomycetes; order Mycobacteriales; family Mycobacteriaceae; genus Nocardia. The sequence continues at coordinate 52,892 of NZ_JAODNK010000018.1, read as the reverse complement.
CCAGGGCCAGGTTCGCGCCCTGGTCGGAGACCAGGTAGGCGACCAGCTGATCGCCCAGCCGCTCGTGGCTGCGGGCCACCACTACCGCCTGGGTGACGGCATCCATGGCGATGAGGGCGGTTTCGATCTCGCCGAGTTCGATGCGCTGACCGCGCAGCTTCACCTGGAAGTCGGTGCGGCCGATGTACTCCAGGCGTTCGGAGCGCTCGCCGTCGGCCGCACGCCACACCACCAGGTCGCCGGTGCGGTACATACGCACACCGGGCTCGAAGGGGTTGGCCACGAAGCGATCCGAAGTCAGATCCGGTCGGCGCACATAGCCGCGGGCCAGTTGATCACCGGCCAGGTAGAGCTCGCCCGGTACCCCGGCCGGGACCGGACGCAGGCGCGAATCCAGCACGTACACCCGGCTGTTCCACTGCGGCAGGCCGATCGGGACGGTGCGGGCGTCGCGGCCTTCGGACGGCCAGTAGGTGATCGAGACCGCGGCCTCGGTGGGGCCGTACAGGTTGTGCACCCGCACCTTGTCGCCGAGCGTCAGCACCGAGGTCACGGTTTCCGGCGGCAGCGCCTCACCGATGACGAACACATCCCGCAGGGTCGGCAGGGTACCGGCGGCGGTCTGCGCAGCGAACACCGTCAACATCGAGGGCACGAAGTCGGTGACCGTCACTCCCTGGGCGGCAATGGTTTCCGCGATGTAGTCGGTGTCACGGTGACCGTCGTGCGTGGCGACCACCAGGGTCGAACCACTGCGCAGGGGCATGAAGTAGCCCCACAGCGACACGTCGAACGTGGTGGCTGTCTTCTGGAAGTACACATCCTCCGGGCCCATCGGGTACTCGGCGAGCATCCAGGTGGTCTGGTTGTGAATCGCGCCGTGCGAGACGGCCACGCCCTTGGGGCGGCCCGTCGAGCCGGAGGTGAAGATCGCGTACGCGGGGTTGTCCGCACGGACCGGGCGCAGCAGCTCGGCATCGGCGACCGGCGAGGCCGAGAAGCCCTCCAGCGCAAGCGTGTCCAGGAACAGCACCGGTGTGCCGTCGCTGACGGTCACCGCATCCGTGGTCGTCGACAGCACGCAGGCGGGCTGCGCGGTGTCGAGAATGTGGGCAATGCGCTCGGCCGGGTGATCGGGATCCAGCGGAACCCACGCGCCACCGGCGGTGACGATCGCGTACATGCCGACGACCAGATCGAGTGAGCGGCGAATAGCCAAGCCCACCAGGGATTCCGCGCCGACCCCCTGCGAAATCAGCAGGCGTGCCAGTTGATTGACCCGTGCGTCGAATTCGGCGTAGGTCAGCTGTGCGCCCTCGTAGCGGACCGCGACGGCATCCGGGTACTGCGCGACCGCACGCCGGTAGCCGTCGAGCAGCAGCTCGGGCGCGACCGGGTAGCGGGTCTCGTTCCAGTCCAGCAGCATTCGCGAGCGCTCGGAGTTTTCCAGCAGTTCGATCTCGCCCACGGGCACGGCCGGATCGGCGACCGCGGCGTGCAGAATGCGCGTGAACCGGTCGGCGAATTCCCGCATGGTGGCGGCGTCGAAGAGATCGGTGGCGTAGCGCAGGACCGCGTACAGCGCGGTACCGCCGTCCGCCGCACCCTCGGTCAGGGCCAGCGAGATGTCGAACTGGGCGGTCACGCTGTCCATCGGAAATGCCGCGACCTCGAGTCCGGGCAGCACAAGCACGCCGTCGTCGCGGTGCTCGAAGGTGAGCATCGCCTGCACGATGGGCGAGTATGCCTGCGAACGCACCGGATTCAGCTCGTCGACCAGGCGCTCGAACGGCAGGTCCGCATTGGCGAAGGCCCGCACATCGGTCTCGCGGACGGTGCCGAGCAGCTGGGCGAACGAGGCGTCCGGCGCGACCCGGGTGCGCAGCACCAGGGTATTGACGAACATGCCGACCAGCTCGTCGAGGGCCTGTTCGGAGCGACCCGCGATCGGGGTGCCGATGACGACGTCCTCGGTGCGCGCCAGGCGCGAGAGCAGGGCGGCATAGGCGGCGTGCACCACCATGAAGGTCGAAACACCCTGTCGCCGGGCCAGTTCCGCAATCGCGGCGGTGGCGTCGGCGGGGATTTCGAAGGCGTAGGCGGAACCGCGACCGCTGGCCACCGCCGGGCGGGGGCGATCGGCGGGCAGCTCCAGCAGCGGATCCAGCCCGGCCAGCTCATCGCGCCAGTGCACGATCTGCTTGCCCAGCACCGATTCCGGATCGGCGGCATCGCCGAGCACCTCGTGCTGCCAGAGCGTGAAGTCGGCGTACTGCACGGGCAACGGCGCCCACTGCGGGGCCTGGCCAGCCGAGCGAGCGGCGTAGGCGACCATCAGATCGCGAGCCAGCGGCGCGGTGGAGACACCGTCGGCGGCAATGTGGTGCGTCACCACAACCAGCGTGTACTCCGGAACCGACAGCTCCGGATCACCGGCGCGCAACGGCACCGTATTTGCTGCACGCAGCAGGGCGACTCGCACCGGCGCCTCGGTGCGCAAATCGAAACCGCGGTCCAGGAATTCGGCGACCGCGGCCGCCATATCGGTGGTGTCGAGCGCGGTGAGGTCCGGCAGGTTCAGCTCCGCGACGGAGTGCACGACCTGCCGCGGACCGTCGGCATCCTCCGGGAAGCGGGTGCGCAGCGACTCGTGCCGCTCGAGCACATCCAGGAAGGCGTCCCGCAGGGCGGGCACATCGAGATCGCCGAAGCGCGGGTCGACGGAGCGCAGCTTGATGGCGGACGGGATGTTGTAGACCGGTGATTCCGGATCCAGGCGATTGAGCAGCCACATGCGGGTCTGCGCCAGCGACAGCGGGATTCGCTCCGGACGCGGGCGCGGGGCCAGCGGCACGGTGGCCGCGCCCGGCCGGGTGGCACGGACGGCCAGCTCGGCGACGGTCGGTGCCTCGAACACCTCGCGGACGCTCAGCTCGCAGCCGAGCGCCGCATTGGTGCGGGCGACCAGGCGCATGGCCAGCAGCGAATTGCCGCCGCGGCCGAAGAAATCGTCGTCGGCGCCGATCGGGCCACTGCCGAGCAGATCGGCGATGACGGTGGCCAGCACCGCTTCCGCACCCTCGCGCGGCGCCCGATAGGGCACCGTGGCGGCGGTGAACTCGACCTGGGGCAGCGCCTTGCGGTCGAGCTTGCCGACAGTGGTGAGCGGCATGCGGTCCAGGACGACCAGATGTGCGGGCGTCATATAGGCGGGCAGCCGGGTGCGGGCCTGGGCCAGCACGGTCTCGGCGGTGAGCGGCGCGGGGGAATCCGGTGCGCCGGAGATGTATCCGACGAGGCAGTCGGTGCCGGCGCTGTCCTTGGCGAGCAGGACGGCGGCATTGGCGACACCGTCCGCGGCCAGCAGGGCCGCCTCGATCTCGCCGAGTTCGATGCGCTGGCCGCGCAGCTTCACCTGGAAGTCATTGCGGCCCAGGTACACCAGATCGCCATTGCGATTCCAGCGCACCAGATCGCCGGTGCGGTACATGCGGGTGCCGGGTACGCCGAACGGGTCCGCGACAAAGCGTTCCGCGCTGAGCGAGCCGCGACCCTGGTAGCCGCGGGCCAGCTGATCGCCGGCCAGATAGAGCTCACCCGTGACACCGGTCGGCACCGGACGGCAGCGGGCGTCGAGCACGTAGGCGCGGGTGTTCCAGTTCGGGCGGCCGATGGCGACCTCGAACTCCGGATCCGCGTCCGAGAACTCGTGGTAGATGGTGGAAATCGCCGCTTCGGTGGGGCCGTACGCATTGTGCACGGAACCGCCGACATGGGCACGCAGCTGGCCGAGCAGTTCGGCGGGCAGCGCCTCACCACCGGTGTGCAGGTGCCGGAAGGAACGCAGCGCGTCGCCCCTGCCCTCCGCTACCAGCGCGGCCAGCACGGACGGCACGTGTTCGGCGATGGTGACGCCGTACTCGCGCATGAGATCGGCCAGGTAGTCCAGATCCTGATGACCGCCGGGGCGCGGAATCACCAGCGGCGCACCGACGAGCGCGGGCAGGAAGCACTCCCACACCGAGACATCGAAGCTCAGCGGCGCGCGCTGCATGATGCGGTCCGCACCGGTGACCTCGTAGCGGGACTCGAGCCAGCGCAGCTGGTTCATGATCGCGCGGTGGCTGGTGGCCACACCCTTGGGCAGGCCGGTCGAGCCGGAGGTGAACAGAACGTAGGCGAGATTGTCCGGGCGCAGTCTGCCGAGCCGGTCGGCATCGGTGAGCGGGGCGGCGGACAGGTCCGACAGCGCTCCACCTCCCTGCGCTTCCAGCCCGTCTACCTCGACCACGCGCACGCTTTCGAGCTCGGGCAGCATCGCGCCGCCGACCGAGAGCACCAGGGTGGTGTTCGAGGTGTTCAGCACGTGCATCAGGCGATCGGCCGGATACGCCGGGTCGACCGGGACGTAGGCCGCGCCGGCCTGCACCACGGCGAACAGGGCGACGACCATATCGAAGGATCGCTGTGCGGTGACGCCGACGATGGCGTCCGGGCCGACGCCTTCCGAGATGAGGTGGCGCGCAAGACGATTCGCCCGGTCGGCCAGCTCCGCGTAGGTGCGGGTCTCGCCTTCGAAGATCAGGGCTACGGCGTCCGGGTCCTGCGCTGCCCGGGCATCGAGCAGATCGGCGAGCGTCCCGCGCCGCAGCGGGCGGGCGGTGGCATTGCGGTCCACCAGCAGCACGCCACGCTCGGTGGTCGACATGAGTTCGACATCACCGGTGGCGACGCGGGTATCGGCTACGAGCGCGCGCAGCACCCGCTCGTAGCCGGTCAGGAACTCGGCGGCGGTGGACTCGTCGAACAGATCCAGCGCGTAGATGAGCTGCACATCGAGACCAGCGGGCGTGCCGTCGGTTTCCGTGTTCTCCCACAGCGTCCAATCCACATCGAATTGCGCTGTGGTGACGTCGATTTCGATGGCTGCGATGACCAGCTGGTCCAGGTGGAAGTCGGGCCGGGCGGTGTTCTGCAGCGTCAGCGTCACCTGGGTGAGCGGCGAATGCGCCTGCGAGCGAACCGGATTCAGCGCATCGACCAGGGTTTCGAAGGGCACCGCGGCGTGATCGAAGGCGGCCACATCGGTATCGCGCACCAGCTCGAGCAGCTCGCCGAGCGGCGTATCGGGCCGCACCTCGGTGCGCAGTACCAGGGTATTGACGAACATGCCGACCAGCTCGTCGAGCGCCTCCTCACCACGACCCGCGACCGGAGTGCCGATGACGATATCGCTGGTACCGGACAGTCGTGCCAGCAGTACGGCCAGCGCGGCGTGCAGCACCATGAACAGGGTCACCCCCTGCGCGGCGACGAATTCCAGGACGGCGGCGTGCAATTCGGCGTCCAGGTGGCCGCTGACGGTGCCGCCGCGACCGGTCGCCACGGGCGGCCGCGGGCGATCCGCGGGCAGGGCGAGCAGATCCGGCATACCGGCCAGGCCGGCGGTCCAGAAGCGCAGCTGCTCGGCCAGTTCGGAATCCGGGTCCGCCACGCTGCCGAGCGTCGCGCGCTGCCAGATGGCGAAGTCGGCGTACTGCACCGGCAGGGCCGCCTGATCGGGCGCACTGCCCGCGGAGCGAGCCACGTAGGCGGCGGCCAGATCTCGGGTGAGCGGAGCCAGGGACCAGCCGTCGGAGGCGATGTGGTGCACCACGAACAGCACGACGTGCTCGTCTTCGGTCAGACGCAGCAGCCGGATCCGCAGCGGCACCTCCACCGTCACATCGAAGACGGTGTTCGCCACGGCATCCACCACCGTGGGCAGTTCGGCGGCGGTGACGGTTTCGGGCGCCAGATCCACCAGCCGGGTTCCGGCGGGCAGCACCAGCTGGGTGGCCTCGCCGTCGCGCTCCGGGTAGAGGGTGCGCAGGGTTTCGTGCCGTGCGATCAAATCCGCGACCGCGGCCTGCAGGGCGGGCACATTCAGCGTGCCGGTCAGGCGCAGCGCGAAGGGAATGTTGTAGGAGGTGGCGGCACTGCCCACGTCGAAACGATTGAGGAACCACATGCGTTGCTGGGCGATCGAGAGCGGGATGGCATCGCCGCGCTCCTGCGGGACGAGCGGCGCCACCGCCGGGGCGGCATTCGCGGCCAGGTCGGTGAGCCGCACAGCCAGGGCGCGCACGGTGGCGGCCTCGAAGATGGTGCGCAGCGGGACTTCCACGCCGATCAACTTGCCGAGACGGGCGGCCAGCTGGGTGGCGATGAGCGAGTTGCCGCCGAGCTTGAAGAACACATCGTCGGCGCCGACCGGCTCGTCGAGGCCGAGCAGCACGGTGAAGGTATCGGCGATCAGCTGCTCGGTCGCGGTGAGGGGAACCGTGACTTCCAGCGGGGTGAACACCGGTGCGGGCAGCGCGCCGCGGTCGAGCTTTCCGTGGGGGGTCACCGGCAGCTCGTCCATGACCACAATGGCGTCGGGAACCATATCGCCGCTGAGGAATTCGGCCAGTCGGTCGCGAAGCCCGAGGGAATCGAGCAGAACACCGGTGTCGGGTACTGCGTAACCGATGAGCCGATCACCGATCTGCTCTTCCGATCGCACCACCACAACGGCCCGGCTGACACCCGGGCAGCGCAGCAGCGCGGACTCGATCTCCCCGAGTTCGATCCGCAGACCGTGCAGCTTCACCTGGAAGTCGTTGCGGCCCAGGTATTCCAGTTCGCCGGCCGTGTTCCAGACAGCGAGGTCGCCGGTGCGGTACATGCGGGCGCTGTCACCGAAGGGGTTGGCCACGAATCGATCCGAGGTCAGATCGACTCGCGCGACGTAGCCGGTCGCGAGCTGATCACCCGCGAGATAGAGCTCACCCACGACGCCCACCGGAACCGGGTTCAGTCGCGAATCCAGCACGTACACCTGGGTATTGAAGACCGGCGCACCGATCGGCACCGAGGTGACGTCGGCAGCTGTCACCTCGTGGTAGGTGACATCGACGGCGGTTTCGGTCGGGCCGTACAGGTTGTGCAGCTCGGCGCCGGTGATCTCACGCAGGCGATGCGCGGGCTCGGGCAGGAGCACCTCACCGGAGGCGAAGACCATGCGCAGCTGTGTTTGATTTGCCTCCGCTTCGCTCCGGCGGGTCCGCGGCCCTGGAGTCTCGTTCTTCCCTCCCTCCGCTCCTCCGCTTCGCTCCCCCGCTCCACTCAGTCCAGAACGAGACGGGCCACGAACCATCAGGGTTTCCGCCGCCGCATCGAGAGCAGCGATGAAGGCCGAGAGCATGGACGGCACGAAGTGTGTGACCGTTACGCCTCGGCGGGCAATGAGTTCGGCCAGGTAGGCCGGGTCGCGGTGGCCGACCGGGTCGGCGAGGACGAGCTTCGCGCCGATCTGCAACGGCCAGAAGAACTCCCAGACCGACACGTCGAAGGTGGCCGGGGTCTTCTGCAATACGACGTCGGCGGCGGTCAGCCCATACTCGGACTGCATCCACACCAGCCGGTTGACGATCGCCGAATGCGGCACCGCCACACCCTTCGGGCGCCCGGTAGAGCCCGACGTGAAGATGACGTACGCGGTATTCGAATCCCGCAGCGGCGCGCGGCGATCGGTATTGTCCAGCGGTTCGCCGGAGTAGCCGGCCAGGTCGAGCAGGTCGATGCGGACCTGCGCGGTGTCGACGTCCAGATCCTCGCCGGAGGTCAGCACACACACCGGATCAGCGGTGGCGAGAATGTACTCGGTGCGCGCCGCCGGGTGCTCCGGATCCAGCGGCACGTATGCCCCGCCGGCGACGGTGACCGCGTACATGCCGACCACCAGATCGATGGAGCGCCGCATGCCCAGCGCCACCACGGATTCCGGCCCGACACCCTCGGCGATCAGCCAGCGGGCCAGGCGGTGCACCCGCCCGGCGAACTCACCGTAGGACAGAGCTCTCCCGCCGAATTCGAGAGCAGGTGCATCGGGGCTGGTCAGCACCTGTGCCTCGAAGAGCGAAACCAGCGTCGCGGCAGCGGAATTGCGCTCGGCGAAGACCGAATCCCAGTGCACGGCGGTGTCGTTCCAGTCGGTCACGACCAGTTCGCGTTCGGCGGCGTCGAGCAGTTCGATATCGCCGATCGATACCAACGGGTCGGCGGCGACGGCGGTGAGCAGCCGCACGAAGCGCCGGCCGAAGGCGGTGGCGAAATGATCGTCGAAAAGATCGGCGGCGTAGATGATTTCGGCCGCCATGCCCGCGTCTGCTTCCGACAGGGTCAGCTGCAGGTCGAACTTGGCCGACTGCTGGTCCAGGCCCACGCCGGAGACGGCGAGACCGGGCAGCTCCAGGGCGGGGACGCTCTGGTTCTGGAAGGTCAGCATGACCTGGAAGAGCGGATGCCGGGCCTGCGAGCGGGGCGGGTCGAGCACCTCGACCAGTCGTTCGAAGGGCACCTCCGCATAGGCGAAGGCCTGCAGGTCGTGCTCGCGCACCCGGGTCAGCAGGTCGGCGAAGGACTCACCGGGCCGCACCTGCGCGCGCAGCGCCAGCGTATTGACGAACATGCCGACCATATCGTCGACCGCGCGGTCACCGCGGCCCGCGACCGGGACGCCGACGGCAATGTCCGCGCCGCCGGAGAGTCGGGCGAGCAGGGCGGCGAAAGCACTGTGCACCACCATGAACAGCGTCGCTCCGTGCTGCTGCGCCACCCGATTCAGGTCGGCCAGCACCTCGGCGGGCAGTGCGAAAAGGTGTGCGCCGGCGCGGTAGGAGGCGACGGCCGGACGCGGCTGGGTGGTCAGCCGCAGCTCGTCCGGCAGCCCCGTCAGGGCCTGCGTCCAGTAGGCGAGCTGACGGGCGGCCAGCGATTCGGGATCGTCCTCGGAGCCCAGCACCTCTCGCTGCCACAGCGCATAGTCGGCGTACTGCACCGGCAGCGGATTCCACTGCGGCGCCCCGCCTTCGGTACGGGCGGCATAGGCGGTCATCAGATCGCGGGTCAGCGGACCCAGCGACCAGCCGTCACCGCTGATGTGGTGCAGCACGAACACCAGAATGTGTTCAGCTACCGCATTGCCGGCGTCCGCGAGGCGGAAAAGCGCCACGCGCATCGGAATCGCGGTGGTGAGATCGAATCCGACGGTGACCAGTTCGGAAATACGCTCGGCCAGTTCGACTTCCGTGACCGTGACCGGTTCCAGGCCCGGAAGACTCTGGCCGGTCGGAAGCACCACCTGGGTACTGCGGCCGTCGGCGGTGGCCGGGTAGATGGTGCGCAGCACCTCGTGCCGGTCCACCACATCACCGATGGCGCGGCGCAGGGCCGCCACCTCGAGATCGCCGGAAAGACGTACGGCCAGCGGAATATTATTGACCGCCGAATCCGGGTCGAGGCGGTTGAGGAACCACATGCGCTGCTGCGCCGGAGACAGCGGCAGCAGTTCGGGACGCGGACGCGCGACCAGCGGCGCACGGCCACCGGTGCCCGCCGCTTCCTCCGCGCGGGCGGCCAGCGCGGCTACGGTCGGCGCTTCGAAGAGCACGCGCACGCCGAGATCGGCGTGCAGTGCGGCTGCCAGGCGGGCGGTGACCTGGGTGGCGACCAGAGAATTGCCGCCCAGTTCGAAGAAGTCGTCATCGAGGCCGACGCGCTCGAGGCCGAGTACATCGGCGAAGGTGCCCGCCACGATCTCTTCGATCGGGGTGGTCGGCGCGCGGAAGACCTTGGCCTCGAAGACCGGTGCGGGCAGGGCATTTCGATCCAGCTTGCCCGAGATGTTCAGCGGGAAGGCATCCAGCACCACGAAGGCGGCCGGAATCATGTAGCCAGGCAGGGATTCCGCCAGCTGCGCTCGTACCTCGTCGATATCGACAATGTGTCCGGCGGCCGGAATCACGTACGCGGCAAGCTGATCACCGAGTCGCTCATCGGTGCGCAGCACCACGACGGCCTGGGCGATGGCGTCCTGTGCGGTGAGCGCCGTCTCGATCTCGCCCAGCTCGATGCGCTGACCGCGCAGCTTGACCTGGAAGTCGGTGCGGCCCAGATAATCCAGCTCGCCGGTGGCACTCCACTGCACCAGGTCACCGGTGCGGTACATGCGCTCGCCCGGGTGGAAGGGGTCCGCGACGAACCGATCGGCGGTGAGGTCGGCGCGGCGCAGGTAGCCGCGCGCCAGCTGCACGCCGGACAGGTACAGCTCACCCGGAACACCGAAGGGCGACGGATGTAAACGCGAATCCAGCACGTACACCCGGGTGTTCCAGACCGGGCGGCCCATGGGTACGAAATCGGCGTCGCCGAGCATGAATTCGCGGAAGGTGACCTCGACCGCGGCCTCGGTGGGGCCGTAGAGGTTGTGCACCCGCGCGCCGGTCAATTCCCACATGCGGCGGGCAGCCGCGGCGGGCAGCGCCTCACCGGAGCAGAACACGTGCCGCAGTGAATTGCACAGGGGCACGATTCCGTCCCGAGCTCGTGACCTGCCCAATTCGAGAGTGGCGACGAACACCGCCAGCATGGACGGGACGAAATGGGCGGAGGTGATGCCTTCGCGGCGAATCAGTTCCGACAGATAGACCGGATCGGTATGACCCTCGGGGCGGGCCAGCACCAGTCGTGCGCCGACCTGCAGCGGCCAGAAGAACTCGGGCACCGAGACATCGAAGGTGACCGGCGTCTTCTGCAGCAGTCGATCGTTCTCGTCGAGAGCGACATGCGCGTGCTGCAGCCAGCGCAGCCGGTTCACGATGGATGCGTGCGATACCGCTACGCCCTTGGGCCGGCCGGTGGAACCGGAGGTGAAGATGACGTAGGCGGTGTTGTCCGGGCGCAGCGGTGCGATGCGGTCCGCATCGCGCAGCGGCCCTGCGGCGTATTCGGATACGTCCAGCAGGTCGATTCGCAGCTGCCGCTCGACGCTCGGGTCCAGATCCGCGCCGGAGGTCAGCACGAACACCGGGCGGGCGGTATCGAGGACATGGCCGATGCGATCGGCCGGATGATCCGGATCCAGCGGCACATACGCCGCACCGGCCGCGACGACGGCGTACATGCCGACAACGAGGTCGATGGAGCGCCGCATGCCCAGTGCGACCAGGTGTTCCGGGCCGACACCCGCGGCGATCAGGTGCCGGGCCAGCCGGTGCACCCGCCCGGAGAACTCGGCGTAGGTCAGCTCCGCACGTGCTTCGCCCCGCTCGGGCGTGCCGTCGAATACCACCGCGGTCCGCAGCGGAGTGCGCACCGCCTGCTCCTCGAACAGCGACACCAGGGTGGCGGAATCGGCCCACTCGTGTGTGGTGGCATTCCAGACATCCAGCAGCAGCGCGTACTCGGCGGCATCGAGCAGTTCGATATCGCCGACGACGGACGACGGATCGGCGGCCACCGCATCCAGCATGCGGACCAGGCGCTCGGCCCACACCGCAATGGTGCCGGCGTCGAACATATCTGTGGCGTAGGTGAATTCGGCGACGAGGCCGCCGGTGGCATCGTCGGTCATATTCAATTGCAGATCGAACTTCGCGGTGGCGGCGTCGAAGGGCACCCCGCCCACCTCGAGGCCCGGCAGTGCGAACGAGGCGGTACCGGTGTTCTGGAAGGACAGCAGCACCTGGAACAGCGGGTGCCGGGCCTGCGACCGGGCCGGGCTGAGAATGTCGACCAGTCGCTCGAACGGCAGATCGGCGTGGCCGAAGGCGGCCAGATCGACGTCCTTGGTACGGGCCAGCAGGCCGGTGAAGCTCTCGGCCGCGTGGAGTTCGGTGCGCAATACCAGGGTATTGACGAACATGCCGATGGCCTCGTCGAGCAGGGCCTCACCACGACCGGCGACAACGGTGCCGATGGCGATATCGGCGGAGCCGGACAGCCGCGACAGCAGGGCCGCGAAGGCCGCGTGCACCACCATGAACCGGCTGGCGCCGTGGGTGCGGGCGAGGCGGTCGAGCGCCTCGGTCAGATCGGCCTCCAGCAGGAACCGGTGCACGGCACCGTGATTGGAGGCCACCGCCGGGCGCGGGCGATCGGACGGCAGATCGAGCTGTTCGGGCAGGCCGTCCAGGCCGCGGGTCCAGTAGTCGATCTGCTGTGCGATAGGCGAGCTCGGATCATCCTCGGAGCCGAGCACCTCGCGCTGCCACAGCGCGTAGTCGGCGTACTGCACCGGCAGCGGGTTCCACTGCGGCGCAGCGTCATTCGCGCGCGCCCCGTAGGCGGTCATGATCTCGCGGGCCAGCGGGGCCAGCGACCAGCCGTCGGCGGCAATGTGGTGCACCACGAAAACCAGGACGTGCGTCGGCTGTCCGGCGTCGGTGACGTGGAACAGGCCGGTACGCACCGGAGCCGCGGCGGTCACATCGAAACCCGCGGTGAGCAGCGGGATCAGCGCGGCCTCGAGGTCGCTCTCGGTGACGTCGACCGGAGCCAGACCCAGGCCGTCGGCAACCGGTCCGGACGGCAGGATGACCTGCACGCCTCGGCCCCGCGCGGTCTGGGGGTAGACGGTGCGCAATACCTCGTGGCGGTCGATGAGATCGCCGACGGCCAGCGCCAGTGCCTGGGCGTCGAGATCACCGGTGAGGCGGACCGCGAGCGGGATGTTGTTGACAGCCGAGGCGGTATCGAAGCGGTTGAGGAACCACATGCGCTGCTGCGCCAGGGACAGCGGAATCTCGTCCGGACGCTCCTGCGCCACCAATTCACGGCGACTGCCGGTACCCGCCTGCGCTTCCATGCGGGCAGCCAGCGCGGCGACGGTCGGGGCGTCGAACAACGTGCGCACCGGCACACGGGTATCGAGTGCCGCACCGAGCCGAGCGACGACCTGGGTCGCGATGAGCGAGTTGCCACCCAACTCGAAGAAGTCGTCCTCCGCACCGACCGGCGAGCGCGGGGAGGCGGAGCGATCGAGACCGAGCACCTCGGTGAACACCGCAGCCACGATCTCCTCGGCATGAGTTGCCGGAGCACGGAATTCGCGAGCAGCGAACTCCGGCTCGGGCAGCGCACGGCGATCGAGCTTGCCATTCGCACTCAGCGGGAAAGCATCCACGACCACGAACGCGGCCGGGACCATGTAGGACGGCAACTGCTCTGACAGATGGGCGCGCACGGCGTCCATATCCACCGAGTCTGCGGAGGGGACCACGTAACCGACCAGCTGATCGCCGATACGGGCGTCCGAACGCAGCACGACGACGGCCTGCGCGACCGACTCGTGTGCGGTGAGCGCCGATTCGATCTCGCCGAGCTCGATACGCAGACCGCGCAACTTCACCTGGAAGTCGGTGCGGCCCAGGTACTCCAGCTCACCTGCGGCGGACCAGCGCACCAGGTCACCGGTGCGGTACATGCGCTCACCCGGAGTGAACGGGTTCGCTACGAAGCGATCCGAGCTCAGATCCGCTCGCGCCACATAACCGCGCGCCAATTGCGCACCCGCGAGATAGAGCTCACCCGCCATACCCGGCGCGACCGGGTGCAGACGCGAATCCAGCACGTAAACCTGGGTATTGAAGACCGGACGACCGATCGGCACAGTGTCGATATCCGCGTCGACGACCTGGTGATAGGTCACGTCGACAGCGGCCTCGGTGGGGCCGTAGAGGTTGTGCAGCGCCGCACCGGTCACCGCGCGCAGCTGCTCAGCGGTGGTCGCGGGCAGCGCCTCACCGGAGGCGAAAACCAGCCGCAGGCTGGTGCATTCGACGGCAGTCGGCTCAGAAACGAACACGGCCATCATGGAGGGCACGAAGTGCGTGGTGGTAACGCCCTCTCCAGCAATGACTTCCGCCAGGTAGACCGGGTCACCATGGCCGTCGGGCTTGGCCACGACCAGGCGCGCACCTACCTGCAAGGGCCAGAAGAACTCCCAGACGGACACATCGAACGTGGCCGGAGTCTTCTGCAGCACAACATCGTCGGCGGTCAGGCCGTACTCGGACTGCATCCATACGAGCCGGTTGACGATGGCGGCATGGCTGACCGCCACACCCTTGGGACGACCGGTCGAACCGGAGGTGAAGATGACGTACGCGGTATTCGAAGGCCGCAGCGGCGCGAGGCGCTCCGCATCGTTCAGCGGCGCATCCGAGTACGCCGACAGATCGAGCGAATCGACCGCGAGTACCGAAACGCTCGGGTGGGTGAACCCATCGCGCTCGGTCGTCAGCACGCACACCGGGTTGGCGGTATCGAGTACGTAGGCAATGCGGTCCGCAGGCTGATCCAGGTCCAGCGGCACATACGCGCCACCGGCCTCGACCACCGCATACATGGCGACGATCAGGTCCAGCGACCGGCGAATTCCGAGCGCCACCAGGATCTCCGGGCCGACACCGGCCTCGATGAGCTTGCGCGCCAACTGATGTACGCGTCCGGCGAACTCGCCGTAGGACAGACCACTCCCCTCGAACGAGAGAGCGGTGGCGTCCGGAGTACGCACGGCCCGCGCCTCGAACAGCGCGACCAGAGTGTTCACGGCATCGCCGACTGTGGCCGACGACTGCGCGGCCGACGACTCCGCACCCGTCGCATCCTTCGTCATTCCGGCTTGCTTTCGGCCGGAATCCACACCTGCGGCAGCGAGATCCCGGCCAAAAGCATGCCGGGATGACGAGGCGGACATATGCCGGGCTGACGGGGCGGGAGCACCCTGGGCTGACGGGGCGGAAGCACCCTCGGATGGCAGTGCGGGCAGTTCGCCGAGGAACGCAGCTACGTCGAAGGCGGTGTTGTTCCACTGCGAGACGACCAGTGCGCGCTCGTCGTCGTCGAGCAGGTCGATATCTCCGAGGGCGCGATCCGGCTGTGCCGTAACGGCTTTCAGCAGGCGTTCGAAGCGCTGGGCGAAACTCGCCACGGCGGCGGCGTCGAACAGGTCGGTTGCGTAGATGAGTTCGGCGGTGATGCCGGACGGGGTGCCGCCGAAACCATTGCCGAACACGGTGTCTGCGGCGTTCTGCTCGGTGAGGACCAATTGCAGGTCGAACTTGGCGGTATCGAGTGGCAGGTCGACGCCGCTGACGGTCAGGCCGGGCAGTTCCGTTTCGGCGGGGCTGGTGTGCTGGAAGGACAGCATGACTTGGAACAGCGGGTGCCGGGCCTGCGAGCGGGCCGGGTTGAGGATCTCCACCAGGCGCTCGAACGGGAGGGTGGCATGCGCGAAGGCGGAGAGATCGGTTTCGCGGGTGCGGGAGAGCAGTTCGGTGAAGGTGTCGCCACCCTCGACCCGGGTGCGCAGCACCAGGGTATTGATGAACACGCCGATCAGATCGTCGAGATGCTGTTCGCCGCGGCCGGCGATCGGCGTGCCGACGGCGATATCCGCATCGCCCGACAGCCGGGACAGCAGCACCGACAGCACCGCGTGCATGAGCATGAAGACGGTGACGCCCTCGGCACGGGCCAAGGCCGTGGCCGCCCGGTGCAGGTCGGCATCGATGGTGAAACCGGTATGCCCACCCCGGTAGCTGGCCTCCTGCGGCCGGGGGTGACTGAGGGGAAGGTTCAGCTCTTCGGGCAGTTCGGCGAGAGTGTGCTGCCAGTAGGCGATTTCGCGGGAGAAGGTGGAGTCGGGGTCGTGTTCGTCGCCCAGCACGGCGCGCTGCCACAGCGCGTAGTCGGCGTACTGCACGGGCAGCGGGCTCCACTGCGGCGCTTCGCCGTTCGCTCGCGCCAGGTACGCCGCGCTCAGTTCGCGCACCAGCGGACCGAACGAGAAGCCGTCCGCCGCAATGTGATGCACCACGAAGACGACCGCAAACTCATCGGCGGCGACCTGGTAGAAGCGCACTCGGAGGGGCAGCTCACGGGAGACGTCGAAACCGCGCGCGGCGAATTCCGCCACCGCCGCGTCCAATTCGGACGCGGAGACCGGACGCACGATGAGATCGAGATCGATTTCCGTCATCGGCAGCACCACCTGGTGGCCACCGTCGCCGGATTCGGGGAACAGGGTGCGCAGCGATTCCTGACGCTGCACCACGTCCAGCACGGCGGCGCGCAGCGCATCCAGATCCACGCGGCCGCGCAGGCGGACCACGAAAGGCAGGTTGTATGTCGTTGCGGCGGTGTCGAACTGGTTGAGGAACCACATGCGCTGCTGCGCCGGGGACAGCGGCAGCAGTTCCGGCCGCGGCTGTGCGGCCAGCGGGGGCCGCTGGTCGGCGGGGTGTTCGGCGGTCGTGGCGCGGGCCGCGAGACCGGCCACGGTCGGGGACTCGAACAGGGCGCGCACCCCGATCCGGGCGCCGAAGGCCGCCGATACCCGGGCCACCACCAGGGTGGCGACCAGTGAGTTACCGCCCAGGGCGAAGAAGTCGTCGTCGACGCCGATGCGCTGCACACCGAGCACATCGGCGAAGATGCCGGCCACAATCTCTTCGGCCGGGGTGCGCGGAGCCCGGAAGCCCGCGTCGTCACCACCGAATACGGCTTCCGGCAAGGCCTTTCGATCCAGCTTGCCCGAGGAGTTCAGCGGGAACGCGTCCAGGGTCAGCACGGCGGCCGGGATCATGTAGGACGGCAGGTGGTCGGCGGCGGAGCGGATGAGCTCGGCGGTATCGACCGTCCGGCCCGGCGCGGGCACCACGTAGCCGACCAACTGCTGGCCGGTGGCGGTATCGGCGACCAGCACCACGGCCTGGCTCACCGCCGGATGGGCCAGCAGGACGGTCTCGATCTCACCGAGTTCGATGCGCTGGCCGCGGAACTTGACCTGGAAGTCGATGCGGCCCAGGTAGACCAGTTCGCCCTCGGCGGACCACTTGACCAGGTCGCCGGTGCGGTACATGCGCTCACCGGGAGTGAACGGATTGGCGACGAAGCGGTCGGAGCTCAGATCGACCCGGCCGACGTAACCGCGGGCCAGCTGCACGCCCGCCAGGTAGAGCTCACCGGCAACGCCGATCGGGGCCGGGCGCAGGCGCGAATCCAGTACGTAGACCTGCGAATTCCACTCGGGCTCGCCGATCGGGACCGTCGCGGTGTCGGTGTCGAGAGCTTCGCGGAAGGTGATGGACACCGCGGCCTCGGTGGGGCCGTACAGATTGTGCAGACCGGCGGCACTGACCGCACGGAAGGCCGCCACCGTCTCCGGCGGCAGCGCCTCGCCGATGACGAACACATCGCGCAGCGAATCGAGCTCGGCGCGCTGCGCGTGCATGGCGAAGACCGTCAGCATGGACGGCACGAAATCGGTGAGCGTAACACCGTGCCGGGCAATGGTTTCCGCCACATAGCGAGGGTCACGGTGCCCGTCTGGCGTGGCAAGCACCATGGTAGCGCCGGTGCGCAGCGGCAGGAAGTAGCCCCACAGCGAGACGTCGAAGGTGGTGGCGGTCTTCTGCAGGTACACGTCGGCACGGCTGATGCCGTATTCGGCCTGCATCCAGGCCAGCTGGTTGGCAATGGCGCGGTGAGTGACCGCGACGCCCTTGGGCTTGCCGGTGGAGCCGGAGGTGAACAGCACGTACGCGGGATGCTCCGGGTGCAGCGCGGCACGGCGGGCGCGATCGTCGATGCGGGTGGCCGGGTAACCGGAGAGCGCTCCACCTCCCTGCGCTTCCAGCTCGTCCACGTAAAGCAGTGGGACGTCGGCGGTTTCGGGCAGCGTCAAGCCGTCGGCGCGGGTGGTCAGCACGACGTGCGGGCGGGCGGTGCCGAGGATATGACCGATGCGCTCGGCCGGGTGGCTCGGATCGATGGGCACATAGGCGCCACCGGCGCGCAGTACCGCGTACATGGCGACAATGAGCTCGACCGAGCGGGCCATGCCCAGCACGACCTGCGATTCCGGGCCGACGCCGGACTCGATGAGCAGGCGGGCCAGCCGGTTTGCACGCTCGGACAGCTCGGCGTAGGTGAGCTCGGTGTCGCCGAAGATCAGCGCGGTGGCCTTCGGGGTCCGGCGCTCCTGGGCGTCGAAGCCCTCGTGCAGGAACAGGTCGGACGCCCGGTGGCCGCTGGCATTCCAGCTCGCGGTCACATAGTCGAATTCGCCGGCGTCCAGGAGTTCGATATCGCCCACCGGGCGATCGGCGGCCGCGGTGGCGGCGGTCAGCAGCCGGGTGAATTTGGCCGCGAACTCGTGCACGGCGGCGGCGTCGAACAGGTCGGTCGCGTAGGTGAAGGCTGCGCTGTACGCCTCACCGCGGTCCGAAATCGTCAGCTGCAGATCGAATTTGGCGACACCGGGATCGAAATCGAAAACCTCGGCGTCGACACCCGGCAGCAGCAGGCTCTGGTCGCCCAGGTTCTGCATGAACAGGGCCACTTGGAACAGCGGATGCCGGTTCTGCGCGCGGGCCGGGTTGAGCACCTCGACCAGTCGCTCGAACGGCACCTCGCGGTGCGCGAAGGCGCTCAGATCGCGCTGGCGGGCGTGCGCGACCAGGTCGGTGAAGGAGGCCGCGCCGTCCACGTCGGTGCGCAACACCAGGGTGTTGACGAACATGCCGATGAGGTCGTCCAGGGCGGCATCGCCGCGACCGGCGACCGGAATGCCGATGACGATATCGGCGGAGCCGGAGAGCCGGGCCAGCAGCGCGGCGAGCGCGGCGTGCAGCACCATGAACGGGGTCGCCTGGCCGGCGGCCGCGACCCGGTCGACGGCCGCGCGCAGCTCGGCGGCGATCTCGAATTCGATGGTGGCGCCGCGGTAGCTGGAGGCGGCGGGGCGGGCGTGATCCAGCGGAAGTTCCAGCTGGGCGGGCAGTTCCGCGAGTTCCCGTGCCCAGAACTCGAGCTGGCGGGCGACCAGCGAGTCCGGATCGGTCTCGTCGCCGAGCAGCGCCTGCTGCCACAGCGCGTAATCGGCGTACTGCACCGCGAGCGGGGCCCAGCCGGGCACCGCGCCGGCCTGCCGAGCGGTATAGGCGATGACCAGGTCACGGGCCAGCGGGCCCATGGACACACCATCACCGGCAATGTGGTGCAGCACCAGCACCAATACGTGGTCGGCCGGACCGACCCGAAGTAGTCGCATCCGCAACGGCACCTCGGCCGCGACGTCGAATCCCTGTGCTGCCGCATCGAATACGGCGGCGACAAGATCGTTCTCGGCGACCTCGACCGGGGCCAGATCAATAGCGAGGGATGGCAGCACCACCTGGGCGGGACCGGCCGGAGTCTGCGGGTAGTACGTGCGGAGCGATTCGTGCCGCTCGATCAGGTCGGAGACCGCGGCGGCCAGTGCCGGGACGTCCAGATCACCGCGCAGCCGGAGCGCGAACGGCATATTATCGACCGCCGACTGGTCGAAACCGTCTGCGGCCGTGCCGGATTCGCTGTGCGCGTAGCGGTTGAGGAACCAGATGCGCTGCTGGGCGGGCGAGAGCGGCACCTGGTCCGGGCGAGCGCCGGCGGCCAGCGCCGGGCGGTCGGCGTCGAATTCCGCCGGTCCGATCAGCGCGGCATCGGAATTGTGCTGCGCGACCGGATCTTCCGCGAGCAGGGCGAGCGCGGCGACGGTCGGGCGATCGAAGAAGTCGCGCACATCGAGGGTGATGCGCAGCGCCTCGGCGATCCGGGCGATGGCCCGGGTGGCAATGAGCGAATTGCCGCCCAGGGCGAAGAAATCGTCCTCGGCACCGACCCGCTCGATGCCGAGCAGATTCGCGAAGACGGCCGCCACGGCCACCTCCGCGGTGGTCTCCGGCTCGCGGTATTCGGCTGTGCTGTCGGTGAATTCGGGCTCGGGCAGGGCACGGCGGTCCAGCTTGCCGCTCTGGTTCACCGGGAACTCCGGCAGCACCATGAGCAGCGACGGCACCATGTACTCGGGCAGGCGCTCACGCGCCGCCGCCAGCACCGCCGTGGTCTCCAGCTCGCCGGCGGCGGGCACCACATAGCCGACCAGGTGATCGCCGCTCACGGTGCGATGCAGCAGTACGGCCGCCTGCGCCACGTGCTGGTGATCCAGCAGGGCCGCCTCGACCTCACCGAGTTCGATGCGCAGGCCGCGCAGCTTGACCTGGAAGTCGCTGCGGCCCAGGTACTCCAACTCGCTGGGGCCGCCGTCCACGGCGGGGGTCCAGCGCACCAGGTCACCGGTGCGGTACATGCGATCGCCCGGCGCACCCTCGGGATTGGCGACAAAACGCTCCGAGGTCAGCGCCGCGCGGGCGACATAGCCGCGGGCCAATTGCACACCGGCCAGGTACAGCTCGCCGACCACACCGGCCGGGACCGGCTCCAGATTCTCGTCGAGGACCAGCAGATCGGTGTCATCGGCGGCCGCGCCGATCGGCACCTGCACGGTATCGGCGGCGGTGACCTCGTGTGCCGTCACGTCGACGGCCGCTTCGGTCGGGCCGTACAGATTGTGCAGGGTGGCGCCGCTGACATCACGGAAGGCGGCGGCGGTCGCGGCGGGCAGCGCTTCGCCCGAGGCGAAAACCCCGCGCAGGGAATCGGATACGCCGTCGCGCGCGGCCTCGGTCACGAAGACCGACAACATGGAGGGCACGAAGTGCGCGATGGTGATGCCGTAGTCGGCGATGGTGCGTAGCAGGTACGCGGGATCGCGGTGGCCCTCCGGCTCGGCGATCACCAGGCGCGCGCCGACCTGCAGCGGCCAGAAGAACTCCCACACCGAGACATCGAAGGTGAAGGGCGTCTTCTGCAGTACGGCGTCGGCGGCGTGCAGCCGGTACATGCGCTGGCGCCAGCGCAGATTCGCGACGATCGCGCGGTGCGAGACGGCCACACCCTTGGGGCGTCCGGTGGAGCCCGAGGTGAAGATGACATAGGCGACGCTGTCCGCATGTGCCTGCGGCACATCGGGATCGGCGGCGGGCGAGGTTGCCGTACCCGTGGCGGTGCGCTCGAATTCGTCGATGCGCAGCACCGGGACGGCGATGTCGAAGTCCGGCTCATCGGCCGTAGTGGTCAGTACGACAGCGGGTTTCGCCACCGACAGCACGTACGACAGGCGCTCGGCCGGGTGGTCCGGGTCCAGTGGGACGTACGCGCCGCCCGCCTTCACGATGGCGTACATGCCGACCAGCAGCTCGAAGGAGCGGCGCACGGCCAGGCCGACCAGGACCTCCGGTCCGACGCCGGCGGTGAGCAGTCGGCGGGCCAGGACATTGGCGCGGGCATCGAATTCGGCGTAGGTCAGGCTCTCGCCGCCGAACTGCAGCGCCACCGCGTCGGGGGTCCGGCGCACCTGCTCCTCGAACAGCGAGGCCAGCGTCTCGATCGGCGCCAGCTGCGGCGACAGCACCGCGGCCGCCGCCGTGACGGCATCGTTCAGCAGGTCCTCGAGGACCGCGCTGAGCGCACCCTCCGCACCTTCCATGAGAGCGGGCAGCTGCCCGGAGATGACGACCTGGACCAGCGACTCCGGTTCCAGCGCACCACCCATGGCCTCGGCGAGCATGCCGAGTTCCGCGGCCAGCGCACCGTAGCCGACCGAAATATCCCCACCCCGCACCGCGATACGGTCCGGCTCCAAGGCCGCCACCGTCTCGATCAGATTCGGCAGATCGGCAAGACCGTAGGCGCTGCGCAGCGCCGCCTGGTTACCGAACCGGCTGACTGCGACCGACTCCACACCGGACATCAGAGGGCTCCTTCTGACAAAACCAACGCCTGCGCGTCGCCCGAGAGCGTCCGCAGGACTTGGGACAGGCCACCCGCACCGAGGGCGGCCAGGATGCCGGGTACCAAACCGGCCAATGCGACATTCACCAGTGCCTCCGGCTTCGCCGCCGCACCCATGGCACGGGCGACGGTGGCGATCTTGGCGGCTAGGTCGCGGTAGGTGACGCGGTATTCGCCGTGCGAGACGGCGATCGCGTCGGGAGCGAGCTCGGCGGCGGCGGCGATCAGCGCCGGGAGCTCGGCCGGTGGCACCGCGGCGGGCGCCTGCGGGGCGCCGGTGCCGGAGTGCACTGCCGCACCGGAGGACTCCGGTGCGACCGACCGTGCGGACTGCCCACTGCGAGGGCGTTCCGCATCGGTACGAATATCGATGGCGCGCACCGTGATCGCCGGATCGGCGGCGACGGTGCCCAGCACCCGCAGCATCCGTCCCGCCATCAGGCGAATGGTGGCGGCCTCGAAAATATCTGTGGCATAGGCGAACTGCATGCGCAGGCCGGTGATCCGGCCCTGTGCGTCGTAACGCTCCATACCGGTGAGCTGCAGATCGAACTTGGCTTCGGTCAGCTCGGGTTCCAGCACCTCGACCTCGAGGCCGGGTAGTGCCACCGCGGGGATGTTCATGTTCTGGAAGGTGAACATGACCTGGAACAGCGGGGTGTACGCGCTGGAGCGGGTGCGGCCGGAGGTGGACAGCACCGCCTCCACCACGCGCTCGAACGGAACCTCGGCATGGGCCAGGGCGGCCAGATCACGATCGCGGACCTGACGCAGTAGCTCGTGGAACGGGGCGCGGGCATCCACCTCGGTACGCAGCACCACGGTGTTCACGAACATGCCGATCAGATCGTCGAGGGCACGCTCGCCACGACCGGCGACGGGTGCGCCGACGGCGATATCGCGCAGGCCGGACAGCTTCGACAGCAGTACCGCGAACGCGCTGTGCACCATGCCGAACAACGTGCCGCCGTGCTCACGGGCCACCGCCGAGAGACGAGCGGTGAGCTCGGCCGAGACCTCGAAATCGACAGTCGCGCCGCGCATATCGCGGCGGGCCGGTCGGGGGCGGTCGGTCGGCAGCGGGAGTTGCTCCGGCACGCCGGACAGTTCGGCGGTCCAGAAGGCGAGCTGCTCGCTGAGCGGGCTCTGCGGATCGGTGTCCGCGCCGAGCACCGCACGCTGCCAGTCGCTGTAGTCGCCGTACTGAATGGCCAGCGGAGTCCACGCGGGAGCAGCGCCGCCGCGG
Source organism: Nocardia sp. (assembly GCF_025465275.1). Classification (GTDB taxonomy): domain Bacteria; phylum Actinomycetota; class Actinomycetes; order Mycobacteriales; family Mycobacteriaceae; genus Nocardia. Next base: position 30,103 of record NZ_JAODNK010000018.1, on the reverse strand, counting down.
CGACTCGTGTAGGCCTGCATCAGATCCCGGGTCATCGGAGCGACCGAGTAGCCGTCCGAGCTGATGTGGTGCATGACCACGACCAGGACGTGCTCGGTGGCCGAGACCCGCAGCAGTACGACGCGCACCGGCGGCTGCGCCGTGACATCGAAACCGGCGGCGATGATTTCGGCCATCTTCGCCGTGATTCCATTGGCGGGCACCGGAATCGGGGTCAGGTCGAGGTCCACCTCGTCCACGGTCAGTACGTGCTGTACCGCTTCGCCGTCGATCTCTGGGTAGCTGGTGCGCAGAATATCGTGGCGGCCCAGCAGATCCCGCAGAGCGGCGGTCAGCGCCTCGTGATCTAGCGTGCCGGTGAGGCGGATGGCGGCGGGCACGTTGTAGGCCGCCGAATCCGGATGCAGGCGGTTGACCACCCACATCCGCTGCTGCGAAAGCGACAGCGGCGCAGGGCCTACGGCATTGCGCCGGACCAGAGCGAGCCGGGCGGTGGCCGGGTCGGCCGTCTCCAGCCGCTGCGCCAGCGCGGCCACGCTCGGGGCATCGAATACCGCCGCGACCGGCACCCGCACTCCGAGATCCGCGCCGAGGCGGGCCGCGAGGCGGGTGGCCATGAGCGAATTGCCGCCCAGGGCGAAGAAATCGGCATCCAGACCGGCCACCGGATCGGCGTCGGCACTCGACACCAGGCCGATCACCTCGGCGAAGGCCGCGGCGACCAGGCACTCGACCCGGGTCACCGGGGCACGGTAGGCGGCGGCGGTGAAGCTGGGCTCGGGCAGCCGGGACCGATCGACCTTGCCGTTCGCATTGAGCGGCAAGGCTTCCAGCACCACCAGGGCGGCCGGAACCATGTACTTGGGGAGGTCGGCGGCGAGGCTCGCACGCAATCCGGCCGCCACCTCGTCGTAGCGGGCCGGGTCGGCGCCGGGCACGGCCGCGTAGGCGACCAGCCGGGCTCCGGAGTCGCCGGTGGTGCGGGCCACCGCGACCGCGGCGGTCACTCCGTCCTGACGGCGCAGCGCGGTCTCGACCTCACCGAGTTCGATGCGGAAGCCACCGATCTTCACCTGGAAATCGGCGCGATCGACGTACTCGAGAACACCGTCGCCGCGGCGGCGGACGATATCGCCGGTGCGGTAGAGCCGTCCTTCGCCGAAGGGGTTCGCGACGAACCGATCGGCGGTGAGCGCCGGGCGGCCGTGGTAGCCGCGGGCCAGCTGCGCGCCCGCGAGGTACAGCTCACCCGGTACGCCGATCAGCACCGGCTGCAGGCGGGCATCGAGCACATACGCGCCGCTGTTCCAGGCCGGAGCGCCGATCGGCACGGTCTGGGCGGGCTGCTCGACGACCTCGAAGGACGTGATCGAGACCGCGGCCTCGGTCGGGCCGTAGAGGTTGAACAGCCGGGCGGCGCCCGCGGGATGCTTGTCCAGGAAATCCACGGCGGTCGCGGCGGGCAACGCCTCGCCGATGGCCAGCACGGCCCGCATCGAGGCGGGCAGCGGACCCGTGGTGAGCAGCATGCCGAGCAGTGAGGGCACCGGATGCAGCACGGTGACGCCGTGCCGCTCCATGAGCTCGCGCAGGCGGTCCGGATCGCGCTCGTCGCCGGGCGCGGTCACCACCAGGCTGCCGCCGGTGGTCAGCAGGGACCAGAATTCCCAGACCGACAGGTCGAAGGTGGCAGGGGTCTTCAGTAGCGCACGATCGTTCGCACCGAGCTCGAAAGTGCTGCGCAGCCACTGCAACTGGTTGGCGATGGCGGAGTGCGGCACCGCGACGCCCTTGGGCGTGCCGGTGGAGCCGGAGGTGAAGATGACGTAGGCGGGATTGTGCGCGCGCAGCGGGCTGATCCGCTCCCCCGCGGTGATCGGTGCGGCCGAGAAGGCGGTGTCGTCCAGGCGATCCACCAGGTGCACCGGCAGGACGGTCTCGAACGGGACGCCGTCGGCGGCCGTGGTCAGCACGCACACCGGCGCGGCCGTATCCACAATGTGGGTGATGCGCTCGGCGGGGTGGTCCGGATCGATGGGCACATACGCGCCACCGGCCTTGACCACCGCGTACATGGCGACAACCAGGTCGATGGAGCGGCGCATGACCAGCGCCACGGTGCGCTCCGGGCCGACGCCGCCGGCCAGCAGCAGCCGCGCCAGCCGATTCACCCGGGCATCGAATTGCGCATAGCTGAGGGCGGTTTCGCCATCGGCGCTCAGCAGTGCGACGGCGTCCGGGGTGGCGGCGACCTGGCTGTCGACCAGGTCCACCAGGGTGACCTGGTCGACAGCGCGCTCGGTGGCGTTCCACTCGGTGAGCACCTGGCGGCGCAGGTCCCCGCCGAGCAGATCGATCGCGCCGATCACCGTTTCCGGCTCGGCGGCAATGGTTTCCAGCACTCGGCGCAGGGCCGCGCTGAATCGTGCTGCGGTCGCCTCGGTGAACAGGTCGGTGGCATAACCGAGGGTGAGATCCATTCCGGCGGGCACACCGGCCGGGCCGTAGTGGTCGACCGCGAACAGGTGCAGATCGAACTGCGCGATCGCATTGTCGAATTCGACCTCCGAGACCGACAGGCCGGGCAGCCGCAGCGTGGCCCGCTCATGGTTCTGGAAGGACAGGCCGACCTGGAACAGCGGGTGCCGGGCAGTCGAGCGCTGCGGGTTCAGCACCTCCACCAGGCGCTCGAACGGGACGTCGGCGTGCGCGAAGGCGGCGATATCGGCCGTGCGGACCCGGTTCAGCAGCGCCGAGAACGGTTCGGCGGCAACGATTTCGGTGCGCAGCACCAGCGTGTTCACGAACATGCCGATGAGGTCGTCCAGCGCCGCCTCGCCACGACCGGCGATCGGGGTGCCGACGGCGATATCGGCCGTGCCGGACAGCCGGGCCAGCAGGGCCGAGAACGCGGCGTGCACCACCATGAACAGCGTCGCGCCGTGACCGCGGCCGAGCTGGGCGAGGCGGGCGTGCAGTTCGGCATCGACGGGAACGGTGAGGTGCTTGCCGCGCAGGCTCTGCCGGGCCGGGCGCGGGTGATCGGTGGGCAGATCCAGCTGATCCGGCAGTCCGGCGAGGGTGTCCCGCCAGAACGAGATCTGCTGTGTCGACAGCGATTCGGCATCGTCCTCGGCGCCGAGCAGCGCACGCTGCCAGAGCGCGTAGTCCGCGTACTGCACCGCCATCGGCGACCACACCGGCGCCTGACCCGCCAGATGCGTGCCATAGGCGTGCATGAGGTCACGGACGAACGGCACCACCGAGGAGCCGTCGGCCGAAATATGGTGCAGCGCACCGGCGAAGACGTATTCGGTGCGACGGGCGTCGGTAATGCGGAACAGGCGCAGCCGCACCGGCACCTCGGAGGTGACGTCGAAGGCGGCGGCCAGCTCCAGAATGCGCTGCGGCAGTTCGGCTTCGGTGGAGTCGATCGGCTGCAGGGCCTGCACGGCCCGCTCGGCGGGCAGGATCACCTGTACCGGACCCGCGGCGGTCTCCGGGTAGACGGTGCGCAGGGTCTCGTGGCGGGCGACGACGGCCGCGACTGCGGCTTGCATGGCGGCCACATCCAGTTCGCCGGTCAGGCGCAGCGCCAGCGGAATGGTGTACGCGATCGAATTGCCGTCGAAGCGGTTCAGGAACCACATGCGCTGCTGCGCCGGTGAGAGCGGCAGCTGCTCCGGGCGTACGCCGGCGACCAGTGCTGGGCGCACAACCGAAGCGGCCGCGGTACTTACGCGGGCAGCCAAATCGCCGACCCGGGACGCCTCGAACAGCAGCCGCACCCCGACGGTCGCGCCGAGCAGGCCGCCGATCCGGGCGGCCGCCTTGGCGGCCAGCAGCGAACTGCCGCCGAGCTCGAAGAAGTCGTCGTCCAGGCCGATCGCTCCGCCTCCCCGCGCTTGCTCGACACCGAGCAGGTCGGCGAAGACGTCCGCGATGGTCTTCTCGGCGGGAGTGGCGGGCGCGCGGAAGACCTTGGCCGCGAACACCGGCGCGGGCAGCGCGCGGCGATCCAGCTTGCCGGAAGCATTGAGCGGGAGGGCATCCAGCACAACGAAGGCGGCGGGCACCATATAGCTGGGCAGGGCGGCGGACAGGGCGGCCCGCACCTCGTCGACATCGATGGTCGCGGCGGCGGCGACCAGGTAGGCGACCAGCTGATCGCCGAGACGATCGTCCGAGCGGACCACGACCACGGCCTGGGCGATGGAATCCCGTGCAGTGAGCGCGAACTCGATCTCACCGAGCTCGATGCGCAGACCGCGCAGCTTCACCTGGAAGTCGGTGCGGCCCAGGTACTCCAGCTCGCCCGCAGTACCCGATTCGCCGCTCGCGGCGGTGGTCCACTTGACCAGGTCACCGGTGCGGTACATGCGGGCCCCGGGGGCGTACGGGTTGGCGACGAAGCGATCCGCGGACAGGTCTGTGCGGTCGAGGTAGCCGCGGGCCAGCTGATCGCCCGCCAGATACAGCTCACCCGGGATACCGGGCGCGACGGGGTGCAGGCGCGAATCCAGCACGTACAGCTGGGTATTCCACACTGGGCGCCCGATCGGGACGGACGCGATATCGGCATCTACGACCTGGTGGTGGGTGACGTCGACCGAGGCCTCCGTCGGGCCGTAGAGGTTGTGCAGTGCGGCACCGGTAAGTGCCCGCAGCTGCTGGGCGGTACTCGCGGGCAACGTCTCACCGGAGGCGAAAACCTGCCGCAGGCGCAATCCCCCGTCATCCCGGCGTGCTTGTGGCCGGGATCCAGCGGTGGATCCCGGCCAAAAACGTGCCGGGACGACGGGGGTGGACGTCGCGGTGGAGATATCGCTGAGGGCTGCGACGAAGAGCGACAGCATCGAGGGCACGAAATGGGCTGTGGTGATGCCTTCTTCAGCGATGATTCGCGCCAGGTAGGCCGGATCGCGATGGCCGTCCGGCTTGGCGACGACCAGGCGAGCGCCGGTCTGCAAGGGCCAGAAAAACTCCCAGACCGAGACGTCGAAGGTGGCCGGGGTCTTCTGCAGCACAGCGTCATCCGCGCCGATCGGGTACTCGCTCTGCATCCACAGCAGACGGTTCACGATCGCGGCGTGCTCCACGGCCACACCCTTGGGGCGGCCGGTCGAGCCGGAGGTGAAGATGACGTAGGCGGTGTGCGACGGCCGCAGCGGGACACGGCGTTCCGCATCGGCGACCGGCGTAGCGCGGTAGCCGGTGAGGTCCAGGGCGTCCACGGCGAGCACCGGAGCGATGTCCTCGGTGCGGAAATCGTCGCCGGTGGTGGTCAGGATGACCACCGGGCGAGCGGTGTCCAGCACGTATTCGATGCGGTCGGCGGGCTGGTCGGGGTCCAGTGGCACGTACGCGCCACCGGCCTCCAGCACCGCGTACATGGCGACAACCAGATCGACGGAGCGGCGGATGGCCAGTGCGACAGGCGCTTCCGCTCCCACACCCGCGTCGATGAGCTTGCGGGCCAGGCGGTGTACGCGGTTCGCCAGCTCGGCGTAGGTCAGGGTTGTTCCCTCGAAGGCGACCGCGATCGCCTCGGGGGTGGTCCGCACCTGCGCCTCGAACAGCGAAACCAGGGTAGCGGCAGCGCCTTCCGGTAGTTCGAGTTCGCGAGTGGTGGCATTCCATTCGGTCAGCACCCGGGCCCGCTCGTCGGCGCGCAGCAGGTCGATATCGCCGACCGCGCCGGTGCAGTCGGCGGCTACCGCCGCCAGCACCTGCTCGAAGCGGCGCGACAGCAGGGCAATGCTGTCGGCGTCGAAAAGATCGCGGGTGTAGGTGATTTCGATATCCAGGCCACCGGTGTGCCCGCCGTCGGAGCAGGTCTCGGTGACGGTGAACTGCAGATCGAACTTGGCGACGCCCGACTCGATCTGCGCCGACGCGGCCAGCAGCTCCGGCAGTACCAGGGTGGGCAGCGGGAAGTTCTGAAAGGTCAGCGCGACCTGGAACAGCGGATGCCGGTTCTGTGCCCGCGCGGGAGCGAGCACCTCCACCAGGCGTTCGAACGGCACATCGGCGTGCGAGAGCGCCGCGATGTCACCGGCGCGAACGCCGGCCAGCAGGGTGTCGAAGCCGGCGCCCGGATCGACCTCGGTGCGCAGCACGAGCGTATTCACGAACATGCCGACCAGACCGTCCAGGGCCTGCTCACCACGGCCGGCGACCGGTGTGCCGATGGCGATGTCCGAGGTGCCGGACAGCCGGGCCAGCAGTACTGCCAGCGCGGCGTGCACCGTGCTGAACAGCGTGCTGTCCAGCTTCTGGGCCAGCGCGGCGAGCTCGGCGTGCAGGTCGGCGTCGACCGTGCTGCGGTGGGTGCCGCCGCGCTGCGTCGATACCGCCGGGCGCGGGCGGTCCGCGGGCAGGTCCAGCTGTTCGGGCAGGCCGGAGAGCTGGGTGCGCCAGTAGTCCAGCTGCCGAGCCGATTCCGAGTCCGGATCGGCGTCCGAGCCCAGCACCTCGTGCTGCCAGAGGGCGTAGTCGGCGTACTGCACGGGCAGCGGCTGCCAAGCCGGAGCCGCGCCGTCGTGGCGGGCGGTGTACGCGGTCATGAGGTCGGTGGCGAGCGGGCCGAGCGAATAGCCGTCGGCGCTGATGTGGTGCAGCACCAGGGCCAGCACGTGATCGGTCTCGGACACCGTGAACAGTGCTGCGCGCAGCGGGGTTTCGACGGTCAGATCGAAGCCGCGGGTGGCGGCGGCGACCAGCCGGGCATCCACCTCGGACTCGTCGATGCGCTCGGTGGTCAGTGCCGGAAGGCTCTCCGCGACAGTGCGAATCACCTGTTCCGGTCCGTTCGGACCGTCCGGGTACACGGTGCGCAGAGTCTCGTGCCGCTGCACCAGATCGGCGAGCGCACCCGCCAGCGCGGCGGTATCGAGCGCACCGGAGAAGCGGATGACCAGCGGAATATTATCCGCTGCCGCACCGGGACCGGAGGTCTCCTCGACGGCCCAGTAGCGGTTCAGGAACCACATGCGCTGCTGCGCCGGCGCCAGCGGCAGCCGGTGCGGGCGGGTCCGCCGGGTCAGCGCGAGCCGCGCACCCGCGCCGGAGAGCTCGTGCGCATACGCGGCAAGCGCTGCCACGCTGCGGGTTTCGAAGAGCGCGCGCACCGGGATCTCGCAGTCGAGAGCCACGCCGAGGCGGGCGACCGCCCGGGCCGCCAGCAGCGAGCTGCCACCCAGCGCGAAGAAATCGTCGGCCACACCGACTCGCTCGATGCCCAGCAGTTCGGCGAAGACCCGCGCCACCGCCACCTCGGCGGGGGTGGCGGGCGCGCGGTAGGCCGCGGTCTCGAAGATCGGGGCGGGCAGGGCGGCGCGATCCAGCTTGCCGTTGACGGTCAACGGGATTCGGTCGACGACCACCAGGGCGGCGGGCACCATGTGCTCGGGCAGCCGCCGGGCCACCGCCTGGCGCAGGACCACGGTATCGATCGCGGAATCGGTCACCACGTAGCCGACGATCCGGCCCTCGGCGACGGTGTCGTCGTGGCGCACCATGACCGCCGCCGCACGCACCTGCGGCTCGTCCAGCAGCGCGGCCTCGATCTCGCCGAGCTCCACCCGGAAGCCGTGCAGGTTCACCTGCTGATCGGCGCGGCCCAGGTACTCCAGCTCACCCTGGGTGGTCCAGCGGGCGAGATCACCGGTGCGGTAGGCCGATTCGCCGGGCGCGCCGAACGGGTCGGCCACGAAGCGGGCCGCCGACAGCGCCGGGCGGGCCAGGTAGCCGCGGGCGAGTTGCCCACCGGAGACATAGATTTCGCCGGGGGCGCCGACCGGAACCGGGCGCAGTCGCGAATCCAGCACGCGCACGGTCAGTCCCGGTAGGGCGCCACCGATGGCACTGGCGGAACCGGTTTCGGCGGTGATGAACCGATGCGACACGTGCACCGTGGTCTCGGTGATGCCGTACATATTCACCAGCGCGGGGGTCTGCGGATGACGGGCGAACCAGTCGCGCAGGCGCGCCGGTTCCAGCGCCTCGCCACCGAAGATCACCCAGCGCAGGGCCAGATCGTCGCGGTCGTGCGCCTGATCGGCGGCGATCAGCTGGTAGAAGGCCGACGGGGTCTGGTTCAGCACCGTAACCCGCTGCGCGGCAAGCAGTTCCCGGAACTGCTGCGGCGAGCGCGAGGTGAAGTAGTCGATCACCACGACGCTGCCGCCGGACAGCAGCGGCGCCCACAGCTCCCATACGGTGAAGTCGAAGGCATAGGAGTGGAACATGGTCCACACATCCGACGGCCCGAATTCGAAGAGGCGCCGCGTATTGTCCAGCAGCCGCACCACATTCCGGTGCGGGATCAGCACGCCCTTGGGGCGGCCGGTCGAGCCGGAGGTGTAGATGACGTACGCGACATTGCCCGGGTCCAGGGGCGCGCGGCGATCCTGATCGGTGATCGGCGCGGCGGCGAAGCCGGCCAGATCCACGGTGTCCAGATCGATGAGCGGACCGCCGAACCAGCCTGCGGGCAGATTCGCGGCGGCGCTGGTGATGGCGCACACCGGGCGGGCATCGTCGAGCACGTACTCGATGCGATCCGCCGGGTAGTTCGGATCGATGGGCAGATAGCCGCCACCGGACTTGAGCACCGCGAGCAGGGCGACAACCAGCTCCTCGGTGCGCGGAAGCGCCACCGCCACCAGCGATTCCGGACCGACGCCGGCGGCGATGAGCCGGCGCGCGAGCCGGTTGGCGCGGGCATCGAGGTCACCGTAGGTGAGGGTGATATCCCCGGAGCGAACCGCGGGGGCCTGCGGATCGATCAGGGCCGCCAGCGCGAAACGTGCTGCGAGCGTGTCGTCTTCGGAGCTGTCCGCACCGGTGGCCGACCACTCGTGCAGTACCCGCCGCCGCTCACCGGCGTCGAGCACCTCGATATCGCCGACCGCGATACCGGCATCCGCCGTCACCGCCGCGAGCACCTGCTCGAACCGGCGCGTCAGCACCGCAATGCCGTCGGCCTCGAAAATATCGGTGGCATAGGTGAATACGGCCGCGAGGCCGCCGTCGGCGCTGTCGGCCAGCGTCAGCTGCAGATCAAATTTGGCGGTGTGGGTGTCGATATCGAGCCGCGACACCTGCAACCCGTCCAGTTCCAGGGCGGCGGTGGTGGTGTTCTGCAGGTCCAGCACCACCTGGAAGAGCGGATGCAGGCCCGGCGTGCGGACCGGATTCAGCGCCTCCACCAGACGCTCGAACGGCACATCGGCATGGGCGAAGGCGCGCAGGTCCACATCGCGCACGGACGCGACAAGATCGGTGAAGGAGCGCCGCGGCGCGACCTCGGTGCGCAGTGCGAGGGTATTGACGAACATGCCGACCAGACCGTCCAGGGCCTGCTCACCACGCCCGGCCACCGGGGTGCCGATCGAAATATCGGACTGCCCGGAGGTTTTCGCCAGCAGCGCGGCGAAGGCGGCGTGCAGCACCATGAACAGCGAGGCGTGCGACTGCTCGGCGATCTCCCGCAGCCGGGTGTGCAGTCCGGCGTCCAGGGTGAACTCGTACCGGGCGCCGCGGCCGGAGGCGGTGGCGGGGCGCGGCCGATCGGTCGGCAGCACCAGCTCGGGGGCCAGCCCCGACAGCTCGTCGCGCCAGAAGCGCAACTGCTGTGCCAGTACCGATTCCGCGTCCTCGGCCGCGCCGAGCAGCTCACGCTGCCACAGCGCGTAATCGGCGTACTGCACCGGCAGCGGGGTCCAGCGCGGCGCGGTTCCGGCGCGGCGCGCGGAGTAGGCGGCCATCAGGTCGAGGGTCAGCGGCGCGATGGACCAGCCATCGGCGACAATGTGGTGCACCGCGAAAACGAGCACGTGCTCGATCTCGCCGGCGGACGAGGCGCGCAGCAGGGTCAGCCGCAGCGGCGCTTCGTCGCCGATCGCGAACGGGGTGGTGGCAAGCACGCGAATGCGCTCGTCGAGAGCAGCCGGATCGACCGCCTCGGCGATCAAGTCGACAGCGGACTCGGCGATCGGCAGCACCCGCTGGTAGCCCACACCGTCCACCGCCGGGTAGACGGTGCGCAGCGTCTCGTGCCGTTCGATCACATCGGTGAGGGCCGCTGCCAGCGCCACGCGATCCAGGGGTCCAGTGAGCTCGATGGCGGCGACCAGATTGTCGGCCACCGAATCGGTGTCGAAGCGATTGAGGAACCACAGGCGCTGCTGCGCGTAGGACAGCGGCACCAGCTCCGGCCGCTCCCCCGCCACCAGCGGCGGGCGGCCGCCGGTACCGGCGAATTCGGCCAGCGCGGAAGCGAGTTCGGCGACCGTCCGGGCGTCGAAGATCAGGCGCACGGGTACCCGGGCGTTCAGGGCCGCACCGAGCCGGGCCGTCAGCCGGGTCGCGATGAGCGAATTGCCGCCCAGTTCGAAGAAGTCGTCGTCCGCGCCGATCGGCGTGGTCAGGCCGAGCACCTCGGTGAAGGCGGCGCCGACCAGACGCTCCGCCGAGGAGCCGAGCGCCCGGAACTCGCGCGCCGCGAACTCCGGCGCCGGGAGGGCACGGGGGTTCAGCTTGCCGTTCGGGGTCATCGGCAGCTCGTCGAGCACCATGAACGCGGTGGGCACCATATGCGGGGCCAGGCGGCCCTGCAGGCTCGCCCGCACCGTCTCGGCCGACACCCCGGCCGTGGCATCGGCCGGGACCAGATAGGCCACCAGCTGATCACCGCGGGCGGCATCGCTGTGCACCACGACCACGGCCTGGCGCACCTGCTCCTGCTCGGCCAGCACCGCCTCGATCTCACCGAGTTCGATGCGGTAGCCGCGCACCTTCACCTGGGAGTCATTGCGGCCCATGTACATCACGGTGCCGTCGGCATTCCAGCGCACCAGATCACCGGTGCGGTACATGCGCTGACCGGGCGCCCACGGGCAGGCCACGAAGCGGTTCGCGGTCAGGTCCGGGCGGCCGTGGTAACCGCGCGCCAATTGCGCACCGGCGACGTACAACTCACCGGTCGCGCCCACCGGCACCGGCTGCAGCGCGCTGTCGAGCACCCATTCCCGCACACCGCGGATCGGACGGCCGACGGTGACGGGCTCGCCGGCCCGCAGCGGCTCGGACATATTGACCACGACGGTGGTTTCGGTCGGGCCGTAGGCATCGATGATGATCCGGCCGGCCGCAATCCAGCGCCGCACCAGTTCCGCCGGAACGGCTTCGCCGCCGACCGCGATCGACTGCACATCGGGCAGCGTCGCCGGATCGAGCGAGGCCGCGGCCGAGGGGGTCATGCCCAGATGGGTCACCCGCTGCGCCCGGGCGAAGTCGGCCAGTTCCACGCCGGCCGTGACACCGGCCGGCGCGATCACCATGGTGGCGCCGGAATTCACCGCGAGCAGCAGTTCCATGACCGAGATGTCGAACGAGGGCGAGCCGACGCTCAGCACTCGCGCGCCCGGATGCCCGAAGTAGTGCGCGGTCTGCTCGGCCGCCAGGCTCACCAGTGCCGCATGCGTGACGAGCACACCCTTGGGCAGACCGGTCGAACCCGAGGTGTAGATGGTGTAGGCGACGTGCTGCGCGTGCAGCGGCCGCACCCGATCCGCATCGCCGATCGGAGTGTCAGCGAAAGCGCCACAGGCACTGCGGAATTCGGAATCGTCGAGCAGCAGCCACGGGAGCACGGCGGGCATGGCGGCGTGCGCGGCCACGGTGGTCAGGCCCAGCACCGCCCGCGAATCGGTCACCATATGGGTGATGCGCTCGACCGGATAGCCCGGATCCACCGGCACCCAGCCCGCACCGGACTTGATCACGGCCCAGACGGCCGTCACCTGCTCCAGTGAACGTGGCACACCCACGGCGATCAGATCGTCCGGTCCCACCCCGCGGTTGATGAGCAGCCGCGCCAAACGTGATGACGCAGCATCGAGTTCGCCGTAGGTCAGGGCGCGACGTTCGTCGCAAATGGCAATATTGTCGGGATCAGCCTCGACGGCTTCCTCGAGCACACTGGGCAGTAGCCCGGTGGCTGCTACCGCACCACCGGAGCGCGTGGCGAGGTCGGTGTACTCCGGCTCGGAGAGCAGGGGGAGCTCGGCGACAACGGTCGCGGGAGCGGTGGCGGCGACCTCGAGCAGGCGCAGGAAGCGGCCTGCGAGAACGGAAATGGAGGCGGGGTCGAAGAGATCCGTGGCGAAAGAGAATTCCGCGTGAATCCCCGCCGGTGCCGGACCTTCCCCGGGACCGGCACCGGCGAAGCTTTCGGTGACCGCGATCGATAGGTCGAACTTAGCCACTCCGGTATCCAGCGTACCCGCCGTAGCAAGCAATCCGGGCAGTTCGACACCGATATTCCCGACGCCGGTGAAAGACAGCGATACCTGGAAGACCGGATGACGGGCCTGCGAGCGCGCCGGATTCAGGACCTCGACCAGCTGCTCGAACGGCACATCGGCGTGTGCGAAGGCAGCCAAATCGGATTCCCGTACGGCGCCTAGGAATTCGGTGAAGGGCACGCGCGTGTCGAGCTGCGTGCGGAGCGGCAGGGTGCCGACGAACATACCAATCAGTTCGTCAAGTTCGCGTTCCCCGCGACCGCCGACCGGGGTGCCGATAACGATGTCGTTCTCGCCGGAAAGCCGCGACAGCAGCACCGCGACCACGGCGTGGACGAGCATGAAGGTCGAAACACCATGCTGCTGAGCCGTTTCCAGCAGCTTTACATGGAGACCGGCCGGTATCTCGAACTGGTGCACACCACCACGGCCACTGGCCACGGCCGGCCGCGGCCGATCCGACGGCAGATCCAGCTGTTCCGGAGCGCCCGCCAGGGTCTCGGTCCAGAACGACAACTGCTGTGCCAGCAGCGAATGCGGATCGGCGGCATCGCCCAGCCGCTCACGCTGCCACAGTGCGTAATCCGCGTACTGCAGCGCCAGCGGCGTCCAGCCCGGCGCATGCCCGGCGCGGCGAGCGGTGTAGGCGCTCACCAAATCCCGTGCCAGCACCGGCAGCGACAACCCATCGGCGGCAATGTGATGCAGCACGACGGCCAGCGCGTGATCGTTAGCGGCCTGGTTGCCCTCCTCCGCCGCATGCCCTTCCGCACCCACCTCGAAAAGGCGGGCGCGGAAGGGGATCTCGTTTTCCAGGTCGAATCCGCGCTCCGCAAAACCACGCAATTCGGCATCCAGGTCCGCCGCCGCGATCGGCTCGACGGACACGATCAGGTCGGTGCCGACGATCAGGCCCGCACCCAGCGATTCGAAATCCGCCATCCCGACATCCGGCAGCGACAATTCCGCAAACGACTCCAGCACCGCGAACGGGGACAGCACCGCCGCCGGCAGCACCCGCTGGCACGGACCGGCCACGGTCTGCGGGAAGACGGTGCGCAGCACCTCGTGCCGCGCCACCACATCCGCGACCGCACCGCGCAATGCCGCCACATCCAGGTCGCCGCGCAGGCGCAGCGCGAACGGCATGTTGTAGTCGGCGCTCGCGGTATCGAAGCGGTTCAGGAACCAGATGCGCTGCTGCGCGGGCGACAGCGGCAGCACCTCCGGCCGCTCCCGCACGGCCAATTCCGGTACCGACGTACGGAATTCGGCATCGTCGTCGAGGAACTGGCGCTCCACCAGAGCCGCCAGCGCGGCCACCGTGGGCGCGCCGAAGATCTCGCGCAAACCGATCCGGCAACCCAGATCGCCGCTCAGCCGCGCCGCCACCCGGGTGGCGATCAGGCTGTTGCCGCCCAGGGTGAAGAAGTCGTCGTCCAGGCCGATGCTCTCGCGCTCCAGCACCTCACCGAAGACACGCGCCACCGAACGCTCCACCACAGATTCCGGGGCGCGGTAAAGAACCACCGTACGTTCCGGATCGGGCAGGGCCCGGCGATCCAGCTTGCCGGACGAGTTCAGCGGCAAGGCCTCGAGCCGCACGAAGACGGCGGGAACCATGTACGCGGGCAGCGCCCGGGCCGCCGCGGCCCGCAACTGTGCGATAGGCAGCACCTCCGGCTCGACCGGCACCACATACGCGACCAACTGCTCCTCGCGCACCAGCACCACCGCCTGGCGCACCGAATCGATTGCCGCCAAGACGGTTTCGATCTCACCGAGTTCGATCCGCAGGCCGCGCAGCTTCACCTGGAAGTCGGTGCGGTCCAGGTAGCGCAGTTCGCCCTCCGGCGTCCAGCACACCAGATCGCCGGTGCGGTACATCAATTCACCGGGGCGGCCGAGCTCCTCGGGTCCGGCGAACGGATCCGCGAGGAACCGTTCGGCCGTCAACCCCGGTCGCGCCACGTAGCCCCGGGCGAGCTGAACCCCCGACAGATACAGCTCACCCGGGGTCCCCACGGGGACCGGCCGTAGACGTGAATCGAGCACGTACAGCCGGGTATTGGACACCGGGGCGCCGATCGGCACACCGTCGATGTCCAAGTCTGTGACCTCGTGGAAGGTGACGTCGACCGCCGCCTCCGTAGGGCCGTAGAGATTGTGCAGCCGCGCACCGGTCAGCGCGCGCAGCCGCTGCGCCGTCGCGGCGGGCAGCGCCTCGCCGGAGGCGAAGACCAGGCGCAGCCGCATGCTGCGCGCGGAGGCCGCGACCAGCTCGCCGACGAAGACCGACAGCATGGCGGGCACGAAGTGAGCGACCGTCACGCCTTCGTCGGTGACGGCCTGCGCCAGATACGCCGGATCACGATGCCCGTCCGGCGTCGCGACCACCAGCCTCGCGCCGATCTGCAAGGGCCAGAACAACTCCCACACCGACACATCGAAGGTGGCCGGCGTCTTGTGCAGCACCACATCGCTCGCGGTGAGGTTGTACTCGGACTGCATCCAGACCAGGCGGTTGACGATGGACGCGTGGCTGACCGCCACACCCTTCGGCAGACCCGTGGAACCGGAGGTGAAGATGACGTACGCGGTGTTCGAAGGATGCAGCGGCGCAACCAGTTCCGACGGCGCGAGCGGTGCGTCGGAGTACCCGGCGAGCACCAGTTCGTCCAGGCACAGCACCGGGGCGTCGAATTCGGCCGCGGGCCGATCCACGGTGCTGGTCAGCACGACCGCCGGTCGCGCGGTGGCCAGGATGTGGCCGGTGCGCTCGGCCGGATGATCCGGATCCAGCGGCACGTACGCCGCGCCCGCCGCCTGCACGGCGTAGAGCGCCGTCACCAGCTCGGGCGAGCGGCGCAGATGCAGCGCCACCATGGTCTCCGGACCGACGCCCAGTGAAATGAGATGGCGGGCAAGGCGATTCACGCGGCCCGACAGTTCGGCGTAGGTGAGCTCGGCGGCCGGTTCCCCGGCGTACCGCAGCGCCACCGCGTCCGGCGTCCGCGCCACCTGCGCGGTGAACATCGACACCAGCGTGGCCTCGGCAGCCACCGGACGGCGGGTGTCGTTCCAGATCCGCAGGCTCACTTCGCGTTCCAGCTCGGTGATCACCGGGACGGCGGCGAGCGGCGCGGCGGGATCCAGCTCCAGCAGCCGCTCCAGGAATGTGGTGAAACGCGCATGATGCCGGCTGAGTTCGTCGGTGCTGTAGAGGTTCGGATTGGCCTCCAGCTCCAGCGTCACCTTGCCCGCATCGGCGTAGTACATCTGCAGGCCCAAATCCTCGAGCGGACCCGAGCTGACCATATGAAAGCGCGCGGGGGCGCCGTCGATCGAGAGGGTGACGTCGAACATCATCAGGTTGACCTGGGGACCGAACAGCGCACGCCGGGTCTGCTGCCCGTCCCGATCGACGTCCTTGCGAATGTCCTCGGCCCGGTAGCGCTGACGGCGCACCGCGGCGGACAGTTCGGTCCGGGCGCCGGCCAGCAGATCGGCCCAGGTGGCCGCTGGGCCGATCGCCAGCCGCAGCGGCACGATATTGGAGAGCATGCCGCCGGAGCGCCGGGTCATATCGTCGGTGCGCGCCGTCACCGGCAGGCTGATCGCGACTTCGTCCCGATCGATGAGGCGGGCCAGGTACGCGCCGAAGGCGGCGACCACAACGGCGGCGAACTTCACCCCGTGCGCGGCCGCGACCTCGTGCATCCGATCCAGCACCCGCGGCGGCAACAGCCGGCCGAGACGCAGATTGGTGGCCGCGGCCGGGGCCGTGCGCCGGTTGAGAGTGGTGGCCTCCAGGCCGCGCACCCGGCCGGCCCAGTACTCGCGGTCCTCGAGGAAGCGCTCGCTGTCGCGGTAGTCCTGTTCGCCGGCGACCAGCTCGCGCAGGGAACCGGGCTCGATGTCGGACGGTTCCACGCCGCTCATCAGCGCGTTGTACCGCTCGGTCATGCGCATCATGGTGGTGAGCGCGCCGAAACCGTCGATCACGATGTGGTGCGCACGCAGGTACCAGAGGTGGTGATCGTCGGAAACCCGCAGTACCGCGCTCGCGAAGAGGCTGCCGTTGAGCAGATCCACCGGAGCGGTGTAGTCGGCGCGCATCCACGCTTCGGCGGCGGCCAGCGGATCGGCGGCCCCGCGCAAGTCGACCAGGGGGACCTCGAACCGATTCGCGAGATCGACGAACTGCCGTGGCTGCCCGTCGATCTCGACCAGGCGCACCACGAGGGATTCGAATTCGTGGATGGCGGCATTGATCGCCTGCTCGAGCACCGGCGCCTCGAGCGGCCCGCGCACGTCCACGTAATTCACGACATTGAGCGGAACCTCGGGATCGAGGAGCTGTGCGTACCAGAGGCCGAGCTGCCCGGGCGTGAGGGGAAACGGCTCCGATGCGGGGGGACTACCTACTCCGCGATCGCTACCGGCTCCGACTCCACCCAACTCCGTACCCTGCACCGAAGCCTCCTCGCTATGCCGAATTGCTATGTGGCCGAACGCTTTCGGGCATCGCGAAATAGACCTGGGGCGCCGTTGAGTTACCGGCGTCCAGGTCGCGGAAAACCGCATTGCCCTGGGTGATTCGACGAATGCGCGGCGTCGGGGGTGACGCTCGTGCGCGTGATCCAACTAGTGCTCGAACCGGCCGGGTTGCCCGTGTGCCTCGGCCGGGGATGCGGTTGCCTCCGGGTCATCCGCATCTGGGGTGTACTGCTCTGTCGATCTCCTCCAACTTCACTACGAACGCTGCTCACCCGGCTCTGGTGAGCGATGCCCTGTCGCCTGCATCACATGGATGCCCTCCATGCATTGCGAAGACTAGGCGGAATCGTAATAAAACGGAACTTTTTCCCCGAAAAAAGTTGGACGAGCGTCTAGTTGGTTCCGGAGATTACGCGGAGACCGCAGAAAATGTGGGTGCGACCACATGACGAAGCCGCGCTGTGACCGAGCGCACTTCCGGTTGCGAAGACTATGAGTCGAAACGTTGCAACTGCGTTGCATCGACGCCCATGCGCCGATCGAGCACCCGGATTTTCGCCTCGATCTGCGCATACAGCGGAGAATCTCGGTCGACGGTCGATCGATACACCGCCCAGGCGGCCGAATCGTCGCGCCCTTCGGCGCCCGCAGTCCATCGGCTCAAGACCGAAGCTTCACCGGAACGCAACACAGCGGTCCGCAAACGCACCCGCAATTCATCGCGAATGTCTATAACTCCAGGAGCGTTCGAACGCGGCAGCGCCGGGCCCGCGTAGAGCCGCACCGCCGTATCCACGTCCCCGGAATCGAGGGCGGCCCGCAGCGCCTCCACATCCGTGGCGATCGGCACCCGCAACCGATACGGGCGGGAACCGAAGACATTGGGGCCCACCACCGACCGCAACCGCGACATGGCGGCCCGAATCGTGGCGTTGTCCAGATCGGCGTCATCGAGCAGCAGCGCCAGATGATCGGCCGACAAACCCTCCGGATGCTCGGCCAGCAGCAGCAGAATCTCGGCATGCCGCTGCGACAGCGGCACCCGCTCACCCGCCACCGTCAACTGCGGCTGACCCAGACCGAGGACCTCCAGGCCCAAACGCTCCGGAATCGGCGCATCCGCGCTGCGGCGGTCATGGCCGGAACGGACCGCGGCCAGCAGCAGATCCATCTCCGCAGCCGTCGCCGCCGCCTTCACCAGGGCCAGAATCTCCGGCCGCGCCACCCGCACGCCGCCGGCGATCATCAGCACACCGACCAGGCGGCCGTCCGGATCATGAACGGGCGCAGCGGCTCCGGTGATCTGATGCATGCGCTGCAGGAAATGCTCCGGGCCGTGAATCCACGCCGCCCGGCCGGTGCGCACCACCAGACCCACGGCATTGGTACCCACCCGGCGCTCGCTCAGGTCATTGCCCTCGCGCAAACCGGCTTCGGCCGCAGCCTGCACCCGATCAGGATTGCCGTGCACCGAAAGCACCCGGCCGAACTGATCGGCGACCACCACCATGAGTCCCGTACTGGTGGCATCGCGCAGCAGCAACTTGTCCACCAGCGGCATGACAGCCGCGATGGGATGTGCGACGCGATAGCGCTCCAGATCGGTTCCGCGTAGCCCGCGGCCGTCATTGTCATCCAGAGGATCGACACCGCCGCGAAGCGTGCGCAACCACGATTCGAGAACCATGGGGCGTAATAGGCCGGGCAGCTGATTGAGCTGTTCGCCGCCCACACTGAGATATCCGTGGGCTTGAGCGGCATAGGCTTCGAGCGCACCCAACTGGGTGCCCGGCTCGGCACCGTGCTGCGGGCTACTCCCACCTGCGAGATTGCTGACCATTTGCCTTTCTTTCTGTCCCCGAAGAGTACCGGCGGGGTCCGACGCCGAAGTACGAAGCTGGTCGTTTGTCCCGCAGGTCACACCGGAAACCGAACCCCGCAAAATGTGAGCCCCGTCTAATTGCGGATGCGCCACGGACTCGGCGGCAGCCGTGTAAGCCTGAGCGCGTGGACAATATCGACCTGACCGCACTGGACCGATTCGCGTGCGGATTTCCACACGAACTCTTCGACCGGCTCAGGACGAACGCGCCGGTCTGGTGGCATCCACCGACCCGGCACACCCCGGATGGCGAAGGGTTCTGGGTACTGAGCCGGTACGCCGATATCGTCGTCGCCGCGGCCGGCGATGCGGTGACCTTTTCCTCGCAGGGCGGCGGAAACCGTTCCGGCGGCCTCGCGTACCGAGCAGGCGATAGCCGAGACCCGCGCCTACGGCGCACAGTTGCTGGCGGCCAAGCGGATCGCACCCGCCGAGGATCTGATGTCGCTGGCCGCACACGCCACCATCGACGGGCAGCCGCTCTCGGATATGGAGCAGGCCATGCTCTTCAGCCTGCTGATCGCGGCGGGCAGCGAGACCACGCGGAACTCGATCGCACTCGGCATGGCGGCACTGATCGAACGGCCCGAGGTCTGGCGGCGGCTGCGGGAAGATCGGACGCTCGTGGACGGCGCAGTGGAGGAGATGCTGCGGTGGGCCTCCTCGACGCCGTACAACCGGCGCACCGCCACCCGCGACCACACCCTGGGCGGGCAGCGAATCCGGGCCGGGGACAAGGTGACACTGTGGTGGGCCTCGGCCAATCGGGATGCGGAGGTCCTCACCGATCCGCACCGATTCGATATCGACCGGCGGCCCAATCCGCATCTGGCCTTCGGGCGCGGCGGGCACTTCTGCCTCGGTTCGGCACTGGCACGCATGGAGATGCGGGTGGTCTTCACCGCGCTGCTGGATCAGGTGGGCACGGTGGAACTCACCGGCCCCATCGAACACACCCGCAGCAACAAGCACACCGGCGTCCGGCACATGCCGGTGCGCTTGACCGCGGTCGGCTGAATTCAGTTGGGCGGCAGGGTCGGTCGCAGGGCGGCGCCGTCCCGCAGTTTGGCCGCACCCCACCACAGGCCGGTGCCGTAGGCGACATCCTCGAGGCGTTTGCACAGCACATAGCGGGTCGGGTCGAGACTTCCGGCCTCACGATGAATGAACCAGTCGGCCAGGCCGTCGGCCACCGCGATGGTCACCGCGAGGTGCCGGATGCGGCGCGAGAACAGCATGCCCAACAGCGTCACCGGCCAATAGTGGCGGCACATCGAGGAAGCCATCCGCCACATACCGCCGGAGAAACCGCGCGCCATATATATGGCGGCCACCCGCGTCGGATTGTCGAGTTCGGCGAAGACCCGGCGCAGCCGGAACAGCGTCGCGACCAGGGTGAGCGTGCCACCGATGGCGCCCCAGCGAGTGAGGCTGCCGAACAGCAGCGCCGCCACCGCCGTCCAGATCGGAATCGACAGCGGCGCGGCCATTCCCGCATGCCGCTGCCCCAGCGGAGCGACCCCGGTGCCATGGGTGACCTTGTGCGCGAACCATTTACGCAGCGATACCGGATTGCTGTGCGCGACCCGCGCGGCCGGCTCGTAGCGCAGCCGCCACCCGGCGCGATCCAGCCGCCAGCACAGGTCGATATCGCCACCGGCCGCCATGGATTCGTCGAAGCCACCCTCCCCCAGCAGCACGAGCCGGCGCACCAGCAGCGCGGTGCTCGGCACATACGGCACCGGGCCGTGCGCCTGCACCGCCGACTCGCGGCGGCCGCGATGCAGCGAACCGCGGGTGTGCTCATAGCGGGCCAGCAGGGTGGAATCCGGATCCATGGCCAGGATGCGCGGCGCGACCAGGGCCACCTTCGGATCACTGAAGTGCCCGAGCATGACCTCCAGCCAGCCGGTGCGTGGCACTACATCCGGATCCAGGAAGGCCACGAATTCGGTCGCGGCGCAGCGTAATCCGAAATTGCGGGCGGCGGCGGTGCCGTGCCGCCGATCCCGGCGCAGCACCGTCACCCGGCAGCGATTGCCCGGTGACCGCGGAATCTGCACAGGGCGATCGGAGCCGTCGTCGACCACGATCACCGTGTACCCGCGCAAGGCCGACAGCAGCCGCGTGAGACTGTCCGGATCATTGTGGACCGGCACGATGACGGTCACGTCCTCCAGCGAAGGCAACAGCCGCGGACGCGGATTCGCCACTCCGGAGTCGAGCAGACGTCTGGCAACCCGAGCTGAGTTCGGGTCGGTCACCTCGAGGTACCCGTCACCGATCATGGCCGCAGCCTCCGGCGCTAGGCGGAGCAACCTGTTCGGCGAGCCGCCGACCAGGAACCTTCCACCGGAGTAAGTGCGCACCCTGGGATCGATCCGCACCCCGAAACCATCGGGAAGGCGATCTTGGCGCATTCCAGGAATGCTAAGTCAGCCAACGGGTAGCAATCATGATTGGCGCGCCGCTCCTCTCCGGTTAGTCCGGTAAGTCCGCGCACCGAGTACGCAGCCGGACCGCTGGCACACCCGGCGCTCTAGACTGCTGGGGAGAAAAAATCAGCAGGTGAACAGGCAGGGGACGGAAATCCGAACCCGCTGTGCCCACCGAAGATACGGTCGAGGTGGTATGGGAGTCGGACGGATGCAGACAAGCGGGGGCGGAAGTAACACACTCTCGGAAGCCGAGATCGTCGAAGCCGCACTGCGGGTGGTCCGTCAGGACGGAGTGGAGAAACTTTCCATGCGCCGGCTCTCCCGCGAACTCGGCGTCTCACCGATGGCCCCGTATTACTACGTCGCCGACAAACGCGAGCTACTCGACCTCGTCGCCACCGCCGCACTCACCGGAGTACGCAAGCCGCCACCGGAATTCGGACCGTGGCAAATGCGGCTGCGCGACCTCATCGATCAGATCGACGACAAATTGCGGCGGCACCCGGGACTCGGCGATGTGCTGATCGAGCAGATGCTCGGCAAACAACTCGATCTCATCGCCGCCGTGATGGAGATCCTGTTCGACGCGGGATTCGACGACCGCAATGTGCTCGCCTCGTATGCGACCATCCACACCTACCTCTTCGGGCGCAGCAAGGTGAATCCGCGGGATCGCGGGGCGCTGCAGGATCGGGCGCTGCCGGAGGCGGTGGAGCGGGCCATGAAGCATCTGCCGGACCTGCGTGGGAAATACTCCTACGACTTCTCCATGGATGTGCTGATCGCCGGACTGGAGGCTCAGCTTGTCCGGCAGCGAGAGAGCCACGTATAGTCAAACTAGAACACGTTCTAGTTTGGGCTAGTATTTGGGCACACAGGGCCGGACAGCACACCGCGCCGGGTTCGAGAGGACACTATGACCACCGTCGACGTACCGCACAGCTCCCGATCAGCCGTGCTGCGGGTCTCTGCGGTCATCAATGAGACGGCCGATTCCTGTTCGCTGGTATTCGACATCCCCGAGGACCTCCGCGAGCGCTTCAGCTACCTGCCGGGGCAGTTCCTGACCCTGCGCATCCCCAGCGACCGCACCGGTTCCGTGGCCCGCTGCTACTCGCTCGCCAGCTCGCCGCACACCGACGACAAGCCCAAGGTGACGATCAAGCGCACCATCGACGGCTACGCGTCGAACTGGGTGTGCGACAACCTGATCGCGGGCAGCGAGATCGAGGTGCTGCCACCGTCGGGCGCCTTCACGCCGAAGAACCTCGACGAGGATCTGCTGCTGTTCGCGGCCGGGTCCGGCATCACACCGGTCATGTCGATCCTGAAATCCGCACTCGCGCGGGGCAATGGGCGAATTGTTGTGGTCTACGCCAATCGCGACCACAACTCGGTGATCTTCGCGAGCGAGCTACGCGAACTCGCCGGCAAGCATCCACAGCGGCTCGTGGTCATCCACTGGCTCGAACCCCTGCAGGGGCTGCCGTCCGTCGACGCGCTCGCCACCCTCACCGCGCCCTACACCGGGTACGAGGCCTTCATGTGCGGGCCCAAGCCGTTCATGGACTGCGTGCACGATGCGCTCGCACAGGCCGGGGTGCCGCGCAATCGCACACACGCCGAGGTCTTCAACTCGCTCTCCGGTGACCCGTTCGCCGATGTGGCGCCGACCGAGGTCACCGCGGAGGAGGCCGCCGACGCGGCCACCGTCGAGGTCGAACTCGACGGCGAGACACACGAACTCGTCTGGCCGCGCAGCCAGACACTGGTGGACATCATGCTGTCCAAGGGCATCGATGTGCCCTACTCCTGCCTCGAGGGCGAGTGCGGATCCTGTGCCTGCACGGTGCTCGACGGCGAGGTGGAGATGGCGAACTCCGAAATCCTGGACCCCGAGGACATTGCCAACGGGTACATCCTGGGCTGCCAGGCGCGACCGGTGACCGATCACCTCAAGATCCAGTTCTAGAACCCGAATACGAAGCGGCCGTTGCGTTCTGGCGTAACGGCCGTTGTCGTTGACAGGCCCAGTGCCGACAGGTCCGGTGTCAGTAGGCCGAGAAGACGTTGGAGATGGAGCCGTAGCGGTGCGCGGCGTAGTTGCAGGCGGCCGAGATGTTCGCGACCGGATCGTAGATATCCCAGGACGTGCCGTCGACGTGGTACGCCTGGAAGGTCGGATCGATGACCTGCAGCAGGCCCTTGGACGGGATGCCGGCCGCGGCATTCGAGTCGTACAGGTTGATCGCCTGCGGATTACCGCCGGACTCCCGCTGGATATTGCGGAAGATGCTGTCGTAATCGCCGGGGATGCCGCGCTGACCCATGATGTACAGGGCGTTCTTGATCCAGCCGTCCAGATTGTTCTCGAAGACCGGCGGCAGTAGGTCCGAATACGGCGCGGGGAGCGTCTGGACGAACTGGCGGACCGCGTCCTGCTGCGGCTGCGGCAGGTTCTCGGCGTACTGCTGGGCCTGCTCAGCGGGCTGCTGCAGCTCCGGCGGCACACCGGGCACCTCCGCGGCGGCCTGGACGGGCACTACCGCGAGGGCGGCGAGGATGGCGAGGGGAAACAGTTTTCGCAATGCAATGACCCTGCTGACTTGTGTTGTGAACGCCGCCCGCCGGATGCGTCTCGCGCTGCGGGGAGATTCCGCACGTGTATCGAGTACGCCTGGCTATAACCGAACGTGCGGTCTGTTCCTGACAAGTCACAGAATGGTTGCGCTAGGTGAACGTAAACTTAACCCCAGATGAACAAATGGTGCGGAGACTCGAGGTTCCGCTCACAAGGACCGGCATCAGCGCTGATCAGCGCAGGGATCTATAGTGCGCCCGCTGGTCCGCCAGGAGGTGTTCTGTGGCGTAGCTCAAAGCTGTCCGGCCCATCGCGGCCGCATGCGCATCGAGAAAACCGGTGAGAATCGCCCGATCCACCCGCTTGCCGATCTCCCGGAGCATCCAGCCGACGGCCTTCTGAATCAGATCGCGCTGATCCGCGAGCAGCCGCTCGCACAACTCGATCGTCGTGCCGGCCTCGCCCGCCTTGATGAATGCGAAAGACGACAGCAGCGCCACCCGTCGCTGCCACAGTGATTCCTGCTCCGCCAACTCGAACAGCAACTCGCGCGGTCGCTCCAGCAACCACGGCCCGACAATGAACTCCGCCGAAGCGTCCACCAGATCCCAGTTGTTCACCCGGCCCCGCCGCACCGCGGCCAGATACAACTCGACGATCCGCTGCTGCCGGGCGATATCCGCGCCCCGCTTGCGCATGGCCCGCGCCATCTCCCCATTCAAAATCACCAACCCCGCCAGCCGATGCTCGTGCACCGCACTGTCGAGCAACACATCGATCTCCGAAAGCGGCAACCCGGCGAACGGCTTCACCACCGCCCGCGTCTTCGGCACCCGCACCCCGATGAATACATCCCCCGCGCCGTACTCCCCCGGCCCGGTCTTGAAGAAGCGCTGTAAGTGCACCGCATCCGCGGCATCGGCGACTTTCAGCAATTCGGCCTGTACCGCCGCAGCCGTCAATTCCCGCATCACACCATGATCCAACACCCCACCGACACGAACTCGCACCCACGCCCGACGCCGTAATAGCCGCCCAGGGGATCGCGATAACCAGGTATAAGTGCGCAGCCTGCACGCAAACATCCTTGGAGCGAATATGCGACTCCACCTTACAAAACGGCACCCGCTCGGCGTACTGGTCGCAGCCCTCGGCACACTCGCGCTGATCGGAGGCGGCTCAACCGCCGCGACGGCCGCGACCGCCGTCGCCGCCACCTGCGGCCCAGGCGATTACGTCAACTCCAGTGGAGATTGCATCCACGACCCAGCCGGCGCACCCGGGGCGCCGCCCGGAGCCACCGCCCAATGCGGCGACGGCACTTACTCATTCAGCCAGCACCGCGATGGCACCTGCTCCGACCACAGCGGCGTCCAACGCTGGCTGTGAGAGGCGCGCTGAACGGCACTCGGCTTCAAGCGGTTTCAGCCGCGGCCTGTAACAGCACCTCGCCGAATTTGCGCATATGTTCGGGGCCGCCGTACCAGGCGGCAATCAAATCGACTGCGGCGGCGCGGGTGCGGCGGGCCGCCTGGGTCAAATCGGAAACGACGCCTTCGGCTTCTGCGGCCTGCGCGGCTACATCGAGATCATGACTGGCGACCAGCAGACTCATGATGTGGTGCAGATCGATATTAGGGGCGTCCTCGGCGCGGAATTCACGGGCCCTGGCGGCATCGGGTCTCGGGGACGGTTCGGCGAGTTCGGGTTCCGGGGCGGCACGGCGATGCGAAGGCTCTGGCGCGGCACGGCGCGGGCCGGAGTCGAGATCCGGCGCAGCACGACGCGGGCCCGAATCGAGATCCGGCGCAGCACGACGCGGAGAGGAGTCGAAATCCGGTACGGCACGATGCGGCGCCGAATCGAAATCGGTGGGCAGGCGGCGGACCGGCGAATCCACCTCGGTCGCCGAGCGGTGCGCGGACATATCGAAATCCGGGGTGCTCAGGCGTGGAACGGAATCGAGATCAGGGGCGGCACGGCGGGGAACCGACTCGAGCTCCGAGGTACTCAGCCGCGGCGTGGAATCCAGATCCGGCGCGGCACGGCGCGGCGAGGCGTCGAGATCGGCCGGCCACTGCGGGACCGCGTCCAGATTCTGCACCGACCGGCGCACCGGCGAATCCACCTCCGGGGCGCTGCGGCGGGTCACCGGCGCGGACCACTGCACCGGCTGTTCCGGCTGGTCCAGGCTGGTACGGCCGAGCGTGGCGTGATTACCGGTGTCGACGCCGGTCAGCACCGGGTTCTGCGAAATGCCCGGATCGGCGGTATCCGGGTGAGTGAGGCGGTAGCTCTCCTGACGCGAGTTCAGGGACGAGCCCAGCCCAGTGGTGAAATCGGCATCCATGGGCGACATTCTTACCGTGCCACCCCACCCTGTGCGAGTCGGGTCACAGCGAAAGCGATTCACGAGCAACGGTATTGGGGCATTTACACCGTTCAGCAGTTGGACGGTGCGGGTTCACCCCGAAAACGGGCATCCAGCCAGGCCAGAGCGGACGGCATACCGAGGACCGCGGCGGACAGGTGTTCCGGAGATCCGTTCATATCCATGTCCAGCGTCACACCCGCCGCACAGTAGCGGCGATCGGTATTGACAATGGCATCCACCGGGATCAGCGGATCACTGGGCGAATGCCACTCGAACACCGGCATATTCGGGATGCCGTCGTAGAGCTCCAGACTGTTCTCCTCCAGCACTCCCCGCACCGCCGGATCATCGATCATCGAAGTGCTGGCTGCGAATTCGCCGGCGCTGTGACCCGCACCGACGGCCATGATTTCATTGGTGCAGCCATTGGCCATCGCATTGCGCGCCGCCAGGCCTCGCTGATTCATCTGCGTACTGATCGGCAGCCGATCCGGATACTCCCGCTCCAAGCCGATCGCCGCCGCCATCGCCAGCCCGAACGCCGGATGCGGTTGCAGGCCCAGCGAATTCACCATCTTCAGCAGGCTCATCGGGACACCGCCCTCGGCCGCACCCGTGATCCGCAATTCGGGCGCATAAGTCGAAGCCATGGCCGCCGCCCAGGCCGTCGCCATACCGCCGCCGGAATATCCGGCCATCGCCACCGGGCTGTTCGCCGCCTGCAGCCCCGGCAGCCGCTGCACCGCACGAATACCGTCCAGGGTGATCTGACCACCCAATTTGGCTGCGCCATAGGCGACATTCGGTCCCAGATGGTCGGGCAGGGCCACCGACCAGCCGCGCCGCAGCGCCACATTCAGGGCGACGGATTCCTTCACGAAGAGATCCGGGTCCGTCGTATACAACACCCGCGACACCGCACACTGGACGCCCAGGCCGTTGATGATGTGCTGATAGGACAGCACCGGGCCGTCCGGGCGATGCTCACGCGGCGTCAGCACCGTGGTGACGGCGGCGATCGGCGCGCCCTCGGAGCTGGTGGAGCGGAACTTGATCATGGTGACGGTGGTGTCCGGAAAGTAGGGCAGCGGCGGCATGACTCGCGAATCCAGGACATCGCCGGGGCGGTGACTCGCCATATCCGCGGGCTGCGCATAGAACGGGTCCGGATCCGCGATGGGATAGCTGGGCTCCGCCGAAGCCGCCGGGGCAACGGCCACGATCACCAACCCCACGGTGATCACACCGCAGTAGCCGACTATGCGTGGCAACCATTTGGCCCTCATCAGTTCCTCCACGACAGATTGCAGTACCCGCACCGGATTACATCCCGAAACGAGTGTCGTGTGGATTGCTTTCAGAGTGTGCAGCGACACGCCAGCAAACATCAGCCCAGGTGGGTCATCCCCGCCGCGACCACCTGCGCCACATTGAAGATCTCGTCGCCGGTCGGCATCGGCACACCGTCGAGGGCATGCAACCGATCCGTACTGGCAATCGCGAACATGGCCGAAACCCAGGCCGCCGCACAGGCACGCAGGGTGCCCGGCTGCACCGGACCCGGCGCGCTGGCCTGCAGCACCCGCGCGGTCACATCCAGCAGCTGATCACGCATGCGGCGCAACTGTTTACGCACATCCGGATGGGTATCGGCCTCACGCCACATGATGACGCGCAAGACCGAGGAGTGATTGTCGCGCAGATTCAGCGCGGCATCCAGATTCACCAGACTCTTCGCCGGATCACCCGGTGCGACAACAGATTCGATGTCGTCGATGGGATCGGCGGGGACGCGTTCGGCCATGAGCGCCGACAGAATCGCATCCTTGGTCGGAAAGTAGTAGAAGACAAGGCCTTTGGGGACGTCGGCCCCGGCGGCAATGGCAGCCGTCGGGGTCGCGTCGAATCCCTGTGCCGCGAACAATTTCTCCGCGGCATTGAGAATGAGCTGACGGGCGTCGCCGTCGAGTCTCCGGGTCCGGCGACGCCCCGCTCCGGGTCGATGCATCTGCATCAGTGATGCGTCACCGTATGCAGCCGACCCGACACCGCCGGCACTGCCGCGAGTCCGATCACCGCGGTCAGCGCACCGGCCACCCACGCGGTCCACGAGGCACCGGTGTAATCATGGAAATTCATCACCCACGGGGAGATGAACAGCAGCGCGCCGAGCACGACCATCGCGTATTGAGCGGTGCCGGTAAGTGCGTTGGCGAGATGGCCGAGACCAGTGAGGGCGATGAGTACGCCGAGCACGATCAGGGTCCACATAGCGCGGTCACTATGGGCAACCCAGAGGGAAGACAGAGCGGTGTACGCGCCGAGTACGACGGCCACCGCATCCTGGGTGCGGCTCTCGGTGAACATGGGGTGCCTCCTTCAAGGCTGAGAATATGTCCTACTTACCGGTTTAGTCCTGATTGACCGCCCGATCAATAAATACTCGGCTACGATTCAGCAGCTGATCGGATGTGGTGCGTGACACAGCGTCAAGGCCCCTCCGGAACCGATATGGTGTGCGATATGTCGCACTCGGTAGAACACGTTCTAATTGTTGGCGCGGGACTGGCCGGCCTGCGGACCGCCGAGGAGCTGCGACGCGCAGGTTACGAAGGGGAAATCACCCTCCTCGGCGACGAAGACCGCGCACCCTACGACCGCCCGCCGCTGTCCAAACAGTTCGTCCGCGGCGAGACCGACGACACCGCCCTGCGGCCCTCCGAATTCTTCCAGGAAAACCGCATCGACCTGCGGCTCGGCGTGGCCGCCACCGGCGTCGACACCGGCGCCCGGCAGGTGACGCTCAGCGACGGCAGCACGCTCGGCTACGACCGGCTCGTCATCGCCACCGGACTGCGGCCCCGGCGCATTCCCAGCTTCCCGCAGGCCCGCGGCGTGCACGTACTGCGCACCCACGACGACGCCGCCGGACTGCGCGAGCACCTCGGCACCGCACAGCGCGCCGTCGTCATCGGGGCCGGATTCATCGGCTGCGAACTCACCGCAAGCTTCCGGGAGCGCGGCGTCGACGTCGTCCTCGTCGAACCGCAGCCCACTCCCCTGGCCGCGGCCCTCGGCGAACAGATCGGCGCACTGGTGGCGCGCATGCACCTCGAAGAAGGCGTGGACGTGCGCTGCGGGGTCGGCGTCGAGTCGCTGCTCACCACGGCGACCGATGACGACTCGAATAGCGTTTCGGCCCAGACGAACACCGACAACAGCGCGCTCGAGGACGCGGCCGTACGCGGCGTCCGCCTCAGCGACGGCAGCGTCGTCGAGGCCGACCTGGTGGTGGTCGGCGTCGGCTCGGTGCCGGTCACCGATTGGCTCGCCGGCTCCGATATCCCGCTGGCAGCGCCGGCCGACGGCGGTGGCGTACTCACCGATGAGGTCGGCCGCACCGGCGTGGACGGCGTCTGGGCCCTCGGCGATGTGGCCGCCTGGCGGCTGGGCACCGGACGCAACAGGCGGGTCGAGCACTGGACCAATGCGGGCGAGCAGGCGCAATTGCTCGCAGGCGCCCTGCTCGGCGTGAATCATCCTGCCGCCGTGCATGTTCCGTATGTGTGGAGCGATCAGTACAACGTGAAGATCCAGGTGCTCGGCAACCCCGGTCTCGCCGACGAAGTCCGGATCATCGAGGACCAGGGCCGCAAATTCCTCGCCCACCTCTTCCGCGCGGGCACCCTCGTCGCCGTTGTCGGCGCCGGTATGACCGGCAAGGTGATGAAGATGCGCGCACAGCTCGCCGGAGCCCAGCCGGTCGCCTGAGCCCCTTCTCGAGCCGGGAGGACCGGCCGGCAGCCGACACTTCCACGGAGCGCGGATCCGCCCTGTTCGGCGGCTCATTCCTGCCATTGGGCGGACACAGTTCGCGATCGAGGCAGGACGTTCACTACCGTGACAGGTGTGATCGTCGCGCTCATAGACTCCGGACTGGGGATGCTGCCCACGGGGGCGTGGTTGCGGAAACTGCGGCCCGATATCGATCTGCTGCTGATGATGGACCCCGACGGC
>NZ_JAODNK010000171.1 GCF_025465275.1 Nocardia sp. | reverse complement strand
GCTGCTCTTCGGCCTGCACCGCCCGTTCCCGGATCGCGGGCAGCAGATCCCGAACCTGATCGAGCACCTTGTTCGTCATGCGGGTGTTTCCTCCTCGTGCAGTGGTTCCTGCACCCGACGCTATGGCCCAGAGCACCCGGCGGCCGGAAAAGTCCCGATCAACGGAATCTCATCCCGGTGAAGGGACAGACGCCGCCCCCGCTGCCGAGCAGCGGGGGCGGCTGGTGGAGTGGGTACGAAGGACTATTTGTGCGCGTACTCCCAGTCGATGTCTTGGTCGAGGGCCTGGCGGATGCGGCCGGTGAGGTCGGGATTCCAGTCTGCAGGCTGGGATACCGCCACCCAGCCGTCGAGGACGAGCGTGCCGTAGCGGTGGCCGTGACCGGAGGGGACCTTCTGGGCGTGCGCCATATCGGCGCTCACCTGCCAGAAGGTGACGATCGGCCACCAGCGGATGGATTTGGAGACGTCGGAGCCGCGCGGTTCCTTCAGCCAGTCCGGCTGGCTGAACAGCAGATCCGGCGACCACCAGACAATGGGGTCGGAAGCATGCTGGAGATAGACGACGCGGGGCGAAATCCACTGCCGGTCCGGACGATTCAGATTCTCGGCGTCGGCGGCGAAGCGGACGATGAGACCGTCGGCGTAGATCGGCAGGATTTCGGGCGTGCCCGGATCACGGCGCTCGGTGAGCTGGCTCCAGAGCCGATTCGAGTTCGGCGGCCCGACCCACAGCACCCCGTCGACCAGGGTGCGAATGTCATCGAGCCCGGTGAAGGCCGCCTCCGATCCCTGCGAACCGAGGCTCTCCCCGTACACCAGCAGTTTCGGCCGGTGATCCGGCGGCAACGTGGCCCAGCGCTCGTGCACCGCGTGCACCAGCAACCGCCCGGCATCGGCCGCCTTCTGCTTGTCCGACAGGAACGACAGCACGCTCGGCAGATACGAGTACTGCGTGGCGGCAATGGCGGAGTTGCCGCCGTACATGTACTCGATGGCCGCCGCCGTGGTCGAGTCCACCCAGCCGGTGCCGGTCGTGGTCACCACCACCACGACCTGACGCTCCCAGGCGTGCGTGCGATCGAGCTCGCGCACCACGAGATTCGCGACATCCTCCGCCGTCGGCGCGGATTCCAATCCGGCATAAGCGCGAATCGGTTCGCGCGCAGGCTTTCCCGTCACCTGTGCGATCCGCTCGGCGGTGGGCACATAGGAGACGAACCAGCGCCCTTCCGATCCCAGCGTCTTCCAGGGAGCCAATGACTGTGGGCTGCCGGATCGTTCGGGCAGGGTCGGCTGGATCGCCGCCGCGGAGGTATTGCCATTGCGCACGCTGAATGCCGAATTCGCCACGGAGAAGAAGGCTTTCGCCAGCACGCCCTGGAAAAGCAGGACGGCCAGCACCAACACCAGCACGAAGGCGCCAGGCGCGGCAATGGCCCGGGGAATCCGCCAGTCGATATTGAGCACCCGAATAACCCACCGCACCAACCACCGCACCCCGCGATACGCCCCGATCACCAGCGCCACGGTCGCCGCCGCCAGCACCTCGGTCCGCAAATAGCTGGACGTGGTCGTCGGCTGCATCCCCATCAGCACTTCCAGATCCCGCTGCCAGCGAGCCGACCGCGCCAGAATGGCCGCCGCCCCGATCGCAGCGCCCGCCATGATCACCAACTTGGTGATCTCACGAGTCCTGCCCGAGGGCTGCCACAGCGCTGCCCATTTGTTCACCGACTCCGGCAGCCGAGGCCGCACCCACCGACTGAATATCCACTCCAGCACGCACCCCACCCCGTACCCGATCACCGCGCTGATCCCGCTCACCAGCCCCTGAAAAATCCACTCCCGAGGCAGCAGCGACGGCGACACCGACCAAGCGAAAAAGATCGCCCCCACCACCACCCCCGCATAGTTCGGCCGCACCGCCCGATCAGCAGCCCGCAGCACCCCCGCAACCCGCGCCCCGAACGATCTCCCCCGCTGTGGCTCAGCCGTCATCCCCAGAGTGTCACCCACAGTTAGCTGTCCCATCCTCCAGCGACACGCACCGCCGATAGGCTCACCCCGTGGTCCGAAGCGAAGCAGCAGACGTAGACGCCTACCTGGCCGCCCTCCCCGAGAACCGCGCACCCACCCTCACCAGGTTGCGAGAAATGTGCCGCACCGAACTAGAGGGCTTCACCGAGCTGATGGCGTACGGCATGCCCAGCTACGCCCGCACCAACGAAGTCGAATTCGCCTTCGCCAGCCAGCAGCAATACATCTCGATCTACCTCCTGCGCACGGATGTCCGCGAAACCTTCACCGAGGCCCTCTCCACCCACAACATGGGCAAAGGCTGCCTCCGCTTCCGCACCCCCGCCGACATCGACTTCGCCCTGATCCGAAACCTCCTCTCCGCCAACGCCACCACTCCCGGCCAGATCTGCTGACCCCCCGTTTCACCCGGCCCTACCCAACCAAACAGCCCGCCTCCAATCAGCACAGGGTCTGTAGAGGCTGCGCGGTCTAAAGGCGAGCTGTGTGGTGAGGAGCTGTAGGTCGACAGAGGCAGCCACTTCCGCCACGGAGTGGCCGAACGCCCTTCTTGCGATGGCACAGCTCGTGTCCAAGCCGCACAGCCTTGACAGGCGCTGTGCCGATGGGCGGCGGGCTGTGAGGTGTGGGTTATTCGGTTCGGGCGGCGGAGGTGCCGGCTCGGCGGCCGAAGAAGGTGCCGTCGCCCAGGGAGGTGCCGGAGATGTAGCCGATGCCGTGGAGGCCGTTGGTGGCTCGGCCTGCGGCGAAGAGGCCGGGGATGCGGGTGCCGTCGAGGTCGAGGACGTGACCGTCGAGGTCGGTGTGCAGCCCTCCGAGCGTGAAGACCGACGCGCCGGTGCCACGCCGGTCCCCTGCTTCAGCCGGTGGCCGGATGCCTGCCTTCACGTCGATGGCAGCCAACGGCGAGGACAGGGGGCGGACCCAGCGGGGGGCCTTGTGGAGGTCGAGATCGGCTCCGGCGGCGGCGAATTCGTTGTAGCGGCCGAGGGTATCGACCAGTGAGCCGGTGGGCAGGCCGGTGAGTTGTTCGAGCTCTTCGGCAGTTTCCGCGACATGGGTGGGCTGGACGCCCCAGCGCTGGGGTTCGGGGACGTCTTCGAAACCTTGCTCGTCGACGATGACCCACATGGCGGTGTCATAACCCGCCCAGCTGCCGCCCATGTTCTGGCGGTACAGCGCAGCCTGGCCGATGCGGCCGGGGTAGGTGTCCTCGTTCATGAACCGCTGGCCACGGGCATTCACGACCATGCCGCGGGCGGCCAGACCGGGGATGAGCGATATGCCGACCTGACCGGAGGACATGTGCCGGACCGCCGCGCCGAGCGCCTGCGCCATGCGGATGCCACTGCCGTCATCGGTGCCCGCACTGACCTTGGTGTGGCCGAGCAGCTCGGGGGCGTGCGCGGCGAGCATGGCGTCATTGTCGACAAATCCGCCGGTGCTGAGCACCACGCCGCGACGGGCACGGATGGTGATCTCCTTACCGTATTGGCGGGCAACAACTCCCACCACCGCATTGTCGTCCGAGACGATCAGCGCGGTGACGTACACATCGAATATTGCTGTGGCACCGGCGGATTCGGCCGCATCCGACAGGCATTCCATCAGCAGCTTGCCGCCGAAGTCATTGGCCGTCGGCCGGTGGCCGCGCGGGGCGGGCTTGGCCAATTCGGTGAAGGGCCAGCTGTTCTCGCCCAGCCACATCAAACCGTCGTCGGTGGGCGGCACCCAGGTCGGCGCATCCCACATGGTCGGCTTGAACGGCACACCGCGATCGACCAGCCAGTGGAAGTGCTCCACGCTGCCCGCGCTGTACTCCTCGATCTTGGCCACGTCCGCGCCCGCACCCATGGCCGCCTTCAGGAAGGCCGCCATGTCCTCGGGGGTGTCGTCGAAGCCGCAGGCCACCTGAACGGGCGTGCCGCCGCCGAGATAGATCTCGCCGCCGGACATGGCCGAGGCGCCGCCGGGCCCGCCGGAGCGGTCCAGCACCAGGACCCGAGCCCCGGTGTGAGCAGCCTCGAAGGCGGCTGCGGCGCCGGCCGCGCCGTAACCGACGATCACCACATCGGTATCGATGTCGTAGTGGCTCACCTCGCCGGCCGCCCTTGGCGTCACCGAATTCCGCGCTGTCATGCCTGCACGGTGCCCGCTGGCACCGGCCAGGTATAGCGCCCCATCTTGCTCACCGACTCTCCGATCCCGTTGACCGGGACTGTGACCGGTCCCCCGGCAGTGCACTGGGGATGGTGTGTGAACGGCGTCACTGTGGTTGGGGGCGCCTTTCAAGGAGGAGAGTCAATGCGGATTCTGGTCACCGGAGTCACCGAGCCGAGCGGACGTTCCGTGGCGCGCATGCTGCTGGCGGCCGGGCACGAGGTCGTCGGCCTGGACCGGCGACGTTATCGGCTGGTCGACCCGCGCGTTGTGGTCACCGTCGGCGATCTGTCCGATGCGCAGGTCTGCGCCCGGGCCGTCGCGGGCGTGGATGTCGTGCTGCATCTGGCCGGCCGCGCGATCGCCGGAATCGTGTCGGCGGCTCGTGAAGCCGGCGCGCGACTGGTGGTTCCCGTTGCGGCAGGCGCGGATTCGACGACGGAACGCATTGTGTCGAGCAGTGGCGTCGATGCGCTCATCGTGCGCACCGCGCTGGTCGCCGGCCGCCGCATCGACGGCAGCAGCTGGCGCACACTGGAGAATCTGGCCGGTGCGCGCGGCAATGCCGCCCTCCAGGTGCTGCACTACGACGATCTGGAGCGCTTCCTGGTGCTGGCCGCGCTCTCGCAGCGCAGCGGCGCCGTGGGCCTGGCCGCTCCCGGTGAGATCTCCGGCGACGATATGCGCCGTGCGTTGAAGGACGCGGGCATCAAATACGCTGCGTGGCTGCCCCGTTCGTCCTCGGGCCACGCCCAGGTGGACACCACGGCCGCTCGCGACGAGTGGGGTTTCCGCTACGGCTGGACCGCCCGCGAAACCGTCGCCGATGTGGTGCGCGGTCTGCACGGCCGCAAGGCCGACGGTTCGGGTCTGCGCGCCCGCAACGGCGCGATCCCGCTGCCCTCCCATGTGGTGCCGCAGAATGCGCCCACCTCTGACGGGTACACGCTGAAAGCATCTGCGCCCGAAGGACTCCAGGGTGAGTTCGACGATCTGCTCGACGATCGCATTCCGGTGTTCACCGCCACCAATACCTCCGAGGCGCTGCCCGGCCCGCTCACCCCGCTGACCATCGATCTGCAGGCGGGTGCGATCCGGCTCGGCAACGAGGCCATGGGCCATATGATCGCCATCGAGGGAATCGCGTTGGAGCACTGGGTCTCCCGCGTCACCGGCGTCATGGGCCATCACATGTACATCAATGCGTCCATCGGCGTGTTCTCCGCCGAGAACATGCCCGGCTGGGACGAGGAGAGCGTGCGCCGCGACGTCTACGGCGCCATCGGCGATGTGGAACTGCATCCCAAGGGCCGACCGTCCATGTCGACCGGCTTCGCCGCCCGCCTGGGCACCTTCAAGGCGCTGGGCCGCGTGGGCGCCACCGCCCTGAGCTACCGCAAGACCGCCGAGCTGATCAATGCCGCCTCGCACGCGGAAGCCCTTACCCGCGACCAGATTTCCGAACTCACCGATGAGCAGCTGCACGCCCGTGCACTGCTGTGGCGTGATCGCCTGAACCAGGCGTGGCAGGCCGCCTCCATTGGCGTCATGATGACAGGCGCGGCCACCGCGGCACACAAGGGTGAGGTGAAGATCGACCTGAACCGGCTCGAGTCGGCCAAGACCATGCTGGCCGTCGAGCGGCTGGCGGCGCTGTGCCGCAAGGACTCCGGGCTGCAGACCATCGCCAAGAGCGGTGATGTGGCCGCCGCGCGGGAGAAGTCGCCGGAATTCGCCAAGGCCCTCGCCGAGGAGCTGGGCAAGATCGGCCACCGCGGACCGGGTGAGTGCGAGCTCATCAACGCCACCTTCGGCGACCGCCCCGAACTGCTGGTGACCGCCGGCGGCCGCGCCGCCGAAATGCCCGCGCCGCACCGGGAACCGGTGGCCGAGCCGAGCAGCCGCACCGCCAAGATGGCGGTCGGCGCGACCGTCTACCGCGAGCGCTCTCGCGATGCCGTGGTGCGGGTCACCAACTGCCTGCGCATGGCCACCCAGGAGCGGGCCGCCCGCCTGGTCAAGGTCGGCAAGCTCACCGAGATCGAGGATTCGGCCTTCCTCACCCTCGACGAAATCCTCTGGGCGCCTGCCGATCTGCAGGAGCGCGTGGCCCGCCGCCGCGCCGAGCGCACCCGCTACCAGGGCGTCCGCATGCCCGATGTGATCAATGGCGACTGGGAGCCGGAGGAGATCTCCGGCGCGCTGC
The DNA here is from genome assembly GCF_025465275.1 of Nocardia sp. Classification (GTDB taxonomy): domain Bacteria; phylum Actinomycetota; class Actinomycetes; order Mycobacteriales; family Mycobacteriaceae; genus Nocardia. The sequence continues at coordinate 45,053 of NZ_JAODNK010000171.1, read as the reverse complement.
CGGTCGGCGGCGTCCTCACCGGCCTCGGCGTCAGCCCCGGTGTGGTCGAGGGCATCGTCAAGCGGGTGCTGTCGATCGACGACGATATCGAGCCCGGCGACATCCTGGTCGCCGCGGTCACCGATACCGGCCACACCGCCATGTTCGGTTATGCGGGCGCGGTGGTCACCGATATCGGCGGCGCCGCTTCCCATGCCGCCATTGTGGCGCGCGAGTTCGGCGTCCCCTGCGTGGTGGATACCAAGACCGCCAGCACCAGCCTCGCCGACGGACAGCGCGTCCGGGTCGACGGCGCGGCGGGCACCATCACGCTGCTGTCCGACGCCGAGTAGCACCGCACCACAACGCACTTCGCGCGAGATGCCCGCCATAACCCGCGGGTCATCGTGCGGGATGCGCCCGGCAACCGCTGGGGCGTATCCCGAAGGTCGTGCGGCCGAGGACATCTCGTCGGCCGCACGGCTGCTGAAGCCCGGGCCGGGAACCCACTGTTCGGCTCGTGATTGAAAGGAATACCTGTAGTGACGATTTCGCGCGCAGTACGCGGCACCCTACTGACCGGTGTAACCGCCGCGCTCATCGCCGTACTTCCGGCCGCTGGGATCACCCCCGCGCTCGCCGCCCCGAATATCTCGATCCTGCACCAGGCTCCGATCGGCGCGGACTTCAAGCTCGCCGGTGCACCGAATGCCCGTGATATCGGCGGGGTTTCGGCACAGAACGGGACCATCAAGTCCGGTCTGGTGTACCGCACCGACGCACTCAACAATCTGACCGATGCCGATCAGCAGACGCTGACCGCCGCGGGCGTCACCGAGGTCATCGACTTCCGCAGCCCCACCGAGCGGGCGGCCAGCCCGGACAAGGTGCCGGCCTCGATCAAGACCGTGCAGCTGCCGATCTACGACCCGAGCAATGATTTCTACGTGTTCTTCGGCAAGCTCGTGCAGAGCGGCCCGGCCGCGCAGCAGGCGGCGCTGGGCGACGGCAAGGGCGCGCAGTACATGCGCGACTACTACTCCTGGGTTGTCAACGATCCGACCTCGCAGGGGCAGTTCGGCGCGGCGCTGAAGGAGATCGCCAACTCCTCCGGCGCGGTGCTGTACCACTGCACCGCGGGCAAGGATCGCACCGGCATGATGACCGCGTTCCTGATGACCATCCTCGGCACTCCGCAGAGCCAGATCAATGCAAACTACCTGGCGTCCAACGATCGTCTGGCGGCCAGCAACAAGGCCACCCTCGATGCGCTGGTAGCCCGGGGCCTGGTGACCGATCCGTCACTGTTCGGTCCGGTGCTGGGTGTGCAGCAGGACTACCTGGACGCGGCCTTCGCCGCGGCCACGGCGGCCTCCGGCTCGGTGTCGAACTACATCACGCAGAAGCTGGGCATCGATGCCGGCACCTACAAGGCGCTGCAGGACAAGCTGATCAAGACCGGTGGCATCTCCACCGGATCGTTCGGCAGCTAGCACTGACAGTCTGAAGTAACTCGCTCTGAAATGCCGGCGCCCCGTGTGGGATGGCGCCGGCATTTCGTGTTCCCGACCAGCACTGCGCATTCCATGACAAGCACTGCGCAGTTCCGGTTGCGGCATGTCGGGGACACGCCGGGCGACACCGTGCGAAAATTCCCATGGTGCAGGAGATCTGGCATCTCGACGGGCGGCGCACCCGCTCGATCAGTCCGGAGAACCCCACCGGCGAGCCCGGCGCGGGCGGGCGGGCCATCGCCGGGACCGGGGCGTTCGCAGCCGCGGGGCTCGGTCGCGGCTGGAAGGTATCGCCGTCGATCGATCTGGAACCCGGCCAGACGATCACCCTCGCCGATATCGCCGGGCCTGGCGTAATCCGGCATTTCTGGCTCACCACCGATCGCAGTCTGCTGCAGCACTTCACCCTGCAGATGTACTGGGACGGCGCGCTCGAACCCGCCGTCGCGGTGCCGCTGGGCGACTTCTTCTGCAATGGCTGGGAGCAACTGGCGCTGGTCAATTCACAGATGGTGGTGGTCGCCCCGGCGGGCGGGCTGAACAGCTACTGGCCCATGCCGTTCGGTATGCATGCGCTCATCACCCTGCACAATGGCGCCGAACGCGCCGCACCCGTCTACTACCAGATCACCTATATGGAAGAGGATGTGCCGGAAGCATCCGGATATCTGCATGCCTGCTGGCGCTGCAGTGATCCACTCGGCTCCCCTGCCGTACATCCACTCGTCGAAGTAGTCGGCGGTCCGGGCCGCTATGTGGGCACGTATTTGGCGATCGAACCGCGCGCACCCGGCTGGTGGGGTGAGGGCGAGCTCAAGTTCTATCTGGACGATGACACCGAATTCCCGACCATCTGCGGCACCGGGACCGAGGACTATTTCGGCGGCGCCTGGAATTTCGATCTGGGCGGCGCGCAACTGCCCTACTCGACGCCTTATCTGGGGCTGGTGCAGGTGCAACCGCGCGAACGCATCTACGAACCACAGCAGCGATTCGGCATGTACCGCTGGCACATTCCGGATCCGATCTGTTTCGACCACAGTCTGAGCGCGACCATCCAGGCGCTCGGCTGGCGCGAGGACGGGCACTACCTTCCGCTGGAACACGCGCATGTCGCGACTACCGCGTTTTGGTATCAATCACACCCCGCGCACACCCCTCTCCCCTAATGCGGTCGAAGTCCAGAAGTAGTTGCCGGCCCGTCATTCCGGCATGCTTTTGGCCGGAATCCACTGGTGGTTGTAGATCCCGGCCGAGAACACGCCGGGATGACGACATTGTGATTTCTATTGGGTAAAACGCACTTGGTGAACCGCGTTCGGGTGCATGGTATTTGTATGCGCGCGCTGGTTGTCGAGAAGCCTGGACAGTTCTCGGTCGATACGGTGCCGGATCCCACGCCGGGGGCGGGGGAAGCGGTGGTGCGGGTCGACGCGGTCGGAATTTGTGGCACGGATATCCATATCGTCGAGGGTGAATTCCCGCCCACGCCCTATCCGATCATCCCGGGACACGAATTCGCCGGGGAGATCGTGGCTCTCGGCGCGGATGCCGCCGGAGTGCGGGTGGGTGATCGGGTCGCCGTCGATCCCTCACTGTTCTGCGGCCGCTGTCATTACTGCGCGATCGGGCGCGGAAATCTCTGTGAGAACTGGGGCGCCATCGGCGATACCGTCGACGGCGCCATGGCCGAGTTCGTGAAAGTGCCCGCCGCCAACTGTTATCGGCTACCCGGGCATCTCTCGGCGGTGCACGGTGCACTGGTGGAACCGCTCTCGTGCGCCGTCCACGGATTCGATGTGCTGCCACGGCAACTCGGCGCGCACTATCTGATCTACGGTGCGGGCACCATGGGGCTGCTCATGCTGCAATTGGCCAGCGCGGCCGGCGCTGCCTCGGTATCGGTGGTGGACACCAATCCCGATCGACTGGCGGTCGCGCGCAGGCTCGGCGCGGACGCGGCCACCACCGCCGCCGACGATATGGATCGGCCGGAGGGCTGGGAGATCGTCATCGATTGCAGTGGAACGATTCCCGCCATCGAGGACGGGCTGTCGCGAGTTCGGCGCGGCGGCACCTATCAGCAATTCGGTGTCGCCCCCGCGCAGGCGCGGGCCGCCATCTCACCATTCCGCATCTACAACGACGAGATCACCATTGTCGGTTCGATGGCGGTCCTGCACAGTTTCGGGCGAGCCGTGGATCTGATGGGTGAAGGCGTCATCGATGCCGACACCATGATCACCCACGATTTCGCGCTCGGCGAATTCGGTGATGCCCTCCGCACTTTCCGCGCGGGCACCGGCCGCAAAATCCAGCTGCGTCCCGGACGGGTAGCGGCACGCTAGAGACGGGTAGGGGCCAATGACGGTCGTTGCCGGAGTGGACTCTTCGACTCAATCCTGCAAGTTGGTGGTGTGCGACGCCGATACCGGAACGGTATTGCGGCAGCGTCAGATACCGCACCCCGACGGCACGGAGGTCGCGCCCTCGATCTGGTGGGACGCACTGAGACAGGCCTGCGATCGGATGATGCGGGATGTCGAGGCCATTGCCGTCGCGGGACAGCAGCACGGGCTGGTGGCGCTCGATGCCGACGGGCAGCCGGTGCGAGACGCCTTGATGTGGAACGACACTCGCTCGGCGGAGGCGGCGACCCAACTGGTCGCCGAACTCGGCGGACCGCAGGCGTGGGCCGATGCCGTCGGCAGCGTGCCGCTCGCGGCGCACACCGTCGCCAAACTGCGCTGGTTCGCCGATCACGAACCACAGCTCGCCGACCGCACCGTGCGGGTGCTGCTGCCGCACGACTACCTCACCTGGCAGCTGCGCGGCGGCGATCCGCACGACGAGACCACCACCGACCGTGGCGATGCCTCGGGCACCGGATACTGGTCGCCCACCTCCGGGCACTATCGCACCGATCTGCTATCGATGGCCTTCCGCGGCCGCACCCCGGCACTGCCGCGGGTGCTCGATCCGGCGGAGGTGGCGGGGCGCACTCCGGGCGGGCGGTTGGTGGCGGCCGGAACCGGTGACAATGCCGCGGCCGCACTCGGTTTGGGAATCACGGACGGTGATGTGGTGGTGTCGCTGGGCACCAGCGGGACGGTCTTCACCCGCTCCGGGCATCCCAGCGCCGATGCTTCCGGGGCGGTCAATGGTTTCGCCGATGCCACGGGGGCGTTCCTGCCCCTGGTGTGCACGCTGAACGCCTCGCGGGTACTGGATGCCACCGCGAATCTGCTCGGCACCGATCTGTCCGGGCTGGAGGTGCTGGCCGCGCAATCACCGCCGGGCGCCGACGGATTGACGCTGCTGCCCTACCTCGCCGGTGAGCGCACGCCGAATCTGCCGCATGCCACCGGAAGTCTGCACGGCCTGCGCCCGGAGACCATGCGACCGCATCATCTGGCGCGGGCGGCGATCGAGGGAATGCTCTGCAATATCGCCGAGGCCTTCGACCGCTTGCCGACCACACCGAACCGGATTCTGCTCATCGGCGGGGCGGCGCGGTCACGGCTGATCGCGCATGCGGCGGCGACCATCTTCGGACAGACTGTCTCGGTGCCGAATCCGAGCGAGTACGTGGCGCTCGGCGCGGCACGGCAGGCCGCCTGGGCGCTGCGGGGCGGGCCGCGACCGCCGCGCTGGCCGACGCTGGCGCCGACGGAGTTCCACCCCGTCGCGCCCGGAGTCGGCATGGCGATTCGCGAGCGCTATGCCCGCATTCGTGACACCTACTACCCGTAGACGACCTTGTCGTCGGACAGGAAGCCCTCCCAGGCACGATGGCGCTCCAAATAGGTGCGCAGCGCATCCCGGGTGATCTCCTGCTTCGATCGCCCCTCCAGTACCGCCTGCGCGCACAGCGCAGCCTCTTCGTGCTCGCTGAGCCGCAACGTCCATGCCACGCGAAAGTCATACCACCTGGAGTCCCTGTTGTCCTAGGTTCCGCGATTGCCGGGCAACCGTCACATACCCGCCGGTAGGGCTCGCCGCCCCGTCATTCCGGCGCGCTTTTGGCCGGAATCCACCGGACCCGTTGCGGCGCTGACTGTGTGGATCCCGGCCAAAAGCATGCCGGGATGACGGGCGGGTAGCGGTCCGTCGTGGGTGACGGTCCGGCAGGGGTCAGTCGTGGGTGGCGGCGCGGTGTTGTTCGGCGGCCAGGAAGTGGGCTGTGGTGCGGGTGGATTCGTAGAGGGAGCGGTAGTGGCGGTAGTAGGGGGTGTAGTGGACGGTGCGGGAGGGGTTGGGGTCAATGGTGGTGGTGATGGGGTTCCAGGCGGAGGTGTCCAGGCCGATGGCTTCCGCCGCCAGCAGGGCGTCGCCCAGGGCCGCGCCGATGGTGTCGGCGGGGAGTTGCTGTGGGAGGCCGGTGATATCGGAGACGATCTGGGTCCAGAGGCCGCCCTTGGTGCCGCCGCCCACCGCGATCAGGCGACGGGCGTCGCCGCCCGCGGACGCCATGACCTCGAGATTGTGGCGGACGCCGTAGCCGATGCCCTCCAGGACCGCACGGTAGATATCGGCACGCTGGTGGGTGAGGGTCAGTCCGGCGATGATGCCGCGGGCATCGGGATCGAAGAGGGGCGTGCGTTCACCCGCGAAGTAGGGCAGCACCAGTAGGCCGCGGCTGCCCGGCGGGACGTCGGCGGCCTCGTCGAGTAGGTCGCCGAAGTCACTCCCGGTGAGGGCGCGCAGCCAGTCGGTGATTGCGCCGGAGGTGGCCATGCCGGCGGCGGATGTGTATGTGCCGGGCCAGGTTCCGCACGTGGTCCAGAAGCCGGGATGCGGATGCGGGTGTGTGAGCACCTGGGTGAGGAACAGGGTGGTGCCGTACATGATCATGATGTCGCCTGGGTCGCGGACGCCGACACCGGCGGCCTCGGCCCAGGCGTCGATGGTGCCGGTCGTGACGGGCAGCCCTACCGGAAGTCCGGTCGCCGCTGCGGCTTCGGGCGTCACGTGGCCGACTATCTCTGTGGGCCAGGCCAATTCGGGTAGAGGTAGGCCGGGCGCCACCGAATCGGCCCAGTCGGTGGCCCAGGTCTGCGACATGAGGTCGTACATGGGTACGCACTGGCTGGCGGACTGATGGTCGAGCACATAGCGGCCGGTGAGGCGGTGGACCAGAAATGAGCTGGCCATCAACAGCATTCGGGTTTCTTTCCAGACCTGCGGCTCGTGCCGGGCCAGCCAGCGTAGTTTCGGGCCGACAGCTTGACTGGTGAGCGGGGACCCCGACCGCTCCAGCACGGTGTCCGCACCCAATTCGGCGGTCAGTTCCTCGATTTCGATAACGGCGCGGGTATCGACGCCATACAGGATGGCGGGCCGCAGCGGCCTGCCCTCGGCATCGGCGGGCAGCAGGCAGGGCCCGATCCCGCTCACCGCGAGCGCCTCGAGGGGTGCGCCGTCGGCGGCGGCCACCAGCTCCCGCGCGATGCCGACGAAGTCCGCCCACCACACCGTCTCCGCATCGTGCTCCACCCAACCGGGACGTGGAGTCGAGACCCGGTGTGGTCGTTCGGCTCTCATATCCACCATGCCGCGGTGATCGACCAGCACACCCTTGGATCCGGAGGTTCCGATATCGATGCCGAGCAGCATGTCAGCTCGCCCGGCTGAATTCGTCGAGGGTGACGCCGAGTAGCTCGCAGGCGGCCCGCACCTCGGGTCTGCGGTCACCGGGAACGGCGTGAATGTGGTTGGCGCCGAAGCGGGACAGGAAATCCGGGGCCTCGGCATCCAGGCGGGCGAAGGCATGCGGCCATTCCCGGGTGGACTGTTTCATCAGCGCCTCATTGGTCGCATCGTCGTAGGTCTCGAAATCACCGAGCATCAACTGCATTCGGTACGCACCGTTCTTACGGGTGAGCCGGGCGAAGGTCATCTGCCCGGGCGCGGCCAGATGATGCACCGACGCACCACCGGCGGGGAAGAAGAACACCTCCGGGTAGAGGTGCACACGAGCCAGGTTCTCGGCGGGATCGTCGCTGCGGGCCGCGAACCAGGTGGCGTGCTGCCCGGAATTGCACAGATCCCAGATATCACGGTCGGCGTGATAGTGCCGGACATCCGCGAAAAGTACTGGGGTACCGGAGATCTGCTTGAGCAGCTGCATGGTGAGCGCGCCGTCCATATCCGCCTCGGTGGCGCATACATGCGGCTGTTTCGGGCCGTTCCAGTCGTACGGGTCGTTGAGAAAGGCCTCGGTGATATCCATGGTCGCGAAATGCTGGGTCAGTTCCGGCTGGCCCTTGATGCCGGAGAAGTCCAGATGCCACTCCGCGATCAGATCCCGCATGGCCAGGTAGGAGCAGATCTGCCGCTCCAGCAGTTCCGGCGTCAGCTTGCGGCCGTCGTAGTGCACCCCGGCGGTATTGCGCTCCAGCCATTCTCGGGCGCCCTTGGCCTCCCCCGCATCGGCGAGCTCGGCCCGCCGGACGATCTCCCACTGATCGATCTCCTCCACATCGATCCCGAAGGTTCGCTGCCACTGGTCGGTATTGGCCACCGCGGTATTCATACCCATCGGCCGGCCGCCGATCCGCCCGAAGGTGCTGCCCCGCAGACTTCCCACCGCGGCAGCGGCCCGCGCCCGCACCCCGATGGCCTCGATCAGCTCCCGGTCGCCCGGATCTCCCCACAGCCGTCCGTGTTCCCGGCCGATCTGGTCGAGTGCACCGCCCGCCGCCAGCATGCCCACCATTCCGGGCTGCACCGGATCGATATTCGACAGCAGCAGTATCGGACTCGTCAGCTGTCCCGCCGCCAGCATGGTGAAGTGCGGGAAGGCCCACACCGCGTAGTGCAGCACCGTGAGATCCACCCCTGCGGCCTGCACGCGCCGCGCCACCGCGACGGCCTGCTGATTGCCGGCGACCGGTTCACGCCCGCGCACCACCGTGTGACCGGCCGCGGTCAATTCGGCGACAAGCCGATCTTCCACTGTACGAATGAATCCGACGATTCCCCCGTGCACGTAGTCACGGCCATCGGAAATACTGATAACGCCGATCCGGGCCATTGCCTTGCCTCCCGACAGTGGGTGGACTCTCGACTCGTACTCCAGAATCCCAGTTCGACGGGCCGGGCACGCCCGAATGAGGAAGATCGGCTAGCTCGGGAAGTGCAAGGGAGCCAGCCGGACTCCGCCCTGCCCCCAGCCGGCGGCGGTGATCCAGAACGAATCCCCGTCCGCCACCACCTCGGCGGCATGCGCGGCGATATGGCCGAGGCGGTCTCGGGGCTGGAAGTGAAACGGGTCGGTACTGCGAAAGATCTCGGTGCCGACATACTCCGGACGCGGGCCGATGAACAGATACCAGTAGCCGCCGTGCGGCACGACGAACGGCGATTCCGTATTGCCCGCCTCGGTTCCGGCGGTCGGATCGGTATAGGCGATGCGGCGCCGGCCCCACTCCACCAGATCCGTACTCGTCCGATAGGCGACCACGTGATTACCGCCCGCACGAGTGCTGGTGGCGCAGTAGTACATAACCCACCAGTCCCCGATGCGCAGCACCATCGGATCACGCGCGTCATACCCGTCCCGGAAGAGGGGACCACCGGGATGCCTGGTCCACTGGAACAGATCGGCAGAGGTGGCCAGATTCATCCCGGTAGCCGTCCGATCCGCCCCTCCCCCGTCATAGAACATGCAGTACCGCGCCCCGTCCCACACCACGAACGGCGCCCACAGATGCGTCTCCCCATATTCCCGATCCACCGTCAACGCCGGCGACTCCTGCACCCAGGGCCCACCCAATTCCCCCGCGGTGGCATGCGCGAACACCGTCTCATCGAACGGATCCGCAGGCTCCCGATGCGTGATCCCGAACAGATGCCACCGCCCGTCCTGCGCCCGAATCACCGTGTGGTCGTTGACATACCACCGCCCACCCTCCCCCCGCGGCTCGAACACCCGCCGAAACGCCCCCACCCCGACCAACCCACTCATCCCCCGAGTGTGCGCGGTCAGCGCCGCGCAAACAGCGATTCGAGCTGCATACCGAGCGGATCGGAGATGCTGCGCAAGATAGGACAGAAGCTGTCCTACTTAGGTTCGACAATGGGGTTATGACGGAAATATCGCTGCGCCAGTTGAATCGGACCCTGCTCGTGCGGCAGATGCTGGCCGAACGGGTTTCGATGCCTGCGGGTGATCTCATTCGGCATCTGATCGCGGTGCAGGGGCAGGAGCCGAACTGGCCTTATGTGGGGCTGTGGACTCGGTTGACCGATTTCCGGCACGAGGATCTCGCTGCGCTACTGCACGATCGGAGTGTGGTGCGGTCCACCATGATTCGGCGCACCGTGCATCTGGCGGACGCTGCGGACTATCGCTGGTTGTATCCGACGGTGCGGCCGGTCATCGAGGCCGCGCTGCAGGCGCCTTACTTCCAGGAGGCGATCGACGGCATCGATCGCATCGAATTCGGCACTGCCGGAAGGGAACTGCTCACCGGCCGGACACTGACCCGCATCGAGCTCGCACAGATGCTCGCGGACCGTTTCCCGAGCCCGCATCCCGGCAGGCTCGCCCAGGCGCTCGGCGTCATGCTCCCGATGGTGCACCATCCCGAGGCCGGTGTGTGGGGCGCATGGCGCAATCGCCGCGTCTCGGTCTCCCTCGCCGAGGAATGGATGGGCACACCTCTCGCGGAGTCGCCGCAGCCAGAGACCATGATCCTCCGCTACTTGGCAGCATTCGGCCCGGCCACCGTCGCCGACATCCAGGCGTGGTCCGGAACCACCCGCCTCGCCGAAGTGCTCGCACGCCTGCGCCCCCAACTGCGCGTCTACCGAGACGAATCCGGCCGAGACCTCTTCGACCTCCCCGACGCCCCCTTGGCCGACCCCGACCTGCCCGCTCCGGTCCGCCTACTCCCCGCCTTCGACAACGCCCTCCTCGGCCACCGCGACCGCACCCGCGTGATCAGCGACGAAGACCGCGCCCGCATAACCAAGATCGCCTCCGGAGGCGTCCCGATGTACCTCGTAGACGGTTTCGTCCACGGCCGATGGTCCATCAACGGCGCCACTATCCAGATCACCCCGTGGCACCCCCTCTCAGCCACCGCCGAAGCCGACATCCGCACCGAAGCCGAACGCCTGCTCACTCTGATGAAGCCCGGCGAGGACAGCAAGGTCCTCATCAACCAACCTTGACCCGACATCGCTGGATAGCGCGGTGACTGCTCGCAAGCATCGTCGCTGCGATCGGCCTACACGGTCACAAACCAGCACGGCACGACACGATTTGCCGCTTCACAGCGACTTCTGACCGTTCGGACCGGCGGGGCAGAGCTCTCCACCTGCGCTGACATCGACCGCTTGGGCGATTCGGTGGCGGAATCTCCGTCGCGAAGGTAGCGGCGGGGTTGTTATTGTGGCGGGGTGATGAACCTCCGGCAGGTGTGGTGGTGGCTGCGACCGCAGCCTGAATGATCATGTTCATGGGCTGTACGCAGCCTGTGGGTTCCGTGGTGTGGAGCGAGGGGTCGTGCAGTCCACTTAGTAGGTAGGAACTGTGCGATGGATTCTTTTACGGCTGCGCGGGGGCGTAGTGAGCGGCTGGGCGCCGATATTGCCGAAAATCCTGGGCGGTACCGGGTGCTCACCGGGGAGCGGCCTACGGGGTTGCTGCATTTGGGGCATTACTTCGGGACGATTTCGGAGCGGGTGCGGCTGCACGATCTCGGAGTGGAGACGTTTGTCATTCTGGCCGATTATCAGGTGATCACCGATCGGGACGGCCTCGGGCCGGTGCGGGACAACGTTTTTCATGCGGTGCTGGATTATGTGGCGGCGGGGATCGATCCGAGCCGGGCGACGATCTTCGCGCATTCGGCGGTGCCGGCGCTCAATCAGCTCATGCTGCCGTTCCTGAGTCTGGTCACCGAGGCCGAGTTGCACCGCAATCCGACGGTCAAGGCCGAACATGCCGCTGCCGGTAGGGCTTTGAGTGGGCTGCTGCTGACCTATCCGGTGCATCAGGCTGCGGACATTCTGTTCTGCAAGGGCAATCTGGTGCCGGTGGGCAAGGACAATCTGCCCCATGTCGAACTGACCAGGGTGATCGCGCGGCGGTTCAATGAGCGCTACGGGCAAGTCTTTCCGGAGCCCGAGGCGCTGCTGACGCCGGCCCCGGAGGTGCCGGGGCTGGACGGGCGGAAGATGTCCAAGAGCTACGGGAATGCGATCACGCTCGCCATGACCGCGGATGAGACGGCGGCGCTGATCCGGCGCACGCCAACGGATTCGGAGCGACGGATCAGCTTCGACCCGGAGCTCCGGCCGGGCGTCTCGGCCTTGCTCACCACCGCCGCGTTGTGCACCGGAGTTGATGAGAAGGTGCTGGCGGATCGTATCGGCGACAGTGGTGCGGGGGCGCTCAAAAAGCTCACCGCAGATGCGGTGAACGACTATTTCGCCGCGCATCGCGGGCGCCGCGCCGAATTGGCACGGGATCCGGATTTCGCGCGCACGGTGCTGCGCGAAGGAAATCGGCGTGCGAACGACATTGCGGACCACACGCTCGACGAGGTGCGGTCCGCGATGGGAACCGTGTATTGAACGCTGCCCGTGGGGATCCCGGCCAAAAGCACCCCGGGATGACGGGGTGTTATGTGTGCGCGGGTCAGTTACTCGCGGGGAGTTCTACCAGGGTCTGACGGAGTTGGTGCAATTCCGTCTCGGTGAGGCCCTGGGTGAGGAGCCATGCGCCCGCGCCACCGTGCTCGGCGTGCAGCTTCTCCAGGAAGCGGAGCATGACATCGGCGCTGATGGCGAGAATGCCGGTATTCGCCTGCGGCAGACCGGCATAGGAGGGCAGCGCGTCCAAGCGGTCGCGGACTCGCCGCATACGCTGGTTGGTGATTTCGTAGTCGTCGGCAATGGCCTCGGCCGTGACTCCGACCGCGTCCAGCAGCACTGCGGCAAGGACACCGGTGCGGTCTTTGCCTGCGGCACAGTGGAACAGCACCGAACGCCGCGCCGGATCGATGATCAGCCGGACTGCTTCCACAATGTGATCGCCACTGCCGTTCAGCAGCTGTCCGTAGAGATCGGTCAGATCCACCCGAGTCTTATCGGGAACCAGATCCCTTGCAGCCAAAGATGACTGAACCGACTTCCGGATCGGCAGATTGGCAATGTGGACGGCCGCGTCGGCGAACAGTCCGTAGCCTTCGCGTTCCACCTCGTCCGGGAGGCGCAGGTCGATGACCGTGCGCAGGCCGAGCGGTTCCAGCAGCTGCGTCAGATCCTCGCAGGTGGCCTGCTGCAGGGTGCTGGAGCGGAAGACCATACCGAAACGGGTTGTCCCACCGCCGGTTACGGGCAGTCCGCCGAGGTCGCGAACATTGTCGATCTCAGCGAAGTCGATCCAGCGCTGAGCGGCGAGGGAAACCATCGGATCAGTGGGCACGGCCGGCTGCTGCCTCTTCGGCGCGGGTGAGGCCGCACAGTCCGATCAAATCCTCGTGGAGTTCGAACCAGACGGTGTGGTAGCTGTCCATAATGGGGCGGGCCACGTAGGTGTGATCTCCCTCGGCAATGCGCTCGACAGCACGGTCGAGGCGGTCGGTGTAGCGGACCAGGCGGGGAGCCAGCTGACCGAGTCGCTGCACCAGCGGGCGCAGGCGCTGATGGGTGTCGGTGAGACGAGCCAGGACCGCGCCGTCGTAATCGGCGTCGGCATGATCGTTGACGGTGGCCGGGTCCTTCATCTGCCAATCGGTGATGATGACCTTGAGATCGGCGTTGTAGACGCAGAACTCGTCGTAGGCGGCCGTGAGAGCGGCGGCGTCCACGGTGGTGCGCTCTTCGGTGAGGAACTGCTCCAGCCGGGCACGGCCCTCGGGGGTGAGCCGGAAGCCGGCGGGGGTGGTGACACAGACCCCTGCGGCCACGAGAACCGCACAGTGAGTGGCGATTTCGCCCGCATCAGCGCCGAGACTCAGCGCCACATTGTCGGCGTTCACCCGGCCCTTGATGCCGACCAGTCGCAGCAAGGCAAGTTCGGTGACGGGGCTGTCCACAACGGTATCCTTTTCCTGCTCAGCACTTTCCGGGGCAGCAGCACGTTCTTCGAGCCGATCCACCAGCTGCGCAGCCTCCACAGCCGCCCACTGCGCCAGCTGCGCCACATCGTCGAGAATGATCTGCTCGACCGGCTTGGCGACAATCTCGCCCGCCAGCACCAGCCCGGCCCCGCCGTCGATGGTGACGGTCCGGCCGACCAGCGCCGCGACCACACCGGGACCACAACCGACCACGCAGGGGCGGCCGAGTTCGCGGCTGACAAGCGCGGCATGCGAAGTGGTGCCGCCCAATTCGGTGACAATGGCCCGCGCGGCGATCATGCCGTGCAGATCGTCGGGACTGGTGGTGGGACGCACCAGAATGACGTCCTCACCGGCCTCCGCACGGGTTTCGGCCTCATCGGGATCGGTGACGACGACGCCGGAAGCCAGTCCGGGACAAGCGGATTCGCCACGGGCGAGCGGCTCCTGCCCGGTCGTGACACCGGACGCGGGGCGCAGCACCTCACGCACCTGATCGGGAGTGATCCGATCGAGCGCCTCATCGGCGCTGATCAAACCCTCGGCCACCATGGCGACCGCGGTGCGCACCGCAGCCCGCGCGGACCGTTTGGCCGAACGCGACTGCAGCATCCACAGGGTGCCGGATTCGACGGTGAACTCGATGTCCTGCAGGTCACGGCCGTCACGTTCGAGCAGTTCGGTGGCGGCGATCAGCCGGGCGTGCACGTCCGGCTGGGTCGCGGCCAGCTCGTCGAGCGGCCGCGGGGTGAGGCGGCCGGAGACCACATCCTCGCCCTGCCCGCCGACCAGCCATTCGCCGTACACGGGACCGTCGCCGGTATTGGGATTGCGGCTGAACAGCACGCCGGTGCCGGAGTGCTCATCAAGATTGCCGAATACCATGGCCTGCACGGTGACCGCGGTGCCGAGCGTGTCGGACACACCGCGATTGCGGCGATAAGTCTTGGCGCGCGCGGAATCCCACGAACGGAACACCGCTTCGATGGCGCCGCGCAGCTGATCCCACGGGTCCAGCGGCACCGCGCCGTTCGCATCACCGAGCACAGTCTCCCGGTACTGGTGCACAAAGCGCTGCCGAGTGTCGTTGGCGTAGTCGGGATTCTGTGTCTGGGTGGCCAGCGCCTGCTGCACCGCATCGGTCATGCCGAGGTTCAGGACGGTGTCCATCATGCCGGGCATGGAGATGGCCGCGCCCGAGCGCACCGAGACCAGCAGCGGCCGATCAGAGGAACCGAAGATGCGCCCGGTGCCGCGCTCGATGGTGGTGATCCCGGCGCGCACCTGCTCCCAGATCTCGTCGGCGATCGCGCCGCGCCGGGTGTAATCGGCCCAGCCCTCGGTGGTGATGACGAACGCCGGCGGCACCGGCAGCCCGAGGGCCCGCATGTGATCGATACTCCACGCCTTGCCGCCGATCTGCTGCCGCGACAGCCCGCAAACGCCGTCGAGTTCGACAACGGTCACGGCGTCGGCCGCCACATCGGGTCGCTGCGCAAGCTCCGCTCCGGCGGTCATGTCACTCCTTCGATGTTCTGAATTCATCAGCCCCCGCCTCGTCCCGCAGCCTCCGGGAACCTGTTATCGAGCGTGCCGCGTGACGGCCCTCACCCCCAACACGCATCCCAATCAGCGGAACTGTGCTTATCTGCCTCCGCTTCGCTCCGGCGGGGTCGCGGCCTCTGGTCCCGGTTCTTCCCTCCTTCCGCTCCTCCGCTGCGCTCCCCCGCTCCACTCAGTCCAGAACCGGGACGGCCGCGACCTTGGGGCGGATGTCTTTGCGGGATTGGTTCGGGAAGTGGGGTGTGAGGCAACACGGCACGCCCGGTCAGCGGGATGGCACGGTTGAAACGGGCATCGGGGACGGGGTCGTACGGCAGGATGGGCGCATGGATCGGCGGTATGCGGCATCCATCGGCGGCGGTGCTGCGTCCGTCCCGGTTTCGACCATTCCTGCCCTGGTGGCGGATAGAGCGCGGCGCTACCCCGATGCGGTGGCGATCACGGGTCCGGCCGGGCGAGTGAGCTTCGCCGAGCTGGCGGAGCAGGTCGGGGCGGTGACGCGTGCGGCCATTGCCTCGGGCATCGAGACCGGTGACCGGGTCGGCATGTGGGCGCCCAATAGCAATCGCTGGATCGTGACCGCGCTGGGCATGCTCGGCGCGGGGGCCACGCTGGTGCCGATCAGCACTCGGCTGCGCGGGCCGGAGACCGCCGACATACTCACGCGCAGCCGCGCCAAGGCGGTCTGCACGGTGCAGGAGTTTCTGGGCAACGACTATCCGTGGATGCTGGCCAATTCCGGCCTGGCGCTCTCAAGTCTGGAACACCTGATCCTGCTGGATGATTCGGTCGGCGAGGCCGCCCCCAACTGGGATATCAGTTCCTGGGCAGGCTTTCTCGGGCCGGGGACCGTGGTGCCGCCCGAGATCGCACAGGCGTGCGCGGCGAGCGTCGATCCGGAATCGGTGTCCGACATCCTCTTCACCTCCGGCACGACGGGCGAGCCGAAGGGTGTGCTCGCCACGCACCGGCAGACCCTGGAGGTGTTTACCCGCTGGGCGGATGCGGTGACCTTGCGCCCGCGCGACCGGTATCTGCTGGTGAATCCGTTCTCGCACACCTTCGGATACAAGGCGGGCATCATCGCCTGCCTGCTGCGCACCGCCACCATGATTCCGGTCGAACGCTTCGAGGCGGAGCAGGCGCTGCGCCTGATCGAGAGTGAACGCGTCACCGTATTAGCCGGGCCGCCAACACTGTTCACGGATCTGCTGGCCGCCGATCACAGCGACCACATACTCGGTTCGCTCCGGCTCGCGGGCACCGGCGGTGCGGTCATTCCCGCCGAACTGGTGGAGCGCATTCGCCGAGACCTCGGTGTGCCCTACGTCTTCACGGCCTACGGTCTCACCGAATCGGTGGGCGTGGTCACGGTCTGCCCGCCGGACGCCCCCGCCGAACTGCTGGCGGAAACGGTCGGAAAGCCGCTGCCCGACACCGAAATTCGCATTGTCGACCGGGACCGCACCGATGTGGTGCCGGGCGAGCCGGGCGAAATCATCGTCAGGGGCCCCAATGTCATGCGCGGCTACCTCGATGATCCGGAAGCGACCGCCGCCGTCATCGATACCGACGGCTACCTGCACACCGGCGATATCGGAACTCTCGGCGAAGACGGCTACCTCCGCATCACCGACCGCCTGAAAGACATGTTCATCGTCGGCGGTTTCAACGCCTACCCCGCCGAAATCGAACGAGTCCTACTGCAGCACCCAGATATTCGCGAGGTCGCGGTCATCGGCGTCCCGGATGCCCGACTGGGCGAAGTCGGCCGCGCGGTCGTCGTCCCGACCGATCACGCCGCCCCCGACCCCGCCGCCATTATCGAATGGTCCCGCAGCCGCCTCGCCGGTTACAAGGTTCCCCGCGAGGTGGTCTTCACCGGCCGACTCCCCCGCAATGCCGGCGGCAAGGTGATCAAGGGACAGCTGCGCAACCCGGCCTGATCGTGCACTATCGGCGTGAATTCGGCGGGATACGGGCTGTTGCAGAATCGAATTGTCGTCTCGCATAGTGAGATCGCACCTCAGATTACGCCGCGGGAGTCGGGCGTTTCGCCAGGACTTCCAGACCGCCCGGGCGTGTCTGTCCAGCATGTGAGATGAGGCTGGCATTTCGCAACAGCCCGGATACCGCCATATTCCGCGCAGTAGTGCACGAAAAGGCCGACTCTGCTCAGTTCCCCAGGGATGACGCTAATGCGGGCAATGCCTGAAGCATTACCTATATGCTTGGAGGCATGGCTGAGAACAAGACCACAATCACCGCGCGCCCCACCACCAGGGACGAGCTGCAAGCTCTAGCCAAGCCCAATGAATCGCTCGACGCGGTGATCTCACGCCTGATCACACACTTCAAGTCCACACAGACACGCAACCGGTTGGCGTGGGAGACCCGCATCGCGAAGGACCGGAAAGATCCCACTGCTGTGGCGTGGGCTGAACGACAGGCAGACCTACTCGCCGCTCGGCTCGCGCAGCGGCGGGCGGCGCAAGGATGAGCGCTGGCTACGTCCTCGACGACACCGTCCTCCACGCCTACGCCCACGGTGACCCCAATGTCTCCAACTTGATCGCCGTCCTCGATGCCCGTGACATTCGCATCGCTGTCCCGTTCCTCGCGCTGGCCACCAGTCTGGTCGGATTGTCCGAAGACCAACGCGCCCAGGTCAACGGCGCGGTCGACAACCTCGCCACGATCCAGATCGCTGCCTTGACTACGACCGACGACGCGAACGAACTCGCCGACGTCCAAGCCGCCGCGAGTGAACCGATCGACCTGTCGGCTGCTCATACGGTGGCGGTGGCTCGCTACCTGGACTGGGAAATCATCACCACCGACCGATCACGGTGGGGCGACACCGAGGCTCGAATGCCGTTCGTGATCAGCATTGTCCAGTTCACAGATGACGAACCGAGCACGGAGCAGTAGGCCGGACAAAATCAGTCAGCCGTAGTCGAGGACATCGGAAGCCTCTCTGCACCAATGGGACTCACATAAAAACCGGTAGCCCCACACCTAGGGGTGTGCAGGGCTACCGGGCGAAGCTCCGGCCGCTGATCGCGGCAGTGGCCGGAGCTAGATCTCCTTGCGCATCTGCGCGGTGAGGGGCTTCATGTAGGCGGAGCCGAGCAGGCGGCGCATCCAGTTCATGGCCTTGGCGTCGGTGCCGATCAGGATGAGCGGCTTGTTCTTCTTCATGCCGCTGGCGATGATCTGCGCGCACTGCTCGGGCGAGGTTTTGGCCAGGCCGTCGAAGTTGGTCGCCAGGGCGTCACGGTCTCGGTTGGCGGAAGCCCTTGCCTTCCAGGCGATCTCGGTTTTGATCATGCCGGGGTGCACGCTGGAGACACCGACGTGGTGACCGGCGATGATCATTTCCTGGCGCAGTGCGTCGGTGAAGGCGTGCATGGCGTACTTCGAAGAGCTGTAACCGCTCTGGCTCGGGCAGGCCACCAGGCCGAACATGCTGGAGACATTGGCGATATGCCCGTCACCGGAGGCGATGACATGCGGCAGGAACGCCTTGGTGCCATTGGCGGTGCCCCAGAAGTTGATATTGAAAATCCACTCGAAGTCTTCCCACGAGACGTCTTCGATATTGGCGGTCAACGAGACTCCGGCATTGTTGACCACAATATTGACCTTGCCGAAGTCGGCGACAACCTCATCGGCGTGCGCATAGACCGCTGCCCGATCGGTGACGTCCAGCTTGTAGGCGCGGGCCTTCGCGCCGTGCTTCTCACACAGCGCCACAGTCTCGGCGACACTCTCGAGATTACGGCCCGACAGCGCCAGCTGCGCGCCACCGCGGGCCAGTTCGAGGGCGAGCGCCCGGCCGATGCCGGCACCGGCACCGGTAATGACGGCGACTTTGCCGTGGAAGTCCTTCATGACGAATTTCCTTGTCTCGCAGCTGTATTACTGAGTGGTGCGGTGCTACCGGGTGGTGCCGTGCTACTGGGTGGTGAAGCCACCGTCGGCGATGAATTCCGCCCCGGTGCTGTAGGAGGATTCGTCGGAGATGAGGAACAGCACCAGGTTGGCGAGCTCCTCGGGTGTGCCCGGTCGAGCGATGGGCTGATTGGCCGCAATCGACTGGGAACGTGCGGAAGTCGCGACCATCTCGGTGGCGATAATGCCGGGGTGCACGGAGTTGACCCGAATGTTATCGACGGCGAACTCCTGTGCGGCGGTCTTGCTCATACCGCGCACCGCCCACTTGGACGCCACGTATCCGAGGATGTTCGAGTAACCGATCAGCCCGCCGGTCGAGGAGATGTTCACGATCGACCCGACGCCCGCCCGGCGCATGGAGCCGACCACGGCCTTCATGCCCAGGAAGACGCCGACCTGATTGACGTCGATGACCTTGCGGTAGTCCGCTTCCGAGAGCTTCTCGATCGGGTCCACGTGCACGATGCCCGCATTGTTGACCAGCCCGGAGACCGGGCCGAACTTCGACTCGGCGGTGGCGACCACCTCGTTCCAGGCCGCCTCGTCGGTCACATCGAGCGGCAGGAACAGCGCGTTCTCCCCGAGCTCGGCGGCCAGCGCCGCGCCCGCGTCGACGAGCACATCGGTGATGACCACCTTGGAACCCTCGGCGGCAAGCCTGCGGGCGAAGGCCGCGCCCATGCCGCGGGCGCCGCCGGTGACGATCACATGCTTGGTATCGACTCGTCCCATGTCAGTTCCCCTGATTCGCGGCAACACGGCGGGCCGTGCGCTTGGCCGGAGCGACCGGTTCCGCGACCGACTCCGCTGCGGGCTCGGCATCGGCCAGGTGATTGGCGGCGATGTATCCGAACACCATGGCGGGTCCGATAGTCGCGCCCGCACCGGCATAGTCGTTGCCCATGACTGCGGCCGAATTATTGCCTGCCGCATACAGACCCGAGATGACCTTGCCGTTGTCGTCCAACACGCGGGAGTGCTCGTCGGTGACCAGACCGCCCTTGGTGCCCAGGTCGCCGGGAACCATCTCGACCGCGTAGAACGGGCCGCGGGTGAGCGGCGCCATGGTCGGGTTGGGCTTCACGGTCGGATCGCCGTAGTAGCGGTCGTAGGCCGAATCGCCGCGCAGGAAGTCCTCGTCGCGGCCGTTCTCGGCGAAGCCGTTGAAGCGCTCGACGGTGGCCTGCAGCTTGTCGGCCGGGATATTCAACTTGCCCGCCAGCTCGGCAAGGGTATCGGCCTGCTTGATGATGCCCTTGTCGAAATACGCCTGGGGCAGTGGACGCTTCGGGAAGTTGCCCAGGAACAGGTACCGGTCGCGGAAGTTCTGATCGAAAATGAAGTGCGCGGGAATGCTGCCGACGCCGGCCGCCTCCTGCTCGTACATCTTGTGCACCACATTCACATACGGCGCGGACTCATTGACAAACCGCTCGCCCAGATCATTGACGATGATCGCGCCCGGCTGCGAACGCTCGGCCAGGCAGAAGAACGGCGGACGGCCCTCGGGGCTGCGCACCGACGGACCCCACCAGGCGTCATCCATGAGATCGACTGCGCCGCCGGCCTTCTGGCCCGCGACAATGCCCTCGCCGACATTCTCGGTGGCGCCGACGGTCCATTCGGTGGACTGTGGGCCCGGAATGTACTGCTTGCGCATCTCCAGGTTGTGCTCGAAGCCGCCGGCCGCCAGCACCACACCGCGGCGGGCCTTGATGGTGACAGGACGTCCCTCGTGCTCGGCGCGCACGCCGACGACGGTGTCGCCTTCCATAATCAGTTCTGTCAGTGGCGTATTCAGCCACACCGGCACTCCGGCATCACGCAGCGACAGCCACAGCCGGGCAGCGAGGGCCTTGCCCAGGCTCAGCGGCAGTGCGCCCTTGGCCAGCGCCAGCGCGGTGCGGGCGCCGACCTTCATGGCGGTCTTCTTGCCCGCCCAGGTGCGGGCGATCATATTCAGGTCGTGGAAGTCGCTGACCGTGATCGCAATGCCCTTGGGCGCGGACATGGTCGGCTGGTTGATCTTGTGCAGATCGCCGCCGAGCAATCGTCCGTCGATCACCGCGGGCTCGATGCTGCGGCCCTGCGCCAAACCGCCCGGGAACTCCGGGTGGTAGTCGGAATAGCCGCGGTCGTAGACGAACTCCCAGTACTTGGAGCGAGCTCCGATGTAGGAGAACATCTCCGGGCCATTGTCCAGGAAGGCATCTTGCTTGGCTTCCGGAACCCGATCGCCGACAACGGCTTTCAGGTAGGTGCGGGCCATGGTGGGGCTGTCCGGTACACCCGCCGCCTGCAGCACCGGGTTATTGGGCACCCACACACCGCCGCCGGAGCGCGCGGTGGAGCCGCCGAAGAGCCGGCTCTTCTCGATGAGGGTCACCGACAGGCCGCGGTATGCAGCGGTCAGCGCGGCGGTCATACCGGCGGCGCCGGAACCCACGACAACAACGTCGAATTCGAATTCCATTGAGTATCAGTCCTTAGTAGCCGCAGCTGGTGAGCATGCCGCCGTCGACGACGAATTCGCCGCCGGTGCAGTAGCTCGAGGCATCGGAAGCCAGGAAGAGCGCCACTTCGGACACCTCCACGGGCTGTCCCCAGCGCGGAATGGGCAGATCGGAGAAGAAACTATTGCCGTCCAGCCCGGTCGCGCCCGCGACGGACGCGGTCATGGGGGTGGCGATACCGCCGGGGTGAATGGAGTTGACCCGGATTCCCGAGTGCCCCAGTTCCCGGGCGGCGGATTTGGTGAGCCCGCGCAGCGCGAATTTGCTTGCACTGTAGGCGGAGAGCCCGGCCGCGCCGACAAACCCCTCGACCGAGGAGACATTGACGATCGCGCCGCCACCGGATTCGATCATGGCGGGCGCGGCGGTCTTGATACCGAGGAAAGCGCCGGTCACATTGATGTTCTGCATGAGGTTCCACTCATCCAGGCTCATCTCCAGCAGCTTTCTGAACCGCAGGATGCCCGCATTGTTGACCAGCACATCCAGTCGGCCGAACTGGGCCACAGCCACGGAAACCGCTGCCTGCCAGTCGCTTTCACCGGTGACATCGTGGTGTACATAGTGGACGGCGGCGCCGAGCTCGGCCGCCAGCGCCTTGCCCTCGTCATCGAGCACATCGCCGAACACCACACGAGCGCCCTCGGCGACGAATCGGCGCACATGCTCCGCGCCCATACCCCGCGCACCGCCCGTGATCAGGGCGACCTTCCCGTCCAGCTGTCCCACCGGTTCCGTCCTTCCTCAGCATTTGAACCGACGCTAAGACCGGGGATGCATGGCGGCACGGTGTGGTCCCGGCCACTGAGACAACCGAATGACCTGAGGGTATGGGTCCTGAAGTATTCCGGTTAGGCATAGCGGCCGGACGGGCCTGCAGCTGGCAAGGAGCCCCGGATGAAGTTCTCCATGATCTTCGAAGCGCAGATGGCGAATCCCACCGCCGAGCACGAAGCACAGGTGCTGCGCGACTCGGTGGCCCAAGCCGTGCTCGCTGACCGGATGGGCTTCGACACCGTGTGGGCGGTCGAACACCACGGGCTCAAGTGGTACGCGCATATGAGCGCACCGGAGATCTTCCTGACCTGGGTGGCCGCGCAGACCGAGCGGATTCGCATCGGGCACGGCGTGGTCTGCATGCCGTTCAACTTCAATCATCCGGTGCGCGCCGCCGAACGGGCGGCCATGCTCGATGTGCTGTCGGGCGGTCGCCTGAACCTGGGTGCGGGGCGCGGCGCCACCGCTGTCGAGACCTCCATGTGCGGCGTCGATCCCGCACGCACCTATCAGGAAGTCGAGGAATCGCTGCGCCTGATCGCGAGCGCCTGGCAGGATCCGGAAGGCGAATTCTCCTACCACGGTGAGCTTTTGGATATCGAGCCGCATCACCTGCTGCCGCGGCCGGTGCAGCGCCCGCATCCGCCGCTGTTCATGGCGTGCACCAGGAAGGACACGCTGAAGCTTGCCGCCGACTATGGCATCGGGGCGCTGGTGCTCGGATTCGCGGGGGTCGAGGAGATCGCGGAACTGCGGCACATCTACGACGCGGCCATTGCGGCCCGGACCGGGGAACGATTCGTCTCGACCGTGGTCAACGACCATTTCGCGGCGCTGTGCCCGACCATCGTGCTCGATGATCGTGAGCAGGCTCGGCAGATCGGGGCGCGCGGGCAGCGGTTCTTCGCGCAGGCCATCAAGCACTACTACGGCGCGGGGCCGGTGCCCGACGAAGCCGTGGATCCGACTGTCGACGAGGTCGCCAAGATCCGCGAGGCCGCTGAGGAGCACGTCGCCTACCTGCACGAGGCCAAGATTCCGGTGAAGTCCGGGTCGACCGCCATCTTCAATGCCGAGCACGCCTACGGCAATGCCGATGACGCCATCGCCTATGTGGAGCGACTACAGGCGGCCGGCGCCGACGAGATCCTGTGCCTCATCCAAATGGGCACGGTGCCGCAGCAAGCGTGCATGGAGACCATTCGGCAGTGGGGCGAGAAGGTCATCCCCCGCTTCCGTAATACGAACTAGCACTGTCGAAACGAGTAGAAGGAACGCGAAATGGTTGATCTGAACGGCAAAGTCGCACTGATTACCGGAGCCGCCCGCGGTCAGGGCGCTGCCGAGGCGCGACTGTTCGTCGAGCGCGGCGCGAAGGTGATCATCAGCGATCTGCTGGAGACCGAGGGTAAGGAGCTCGCCGAATCCCTCGGCGGCGCCGCCCTTTTCGTGCATCACGATGTCACCGACACCGACAGCTGGGATGCCGCGGTCAGCGCAGCGGTTTCGACCTTCGGCAAGCTGGACGTCTTGGTCAACAATGCCGGCATCTACACCATGAAGCCGCTCATGGAGACCGGTTCCGATGAGCTGGAACGCATTCTGAAGGTGAACCTGGTCGGTGCGTTCAACGGCATCAAGGCCGTCGTCCCGTCGATGATCGAGGCGGGTGGCGGCTCCATCGTCAATATCTCCTCGCAGTCCGGGCTCGAGGGCCTGATGAACCACGCCGCCTACGGCTCGTCCAAGTGGGGCCTGCGCGGGCTGAGCAAGGTCGCCGCGCTGGAGCTGGGCCTGTCCCAGATCCGCGTCAATTCGGTGTATCCCGGTCCCATCGCCACTCCGATGGTCCCGTACCTGACCACCGGTCCGGGCAGCTTCCCGAACCTGCCGCTGGAGCGCAGCGGCCTGCCCGAGGAGGTCGCCGAACTGGTCGCCTTCCTCGCCTCGGATGCGGCCGGGTACATCACCGGCGCCGAGGTGGCCATCGACGGCGGGCTCGCCGCGGGCAAGTTCATTCCGCGCGGCATGTGACCATCCGTGCGGAACTGTTCTCGGACGTTCCGCGCGGGTCGGTGCGCCGCCCGCACCTGCGAGGCGGGCGGCGCACCATTCCAACTGAAATCCCTTGTCCACCTGAGGAGTCCGCGATGCCACTGTCGCCCGAATGGCAAGTCTTCGTCGACGCGGCGACCGCCGCCTTCCCCGCTCTCGGTACCGAGGTGGTCGATGCGACCGAGGCGCGCGCCTTCCTCGCCGCTCGCCCCGCGCCGGTGGTCGAGCCCATTCCCGTTGCAGGAGTGGAGGAGTGGCTGGTCCCCGGCCCTCTCGATGCCCCCGAAGTACCGGTACGGCTCTACCGGCCGCTCGATGCCGAGAAGGTGCCCGGCGTGGTGGTCTTCTATCACGGTGGCGGGTTCGTACTCTGCAATCTAGACAGCCATGATCGCTTCTGCCGCACCATGGCGAATGCCGCTGGGGTGATCGTGATTTCGGTGGATTACCGGCGTGCCCCCGAGGCCCGGTTCCCCGCTGCCGCGCAGGATGCCTACGCAGTGCTGCGCTGGGTCGCCGACAATGCCGAATCCCTGGGCGGCGATCCGGCCCGCGTCGCGGTGGCCGGTGACAGCGCGGGCGGAAATCTCGCCACCGTCGCCGCCCTGCAGGCCCGGGACAATGGCGGCCCCGACGTGGCGTTCCAGCTGCTGATATATCCCATGCTGGACCCGGCCTGCGACAGCGTCTCCTATACCGAGAACGCCGACGGCTACTTCACCACCGCACCCCAATTGCGCTGGTACTGGCAGCAATACCTGAATTCGGGCACCGAGACGGACGACCCCTACGCCAACCCGCTCGTCGCCGATCTCACCGGTCTCCCGCCCGCGTATATCGCCACCGCGGAATTCGATCCGCTGCGGGACGAGGGCGAGGTCTACGGCCAACTGCTGCGCGAAGCCGGTGTGGAGACCGAGATCCAGCGCTGCGACGGCACCATCCACGGCTTCATGTCCATGGCCTGGCATCTGCCGGAAACCCAGCGCGCCAATGCCGCCGCATTCACCGCCCTCCGCAAGGCACTCACCCGGATCCCCACCCGCTGACCACATCTCGATCGGCGAATTGGTGGCCGACCGACCGAGGCACGGCTAGCATCGCGGACGTCCGTCATTTGTTTGAAACATCGGGAATTCTCTTGTCGGTTGCACGCACCACCGCCCTCACCGCCGCCGTAACCATTGCCTGTGCCCTGGCCGCAGCAGGTAACGCCGAGGCCGCCGCGCAGTACTACGGCACCATCGCCGTCTCCAAGCTCCGCAATACCGCGGTCGTCTCCACCGATCGGAGCAAGGTATCGGCCGACGCCGACGCCATTCGCGACTGCGCCAGCTACGACTGCGATCTCGTCCTGCGTTTCACCGACGGCTGCGGCGCGGTCGCCCAGGGTGCGGACGGAACTTTCGGCTGGGCCGCAGCCGGTTCCCGCGACGAGGCCGAGCAGGCCGCCATCACCGGACTCGGGCAGAGCAATCCCCCGTTCCCGGACCTCGGCAGCGCCAGCCCGCAGGCGGCACACGTCGTCACCTCGGCCTGCACCCAGAACATTCAGTAGTCGCGCACAGCGGCCCCGTCATCCCGGCATGTTTTTGGCCGGGATCCACTGCAGCGGAGTGGATCCCGGGCAAGATCGCGCTGGGATGACGTGGGTAGCTTTCGGACGCACGCTCAGCGGCCGTAGCGAGCTTCGTAGGACGCCCGCTCGGCAGCACGGCGGCTCGCGCGGACGGGATTCTCCAAATCCTCTGGGAGACCGTGCTTTCCCAGTCGGTGCGCACGATTCATGGGCATGTAGGCGATGATGTAGAAGCCTGCCAGCAGGACGGCGAGCAGGACCATCGCGCCGCGCAGCCATAGTTCGCCGGGGAAGAGCAGGAAGGCGGCGAAGATCGGGGTGAGCGGGAACAATCCGCGCACGAGATGCCTTGGTACGGCAAACTTCCCGGTCAAGTCATTGCGAACCCACTCCTGCAAGGAATCCGGCAGCCGGGCGCCCAAGGAGTAGCCGACCCACTGAATCGGGTTGGGACGCTTCATCGCCGGGTTCCCTTCGCTGTATCGGCCGCCGCACGGCGAGCCGCGGTGTTCACGCGGTTGAGCACATCGCGCAGGTCTTCCAGATCGGCCAGGCTGACGCCGAGCCGCTCGACCACCGCGGGCGGAATCCTCTCGGCCGCAGTGCGCAACTCCCGGCCCGCGGCGGTCAGATCGACAATGAGATTGCGCTCATCGTGGGTATCCCGCCGCCGGGTAATGAGCCCGGCGGCCTCGAGCCGCTTGAGCAGCGGCGACAGCGTCGGCGAATCGAGCTGGATGGCCTCGCCGATGTCCTTGACCGACATGGGCGCCTCCCCCCACAGGGCCAGCATCACCAGGTACTGCGGATGCGTCAGCCCCATGGGTTCGAGCAGTGGCCGATAGACGGCCAGTACCGCGCGATTGGCCACCGCGAGCGCAAAACACACCTGCCGGTCCAACCGCAGTGGATCCTCGATATCCAGCTCCACAGCTCAGCCCTCCTCGATCGCTACCGTTAGGGCAAGAATAGTTAACGCACTAACGATTGGCACGCGATCTAACGAGTCGATCAGGTCACACTCACTGCATGAGCTGGATCATCCCGGCGACCCGGTTCGTATCCATGTAGTCGCGGAACAGCACCACCTGCCCGTCGCGCACGCCGACGACATTGACGGATGTGCGCATCCGGGTGCGCTCGGCGCCCGGCCTGGTGAGCTCGACATCGTTCTCCACCCACAGCAATTCGGGATCGGAGGTCTCGTAGATGGTCGGGTAGACGCCGTGCACCACAACACCCGAAAGCCGCTGCGGTGACCACCAGCGCTCCAGGTGCGCGCGAATCTCCTCGCGGCCCTCGAACCGGTTCGGAAAGCCGGGGACCACGAACGGGATCTCGAAGACGGCATCCGGGGCCAGCAGCGCGACAAACGCGTCGGCATCGCGGGCGGGGAGCACTTCGAAGAGCCGTTCCACCAGCTCGCGAGGGGTTTCTACGGAAGTGGACATCATGCCTCCTGAAACGGAACGTATAACCCGTTTAATATTCGGGGCGCACGCCCCGCTTGTCAATGGGCGGGTAGGCTGCCCCTTGTGACGGAACGCCCGCTACGCGCTGATGCCCGCCGCAATCGCGAGCGGGTACTGGCCGCCGCCCAGGAAGCCTTTGCCGCCGAAGGCATTTCGGTCCCGCTCGACGAGATCGCGCGACGCGCCGGCGTGGGCGCGGGCACCGTATACCGCCACTTCCCCACCAAGGAAGCACTTTTCGAGGCCGCCATGGTGGACCGCGTCGAGCGGATGACCAGCCGAGCCCGGGCGGCATTGAACGCCGACGACGCAGGCGCCGCGTTCTTCGACTTCCTGCAGCGCATGATCGCGGGCGGCGGGGTCAAGCGCGACCTGGTCGACGCGCTCGGACCCCAGCGCGCGAACGCCTACGAGGGCCCGGCCCGCGAACTGCAAACCGTCATCGGCGAATTGCTTTTCCGCGCACAAGAGGCCGGGGCCGTCCGCACCGATATCGGGCTCAACGACCTCATGACAATCCTCAAGGGATTCTTCGTAGCCGTACACATCGACAAGGCAGACTCCGGACTCCAGGAACGCGCATTCGCCGTCATCACCGACGGACTCCGCCCGCGCTGAATTGCTCGCGCGAATAATGCGGTGCGCGAGGACGGGTCGTGCACCTACCGTGAGTAGCAATCCAAAGGAAGGACAATCCAATGTTTCCCGTCGAGCTGCGCGGTACCCGAGCGCAGACCCTCATGTGGGCCCATGAGCACGAGGTCGAGCCGGCCGCGCTGCAGCAGCTGCGCAATATTGCCAAGCTGGAGTGGGTATACGGGGTACGGGTCATGCCAGATGTACACCTGGGCAAGGGTGCGACTGTCGGGTCTGTCATCGCTATGAAGGATGCGGTGGCGCCTGCCGCAGTCGGTGTAGATATCGGATGCGGAATGGAAGCCGTTCGTACGTCGCTCACTGCTGCGGATCTGCCCGATAATCTGCATGCATTGCGGTCACGGATCGAAGCGGCGGTGCCGGTCGGCTTTGCCGCGCACGAGGATTCGGTGAATGTGAATCGGCTGAATGCGGAGGTCTCCGGTCACCGCGCCGGCAATACTCTGCGCTCGGGCTGGGATCGCTTCTGGAAGGCGTTCGATTCGCTCGATCCGGCCGTACAGTCGCGGGAGTCCAAGGCGCACAAGCAGATGGGAACCCTCGGAGGAGGCAATCACTTTTGCGAGCTTTGTCTGGATTCCGAGCAGCGCGTGTGGATTCTGCTGCACTCCGGGAGCCGGAATATCGGCAAGGAGCTGGCCGAGCGGCATATGTCGATCGCCCGGGCACTGCCGCACAACCACGACCTGCCCGATCGGGATCTGGCCGTATTCCTTTCCGGGACACCGGAAATGGATGCCTACCGCCGTGATCTGACCTGGGCGCAGGAGTATGCGGCACGGAATCGGGCCGTCATGCTGGCGCTGGTCTGCAAGGCGGTGCGTGAGGAGTTCACCTGCCTCGAGGTGCTGTTCGACGACACCATCTCCTGCCATCACAACTATGTGGCGGAAGAAGTCATCGACGGGATTCCCATGCTCGTGACGCGTAAGGGCGCTGTGCGGGCCGGGGACGGGGATCTGGCGTTGATTCCGGGGTCCATGGGGACTCGGTCGTATGTGGTTCGCGGGAAGGGTAATCCGGCTTCGTTCCAGTCTGCTTCGCACGGGGCGGGGCGGCGGATGAGCCGGAATGCGGCCAAGCGGCAGTTCACCGTTGCCGATCTGATTGCGCAGACCGAGGGGGTGGAGTCGCGTAAGGACGCGGGGGTGGTCGATGAGATTCCCGCGGCTTACAAGGACATCGATCAGGTCATTGCGGCACAGAGTGATCTGGTGGATGTGGTAGCCACGCTGCGGCAGGTGCTGTGCGTGAAAGGCTGAATATTGAACCGTCGCACCCGATGTGGGTGCGACGGGTCAATGCTGCGTAGTTGTCAGCGCCGCCGCAGTGTGGTCGCTACGCCGGCGCCGATCAAGAGGATGCCGACGATCAACGGGAAACCGTCCTGCAGCCATTGGAACAGCGCCACGTGCATATCGTCTGAAACCAAAGGGATTTCGCCGATCAGGCGAAAGGTGTCGTCCGGGAAGATCAGGTGGACGAGTCCGGGCAGCACGCCCCAAACCAGCCCCGCCACAATGGTTCCCACCGGTGAGTAGGCGGCCAGCGCCGCCACCAGCAGGAACAAGGCCGCACCCATGAAGATCTGGAGGGTGGAGCCCAGCCGATCAGCAAAATCCCCGAGAATCACCCACTGTCTGGTGTCGGCCGCACCGTGTGCGGAGAACGCAATCCCGATAGGCGTCGCTATCAGGCAGATAACCGAACCGACCACGGTTCGCGAAACCGTTCCACTAGTCCGAAACTGCGCCCCCGGCGGAGTCCACCCCGCGGGCGACGGAAACTTCTCCTGCACTACCGTCTCCCTGTTCACCGGAGGCCGAGCGGCTCCCGGTACCTCATTGTCCGCTGTAGCTGCGGTTTCTGCGCGATCTTGACCGCACCGCAATCCAAGGCGGACAACCGCCGGATTTCGCCCGCCGAACCATCTGCCCTACACCGGCAGTGACCGGCCCGTGTCGAGAATGTGCACGGTCGTGTCTGGAGCGAGATCAGCTGCGGCAGCACGGAAGAGATCGGGGCGATTCCGGTCGGACTTGGTCATCAGCCGGTCGCCCAGCGGGCCACTGGTGAATGCGTAGTGGATGGGGACGGCCAGGCGCGGGCGCAGCGCTCGGGCCAGATCGGCGGCCTCGGTCGCATCCATGACCACCTGGCGGTTGAACACCGGACGGATACGCAAGCCGTTGATCGGCAACAGCGCCAGATCGAGCTCCGGGAAACGGCGGGCGATCTCGTCGAGTTCGGGGATTCGGAGGGTATCGGCACCGAAGTAGACGGTGTGGCCGTCGGCGCGCAGGACGAAGGTCACCTCCGGGACGCCGTGGCTGGCGGGCGCGGCGGTCACCTCGATCGGGCCGAGATGGGTCGATTGCCAGGGCGCGAGCTCGACCACATTGGCGAAACCCGCGGCGCGGACCTTCCCGGCCAGTCCCGGCACGACCGCGAAAGGCACTGTCTTGTCCGGATATTCGATGAGGGCGTCGAGATCGCAGTGGTCGTAGTGACCGTGGCTGATCACAATGCCCGCGAGCTCGGGCAGGTCGGCGGCGGTGGCGATGCTGCGCGGCTCGCCCTGGTAGTAGAAGGGGCGTTCGGAGAGCCAGGGGTCGGTGAGGATGCGGGCTCCGCCGAAATCGAGCAGGACGCTGGCGTGGACAACACGAGTGACTGTGAGCATGGGATTTTCCTAACAAGACAGCCGTCTGCTTACATGTGTAAGTAGACGGCCGTCTTGCTATGCTGTCAAGGTGTCCGACAAACCTATTCGCAGCCGTAATCGCCGCGGCGAAGGCGCCCGGCTGCGCGATGACCTGGTCGCTGCGGCCAGTACCCTGCTCGAAGATCTGGACAGTCAGGAGGCGCTTTCACTGCGGGCGGTCGCCCGGGCGGCGGGCATAGCCCCGCAGAGTGTGTACCTGCACTTCGCCGATCGGCGCGAACTGCTCACGGCCGTGTACCGGGTGCGATTCACAGAGCTGCGTGATGCCCTGCTGGCCGCTCGCGATTCGAGGCCGGAAGGCGATGCCGCCGAACGGCTTTCGGCTGTGTGCCGGGCCTATGTCGACTACGGGACCCAGCATCCGGGCCATTACCGGGTGCTCTTCGGCACGGCGGGCACCCCCGGCTGGGAACCCACCGAACCGGAACTGCCGGGTCTGCCGACATTTCAATTGCTCACCGATGCCGCCGCGGCCTGTGGGAGTACCGACCCTCGTGCGACGGCCACCTGCCTCTGGGCGGCCATGCACGGGCTGATCACGCTGCGTCAGGACCGGCCGAGCTTTCCCTGGCCCCCGCTCGACACGCTGGTCCGCACTATGGTCGGCGCACATCTCGCTGCGGCGCGGTAGCCGTCACCGGGGCAGCATCCGGCCGGTGAATGGGCGCATACCAGCTGCGCGAGTCGTGCGACTCGCACCCGGTCAACGGCGTGGCGGGGTGCGAGGGTCGACTGGCGCTGCTGCGTGTCAGTGCGGTGAGGCACGATGGACCGCGTGACCTCGACCGGCGCGACCCCGACCAGCACCCTCTCCACCGACCTGCGGGAGGACGCCGAACGGCTGCTGCGCGAGCTGGCCGGGCCGCAGGCACGGCTGCGGGAGGATCAGTGGATCGCCATCGAGGCGCTGGTGGTGCAGCGACGGCGGGCACTGGTGGTGCAGCGCACCGGCTGGGGTAAATCGGCGGTGTACTTCATTTCCGCCAAGCTGCTGCGGGCGGCGGGGCGCGGGCCGACGGTGATCGTATCGCCGCTACTGGCGCTCATGCGCAACCAGGTCGTCGCGGCCGAGAGAGCCGGAGTTGTTGCGGCAACGATCAATTCGGGCAACGTCACCGAATGGGACGATATCCATGCGCAGGTCGCCGCCGGGGATGTCGATGTGCTGCTGGTCAGTCCCGAACGTTTGAACAATCCGGACTTCCGGGATGCGGTGCTGCCCAAACTGGCCGCCGATGCCGGGCTCGTAGTGATCGACGAGGCGCACTGCGTCTCCGACTGGGGACACGACTTCCGGCCCGACTATCGCCGAATCCGTACGCTCATCGCCGATCTCGGCTCGGATGTGCCGGTGCTCGCCACCACGGCCACCGCCAATGATCGCGTGGTCACCGATGTGGCCACCCAGATCGGCACCGACACTTTGGTTTTGCGCGGCGGGCTGGATCGCGAGTCGCTGCACCTGTCTGTGGTGCGCATTCCCGATGCGGTGGAGCGCACCGCCTGGCTCAGTAAGCGACTGCACGAATTGCCGGGCTCCGGCATCGTTTACGCGCTCACCGTCGCCGCCGCGCACGATCTCGCCGATGTGCTGAATTCGCACGGCCACCATGTCGCCGCCTACACCGGGCAGACCGATCCGAGCGAGCGCGAGGCCCTCGAAACCGCGCTGCTGGCCAATGAGGTCAAGGCGCTCATCGCCACCTCGGCGCTGGGTATGGGCTTCGACAAACCCGATCTCGGCTTCGTGGTGCACGTCGGTGCGCCGTCCTCGCCCATCTCGTACTACCAGCAGGTCGGCCGCGCCGGCCGTGGCACCGACCGCGCCGAGGTGGTGCTGCTGCCCGGGCCGGAGGATCGCCAGATCTGGAGTTACTTCGCCTCCGTGGCCTTCCCGCGTGAGCACATCGTGCGCTCGGTGCTGGCGGCGCTGAACACCGACCGCGCCCTCTCGACGGCCGCGCTGGAGCCGCTGGTGGAGCTCAATCGCTCACGCCTGGAAATGGTGCTCAAGGTGCTCGATGTGGACGGCGCGGTGCAGCGGGTGCGCGGCGGCTGGCTCAATACCGGCCAGCCCTGGGAGTACGACACCGAGCGCTACGAACGCCTGACCATTGCCCGGGAAGCCGAGCAGCAGGCCATGATCGACTACCAGTCGACCACCGCATGCCGGATGAACTTCCTGCGCGGTCAGCTCGACGATCCGGATCTGCTGCCGGGCGCGCCCGGCTGCGGCCGCTGCGACAATTGCACCGGCGACCGCCAGAACACCGCCGTCGACGCCACCGATCTGGCCGCCATTCGGGCCCGGCTGGACCGCCCCGGCATCGACCTCGCGCCGCGTAAGCAGTGGCCCACCGGTATGGCGAAACTCGGAATCTCCCTGTCCGGCAAGATTTCCGACGCCCCCGAAGTCGGCCGGGTGCTCGGCCGCCTCAGCGACCTCGGCTGGGGTCAGCGGCTGCGCGCCCTGCTCGACGCACCCGATGCCCCGGTGCCCGACGAGGTCTTCCGCGCCTGCACCACCGTCCTGCGCGAATGGAGTTGGAACGAGCGGCCGACCGCCGTCATCGCCCTGGACTCCCCCGGCCGCCGCCTGCTGACCACCTCGCTGGCCGCCCGCCTCGCCGAAATCGGCCGCCTGCGCGACCTCGGCACCCTGCACCTGCGCCCCGATCTGCCCCCGATCTCCGCCGTCAACTCGGCCCACCGCGTGGCAGCGCTCAACAATGCCTGGGAGACACCGGATCTCACCGATGTCCAGGGCCCCATCCTCCTGGTCGACGCCCTCACCGACACCGGCTGGACCTTCACCATGGCCGCCCGCGCCCTCCGCGCCGCCGGAGCCGACGCCATCCTCCCCTTCGCCCTGGCCACCCCCTCCTGACCCGCGTTCGACCTGGCTCAGCCGCTCGTCATCCCGGCGCGCTTTTGGCCGGGACCCACATGGATCCGATGCCCGCTGCACTGTAGATCCCGGCCAAAAGCATGCCGGGACGACGGGGGAAGCATGCGGGATGATGGAGGCTAGGCGTCTTTGGCGAGCCCGCGAGTCTTGAGCGCGTCCAGTGAATCCACGTACTGGAGCATGAGGCGGGCGAAGTCGAGGCGGTCACCCTCGGACCAGTCGGCGGTGATGTAGTCGAAGGCGTCGCGCTGATGCTTGCGGAAGCGGTTCATCAGTTCCTCGCCGTGGGGGCTGAGCTCGAGTACTGTGCGGCGGCCATCCAACTGCGAAGCGGCGCGCACAAGATAGCCGGCCTTGATGATGTCGCTGACCATGCGACTGGCCACCGAGGGGTCGGTGCCGAGCAGTTCGGCGACTCTGCCGACGGTGACCTCCGAGCCCGGTTCCTGGCTGTTCTCGCGCACCAGATTGAGCACCAGCGTTCGGCTCAAATCCTTTGCCGAGATGGGGTTTTCGACCTCCAGCAGCGAGGTCCGACGCAGCTTCCCGAATGCCGGACCGACAGCATTGAGCAGGTCATCGGCGGTGCGTGAGTCCTTCGCAGTCATATGCACATCGTATATCCATGAAAGAACGAATACATGTGTTGACACTCAAACGTGTGCATGACAACATGCATATGTACACAAACACAGAACATCAGCCCCAGGGAGAACCCCATGACCACCCTCGTCACCGGCGCTCGCGGCAAGATCGGCCACGCCGTCCTCACCGCACTGCACACCGCCGGACTGCCGGTGCGCGCCGCCAGCAGCGACCCGGCCGCCCTCACCGTTCCCGCCGGCGTCGAGGCCGTCGCGCTTCGCTTCGACGCACCCGAAACCTTCGATGCCGCCCTCGAAGGTGTCGACCAGGTCTTCCTCTACGCCGCCCACGCCGGCGTCGACAACTTCCTCACCGCGGCCCGTGCCGCCGGTGTCGAGCACATCGTGCTGCTCTCGTCTTCCTCGGTCGAATCCCCCGACGCCGCAACAAATCCGATCGGCGCACAGCACTTCGCCGTCGAAAACGCGCTCACCGCTTCGGGTATCACCGCCACCGTGCTGCGGCCCGGCGCCTTCGCCAGCAATTCCTT
Organism: Nocardia sp.; assembly: GCF_025465275.1. Classification (GTDB taxonomy): domain Bacteria; phylum Actinomycetota; class Actinomycetes; order Mycobacteriales; family Mycobacteriaceae; genus Nocardia. The sequence continues at coordinate 10,142 of NZ_JAODNK010000171.1, read as the reverse complement.
CGGCTGGGCCCGGTCCATCGGCAATAACCAGCCGATCGAACACCCCTATCCCGAGGCGAGCATCGCGCCCATCCACACCGCCGATATTGCGGATATCGCCGTCGCCGCTCTCACCGGCGCCACCGAATTGCGCGGTCGCGCCTTCACCCTCACCGGCGGGCAGGCATTGACCTTCCGCGCCCAGATCGCCCTCCTCGCCGCGGCCATCGGCCGCGATATCCCGGTCACCACCATCACGTACGATGAAGCGCTGCAACAGATGTCGGCCTATATGCCCTCCGGTATCGCCGATTCGCTGCTGGCCAACTGGGCCGCCGCCACCGCGCAGCCCGAGACCATCGCCGATACCACCGAGACCCTGCTGGGCAAGCCCGCCCGCACCTTCGAACTGTGGGCTCGCGAGAACGCCACCGCTTTCACCCATTCCTGAACACGGCCTCGTCCCGGCGAGGCCCATCTCCCCCAAGGCATCTCATGTCCTCGCTGCTGGCCTCCGAATCACGTACCACCGTCCGCGCCCGCTGGGCCGTCCTCGCGGTAGTCCTCTTCGCCGCCATTCTCGATCTGCTCGACTCGACCATCACCAATCTCGCCGCTCCGACCATAACCGCCGATCTCGGTGGCGGCGAAGCCCTCATTCAATGGCTCGGCGCCGCTTACGCTCTCGCGATGGGCGTGCTGCTGGTGGTCGGCGGCCGCCTCGGTGACAAGTTCGGCCGACGCCGGCTGTTCCTCATCGGCATCATCGGTTTCACCCTCGCCTCCCTCGCCTGCGGGCTCGCCTTCGATCCCGCATCACTCATCGCATTTCGTTTGATACAGGGCGCTTTCGGTGCGCTGCTCATCCCGCAGGGGTTCGGCATTCTCGGCGCGGTCTTCCCCCGCGACCAGCTCGGCAAGGCGTTCGGGGTCTTCGCCCCGGTGCTCGGGCTCTCCGCCGTGAGCGGGCCCACCCTCGCCGGATTCCTCATCGACGCAGACCTTTTCGGCCTCGGCTGGCGCGCCATCTTCCTGATCAATATCGTGCTCGGCGGACTCGCCACCGCACTCGCCGTCCGGCTGCTGCCCCGCGATCCGGGTGACCGCACCGTCACCATCGACGCCCTCGGTTCGGCCCTGCTCGGCGCCGCTATGCTCGGTGTCCTCTACGGCCTGATCGACGGTTCGGCCAATGGCTGGACCGCCGGGCCGATCCTCGCCCTCATCGCCGGCCTCGCCTTCTTCGTCCTGTTCTGCCTGCGCCAGCGCCACGCCGCCGACCCGCTGCTCGAGCCCTCACTGCTGCGCAATCGCGGCTTCACCTCCGGCCTGCTGCTCGGTCTGGTCTACTTCGCCACCACCTCGGGGTTGCTCTTCGTCCTCGCCCTGTACCTGCAGAACGATGTGCACCGCACACCTCTGCAGACCGCTGTCGCGCTGGTTCCGCTGTCGGTCGGCATCATTGCCGCCTCCATCGCGACCCATCAATTGCTGGACCGCTTCGGCCGCGCCCTCGTGCTCGCCGGGCTCCTGCTCACCCTGGCCGGTGTGCTGGCCCTGTTCACCCTCATCCAGCTCTCCGGCACGGACGGCACGGGGCTGCTGTTGATCGCCCCCATCTTCCTCACCGGTCTCGGTCTCGGCACCTGCTTCGGCACCATCTACCGGGTCACCCTCGGCGATATCGATCCTGCCGAATCCGGCAGCGCCAGCGGCTCGCTCACCGCGGTCCAGCAGCTGGCCAACAGCCTCGGCGCCGCCGCCGTCACCACCATCTACTTCCACACCGGCAGCGGAGCCGCCACCAGCCTCGCCGCCGTCGCCGCCCTCACGCTCGTCTGCTGCGGTCTGGTCCGGCTCCTGCCGCAACACGCCCCCATCGAATCCCACTGAAGGAGAATGACTCTCATGAAGCCCATCGGTTACTGGCTCAATCGCACCGACCACGCCATCACCCACTACATGCAGAACACCCTCGGCGAATTCGGCCTCACCCGGCTCGCCTGGCAGGTTCTCAATGTCGTCCGCGACGGCAGCGACGTGCCCGATACCGAGGTCCACTCGGTCCTGTTCGCCAATGCGCCCGAAGCCGATCGCACCGCCGCCATCGCCCTCGTACTCGCCGACGGCTGGGCGCAGCGCCCCTCCCCCGATCACCTCGCCCTCACCGACGACGGTCTCGACCGCCTCGTCAAGGTCGCGGCACAGGTGAACACCTTCCGCGAGGTTTCCATGACCGGCATCAGCGATGACGAATACCGCACCGCCGTCTCGGTTCTCGAACGCATGACCCAGAACCTCGAATCGAACGCGAAGTAACCGCTGCGCCTCTGTACGCGGGCCGTTATACGGTCCGCGTACAGCCATGCCGGGCGACAGTGCGGTGCAGGACGCCATTCGACGCTGCGGTGCGGGATGAGCCTGCCGACCGGCCCCACCGCGTAGGCTCCACCTATCCGCGCTGCCGCCAACCGCTGGAGTCCACCATGGCGTCCGCAATAACCAGAATTCCCCCGCTGCCACTACTGCGGGCGCTGGGACTGTTCCGCGACGGGCTGGCCGCGCTGCATCGGCGGCTGGTGCCCGGGCATATCGCCATTCTCGAACTGCAGATGACCGGATTCCTGACACAGGCGATCCACGCGGCCGCCGAGCTCGGGATTGCCGACGCACTCATCGACAAGCCGCGGCAGCCCGCCGAGCTGGCCGGTGCGATCGGGGTGAACGAGGACGGGCTGCGGCGGCTCATGCGGCTGCTGATCAGCTTCGATATCTTCGCGCAGAAGCGGGACGGGTCGTACGCGCTGACCGGAATGTCCCAGGCGCTGCGCAGCGATTCCCCGGTCACGCTGCGAGACCTGTTCCTGTTCTTCGGATCCGAGTACCACCGCAGGCACTGGACCCATCTGGCCGATGCGGTGCGCACCGGGCAGTCGGTCGGGCCGGCGCTGGACGGTATGGGGTTCTTCGAATACACCGCCGCACATCGCGATATCGGGGATCTGTTCGACCGCGCCATGACCAGCATCAGCACGCTGTCGACCGAACCACTGCTCGCCGCATACGATTTCGGGCGCTTCGGCACGCTTGTCGATATCGGCGCGGGACAGGGCGGGTTGCTCGTCGAGATCCTGCAGCGCAGTCCCCTGACGCGGGGCATCATCTTCGACCTGCCCGAGGTCGCGACGGAGCGGCCGGTACAGGTTGCGGGATTGGCGGACCGGCTCACCGTGGACACCGGATCGTTCTTCGAGTCGGTGCCCAAGGGCGGCGACGCCTACATCCTCAAGCACATCGTTCACGATTGGTCGGACGCGGAAGCCGAACGCATTCTGCGCACCGTGCGCAGCGCCATGGAACCCGATGCCCGCGTGCTGATCATCGAAATCGTGCTGCCCGAACATCATCGCCCGCATGCCGGAAAGTTCATCGATCTGGAAATGCTGGTCAATGCCACCGGCCGCGAACGCACCGAGGCCGACTTCCGAAACCTGCTCGCCCGCAGTGGATTCACCCTCACCCGCATCGTGCCCACCGCCGCACCGGATGTCATTCTCGAAGCGCGCCCGACCCCCTGACCGAAAAGTCCACCCCCGAACGGTGATCGGCCCCCTTGCGCCGATCACCGCTCGCGAGGGCGCGAGCAGCGCCACACCGGAATCCTCGAACAACCGCCGCACCAGAGCATTCCAGCACCGCACCACCGCACCCGACCCGGCGTTCCGAATGCCACCGGGTCGCTCACCCCCTGGTCCTGGCCAACTCCGCTGCCGCAGAGGAAGATCCGTCGACCTCGGACTGGGCGCTGCCGTCCCGGGAGAGCAGGATCGCTCTCATGCCGGGCGCTGTAGTCGTGGGTAGGCAGGCGAGTTTCGGCGTTCTTGCGAGCCGAGGACCTCTACCGCTTGATCGGTCCAGCCGTCCGCCATCTTCGCCAGCCGGTACCAGGCCGCGTGCACTTCGTGGTCGGATACCTTTTCGGCCGTCTTGAGCAGATATACGGCGTGCACATGCGCGGCGGCCATCACATCGACGACGGCGCCGAGTGATTCGCCGCGTACTACACCGCGGCGCGCCCGCCTGGCCACCCAGTCGTCGATGAAAGTGACTGTCTGCGCGCGGAGCTCGTCGATTCCACCGGCATCGCGGGGCTGTTCCCGGCGCTCCAGATGTAATTCGGCGAGACCCCGGGCCCAGCGGGTCACCGGATGATCGTCGGGTTGATCCCCGATATGGCCGCAGAAGGCGGCCAGCAGTTCATGCCAGTCCGGGAGTAGGGGGCGATGTACGAAGACATTGTCACGGCCATTCGCCCACGACAGCTGGGTGTCGTCCGGTTGCGGTATGTACATGCGTACCTCCACGGCGGTGCGGGCGCACCCGGCGCCGCGGGCGGCCACTGGACCGCGAGCCCGGCGCGGCAAGGGCGGACCGCGCCGGATCCAGGCAACCGCTATCGGCGAAGGGCACATCTCGATGCGGCGCCGGGTGCAGTTACAGAATGCCCCGCAAATCGCGCCCGCCCACTGCCCTTTCCATGGCCTTTCGATGCCCCTCACCCGCCACGCCGCCCCGACACGCGGCCGAAAGTGATAAAGGAGACCGTCCGGTTCGCGATGGTCGACCATCGATCCGGCGCACTCTCGCGTTGTCGGCCGGTTCCGATCTGTGGCACAGTCGCTGTCGCACAAGATCACTGGCACAGGGGGCAGTCATGGCGCGCACGGTGGGAATCGATCTGGGTACGTCGACGTCGGTCATGTGTGTCCTCGAGAACGGCCGGCCCAGAATCATCGCGAACGCGGAGGGCGCCGCCTGCACACCGTCGGTGGTCAGCTTCACCGATGACGGCAGGGTGCTCGTCGGGAGGCAGGCCGTCGACCGGGCCGTGCTCAGTCCCGATCGCACAGTCGCTTCGGTGCGCCGGCACCTCGGGTCGGAGTGGCGATTCACCGATCAGGGGCGAACGTTCAGCGCACCGAAAATCGCGGCCTGTGTGCTGATGAAACTGAAGCGCGACGCAGAAGTCCAATTGGGCGAGGAAGTCCGCGATGTGGTGATCTCGGTGCCGGCGCATTTCGGCGCGGCCGAACGGCGAGCCACGGCGGAAGCCTGCACGCTGGCGGGCTTGCGCGCGCTGCGCATCGTCGGCGAGACGGGCCTGGCCGGACTCGCCTATGCCGTGCACGCCGACCCCCGAGACGAGAAGACCCTCGTATTGGACCTCGGCGCAGGGACTTTCAGCGTCGCGGTGCTGGAAATAGGTGCGGGGGTCGCCGAGGTACGAGCAGTCGCGAGCGACAACAACCTCGGCGGTGACGACTGGGATCAGCGCATCGCCGAACACCTCGTGCGCAAGTTCCGGGCGAACACCGGCATCGACCTCGGGACGGATTCGCCTGCACTGCAACGGCTCCGGACGGCATCCGAACGAGCGAAAGTCGAACTCTCCAGCCTCTCGAGCACAACCGTCGAGCTGCCGTTCATCACCACCGATTCCCGGGGCGATCAACTATTCCTCTCGGAGACGCTGAATCGCGCCGAGTTCCTCGAGCTCACAGCCGATCTACTGGATCGGTGCCGCGTACCCATCACCGAAGTGCTGACCGAAGCGGGTATTACGCTCCGCGACATCGATCGCATAGTTCCGATCGGCGGCGCGAGCCGCATGCCCGCGTTCGCCGCACTGGTCACCGAATTGTCCGCCGGCCGGGACCCGTACCGCGGCATGCACCCCGACGAGACCGTAGCCATCGGCGCGGCCGTCTTGATCGCCATCCTCGACGGGACGATCAGAAACCAGCTGCTGCTGGACATCCTCCCGAGGGGCCTCGGAATCGCCACTCGGGGAGGCGGGTTCGCCGAGATACTCATGGACAACACCACAATCCCCACCAAGACGTCGGTATTCGTCACCACGGTTGCCGACGGTCAGACCTCCGTATCCATCGATATCTTCGAGGCCGAGCGGGGACGCGCGGCGAGCAATCAGCCGATCGGCGTGCTGCACCTCGGGGGTTTGACACCCGCGCCACGCGGCACACCTCGCATCGAGATCATCACCGACATCGACACCAACGGCGAAATCGTCGTCACCGCAAGGGATCCCGGATCCGGTGTAGAACAATCACTGACCGTCGGCGGCGGTGAGCACCCATCCGCAATTCCGAACCCCTGCAGCCCGCCGGCCGAGATCGAACTGCATCCCGACCAGGACACCGGGACCAGCCGTGAGAAGCAGCCCGGCGCTGCCACACCGCAAGCATCGAACCTTCCACCGCGCCAACAGCCTTCCGACCTGATCATCACAGCGGCCGCGAATCACCAACTCGGACAACATCTCTCCACGCACCCCCACCGCTGGCACGGCGGCTCACCGGTATGGATCTACGGCATTCCGATCGCCGTCGCGGCGGGGATCGTGATCGCCAGCGGCGTGACGAATGGCGTATCAGGGGCGCTGGCCGTCATGGCGCTCTTCGCCGCAGTCGTCGTCTTCGCCAAGGCGAAACGGTTGATCACCGCGCCACGGCATACGGTGGCGCGCGCGAAATACGTAGGCAGCAAGACCACCGGCACCGGATTCAAAGACGCCAAGCTGAGCCTCTTCGAGCACGGCGTGGTGATCCTCGGCCGTGCCGAAACCAGCGTCTTCCGCTGGGACACGGTAACGGTGCTGCAGGACATAGTCCGGACCTCGCACCGGATGTACGGGACCGAGACCGGCGTTTCGATGACCTACCGCTACCAGCTCACCGATCCCGGCGGCAACAACTACCTGGTCACCGGCGACTTCACCGATGCCGCGCAGTGGGGACCGGCGATCCAGGACCGGGTGACCGCGGCGCAGCTACCCGGCGCGCTGGCGGCCGCCGATGCCGGGCAGACGCTCACCTTCGGGTCGATCATGGTGAACCGGAACGCGGTGACCGCACACGGGCAGTCGGTGCCGTGGAGCGATATCCAGGAGCTACGAGTTCAGAAGGGGTTCATATCGATCCGCGTTGCCGGACAGTGGCTTTCGCTTACCAAGGTGACGGTGAGCGCCATTCCGAACGTCTTCGTCTTCCTGGAAATCGCTGAGCGACTGCGGGTTTCGGCTACAGCTTGACCAGGTCGTCGGCGTGTACGACGGGGCGCTGCATACCGTCCGAAAGGTCGCTGGTGGAGCGGCCTTTCATGGACTCCAGCTCATCGCTGTCGTAGGCGGCCACGCCGCGGGCGACAATGCGGCCGTCCGGGGCGATGAGGTCGATGACGTCGCCGCCGTAGAAGCGGCCGTGTACCTGGGTGATGCCGGCGGCCAGGAGGGAGCGGCGGCGGTCGGCCACGGCTTGGACGGCGCCCTCGTCGATGTGGACCGCGCCGCGGCTGTCGGCGGCGTGCCGGACCCAGAACTTGCGGGCGGACAGGCGAACCGGGCGGGCGGCGAAGGCAGTGCCGACCGTCGCACCGGAGAGGGCGGCGGCGGCATCGGAGGCAGCGGCGAGCAGGACCGGGACGCCCGCGTCGGCAGCGAGCCGGGCGGCGGAGAGTTTGGAAGCCATGCCGCCGGTGCCCAGAGCGCCACCGCTGCCGGCGATCACGCCGTCCAGGTCGGCGCTGCTGCGCACCTCGGGAATGAAAGTGGCTGCGCCCTTGCGGGGATCGCCGTCGTAGAGGCCGTCCACATCGGAGAGCAGGATCAGCGCGTCCGCGCCGACCAGGTGCGCCACCAGTGCGGCCAGCCGGTCGTTATCGCCGAAGCGGATCTCTTCCGTTGCGACAGTGTCGTTTTCGTTCACCACGGCAATGGCGTGCAGCGAGCGGAGCCGATCCAGGGTGCGCTGCGCATTGCGGTGATGCTCGCGGCGACCGAAATCACCGGCACTCAGCAGCACCTGCCCGACGACCCGATCGTAGCGGGCGAACGAGGTGCCCCAGGCGTGCGCCAGGGCCAGCTGGCCGACGCTGGCCGCTGCCTGCTTGGTCGCGAGATCCTTTGGGCGCTTGGATAATCCGAGCGGCGCGAGACCCGCGCCGATCGCGCCCGAGGAGACCACCACCACATCGGATCCGGCGCGCATGCGGGCTTCCACCGCATCGGCGAGCCGGTCCAGCCGGTCGGTCTCCAGGCCACCCTCGAGACTTGTCAGCGCCGAGGACCCGATCTTGACGACTACGCTGCGCGCCGTCGCAATGGCACGGCGAGCGTCGCTGAGCCCCGAATCCACCCGCGTGATACTCGAACTCACTGCACCACACCTCAATTCGCCCGCGATACCGAGTATCGCCGCTTCGAATCAACTCGCACCGCCCCCGTCCCACCGTAGTGGGATCGGGTGCGGGCGTTCACTACAGACCTTTGTCGTCCAGCAGACCTCGACGAGCCCGCGAGGCGTGCTTACGCTCCTCGGCGCCGATACGCTCGACCTGCTCGAGCCGGGGATCGACACCGCGGCGGGTCATCATGGTCTCCACGCCCGCGGAAATCTGCGGCTCCCAATCGAAGTAGAAGTCGCCGATGGTCACCGGCGCACCCGGCTGGGCGCCGAGCCGGACCAGTTCCTCCTCGATACCGAGGCGAGCCAGACGATCGGCCAGGTAGCCCACGGCCTCGTCATTGTCGAACTGGGTCTGTGCCACCCAGCGCTCCGGACGCTCACCCGTGACCACGAAGCCGCCCTCGACCTCAGGATCACGAACAACCTTGAAACCGGTGTCGCCCTTGATGACCGGACGGAGTACTGCGCGCTTGGCCTCGGCCTTCGGATGCAGCTCGCGGTACTCCTTGATCAGGTCCGCCAGTGCGAAGGTCAACTGCCGCAAGCCATCCCGGCTCACCGCCGAGATGGTGTACACCGGCCAGCCGCGCTTCTCGAACTCCGGGGTCACCATTTCGGCGAGCTCCGCCGCATCGGGGACGTCCGACTTGTTCAGAATGACAACGCGCGGGCGATCCGCCAGATCGCCCAGCTCCGCATCGGCCTTCAGCGCCGGCCGGTAGGCGGCAAGCTCGGCCTCGAGCGCATCCACATCGGAGATCGGATCGCGGCCCGGATCCATGGTGGCGCAGTCCACCACATGGGCCAGCACGGCGCAGCGCTCCAGATGTCGCAGGAAGTCCAGACCCAGGCCACGGCCTTCGCTCGCGCCCGGAATCAGACCGGGCACATCGGCCACGGTGAAGGTGGTATCCCCCGACTGCACCACACCGAGGTTCGGCACCAGCGTGGTGAACGGGTAATCAGCGATCTTCGGCTTGGCCGCCGACAGCACCGAGACGAGCGACGACTTACCGGCCGACGGGAAGCCCACCAGGCCCACATCCGCGACCGACTTGAGCTCCAGGACCAGTTCCCGCTCCTGGCCGTCCTCGCCGAGCAGCGCGAAACCGGGCGCCTTACGCGCCTTCGACACCAGCGCGGCATTGCCCAGCCCGCCCCGGCCGCCCAGGGCGGCGATGAACTGGGTGCCGACACCGACCATATCGGCCAGCATCTCACCGTCGGCGCTCATGACGACCGTGCCGTCCGGCACCTTCAGCAGCAGCCCCTCGCCGCGCTTGCCACTGCGATCGTTGCCCTCGCCCGGCTTGCCGTTGCCACCCCTGGCGTGCGGATGGAAGTGGAAGTCCAGGAGGGTGTGGACGTTGCCGTCGACCTCGAGGATGACGTCACCGCCATTACCGCCGTTACCGCCATCGGGTCCGCCGAGCGGCATGAACTTCTCTCGGCGTACCGAGGAACATCCGTGCCCACCCTTGCCCGCATGCACGTGCAATACGACACGGTCGATGAATTTGGACATATCGGTGATCATCCTCCTTCAGGACAGTCGGATTGCTATCGCACGGCCAGGTGGCCGACGTTTCGAACTCTCAGCTCTGAAAACAGCGAAACGGGCCAGGGTGAACACCCTGACCCGCGTCGCGAAGTGCGTGTGGATTAGCTCCAGTGCGGCTCAGGCCGACACCGGCTCCGGAACCACGATGTTGATGGTCTTGCGACCACGCTTGGTGCCGAACTGGACCGCACCCGCCTCGAGGGCGAACAGTGTGTCGTCGCCGCCACGGCCGACGTTCACGCCGGGGTGGAAGTGCGTGCCACGCTGGCGAACCAGGATCTCACCGGACTTGACGACCTGGCCGCCGAAACGCTTGACGCCGAGTCGCTGCGCATTCG
>NZ_JAODNK010000127.1 GCF_025465275.1 Nocardia sp. | reverse complement strand
TTCTCCTTCGCCGTGTCGGGGATGACCAGGCCGGAGGCGGTCGTCGTCTCGGCCTCGTTGGCCTGGACGAGGATCTTGTCCTCGAGCGGCTTGATGTTCACGCTCGCCACGTTGAGCCCTCCACTTTTCAGGGGTCTTCGCGCCCGGGGCGGTTCCCCGAGCTCACGGTGTTCGGTCATGGTCTGACCCTGCGCACAAGCCCCGTCGTCGCGGGAGCCGGGACCACTGCCCAGTAGTCAGAGATGGCATCTGAAGCGACAAACCAGTGCCACCTAGCACTCTATACACGGGAGTGCCAGCGCTCAAGGTCGGGCTTCGCCATTCACGGTGCCGCCCCACCGGGCAACGCGACTCGCCGACGGGAACGGCCGGGGAATCTGAGGGCTTCCATAGAAATACGAAAATCTGTAACGTTCGGATAACGGATTGTGACAACATTGACGACGGCCGCGCGGCAAGGCTGCATCAAGCCCGTCACTGCTTCGCCGAGAGTCACCCAGTTGCTTCATTTCCATAGTTGTTGCTGCACCCCAGGTCCGTTCGAGATGGTCGTCTACACGCGGGACCATCCGCTCGAAGGGAGGTGAACATGCGAACATCCCTCGGCATCTCCGCCGGGAGTGAGGTGGTGTGCTCGGCGACGGTTGCGACCGCGCCCAACGGCGCCCAGCACTTCGATTACCGTGTCGTCACCGCGGACACGGCCCATTCCGATCTCGGCGATCTCGTGGCCTCCTCCATCGAGTTGATGACCACCCAGATTCCGCGCGAGAACGTGCACGCCTTCGGCACCCATCCCGCCGCACTCGCGGCCGCGCACCATGATCACGCCCCGGGGCCGCCCGGTGACATCGCAGTCGCCTACCGGGACCGGGAACAGGCCCAGATCATCCGCTCAGCTATCGGTCGGCAACGTCGCGATGTGCGGCTCATTCCGGAAAGCACCGCGGCCCTGGCCTTCCTGCGCCACACCGGCCTGCTGGACCGCTACGAAACGGTCGCCGTCCTCGATATCGGCGCCACCGGCACCACCGTCACGGTGGCCGACCACGCCGACGACACCGTGCTCCGCTCCGAGCGCACCGCCACCATCAGCGGCAATGCCGTCGACGAACTGATCCTGCAGCATCTGCTGGACTGTCATCTGGCCCGCCGCGGCACCCGCCCGAACCGGGGCATGCTGCTCAATCGCAGCCGCGCGGCCAAGGAGCATCTGTCCATCGCGCCGGCGGTCACCATCGATCATGTGGCCGGGCAGCCGCTCAAGCTCACCCGCGTCGATTTCGACGAGCTGGTTTCCGACCTGCTACGCGAGCTGGCCGTATTCGCCCGTGGCGTCTTCGCGCGAGCTCCGAAGTTCCCGGAGGCGGTCGCGGTCATCGGCGGCGGCGCCAATACCCTCGCCGTGGTGGCGAGTCTGGAACGCCAACTCGACGTGCCGGTGCTGACGGTGCGCGAGCCCGAAGCCGTGATCGCCAAAGGCGCTGCCCTGGTGGCCGATTCCGCGACGCCGAGCACCTTCCCGGTGATCAGCCGCGGTTCCGATGCCCCGATCGGCACCTTCACCAAGCTGGCGGGCACGCTGGCCGGCGCCATCGTGGTGGTCGGCCTGATCATCGGCTACGGCGTAAAAGAACTGGTACCGGAACCGCACGGCACCAATTACTCGCCGCCCATCTCCGGCACGCAGCAGCCGATCGTCCCCGCCACCCCGCCCGGCGGCGGCGCCTCCAGCGCCGGCACCACGACCAGCAGCCCGAACCACGACCCCTCGCACCACACCACCGCACCCCCGGTCACCCCCACCACGGCCCCGCAGGCCGTGCCCAGCGGCAATCCCACCACCCCGCTGACCACGATCGCCCAGCCCCCGCTGCGACCGGATCCGGGCCTACCCCAGATCCCGTTCCCGGCAGACCTCCCCCGCATCCTGGGCCCCCTGCTCGGCACCACCCTCCCGCCCTCGGAGACCACCGAACCGCACAGCATCGGCCCGACCACCCCGGGCCTCCCCCGCAACAACTCCGGCTCCGCAAACGGCACCACCACCACCACCACCACCACGATGGCCAGCCCGACCGATTAGTCCGGCGAGCCACAAAGACACAAACCGCGACCGAGGATTCCCTCGGTCGCGGACTGCATTACGAGCGATGCGATCGCTGAGCATGTACACCACGATTGCCGACCATGAACACACCGAGCGTGCACGCACAGAGTGTCACCCCGCGCCATCCCGGCATGTCGGTCCCACGCTATCCCAGCATGTCAGTCCCCGCGTCATCCCAGCATGTCGGACCCGCGTCATCCCAGCATGTCGGTCCCACGCCATCCCAGCATGTCAGTCCCCGCGTCATCCCGGCATGCTTTTGGCCGGGATCCACACTGGCTGCGCTCGAGCGCATTCCGGTTCCGCGCACAGGTTGGCATGCCGCGCACGAATTCGCTGCCGATTCTGTGCGCGAGGCGCAACGGCATGCGCGAGGCGTGAAAGCGTGCGCGGGAGCTAGAGCTGGCTGGTGGAGACCGGCAGGCCGGGGTCCGTCGCTACGGTGAGGGCGGACGGCTTTGCGCCACCGGCGATTACATGCGCACCGAAGGTGGCGATCATGACGCCGTTGTCGGTGCAGAGCCGGGGCTTGGGCACGCGCAGGGTGAGACCCGCTGCGGCGCAACGCTCTTCGGCCATGGAACGAATTCGAGAGTTCGCGGTCGCGCCGCCGCCGAGCACGATGGTGTCGACGCCGACATCCTGGGCGGCGCGCACGGCCTTCATGGTGAGGACGTCCGCGACAGCTTCCTGGAACGAGGCCGCGATATCGGGGATCGGGAGTTCGCGGCCGTCCCGCTCGGCCGCCTCGACATAGCGCGCCACCGACGTTTTCAGCCCGGAGAAGGAGAAGTCGTAGCGGGCGTCGCGCGGGCCGGTCATTCCGCGCGGGAAGGCAATGGCGTGCGGATCGCCTTCCGCGGCAATGGCATCCAGCACCGGTCCACCCGGGTAGCCGAGGCCGAGCAGGCGTGCGACCTTGTCGAAGGCCTCACCCGCCGCATCGTCGACGGTGCTGCCGAGTTCGATGATCGGTTTCGCCAGATCGGTGATGTGCAGCAGATGCGTGTGCCCACCGGAGACGAGCAGCGCCACCGCAGGCGGCAGCGGTCCGTGCTCGAGGGTGTCGACGGCGACGTGCCCGCCGAGATGGTTGATCGCATAGAAGGGGATATCCCACGCTGCCGCATAGGCTTTCGCGGCGGCGACCCCGACGAGCAGCGCACCGGCCAGACCGGGGCCGATGGTGACGGCGAGGGCATCCGGCTTATCGATATCGGCAGCGGCCAGGGCGCGGCGCATGGCGGGAACGATGGCCTCGAGGTGTGCGCGCGAGGCGATTTCGGGCACCACCCCACCGAAGCGGGCATGCTGATCAACACTGGAGGCGACCTCATCGGCCAGCAGCTCGCAGGTACCGTCCGGCAGGTATCGGACGATGCCGACTCCCGTTTCGTCGCAGGAGCTTTCGATACCCATGACGATCATGACGAGACCTCTGTGTCTTCGGCGAACCCGGCGCCCTGCGGGAACTCCGCCGGCGCGAACCCGGCCATGGCGGGCTTGCGCATGGTGTACGCGTCGGCTCCGCTCGGCTGGTAGTAGTTCTTCCGCAAACCGATGATGTGGAAGCCGTGCTTCTCGTACAGCGCGATGGCGGCGGCATTGTCGGTGCGCACCTCGAGGAATACCGGTCCGCCGCGCAGCCCCGCTTCGGCGAGCAGCGCCTGCAGCAGCAGGGTGCCGACGCCGCCGCGATGCAGCTCCGGATCCACACCGATGGTGTGGATTTCGGCCTCCGGATGTTCGGCGTCACCCAGCAGGGCGATACCGGCGTATCCGATCATGCGGTCGTCCTGATCGCGCGCGATGATGTAGCGATTGTGCGAGGCGGCCAGTTCCGACAGGAACGAAACCTCGTGCCACGGATCGTCCTCGGGGAACAACACCTGTTCGAACTCGGCGCAGCGCACGGCATCGGCCGGCCGCATCGGTTGGATGCGGATGGTCATCGGCCCACCTGCGCATAGCTCCGCTCGACCGCATCGGGACGGCGCAGATACAACGGGACCAGGGGTTCGGGAGTCACGCCCGCCAGCAGATCGCGAGCGGCACAGCGCACCAGCCCGTATGGGGACGGGGTCTCCACCGGCAGCACGGGCAGATCGAAGTAGTCGACGTGCGAGGCGGATCCGGCGATCACGGTGGCGGTGCCCGGCTCCAGATCGGCCGGCTTGGTCACCTCCGGACCTTCGACACGGCCCTCGGCGCGGTAGCGAGCCCAGTACACCTCGCGGCGACGCGCATCGGTGACCACGAGCAGCTCCACCGGCTCGGCCGGATTGCGCAGATAACTCTCGGTATCGGCGGCAATCGCATCGAGACTGCACACGCCGTAGACGGGCACGCCCAGCGCATCACCGAAGGCGGCCGCGGTGGCCATCCCGACGCGCAGCCCGGTGAACGGTCCGGGACCGATCCCCACGACGACCGCGTCGATCTCCGCACGGGTGCGACCGGATTCGGCGAGGCACGCCAGGATGTGCGGCGTCAGTACCTCATTGTGCGCACGAGAATCCACGGTCACCTTGGAGGTGATCGTGGTGATGCGAGGTGCGGTTGATCCCTCGTCCGCCGGTTCCAGTTCCACCAGTCCGGCCGTCACGGCAGGAGTCGAGGTGTCAACAGCCAGTACAAGCATGATTGCCCCAACAATACTGTGCCTATCTGCCTCCGCTTCGCTCCGGCGGGGTCGCGGCCCTTGGTCCCGGTTCTTCCCTCCCTCCGCTCCTCCAAGGCGCAGGTCTATGGAGCCGTTCGCTCCCCCGCTCCACTCAGTCCAGAACCGGGACGGCCGCGACCTTTCGGTGATGCGAGCAGCTGCGGGGATCGCGCGGGGCGACCGGTCGGCAGGAGGAGTCAACGTGATGCTTCTCGCAATTCCGATCGGGTGCTCAGGTGGCCGACAGCCATTCCCATTCCGCCGTGCGGATATCGGAGTCGGGTTCGCGGCGGAGTTGGACACGGAGGTGACGGTCGGCGAGGTGTTCGGCCACGCCCAGACCCCATTCGACAACGACCACCGCGTCGTTCAGGTCGGTGTCCAAATCGAGGGCGTCGAGTTCGTCCAGGTCGCCGCCGAGGCGGTAGGCGTCCACGTGCACCAGCGCGATCGAACCCGGGTCGGCGCTCGCGCGGTGCTGGCGGGCAATGATGAAAGTCGGTGAGCTGACCCGGCCTATGACGCCGAGCCCGGCGGCGATGCCACGGGTGAGCGCGGTTTTCCCGGCACCCAGCGGACCGTCGAGGATGACCAGATCGCCGGGCTGCAGTTCGTCGGCCAGTTCGCGGCCGAGGGCCTCGGTGTCCTCGACCGTCGGGAGGGTGCGATTGCCGCGGGTGTTCATCACTCGCCGCCGATGTAGGTGCGGATCACGCGACCGCGCGGAGCGCAGACGATTTCGTAGTGGATGGTGCCGAGAGTGTCCGCCCATTCCTGAGCGTGCGGGAAACCCTCGCCGCCGAACAGAATGGCGGTATCACCCTCGCGGACGCCGGATGCGTTCTCGCCGAGGTTCACCACCAGTTGGTCCATGCAGACGCGGCCGATATTGGGCCGGCGCTCCCCGCCCAGCCACACATCGAAGCGGCCGCCGAGGGTGCGGGGCACGCCGTCGGCGTATCCGGCGGGGATGAGCGCGACGGTGGTGTCGTGCTCGGCGATCCACTCGTGGCCGTAGGACACACCCTCACCTGCGGCAACGCGTTTCACCAGGGCGACGCGGGCGCGGAAGGTCATGGCCGGGCGCAGGCCGAAGTCGGAGATCTCCGGAATCGGGGAGAGCCCGTACACGGCGATGCCGGGGCGCACCATGTCGAAGGCCAGATCGGGGCGGGTCAGGGCGGCCGCCGAATTGGCCAGATGCACCAATTCCGGTTGCAGGCCCTGCTCTTTCGCGGCGGCGATGCACTCCAGGAACCGGTCGCGCTGAATGTCGATGGTCGGGTGATGCGGTGAATCGGCATGGGCGAGATGCGAGAAGATGGCGCGGAATCGCACCACCTGCTCGTCGACGAGCTGTCGCAGTAGAGCCAGTACCTGCGGGTATTCGGTCGCGGATACGCCATTGCGGTTGAGCCCGGTATCCACCTTCAGCGACACCGTCGCGGTGCGCCCCACGCGGCGTGCGGCCGCCGCGACCGCCTCCAGATGCGCGACCGAGGGCACCGCGATCTCGATATCGGCCGCGATGCCGCTGGCGAAGTCGGCGTCGGAGGTGTTGAGCCAGCACAGAATCGGTGCGGTAATGCCCGCCGCCCGCAATGCCACCGCCTCTTCGAGGGTGGTCACGCCGAGTTCGCGTGCCCCGGCGGCGATGGCGGCCCGCCCGACCTCGACGGCCCCGTGGTTGTACCCGTCTGCCTTGACCACCACCATTACCGCGGCATCACCGGCATGCTCGGCCAGGATCCGCACATTGTGGGCAATGGCATTCAGATCTACGAGGGTCTCCACCTGCGGATCGGGGTTGTTCACAGCACCGATCCTGCCATCCCCGGCCGCGCGGCACCCGTCACACCCGGCCGCATGCGCCGCTACCGCTGCTACGCGACCCGCGCAACGACACGCCGTGCGTGGTCAGAAACTTCCGACGTGGACGCTCTGCAGTGCCGTGAGAGCCGCCGTGACCGAGGCTTCGCCGGCGGGCAGCAGCGGAAGTCGCACCGCGGCGGTGGGGATGCGGCCCTCGGCGGCCAGAACACCTTTCAGGACAGTGGGATTGGGCTCGGTGAACAGGGTGGTGGCGAGGGCGGCGAGCCGATTGCCGATCGACCGGGCCCGGTCGGTCGGTCCGGACTGCCAGGCCGCGATCAGTTCGACGTATTCGGCCGGCGCGACATTCGCGCAGGCCAGGATGGCTCCGGAGGCGCCGAGCGCGAGCAGGGGCGCGGCGAAGAGATCGTCGCCCGCGAGTACGGAGGTATCACCGGCTGCCGCGCTGAGGAAGCCGATGGTGGCTTCGTCGATGCCGCCGGTGGAGTATTTGAATCCGGCGACATTCGGCAATTCGGCCAGGCGGCACAGGGTTTCGGCACTGAGCGAGCGGCCGGTGCGGTACGGAATGTGGTAGATCACCAGCGGCACCGGACTGGCCGCGGCCAGGTGCCGGAAGTGTTCGACAACACCGTCTTCGGACGGGCGGGTGTAGTAGGGCACCACGGTGAGCGCGGCCGCGGCCCGGGAATCCAGGGCGGCGAGCTCCCGTACCGAATCGGCGGTCGCATTGGAGCCGGCCGCGGCGATCAAGGGCGCCCCGTGTTCGGCGCACACCCCGGCACAGATATCGAGCACTCGCAGCCGCTCGTCCGGGGTGAGGGTCGCGGGTTCGGCGGTGGTGCCGAGCGCGACGATTCCGGTCGCACCGGCCGCGAGCACCTCGTGCGCGAGGGCTTCGAGGGCTGCCGCGGCGACCTCACCGGTGGCGGTGAAGGGCGTGATCAGTGGCACGAACAGGCCGGTGAATGTCATGGCTCCAGCGTGGCCGCCGCGCGCCTTCAGGTCTATTTCACGTTTCTGTCCCCGAGCATAAGATCTCCTTATGCTCGATCTGCGCCGGCTGCGGCTGCTCCGCGAACTCGCCCACCGCGGCACCATCACCTCCGTCGCGGAGGCGCTGACCTACACCCCCTCCGCGGTCTCCCAGCAGCTGACCGCGCTGGAACGCGAGGCCGGGGTGCCGCTGCTGGAGCGCACCGGCCGCAGCGTCACCCTCACACCCGCCGCGCTGCGCCTGGTCGAGCACACCGAAACTATCCTCGCGACGCTGGCGCAGGCCACCGCCGAAATCGCCACCGCCCGCACCGAACTCACCGGAACCCTGCGCATCGGCGCCTTCCCGACCGCGGTCCGCACCATCCTGTCCCCCGCGCTGGTCACCCTCAGCCGCGATCACCCACACCTGGAACTGCTTGTCACCGAACTGGATCCGGCCGCCGCCCCCGCCGCCCTGCGCGCCGATCTCCTCGATATCGCCCTGGTGCAGGAGTACGACTACGTACCCGTGGACCCGGAACCGGGCCTCGACACCGAACCGCTCCTGGAGGAGACCATCCACCTCGCCGCACTCATCGCGGAACCACTTGCCGCACACCGTGATTCCGCCTGGATCGCAGGCACCCCCGGCACCCTCTGCCACGCCATGACCGTACGAGCCTGCCGCGCAGCCGGATTCACCCCGCGCATCCGCCACCACGCCGACGACTTCGGCGCCGTCCTCGCCCTGGTGGCCGCAGCCCAAGGCGTAGCCCTGGTCCCCGACCTGGGCGCCCAATCAGTCCCCCCCGGCGTCACCCTCACCCCCCTGCCCACCCGCCGCCGCACCCACCTCGCCTACCGCCGCGGCGCCGCCCACCACCCCGTGGTCGCTGCCGCCCGAGCCGCCCTCCACGCAGCCATAACCCCGCCGGCCTGACCTCGCCGATCCCGCCACCAGTCTGCGACGCGCACGCGGCCCGGAACGCGGCAGAACACGAATATCAGCGAGTGACGCTGTGCCTCAGGTTGTTCGCCATCGCGTGCGGCACCACCGGTGATCTATCAGGACAGCCGGTGATCAGCAGCGGACGTGCTGATGTGCACGGCCGCACGTCGATGTGAGCAGGCCGGGAACCTCCTGCGGCGAGCGCGGCTGTGCGTGGACCCGCGGCAGCTGCGGCAGCTGCGGCAGCTGGGCTCCTCGACGGAAGACACATGCGCAGCAGCGGGCGGCTGTCGCAGGCCAGAGCCGGCGGGCTCGCAGCGGTCGGGGACCGAGGTGGTCAGGCGGCGGCGAGGTCGCGGAGGGTGCCGATGGCGTTGCGGAGGTTGGCCAGGAGGGGGGAGGCGGAAATGGGGGCGCCTGCGGCGGTGGTGGCACGGGCGGCGAGGTTGGCGGACAGGGCATGGACGCGGGCGGCGGCCGCGGCGGACCAGGCGGGGTCGCGGCCGGCGGCGAGGAGGGCGGCTATGACGCCGGAGAGGATGTCGCCGGAGCCGGCGGTGGCGGCCCAGGAGCCGCCTGCCTCGTTGACGAAGACTGGGTGGCCAGGGGCGGCTACCACGGTGGCGCGGCCCTTCAAAAGGACTGTCACCTGCCAGGAGTCGGCGAGTTTGCGAACGGCGGCCACACGATCGGGGGCCGGGTCCGCACCGGTGAGGCGGGTGAATTCTCCGGCGTGCGGAGTGAGGACGGTGGGGGCGGCACGCCCGTTCAGCAGGCCGGGGTCGGCCGCGAGCAGGGTCAGACCATCGGCGTCGATCACCACGGGCAGGTCGGTGGCGAGGATTTCGGCGAGCCGGTCCCGCGCGGCGGAGTCGGTGCCCGCGCCGGGGCCGAAAACCCACGACTGGACTCGACCTGTCTCAGAAATCGACTGGGCAGCAACAACTTCAGGAAAGTGTGCGAGGACCTGGGCGGCACCGGTTCCGACATAGCGGACCATGCCGGAGGTGGCTGCCACCGCACCTCCGGTACACAGGATCGCTGCGCCCGGATAGGTGGAGCTGCCCGCACAGACACCGGTGACGCCCTGGGTGTACTTGTCATCGGTCGATTTCGGCACCGGCCAGCCCGCACCGATCGATTCCGGTTCCAGGGCAACCACATTCGGCGCGGGAAGTCGTAACCCGATGGGTACCAGTTCAATTCGGCCGCAGTACGGCGCGGCGAGGGCATGCACCGGCTTGTACGCGCCGAAGGCGACGGTCACGGCCGCCCGGACCGCCGGGCCGGTCACCACTCCGGTATCCGGGTCGACACCGCTGGGCAGATCGACGGATATCACCGGAACCCGCACCCCGGCAACAAATTCCGCCGCCTGTGGACGCAGCGGCCCGCGGCCCGAAATACCGACTATGCCGTCGACGACCAGATCCGGCGTACCGACCTCGGCACCCACCCGGCCACCGGCTCGGCGCAGCGCCGCAAGTCCCGCCGCGTGCACCCGCTCAGGCGACAGCAGCACCGCCTGCACGGCAACACCGCGACGCCGCAGGAACGATCCCGCCCACAGCGCGTCGCCGCCATTGTCGCCGGAGCCGACCAGCAGGGTCACCGAACGCCCAGCCACTCCCCCGGTCCGCTCCCGCAGCTCCCGCACCACGACCTCCGCCAGACCGAAAGCCGCACGCCGCATGGGCATTCCGGCGGGTACGCGGGTGAACAGCTCCGCTTCCGCCGCGCGGACCTCATCGGCCGTGAAATATCCGCGAAGGTCTGATGCGGTCATCGTTCGCCTCCCTGCGACAGCGGGTTCCGCGGGGGCGAACCCCGCCTGCCTACGACGTCTGCAGACTACGCCCCGTCCAGCTCTCGAAGCATGCACGCGGACGGGTCCGGGAACCTATCAACGACGGCGTCCCGATCGCCGGAGCTGTTCGATCATCAGCTGATCTCAGCAGTTCGCAGCGGCGGTTAGGACGCTTCCGGCATGTCGGAGCAGCGATTTCCGCACGGACGACGCCTGCGAATAGCCCGCTGATCGTGAGGGTTACGCTGGCGGGCATGTCGATCCGCCGCTACTCGCCCGCCCGCGCCCTGCTCCTCGTGACCGTGGTGGCGGGAGTGCTGGCCGTGAGCGGCTGCGGGTCGGATTCGTCGAAGTCGGCCGCACCCACGACGGCGGCCGCGGCCTCCACCTCCGCCGCCACCACCTCGGGCCCGAGACAGCCCGCAGCAGTGACCGTCGACGTGAACGATATGAAGTTCTCCCCGGCCGATATCACCGTCAAAGTCGGCGACATGGTGACCTGGAAGTTCTCGGACAAGGCCCCGCACGCGGTGCAGGGCATCGGCGACGTCGCACTGGGCATCAACAGCCCGATCATCCACAAGGGCGAGTGGAGCTACACCTTCACCGCCCCCGGCACCTACCGCTACCTGTGCCCTCTGCACCCCGACATGAAGGGCTCGGTCACCGTCGAATAGCGGCCGCCCCATAACTCCCACCGCCTGGCCACTGCCGGAACAGTGCGCAGCCGCAGCGATCGTGGCGCTGCAACCGTCCACCGGAAACGTTCTGGCCGTAGCCCAGAACGGCCCAGCCGACGATCACCGCCCGCCCACGCTCACAGCCACTGACGGAACAGCCCGTATCGAGTTCGAACAGCCCGCACATGGGCTGCTTGAACTGGATACGGGCTGTTCGGTCGATTGAGCTGCTTCGGCCGCGGCGCGCCTGGCGGGGCCTTGGCCATTCGCGGGCGTCCAGCGCTGGGTGCGGTTTACTCGACGGTGACGGACTTGGCGAGGTTGCGGGGTTTGTCGACGTCGTAACCGCGGGCCTGTGCGACTTCGGCTGCGAAGATCTGCAGCGGGACGGTGGCCAGGAGCGGCTGGAAAAGGGTTGGGGCGACGGGGATTTCGATCAGGTGATCGGCGAAGGGGCGGACCGTGTCGTCGCCTTCCTCGGCAATGACGATGGTGCGCGCGCCTCGCGCCTGGATCTCGCGAATATTGCTGAGCAGCTTGGAGTGCAGGACGGCGCGGCTCTTCGGCGAGGGCATCACCACGAATACCGGCAGGCCCTCCTCGATCAGCGCGATCGGGCCGTGCTTGAGCTCACCGGCGGCGAAGCCCTCGGCGTGGATGTACGCCAATTCCTTGAGCTTCAGCGCACCTTCGAGCGCCACCGGGTAGCCGACATGCCGTCCGAGGAACAGCACCGTGGAGACGTGGGCGAGTTCCCGGGCCAGGGCGCGCACCTGATCTCCCGACTCCAGAACGCGGGCGACCAGTTTCGGCATGGCCTCCAGCTCGGCGAATTCGCGGGCCACCTCATCGGGGTACTTGGTCCCGCGCGCCTGCGCGAGCGCGAGACCGACAAGGTAGTTCGCGGTGATCTGCGCGAGGAATGCCTTGGTGGACGCCACGCCGATCTCCGGCCCGGTACGGGTGTAGAGCACGGCATCGGATTCGCGGGGAATCTGCGCGCCATTGGTATTGCAAATGGCCAGGACTCGCGCCTTCTGGCTCTTGGCGTGCCGGACCGCCTCCAGCGTGTCGGCGGTCTCGCCGGACTGCGAGATGGCGACCACCAGGGTGGAGCGGTCCAGAACCGGGTCGCGATAACGGAATTCGCTGGCCAGCTCTACCTCGACGGGCAGCCGGGTCCAGTGTTCGATGGCGTACTTGGCCAGCAGTCCCGCGTGATACGAACTGCCGCAGGCGACCACGAAGACCTTCTCGAACTCGCGCAGTTCCTGATCGGTGAGGCGTTGCTCGTCCAGCACGATCCGGCCGTCTTGGAAGTGACCGATCAGCGTGTCGGCCACACCGGCCGGCTGCTCCTCGATCTCCTTGAGCATGAAATAGTCGTGACCGCCCTTCTCGGCGGCGGCCAGATCCCAGTCGATGGTGAACGGGCGGGTGCGGACCTCGTCGGGGTTACCGGCAAAATCGGTGACGACGTAGGAGTCGGCGGTAATGACAACGGCCTGATCCTGGCCGAGCTCCACGGCCTCCCGGGTGTGCTCGATAAAGGCGGTGACATCGGAGGCGAGGAACATCTCGCCCTTGCCGACACCCACCACCAGCGGGGTGGAACGAC
This sequence comes from Nocardia sp., assembly GCF_025465275.1. Taxonomy (GTDB): domain Bacteria; phylum Actinomycetota; class Actinomycetes; order Mycobacteriales; family Mycobacteriaceae; genus Nocardia. Next base: position 67,076 of record NZ_JAODNK010000127.1, on the reverse strand, counting down.
GCGCGGCAATGATGGTGCCGGGATGGTCGGCGTGCGTGAAGACCAGGGTGAACGCGCCTTCCAGGCGGCGCACCACGGCGAGCGCGGACGCCACAAAATCTCCGGCGGTCGCGCCGATGGCATAGGCGCGAGCCACCAGGTGCACGGTGACCTCGGTGTCGGTATCGCTGCCGAGTTCGACTCCGGCGTCTTCGAGTTCACGGCGCAGCGGCGCGAAGTTCTCGATGATGCCGTTGTGCACCACCGCGACCCGGGCGCTGCCGTCTCGATGCGGATGCGCATTGCGGTCGGTGGGTGCGCCGTGGGTGGCCCATCTGGTGTGGCCCATGCCGGTGGTGCCCGCGAAACGATCCGTTCCCGCCTCGGCGAGTTCGGCCTCCAGATTGGCGAGTCGGCCCGCCTTGCGTTCGACAGCGAGCCCGCCCGCGCCGTCGAGAATGGCGACTCCGGCAGAGTCGTAGCCGCGATACTCCATGCGGCGCAACGCGTCCACCACCACACCGAGGGCGTCCCGGTACCCCACGTACCCCACGATTCCGCACATGGGCCACCAGCCTACTGGGGTAGCACCGGCTTCTGAATCCCAGTGCGGACGGGACCGGCCGAAACACCCCAAGGGCGCGGCGATCGGATAAGTTCACTGTCGTGTCGGCGTCTGTGAAATCGCTCCTGAGCACTTTGACCGCCCGCGGCCCGCATTCGGTGCTGCGCGGCAACCTCGGCATAGCCGGGCAGCCAGGGGTGGTGTACACGCCCGAGAAGGGGCTCAACCTGCCGGCGGTGGCCTTCGGGCACGGCTGGCTGACCGGTGCTGCGAACTATCGGCGGCTGCTGGAACATCTGGCCTCCTGGGGTTACGTTGCCGCCGCGCCCGATACCGAACGCGGGCCGATCCCTTCGCATCTGAACCTTGCGACCGATCTGCTGACGACCCTGGACATCTGTGCCGGGGTGCGCCTGGGCGGCGGCGCTATCAGCGTGCACCCCGATCGGCTGGCGCTGGCCGGGCACGGCATGGGTGCGGGCGCGGCCGTCATCGCCGCCTCGCAGCGTGAGGTCGCGGCCGTCGCCGCGCTCTACCCGTCCCCCACTGCCCCGTCCGCCGAGGCCCTCGCCCCCGGAATCGACACCGCCGCACTGATCCTGGCCGGCGCCACCGATATCGGCTCGGTCAGCTCCAATGCCATCCCCCTCGCCACCGCCTGGGGTGGCAAGACGATCCTGCGTTCGGTCGAAAAGGCCACGCACAACGGCATGGTCGAGGGCCGCCGCGCCCTCTCCGCCCTCGGCGCCGGCAAGCACGAACCCAAAACCGAACGCCTCACCCGAGCCCTCCTCGTCGGCTTCCTGAACTTCGAACTCCTCGGCGACAAGAAGTACAAACTCTTCGCCGACCCCGAAGCCCTCCTCCCCCACACCGAAATCGTCGACCCGGAAGCAGCCGAAGAAGAGCCGGAGCACCCCCAAAAACTCCCCATCCTCCAACTCGTACAAGCCCTCCGCAAGTAACTCACCCCGCGACCCGGGCGGTTCCGACTCCGCCACACGGTATTTCGGCCGGTAACCAATCGGCTCCGATCCCGCACGCCGGACAGCACCTTGTGCGAAGGATTCCGCGACCACACCCAGTGCCTGCCAATTCAATCTAGGCAGCATCGATCCGGCCGCTTTACCGTCCCGGGTGGCTCCGCGACGAACTCACATTCCCCCCGAGTCTGTGGCCGGAATCCGCCGAAACCAACTGGAGCACAGCGGGTGTGGATCCCGGCCAAAAGCATGCCGGGATGACGGGGCGACATCGCATATACGAGCTGCGTACAAGCTGCGCCCGGTCCCCATCCGCAGGGTCCGCCATCCGACGCGGTTGAATCTCGCGGCGTGGCGTCCGCGAGCTCGGGGACTTCTACTCCGCCATGCCAGATTTCGGCCGCCGGCGGCTGTATTCGGCGATCGTGGAGAACTCCCGTTCGATGCGGAGTTCTGTGTGCGGCCACCGACCTGCGAGGGCGGCCATGACTTCCAGGGCGTTCCGTGTCACGACAGCGCGGCGTCCGAGAGCTCGGGGATTTCTACCCCACCTTCTGGGATTTCGATGGACGGGGCGCTGCCTCCGGCCGCCGACGCGACAGTGAAGAACTGCCGACCGACTCGGGCCTTGCCACGCACGGCACCTGGCCTGCGGCGGATGCGGGCCGGACACGAGAGGGCCGCGCGTTCAATGTCATGGCGGCGTGGCGTCTGAGAGTTCAGGGATTTCTACCCCACCTTCTGGGATTTCGACGGACAGGTCGCTGTTCCCTCGGGGAGGGGGCGAATTGCCGTCCGGCGCGGGCGGATCGGGCGGTAGTGCCTGGTCGGGCGGCACCAGAGGGGTGGCGTCGGTGTGCGGAGTCAGTCGCACTTGATCGGGCGAGACCTGATCGGCGCCGGGCGGTATTGCGCACTCGATGGGAGAGGCTCGGCCTGGATTCGGAGGGTGAGCCGGATCGTTGGGCTGCACCGGGCCATCGTCTGGCGACGGTGGGTTGCAGTCAGGGGGCGCCTGGGTGGTGCCGGGCGGGGGCGTGCCTCTGATCAGGCAGGATGCGGGGCCGCCGTCGGCCGACAGGGCGGAGGGATCGGGGCCGGTTCGGCATTCCCGCTGCGGCACTGGGCATTCCGCTGTTTGTGGCGGGCTGTCGCAGGAGGACGCGGGCTGGTGCTGAGCGGGAGGCGCGGGGCAGCGATCGGGTGATGACTTCTCGTCGGCACTCGGGGTTGCGGGGGCAGGGTCCGGATTGGACTCCGGATGATGTTTCTGCTCAGGCTGATTGGCGCCGGGTTGCGGACATTGCTCGGCGGGAGCTCCGCCGTCTTTACCGGTCGGGGACGGATGGTCCCCCGGGTGTTGTGAGTCCGGGGCGGGATCGGCGGCTGGATCTGGGTGGGCAGAAGGATCGGAGGGGTGGAGGAGGTCTGTCAGGGAGGAGAGCTTGCTGGGGTCCAGGACTGACAGCAGGGATCGGACGAGGTCGGCCAGGCTGGTGAGGCCGTTGGGATCCGAATTGGGCCGGGACTGCAGGTGACTGGAGCCACCCGATTGTGCGCCGGGTGCGGACTGGGTCCGGTTGGCACCGTCGGGCGTAGCAGAGGGCACGGGCTGGGCTGAACCATTCGGCTGAACGTTGGGGACCGACTGCACCTCCGCAGGCGGAGTGTTCGGCACCGATCGGGGCTGTGCACCTCCGGCAGAGCGGGAGTCCGGGGATGGGTCGGGCAGGGAGCGTGGTTGGGCTGGTTGCGATTCCACCGAAGCCGGTGCGGTCGGCGCGGAGTCGGCCTGGGGGCCGCCTGAGGTGACCGATGGATAGCTCTGATGTGGTTGCACGGGAGCCGGTTCCGGTCGCTGCGCCCATCCGGTCTCCGGCGCCGGTGGCGGCTGTTGCCCCCGGTCAGCCGGGGCCGGTTCCGAATTCCGGCCCCAAGCCGCGTCCGGAGACTGTTCCGGAGCGGGTACGACGATGGGGATGGTGGCAGGTTGGGGGTAGGGCAGGTCGAGGATCTGGTTCAGGGCGGCGACGATGGTGTCGTAGTGGGTTTCGAAGCAGTGGTTGGTGGCGGCGCAGGTTGCCTGGAATGCGGCGAGTTTGTGTTCCACATCGGGTTTGAAGGTGGTGGTGAGCCAGGGGTCGGGGTGGTCGCCGAGCATGGCGTCGATATCGTCCGGGCATTTGCCGGCGATCGCGAGTTTCCTTGCACCGTTGGGGGTTTCCTCGAGCAGGGCGAGGACGTTCTCGGCCTTGGTGAGCACGGCCTGCCGCAGTGGCTCGACGGCAGCACCGATGGCCGTGGCGGCCGTGCGGGCGGCGTCGAGATCTTCCCGGGCGCGGCGCAGCTGGTTGACCACCATGGCGAGCGCCTCACCGCCGGCGCCGCTGGTCCAGCAGGACGGGAGGCGTTGCGCCGCACCGTATTGGGCAGCCCACTGCGCTTCGGACTGATCGAGCGCCTGCACCAATTCCGCTCGCGCACTGTCGAGTTTCGCGAGGTCGGCGCCGCGCTGCTCGTCGTACGCGGCTTGCAGGGCGCTGCGCTCAACGTCGTGTGTCGCTGTGAACGCCTTGTCGTAGAGCGGCAGGAACCGCTCCCAGTACTCCAGCCCCGGCGCGCCGTAATCCAGGATGTCGTCGATCGATTTGCCGCTCATATCGAAGGTCATGGATGCACCCCCGATACGGCGGCCGCGCGCTCGTGGTCGATACGCGCGTATTCCGCTGCGGCGCGGTCGAATACATCGGCGGTGGCGGCCGTAGCCGCAGACCAACCGTGCAGACATGCCGCAATGTGCTCGAATCCGTGCTGCACTGCCGCACCCGACGCCGAATAGTTGCGCCCGGCTTCATCATTGCCGATGCCGAACCTATGCGCACCGACCCGGCGGGACTGCTGTTCCAGCGTTTCGGCGCAATCCCGCAGTGTGGTGATCGTGTCGCGCAGCCCGTCGAGATCTACGCCGAGCACGTCGAATCCACCCATCGATCCCCCCTCGCTCGAATCCCCCCGGTTCGGCTACTTGCCCAGGCGCCCTTCGTCTGTGCGCACCCACTCGGAGGAGCCGTCCGGATGATGATGGAACTCCCAGGCCGAGTAGTCACCGCCGGAATCCACGACGGTCACATGATCGGCGTACCCGTCGTGATCCATATCGGTCCACACGTGCATGGCATGGTCGCTATTGGTGGTCACGGTGTCCGGCAGACCGTCACCATCGATATCCTGGGTCGGGTGCGCTAGCTCTACCGCGCCGAGCGCACCGAGCTCGGAATGTGAGTCGAGATTCGGCAGGTCAAGACCCGGCAGATCACCCGATGTGACCATGTGCGCTCCTCCGCAGTGACGTGATAACCATCCTGTCACTCACGCCGGTGGCACGCAGGTTGTTCATACCGAATGTGGATAACTCTCAGCTGTGGATAACTCAGCGCTTCGGAATGATGATCCACAGGATGATGTACAGGATGAACTGCGGTCCGGGCAGCAGGCAGGAGAGCACGAAGAGCAGCCGGACGACATTGGCGCTCCAGCCGAAGTATTCGGCGATACCGCCGCAGACTCCGGCGATCCACTTGTCATCGCTCGAGAGGGTCAGTCGCTTGGTGGTCTGTGTTGTCATACCTCTACTCTCCGCACTCCAGGCCGGCCGCACATCGGTCCCCTGACCCATTCCGACCCTGAACTTCGGGAGGCCGGGGTCAGGGTGCAACCCTGAACAGGGCAGAATCGCGCAGGTGAGCACCACTCTGCATGCGCGCGGACTCGCTGCCGGACACGGCGAACGCACCCTCTTCGAAGACCTCGATCTCGTACTGGCCCCCGGCGACGTGATCGGCCTGGTCGGAGTGAACGGCGCCGGAAAGTCCACCCTGCTGCGCATGCTCGCCGACGGGCACGCCCCCGAGGGCGAGATCACCCTCAGCCCGCCCGATGCCACGGTCGGCTATCTGGCCCAGGAGCCGGAGCGCATCGCGGGCGAGACCGTGCTCGAATTCCTGCGTCGGCGCACCGGCGTCGGCGAGGCCCAGCGCATCATGGACGCGGCGGCCGAACGGCTGGCCGACGGCGGCGAGGACGAGTTCTCCCCCGCCCTGGAACGCTGGCTCGCACTCGGCGGCGCGGATCTGGAACAGCGCGCCGACGAGACCGCCGCCGACCTCGGCCTGACCGCGAGCCTCCCGCACGGCCTGGAGACCCCGATGACAGTGCTGTCGGGCGGCCAGGCCGCCCGCGCCGGTCTGGCCTCGGTCCTGTTGTCCCGCTTCGACATTCTGCTCCTGGATGAGCCCACCAATGACCTCGACCTGGACGGCCTGGCCCGGCTGGAGCAGTTTGTGACCGGCATTCGCGAACCGCTCATGGTGATCAGCCACGATCGAGAGTTCCTGGCGCGCACCGTGAACAGCATTGTCGAGCTGGATCTGGCGCAGCAGCAGGTCGGCATCTACGACGGCGGTTACGAGTCGTATCTGGAGGAACGGGAGATCGCCCGCCGCCACGTCCGCGAAGCCTTCGAGGACTACGCCGACACCAAGGCCGGCCTCGAAGCCCGCGCCGGTATGCAGCGCAATTGGATGGAACACGGTGTGCGCAATGCCCGCCGCAAGAGCAAGCAGGACTCCGACAAGCTCGGCCGCAAGGCGCGCGCGGAAGCCACCGAGAAGCAGGCGTCGAAGGTGAAGCAAACCATGCGCCGCATCGAACGCCTGGACGCGGTGGAGGAGCCGCGCAAGGAGTGGGAACTGCGCATGGTCATCGCCGCCGCCCCCCGCAGCGGCTCGGTCGTCGCCACCCTCTCGAATGCGACTGTGACGCGCGGTGATTTCACGCTCGGCCCGGTCACCGTGCAGGTGGATTACGGCGACCGCATCGTCCTGACCGGCGCCAATGGCGCGGGCAAATCCACCCTGCTGTCGGTACTGCTCGGAAAGACGAAGCCGGACACCGGATCCGCCGCACTCGGCTCCGCGGTGGCGATCGGCGAGGTGGATCAGGCCCGCGGCCTGTTCCGTGGAACCGACACTCTCGCAGACACTTTCAGCGCCGAAATCCCCGATTGGCCCGAGGCCGAGGTCCGCACCCTCCTGGCCAAATTCGGCCTCCGCGGCCCACACGTCCTGCGCCCCAACGACACCCTCTCCCCCGGCGAACGCACCCGCGCCGCCCTGGCCCTGCTCCAGGCCCGCGGCGTAAACCTCCTGGTCCTGGACGAGCCCACCAACCACCTGGACCTAGCCGCCATCGAACAACTGGAGGAGGCCGTCGAATCCTTCACCGGCACAGTCCTCCTGGTCACCCACGACCGCCGCATGCTCGACAATGTCCGCGCTACCCGCCGCTGGCACCTGGAAAACGGCAAACTCACCGAGGAGTAGCCGCCCCCGCCGCGCTGGTGCGATCGGGAGTGAAAGAGCAAAACGCACAAGACAAAAGAGCGCACCGATCGAGAGCCTGAAGAGGTATGACGGCCGGGGTGTTCGGGGTTTGTTTCGAGAGGTGACCAGGGCCGGTCTCCCCCTCGGGGGCCGAGGGCTCCTCTGTTCGGTTAGCAAGACCGACCTCAGACAGCCGCCACCAGCTTGGCGAGGTCGTCGGCCAGGCGCTGGGCGAGGGAAGGATCGGTGGCCTCCACCATGACGCGGACGAGTTGTTCGGTTCCGCTGGGGCGCAGCAGGACTCGGCCGGTGTCGCCGAGCAGCCGCTCGGCTTCGGTGACCGCCGCGACAACCTCGGTGGCGACCGCCACGGCGGCCTTGTCGGAGACATGCACGTTCACCAGCACCTGCGGAACCGTCTGCACGACGGCCGCGAGATCGGCCAGGGTGCGGCCGGTTTCGGCCATCCGGGCCATCAGCTTCAGCCCGGTGAGCACACCGTCGCCGGTGGTGCCGAACTTCGGCAGGACCACATGGCCGGACTGTTCGCCGCCGAGGGTGAGACCGCTGCGGCGCAGCTCCTCCAGCACGTAGCGATCGCCGACCGCGGTGGTACGCATGGCGATTCCGGCCTCGCGCATGGCGATGTGCAGACCCAGATTGCTCATGACGGTGGCGACTAGAGTGTCCTCGGCCAGTTCACCGGAGTCCCGCATGGCCAAGGCGATGACGGCCATGATGGCGTCGCCGTCGACCACGGTGCCCGTGGCATCCACGGCCAGGCAGCGGTCGGCGTCACCGTCCAGGGCCAGGCCCAGATCGCCGCCGTGCTCGACCACCGCACGCCGGATCTGCCCCAGATGTGTCGAGCCGCAACCCTCGTTGATGTTCAGGCCGTCGGGATCGGCATTGATGGCGACCACCGTCGCGCCCGCCTCGCGGAGAGCGGCCGGGCCGACCTCGGAGGCCGCGCCGTGCGCACAGTCCACCACCACGGTGAGCCCGCTCAGGTCACGCCCGGTGGCTTCCACCAGGTGCTCCACATAGCGCTCATGGGTGCCTTCGAGGCTGTACTGATCATGTGAGCCGAACAGCTGGCCGGGCTTGCCCAGTACCCGCCCGACGCCCGCGCCGACCGGTCGAACGAACCTGCCTTCGGCGATGAGCGCCTCGATGCGGTCCTCGATGACGTCGTCGAGCTTGTGCCCGCCGGCGGCGAAGATCTTGATGCCATTGTCCGGCATGGGATTGTGCGAGGCGGAGATCATCACGCCCAGGCATGCGTCGTACACGCCGGTCAGGTAGGCGACGGCCGGTGTCGGCAGTACACCCACCGAAAGCACGTCCACGCCAACGGAAGTCAGGCCCGCGATAACGGCGGCCTCCAGCATTTCACCACTCGCACGCGGGTCACGCCCCACCACGGCCAGTGCGCGCTTCTTCCCGCGGCTGAGCACCTGCGCCGCCGCGGCCGAAACCTGCAGCGCCAGTTCCGGACTCAGCGTGTCGTTGGCGAGCCCGCGGACTCCGTCGGTGCCGAACAAACGTCCCATACCTCACCCCTGACTGGTCGATACAGCACGAGAGCAGGCGCCCGGACGGTTTGCGAAAACCGTTGCAGGGAGCCTGCTCTCGTACAGGTTGCCGTGTAGACCGTACCGCGTTCGGTCCAGTGAAGGTTCGAACACGGTGCAGCCCGACGGCGGAAAATCAGCGCTTCGAGTACTGCGGCGCCTTGCGGGCCTTCTTCAGACCGTACTTCTTACGCTCGACGGCGCGGTCATCACGAGTCAGGAAGCCGGCGCGCTTGAGGGCGGGACGGTCGTCCGGGGTGACGATGATCAGCGCACGCGCGATCGCCAGACGCAGGGCGCCGGCCTGACCGGACGGGCCGCCGCCGACGAGACGAGCGAAGATGTCGAAGGACTCGGCACGCTCGACCAGGACCAGCGGGGACTTGACCAGCTGCTGGTGCACCTTGTTCGGGAAGTAGTTCTCGATGGTGCGGCCGTTCAGCACGAAGTTGCCGGTACCCGGCACCATGCGCACGCGAACAACGGCTTCCTTGCGGCGGCCGACAGTCTGCACCGGGCGGTCGGTCAGGACCGCGGCGAAGGTCTCTTCTTCCTCGGCTGTGAACTCGGCCTCGTAGCCGTCACCCTCCTCGACGACCTCGACGGTGGTGTCTTCCACGACGAACTCGTCGTCGTTGAATTCCTCAGGAGCGGTCACTGGGCAACCTGCTTGATCTCGAAGGGAATGGGCTGCTGAGCGGCATGCGGGTGGTTCGGGCCTGCGTAGACCTTCAACTTGCCGCCGATGCTGTTACCCAGCTTGTTCTTCGGGATCATGCCCTTGACCGCGCGCTCGACCAGACGGTCGGGGCGGGTGTCGAGGATCTCGCCGACAGAGCGGGACTTGAGACCGCCCGGGTGCCCGGAGTGGGTGTGGATGAACTTGTTCTCACGCTTGTTGCCGGAAACGGCAACCTTGTCAGCGTTGATGATGATGACGAAGTCGCCACCATCGACGTGCGGAGCGTAGGTCGGCTTGGTCTTGCCGCGCAGCAGGTTCGCTGCCTGAACGGCGAGACGGCCGAGGACTACGTCAGTGGCGTCGATGACGTACCACTGGCGGGTCACGTCACCCGCCTTCGGGCTGTACGTAGGCACAGTCGTTCCCTGTCTGTCGTATGTGGTGCCAGCCAGGCATGTGGTCGAGTGATCCCCGGCGGCTGGTGGAGACCCGGGGCTCGCGCGACAGCCAGGAATGAACCCGGCCGTACCGCACGCCAACGAGCCACAGTACCAGCGCCGCCCCGCGGACCTGAAACCGGCCGTGGACCGACCGGCCGGAACCGGGCTCCGGCCGGTAGTAGCCCGGTCAGATCTGCATGGGAGGGCCCGGGTCCACACCGCGGACCGGGCCCGGAATGGTGTAGCGGAGCGTATCGATGCCGAGCGTGAGGCAACCTAGGTGCTGCGGATCATCGATGCTGGAGATGCCCGGCAGCGGTGTACCCGACGCCCACGGGGTCAGCGCGCAGACCTGATCGATCAGGTGGGTGTCGAGTCTGTCGGAGACACCGAACTGCCCGGACGCGAGCTGCACCGATTCGGCATCGGAATGCATCATGCCCATGGCCCCCAGCGCGGCGGCGCCGATGATGATGGGCGCACCGAACAGGTTGCCCTTCACCTTGTTCCACAGCTTGCCCTTGCGCTTCCCGTCACCACCGGAATCCGAATCAGGCTGTCCGGCACCTTCTTCCGGCGGCTGCGGATTCGGCTGACGCGACCCACTCTGCGGCATCGACCCACCGTACATCGCACCGGCCTGACCAGGAGCGTTTCCGGAAGGACCCGCAAAGTTCGCACCCGGGCCGCCGTAGTTGCCCGGGCCGTATCCGGCGGGCGGAGCACCGTAACCGCCCTGTCCCGGCTGGCCGTACTGGCCCTGCGCGGACCCGTCCTGCGGACCCGGGCCGTAGCCGGGTTGCCCCTGCTGCCCGTAACCGGGCTGTCCCTGCTGTCCGCCGGTCGGACCGTAACCCGGGCCGTACTGCACCGCAGGTGGATTCGGCTGACCCGCAGCAGGATTCGGCTGACCGGCAGCGGGATTCTGCTGCCCTGCACCAGGATTCGGCTGCCCGGGACCATAACCCTGCGGCGTATGACCCATCACAGCCGTCATCTGATCATCGGCCGGAGTCCCCGGCGGCCGGGTGAAACGTCCACCCACGCCCGCCAGCCCCGGCGGCAGTCCACCGCGCGACGCGGTCGGAATCTGCGCGAGATCCTCCGCCGTCACCCGCCGGGTTTCCCCGGCGCCCGCCGGATCGACCACCGGTTGCGCTCCGGTGACCGGACCTGCCGCATGCGGAGATTCGGTACGCGGGGCACCGGATTCGCTCGGCGGCACCACATTTCGCGGCCCCTGATCCACCGGCCGCGCCTCTGCGCCGACGGGTTCGGGCACAGCCGGGCTCTGCGGCACGACCTGTCCGTGCCGCGGGAACTCCCCGGTCGAGGGCCCGACCCGGCCACCGTGGTCCGCATGCCGTGGCGTATTCGGAGCCGAACCCTGTTGCGGCATCTGCGTTTCCGAGCGAGCCGCCATCGCTTCCGCGGTGAGCTCGCTGTCATTGACCAGTAGATGCGTAGCGCCGAGCACCAGCGCGTGCATCGGATGCTCCGCCACGTGGAACCGGTGCCCGAGATGGTTCTGGAAGGCCAGCCGCAGCGCGTCGTTGAAGCACACATTGCCGGCCAGCAGCACGGTGGAGGTATCGGCGCCGACGCCGCGCGCGGCCGCCATCACCTCGATGACCACATTGTCGGCGGCCCGCGCCTGGTGCAGGGCGTCGGCGGTAATGGCCACGCTCACCGATTCGGTGGGCTGATCGTCATCGCCGTGCACGGCCACCACCAGCACTTCGCGTCCATCGGAGTAGACGCCGGTGGCGCCGACACCCGGCCCGCGACCGGTGCCGCGCACCAGGCCGAGCGCGCGAATGTATCCGGAGAGCGCCACCGATTCCGGCAGCGCCTCGGCGACGACGCCGAGATTCTCGACCAGGCGCACGAATTCGTCGACCTTGGGGTCGGGCCACTCATCGGGGAAGGGCAGTGCGAGCACGTCGGGCTGCCCGCCCAGATGTTTGATCACCGCCGCCAGCGGATTGAACATGCGGGCCCGGAACACCAGGTCCGCGGGCCAGGTCGCCCCGGCCACCACGATCTGCGGATGCCCGAGGATGTCGCGCACATCGGAGATGGCGATACCGACGTCGGGACGCCGGTCCACACCTGCGGTATGCAGTCGGCCGGATGAATCCGCCAGCAGATAGGCGGGCGGCGTATATGTGCCCTCGACCTGGACAGGACGTATCGACGCACCACCGCCACCGGCGGCCACCGATACCACGTCCCAGCCCAGATGCACTGCCCCAACTCGAGCTGTCACAGCCATCAGTGTGCCTGCTCGCCGAGGGAAGCGCGCGACTCCCCGTCCAACCGGGCCCCGGGCCTCATGTCGCGGACTTCTTCAGCCGCAGCCGCGACCAGGTGAACAGCGTCAGAATGACGGTGAGCACCAGCAGCATGCCGATATCCAGATACCAGATATTCGCCGCGTGCTTCCACAGCCGATCGGGCTGCGCGGTGGCGAAGAGTTCGCGAATATTGACCGTCGACGCCCCCGAGGCATAACCCCAGCGCGCCGGGAACAGCCACGAAACCTGTTCCAGCACAACACGGCCGGTGACCGGGATCATGCCGCCCGCCATGACCAGCTGCGCCATGATGGTGACCACCAGCAGCGGCATCACCTGCTCGTTGGATTTGGCGAGCGTGGACAGCAGCAGACCGACCACCACGCAGGTCACCGCGGTCAGCGCGATATCGATGTACAACTCGGCACTGCCCGCGGAGATCACCGCCCCCGGTCCGGGCCGCTTCTTGGCCGCCAGCACGATGCCCATCATCACGCCGGACTGCAGCAGGGCGGCGAAGCTGAACACCACGACCTTGGACATCAGGTAAGCGCCGGAACGCAATCCGACCGCGCGCTCGCGGTGGTAGATCGGACGCTCGCCCACCAGATCACGCACCGTCAGTGTTGATCCCATGAAGCAGGCGCCGAGTATCAGCACCACCAGCAGCGATTGCGCCTCACTGCCGCCGGTGGCAACGAAGGAGCCGTCGGGCATCTGGGTGAACCCGCCCTTCTGGAAGCCGTTCTTACCCGGCACCACCAGGGACAGCCCGCCCAGCACGAACGGAAGTATCAGCAGGAAGGCGAGATACCCGCGATCGGCGAGCACCAGCCGGAACTGCCTGCGCGACAGCGTCGAGAACTGCTTGAGGGCACTGGATTTCGGCGGCTTGGCCTTTCCGCCCTGCTGCACGGCCGGGGGTGGTGGCGCAAACGCCTGCCGGGAGCGGAAATTCGCGAAGGCGCGATCGGGATCACTGGCGACACGGGAGAAGATCTCCGCCCAGTCGCTGGTGCCGAGGAAGTCGCGCACACTGCCCGGATGCCCGCAGAACGCGGTCTTGCCGCCGGGCGCCAGCAGCAGCACCTGGTCGCACATGTCCAGGCACGCAACGGAATGCGTGACCACGATGACGGTGCGGCCGGCGTCGGCGAGCTCGCGCAGCATGGTCATGACCTGACGGTCCAGCGCCGGATCCAGGCCGGAGGTGGGCTCATCGAGAATCAGCAGCGACGGGCCGGTGAGCAGTTCCATGGCCACCGAGGCGCGCTTGCGCTGACCACCGGAGAGCCGATCCACCCGGGTGTCGGCATGCTGGGTGAGCGAAAGCTCGTCCAGCACACCGTCGATGACGCGCTGCCGGTCGGCCCTGCTGGTATCGGGTGGCAGTCGCAGCTGCGCGGCGAAGCCGAGCGCCTGTTTGACGGTGAGCTGCCGGTGCAGCACATCGTCCTGCGGCACCATGCCGATGCGCGAGCGCAGCGCTTCGTATTCGGCATGCAGCCCGCGGCCCTCGAAGGTGACCACACCCGAGGACGGTTGTGTCGTTCCCGCAATGAGTTTCGACAGTGTCGACTTGCCCGCACCCGACGGGCCGATGAGCGCGGTCAGCGTGCCCCGCCCCGCCTGCATGTTCACATCGACGAGCAGTTGCTTATTGCCCTCGACGGTGAAACTGACCCCGTGCACGTGCAGACCCTGCTCGGCGGGCGGGCGCTCCCGGCGCACCAGAGTGCCCTGCTGGACCTCGAAGTCGACATTGCCGACGGTGATGATGTCGCGGTCGCGCAGCACCGAACGCTGCTCACGACGGCCGTTGACGAAGGTGCCATTGGCCGACCCGAGATCCTCGATGGCCAGATTGCCGCGATCGGACAGCAGTCGGGCATGCCGGCGCGAGGCCAGCGGATCATTGACGACGATCTGATTGTCACTGGTACGGCCGATGTTCAAGCCGCCCGGCGGAATTCGATCCGCACGCGCGGCCGGACCGGTAGCCGAGCGGGCCCGCACCGGCGGCGCCGCCGAAATGCTGGCCTTGGCAGTCATATTCAGATTGTCCGGAGCGTCCGGGTGCAGCGGCACCGACGGTTGCACCGGCTGCGGCCGCGACTGCGGCTGGACCGGATGCTGCTGTCCGGACTGCGGCTGGACCGGATGCTGCGGCCCGGACTGCGCAGGACGCGACGGTACGTGCACCGGCGGCTGAGCCCCGCTGACAGGCGGACGTCCACCTTGCACGGGCGGCTGCTGCCCGGACACCGGCGGGCGCTGCTGCTGCGGCGTGGGTGGCCACTGCTGCGGAGGCTGCGGAGGCTGCGGGCGATTCTGTGCCGGCGGCACCCAGCGCTGCTGTGGCTGCGGCTGCGACGGCGGTCCCTGCGGAGCCACCACCCGCGGAATCAGGTGCAGCAGTGGACCGGTGATGGCATCACCGAGCCGGACCTGGGTCGGCCGGTCGATCGGGATCGGCTGGCTCAACCGGCGGGCGTCCACGAAGACGCCATTGGTGCTGCCGTTATCGGAGAGCACCCAGCTGTTCCCGCGCCAGGCCAGGGTCGCATGCACGCGGGAAACCAGCGGGCTGTCGACAAAAACTGTGACTTCCGGGGCCCGGCCCATAGTGATCTGCTGGCTCGCGTCGAAGACCCGATCGGTTCCTTCATGACGCACGGTGATCTGCTGCGCCCCCGGTAAAGACATGGCCCGGATACTACCGGCTGCATCGCCGCGGACCCGGGGAGTATCGGCCCGTCCGCGCAGAGCCCCGGCGGTAGGCATCGATACGGTCGCAACCGCCCGGAACCGCAGGTAACCCGCACGCCGCAATGGCGGCCCGGCAGATAATATGCGTGGGGCTCGGGCAGCGCGGTATGCCGCAATGTCCGATCCGGGGTGGATTTATGGTCGGCCGTGAGGGAGTAGACGTGGGGATGCGCGGGCGCCGGGCGACAGTGGCATTCGCTGTTCTCACCTTGATCGCGGTGCTGTTGACCGGATGCACACGAAATATCGGCGGCCGGGCGGTCTCGATCTACGACGATCCGTTCAAGGTGGCCGGGCTGCCCACCACCAGCGGTCCGAACGGACCGCGCGCCGGGGTGCCGGATTCGACGCTGACAGCGCAGAATTCCGACGGCGGGCCGATCGACAAGCTGGTACTCAATGCCCTCGACGATATTCAGACCTATTGGCAGGGTGAGTATCCGAAGGAGTTCGACGGCGCCTTCACACCCGTCGACAAGTTCATCTCCTGGAGCGCGAAGGCCCCGCGAGCGCAGTCCGTGCAGTTCTGTCAGGAGAGCACCTACCGGCTCGTCAATGCCGCGTTCTGCAGTCTCGACGGCTCCATCGGCTGGGACCGTACGGTGCTGCTGCCGACCGTGCAGGACACCTTCGGGAAGATGTCGGTGGTGACGGTGCTGGCGCACGAGTACGGCCACGCCATCCAAACCATGGCCAATATCGTCAATCGCAAGACCCCGACCCTGGTCAAGGAGCAGCAGGCCGACTGTTTCTCCGGCGCGTTCATTCGCTATGTGGCCGAGGGCAAAGCAAAGCATTTCACCATCAATACCTCCGACGGTTTGAACGCCATCCTGGCCACCACCGTCGCCATTCGGGATGAGAATCCGAGCGATCCGGGCAGCGTGCACGGTTCCGCGTTCGAACGCGTCACCGCCGTGCAGGTCGGCTTCACCGACGGGCCCAAGGGCTGTAAAGGCATCGATACCAAGGAGATCGAGCGCCGGCGCGGCAATCTGCCGCAGTCGCTGGGCAGTGAGACCACCGACAATGCAGCGGATGTGGACCAGCCGCATCTCGATCAGCTGACCAAGGAGATGGCCGCCATCATGCCGATCTCCAAGGAGCCGAAATACAGCTACGACAGCGCGAAGATGAGCTGCCGCAACGGAAAAGACACCGAGCCTGTCACCTACTGCCCGGCCACCAACACCATTGGCACCGATCTGCCCGCGCTGCACGATCGCGGCGTGGCCAATACCGATGAGCAGGACGGGTTGCCGGTCAAGGTTACCGGCGCCTTCACCGCCTACGTGGTGTTCATCTCCCGCTATGCGCTGGCGGTGCAGCAGAGTACCGGGCAGACGCTCAAGGGCGCGAAGACCGGTCTGCGCGCGGCCTGCCTCTCCGGCGTGATCACCGGAAAAATGGCCGACCCCAGCCGATCCAAGACCGACGGCGATATAGGTCTGTCCTCAGGCGATCTGGACGAGGCGGTGTCGGGCCTGCTCACCGACGGGCTGGCGGCCAGTGACACCGATGGAAACACGGTGCCCAGCGGCTTCTCCCGAGTAGACGCGTTCCGCGCCGGCGTCCTGGGAAACCAGAACACCTGCACCTCGCGCTATTCATAGGTCACTCGCCCTCCCCTACGAGGCCCCGTCATCCCGGCATGCTTTTGGCCGGGATCCACAGCATCACCCGAACGGCGGCGGTGCGACCGGCTCCAGCCTGAGCAGCCGATTACCGAGCATCATCTCGGTACCAGGAACCAGCGTCATAGGCTGATTCGGTTGCAGCCGAACCCAATCCCGATATCCGGGCAGCCGCGCCCGCGTGCCATTGGTCGACCCCCGATCCACCAGCGTGACATCCCAGTTCACCAAGCGGATTTCGGCGTGCGCCCGGGACATGCCACCGGAATTGTCGTCGATCTTCAAGGGCACCAGCCCCGCCCGCGCCGCCTCGGACTGCTCCGGGTCGCGGCCCACCACGGCATCGGCGGCCAGCATGTAGGTCATACCGTCGTCGAGCACCAGCATGCCCAGTGGTGGCCGGATCACCTCGGCCACCGGCTGGGTCTGATCCACCGGCATCCCGCACACACTGCAGAACGCGGACCGGGGATCGCTGGGATGCGCTCGCGCACACTTGAATCCGAGCACCTTGACGGTGAGCGCGGTGGCCTTGGCCGTTGCCTCGAGCCGGCGCTGCAGATCCGGATCGGGCTTCGGCGCCGGATTGGTGCCGCCTGTTTCGGCCGGTCGTGCGCCCATCTCGGTGGGCGCACGATGCGGGTCGTAATCGTCGGCGGGCTCGACCAGCGGATCGTAACCAGCTGTAGCGGGAGGTGATTCGAGCTGCCGTTCGTCGCTCACCGCGGGCGGTAGATACAGCCCGGCGGGAACACTGGTCGAGGTGCGGGTCGGAGTCAGGTTGGGATCCAGCGGAATCGGCCGCGAATCCGATTCGTAGGCGGCGGTCGGCGGCGGATCCGGCTCCTGCGGCTGTGCACCACTTCCGGCCAGCGGTTGCGCACCGCCCCCGGATAGTAGTGACCCTGCCGGCACCGCGGGTTCCCCGTCGAACCACACCACCGCGCCCCCGGCCTGCGCGACACCGGCCACGAGCGAACCGATTCCGCGTTCGGGTAGCGCCGGCACCCGGCGCTTGCCGTCCTCGACGAACAGCGCCGCCGCCCGCGCGGGATGCTCGGCGACCCGGTCCACGGTGAACGCGGCATCACTGCCGCGGTAGTACTCGACTGCCTGCCCGGCCAGTACCACGGTCACCGAACCGTGCAGGAAGATCGCGAGGCCACCGGTCTCGGCGGTGGTCAGGATGCCGAACTCGACCGGCTGTCCCGGCGAAATCCGCTCGGCGTCCTTCATGAGCCAGCGCGTGGCCTGCCGCGCCACCAGCAGGCCCGGACCCGCGGGCGACTGCCCGGCCGCCTCACTCACCAGATCGGCCAGCGCATTCGCCGCCGCGATGGCACGCGAACCCGAGGTCAGACGCTCCCGTTCCCGGTGCGCGACCAGCAGCACCGCCCCCGCGACCCGTATGAGCACATGGTTGCCCGCGACAACCTCGACCTGCCGATCCATCAACGGAACCGGCCCCTGGAATACGCGCGGCGCGGGACGTTCAGCACACGGACCAGGTTACGTGCACGCGCCTCCGCCAGGTCATCCCGGAGCGGGCGCAGTCGGTAAGCTCCGGCTGGCAGCCGCCCGTACCACCGAGTCGATCAGGAGTCCCAGCATGGCGATGAGTCCCGGCACCATCGTCGGCGGCTACCGGATCGTCCGGGTGCTCGGCTCCGGCGGTATGGGCACCGTCTATCTCGGCAAGCATCCGAGCCTGCCGCGCATGGATGCGCTGAAGGTGCTGTCCGCGGACCTGTCCCGCGACCAGGAGTTCCGGGCGCGCTTCGAACGCGAAGCCAATCTTGTTGCGGGCCTGGACCATCCGAATATCGTCTCGGTGCACAATCGGGGCGAGGAGAACGGCCAGCTGTGGATCGCCATGCAGTATGTGGAGGGCACCGACGCCTCCGCCGAAGCCAAACGCGATCCGGCCGCCATGACTCCGCTGCGCGCACTGAGCATTACCACCCAGGTCGGCAAGGGCCTGGACTACGCGCACCGGAAGGGCCTGCTGCACCGCGATATCAAGCCCGCCAACTTCCTGCTCTCCAGTGTGGACGGCGAGGACGAGCGCGCCCTGCTGGCCGATTTCGGTGTCGCCAAATCCACCGAGGACACCACCGAACTCACCCAGACCGGCAGTTTCGTGGCGACCATCGCCTATGCCCCGCCGGAACAGCTCTCCGGCGGCGCCCTCGACCATCGCGCCGATATCTACAGCCTGGCCTGCTCGTTCTACAAACTGCTGGTCGGCCAGAACCCTTATCCGGCAACACAACCGGCCATGGTCATGATGGGCCATCTACACGAGCCGCCGCCCCGCCCGACCGCGATCAATCCGCATCTGCCGGTGGCGCTGGACTATCTCTTCGCGCGCGCCCTCGCCAAGAATCCCGCCGATCGCTTCAACAGCTCCCGGGAATTCACCGATGCGGCGGCGAATGCGCTGACGCCGGGCTACAACCCGGTCTCCACCCTCACCTCGCCCACCTATCCCATTCAGGTGGCATCGCCCGGCATGCTGCACGCACCGGACAGTGCCGCAGTCACTTCCAAGACCTCGGTGACCGAGCGCAAGAGCCGCAAACGCATCTACATCGGCGCCGGAGCCGGAGCGGTGGTGCTGGCACTGGCCGCCGGGGTCGGCATCTTCGCCCTCAGCGGCAGCGACCACACCGACCCCGTGGCCGCGCCCACTTCGATAAACGCCGCCCCCACCTCGGCGAACAGTGGCCTGACGCCGATAGCCCAGGCGCGCAACAACAATCCCGCCTTCCAGGGCAAAGTCATCACCCTGGTGGACGTCAATCAGCAGGGCTCGACCCTGGGCCACTACTCGATCTATCTGACCGGCAGCCAGCAGGCGAAGTTCATGGAGAGCCTCGGCTTCGTCTACAACGTCGCCTACTCCCCCAATGGCGATGAGACCTCACCCCGGGCCTCGGACGGCTGGGGTTCATTGCAGGTCTCCGACAACTCCTACGTCGTCGCCGTACGCAGTGACGAAAAGGCCGGTGGCGGTGGACTACTCGGCCTGCCGAGCGAAATCACCAGCTCACGAGCCGTCGTGGTGCCACTCGACGATCCCGCCGCCGTCGCCGCCATGCGCAATTGGACCCCGGACTCGGAACAGGTTCTGCTCAGCAAATTAGTGCCCGTATTGCACAACCGTGTGAAGTAGGGTGGCCCGACTACGGGCTCACAGAGGGGAACCATGCGGAAACTGGGGCGGGTGGCGCTCAGCGCCGGGATAGTGCTGGCGATTGCGCTGACCGCCGCGTGCGGACCATCGCCGAAGCCCGTTTCTCCGGCCCACGTGGTCGTGAATCTGTCGACCCTCGATGTCGGAAACCTGACCACTCAGCCCAAGTACTACGACAAACCGACCGTCTTCGATATGGCCAAGCAGGTGGAGGCCATGCGGTTGGGCGGCTACATACCGCTACCGGTGGAGGTCGATCCCGATGTCAAATATCCGGCGCAGCCCATGAGCGGCCGGGTCCGCACCTTCGTCGACTTCGGTTCGGAGGCGATCACCTCCCGAGTCACTGCCGATCCAGCCGTATTGAAATCCCTCGCAAAGGGATTCCTCTCCGGATTCGTCAGCAGCGGCAAATCCGACGAGAAGATCAGCCTGTCCTACGAGCTGGAGAACGTCGTCCTGCTCTTCACCGATGAGAAGTCCGCGACCGATGCCGCGCAGGCGCTCGGACAGGCCGATTTCGACTCCACCCCCGGCGCTCAGCGCCTACAGATCGACAAGTATCCGGCCGCGTACGCCCTGGCGTCGAGCGACGACGGCGGTCCGGTCCGATCCTGGTATGCCACCGGCAAATTCGTCATTCTCACCAATATCTTCGACAGCGTCATGGCGGAGATCAAATCCGGGGACCTGCCCAAACAGATCGGCCGGGTGCAACGCAGCCTGGATGTGCTGCCACCCGCCCTCGCGAAATTCCCGGCCACACCGGTGGACAAGCTCATGGACATACCGGTGGATCCGGATGCTGTGCTGGCTCGCGCATTGAGCACCTTCGCCGACGATCCTTCGGAGTCCGGCATGCCGGGTGTCTACGACCGGCAGGGCGGCCTGCAGGTCGTACAGGGGCCCGGCGAGGTCAAGCTCTTCGCCGACGCGGGCGTGGACCGCGTGGCCTGGAAGGGCGATTACATATTCCGCGCCCGCGATGCCGCGGGTGCGGCCGCGATCGTTGCGGCGCACAGTGAAACCTCACGGCTGTACAGGCCCGTCGATTCACCGAAGAATCTGCCGAATGCCATCTGCCGCAAGTACATCGGCCCGGATACTTCGGCGATCGCCCATTACTGCTTCGTGACGTACGGCCGGTTCGCCGCCGAAGTGTCGGCGAGTCAGTTGCTGGATGCCCAGCAGCGCATTTCCGCGCAGTACGCCATGCTGGTCAACGCTCACTGAGCCGAGGGGACTGTGATGGGTTCACGACGAATTCGCGGCGCCGCCTTGGCTATTGCCGCACTGGTACTGGCCGGGTGCGGATCGCATCTCGACGGCACAGCACACCCTGGCGAAATCGATGTGCGCACACTCGATGTGGGCCCGTACTCCACCGCACCGATCGAGCAGCGGTACATCTACTACCCCGATATGCATAACGGCCTGAACCTGGCGGCCATGCGGCTGGCCGATAATGTGGTCAATGGTCCGGAGATCGATCCGATGTTCAAGTACGGCACCGGAATGAAGTCCTTCACCGACATGGACGATGCAACCATGCTCGCGGCGGTCGCCCGGCCGGTGCTCGCGAACAATGGCATGCTGATCGGCGTCAGCGCCAGCAATGCCGACCAGCCGCTCGATAAATCGAAACCGACATCGGACGATGTCTCGTTCACCGCGATGACCGTTGTGCAGTTTTCGGACGAGGCCGCCGCGGCCAAGGCCGCTACCGAACTGGACGCTGCCGACTTCGGGGTCGCCGCGGATGTCAATCAGCCGCTCACTCTGGCGAAATATCCGACGGCGCATGCACATTGGCGGCCCGGCGTCGCCTCGATGGGATCGACGCTGGCGCACGGCAACTATATCGTCGATCTGATGGTGGGCGGGAAGACGCCGGAGGTCGCGCAGCTGACCGGCCTCGCCGAGAAGGTGTACGACGCCGAGCTGCCGCTACTGGATGCCCTGAAACCCCTCAGCAAAGAGGACGCGCTGCGCCTGCCCTACGATCCCGACGATATGTGGCGACGGACGCTGAGTCCCAGCGCATTCGGCACGCCCGATCTGCTCACCCAGTCCCGCTACGAATTGCGCGGCTTCCTGAATCAAGTTGGCGATCAGGACTATTGGACGCACCTGATGAAACTCAGCGGAGTGGACCGCTTCTCGAAGAGTTCGGAAATGGCGAGCAACAGCATGCTGTACCGAACCCGGGATACCGCCGCCGCGGTCAAACTCGCCGGCGTGATTCTCGACAGGTCCTATCCGGGCCCCGCAGATGCGCCGGCGGTGCTGCCGAATGCGAAATGCGGCGAAAGTACCGTCCAGGACGATTTCGAGACCAAGCGGTTCCGGTGCGTCGTGACGTATCGCCAATACGTTGCGACGGTGGAGAGCGACCAGTTGGACGACGCCCATCAGCGGGCCGCCGCACAGTACGGATTACTGGCAAACAGCACCTGGTGACCCCGGTGTGACCGTACGCACTGGTCAGCGAGACCGATCCTTGGGTAGTGTGCTGGCCAATTGCTGTAACAGGGGTGGAACCGCCGGGCCGAGACCCTCGTCTAATCACTGTGTAAAGGTCGTCAGCCCGCGCTGTGTGTTCGACACCGTGTGTTCGAACACAGTGTCGTTCAACTAATCGAAAGGAGGCACCGTGGCCGGTGCATTCGAAGCCAGTAATGAGCTCATCCAGGCCAAGGCCCAGGAGTTCAAGAAGACGCACGACATGCTCATGCACGCCATTGCGGATCTGAAGCGCGATGAGGACAACATGACTGTCGGCTCGAACTGGCAGGGCGGGGCACGCGATGCGTTCAACGCCTTCATGGAGCGCTACTACTTCCAGGCCGACAAGCTCAATAACAAGCTCGTGGAGACCACCGAGAACCTGATCCGCGTCGGCTCGCAGTACGAAGAGCACGACCAGGATTACAAGGCCCAGATCAATGCGCAGGTCTCCAGCCTCGACCTGCCGGCTGTGTAGCCCCTCTTCTACTTCGGACAAAGGACATCACAATGGCAGCAGCAAACGGCCAGGTCATCTCCGCGCACTTCGAAGGTGTCGCGGACGGCGCGAACTCGGTCATCCGCCGCGCGGAGCACATTCGCGACCAGCTCGAGGCCTTCCACCGCAGCGTGGAAGAGTTCGTCACCAATAACTGGAAGGGCGACACCAACGACGCGTTCGCCGATCTCCAGCGCACATGGAACGTCCACGTAGGCCAGCTCAACGCCACTCTCAGCGGCGCAGGCACCCTGGTCCGCACCGGCAATGCCGAACTCCAGGCCAAGGACATCGCCCTCGCCGGCCTGTTCTGACCCACGGCACGACAAATAGCGCGCCCCGGCAAATATGTGCCGGGGCGCGCTGGCTTTCGCATAACCGGGCGCGCCGGTTCGCGGAGTCGTCGCCGCCCGCCCTCGTCGCCATCCAGAGGCAGTCCCCTCCGTCATCCCGGGGCAGTCCTCTCCGTCATCCCGGGGCAGTCCTCTCCGCCATCGCGGGGCAGTCCTCTCCGTCATCGCGGGGCAGTCCCCTCCGTCATCGCGGGGCAGTCCCCTCCGTCATCCCAGGGCAGTCCCCTCCGCCATCCCAGGGCAGTCCCCTCCGCCATCCCAGGGCAGTCCTCTCCGCCATCCCGGCAGTTTTTGGCCGGGATCCACTGTGGATCCCGGCCAAAAGCGCACCGGGATGACGGGGGGTGAATGGATGACGGGGTGAATGACGGGGCTAGGCCGGTGGGAGCCAGCCGAGTTGGATGAGGTCTTCGCCGGCGCGGGTGACATAGGTGCCGCGGCCGGGGGGCATGAGGGCGGGGCGGGCGTTGCCGAAGAGGATGCCCTCGTCGCGGCTGCAGCTCATGATCAAGGCCGCGGAGTTGAGTTCCTTCATACGGTTGAGGGTGGCCTCGTAGAGGGCGCGGCCCGCGCCGCCGGAGCGCCGGGCGATGATCAGGTGGAAGCCCAGGTCCCGGGCGTGCGCGAGGTGGTCCACGAGAGCGTGCAGCGGATTGCCGGTGGCGGTGGCGACCAGGTCGTAGTCATCGACGATGACGTAGAGCTCGGGTCCCTTCCACCAGGAGCGATCCTTGAGCTGCTGCGGCGTCACATCCGGGCCGGGCATGCGCTGGGTGACATAGGCGGCCAGATCGGTCATCTGCTGGGTGAATTGCGGTGCGGTGGAGCCGTACCCGGCGAGATAGCCCGGCGGCACCGTGCCGAGCATGGTGCGCCGATAGTCACCCATGATGATGCGCGCCTGGTCCGGAGTATTGGACGCGCAGATCGACTGGACGATCGAACGCAGCAGCGTGGTCTTACCACTCTCCGAATCGCCGATGATCACGAAGTGCGGGCTGACGGTGAAGTCCAATTGCGCGGGGGCCAGCTCGGATTCGGTGATACCGATCGGGAAACGCAGTGCCGGCTGATCCGAATCCACTGCGGCAGGCCAGTTTCCGGCCAGGGCGAGCAGCTCTTCCCGGGGCAGTCGCTCCGGGAGCATGCGCACACGCGGCGCGGGACGACCGGGAGTGCGTTCGGAGATCGCTGAAACAGCCTGTGCCACTCCGATTCCCAGCGTCTGCGGATTCGGGTCACCGTCGATCCGCGGCAGCGCGGTGAGCATATGCAGCAGATCCGCGGTCATACCGCGACCGGGCCTGCCCATGGGCACCAGGGCCGCGAACTTGCGCCCCAGATCGGAATCCATCGGATCACCGAGCCGCAGTTCGATGCGGGTGCCGATCTGGTCCTTGAGCGCGGGTCGCGCCTCCGGCCAGCGCGCCAGTGAGATCACCACGTGCACCCCGTACGAAAGCCCCTGCACCGCAAGGTTCATGACGGTCTGTTCGAGCGCCTCGAACTCCTGCCGGAAGCTGCCGTAGCCGTCGATCACCAGGAAGGCGTCACCGAACGGATCCTCGTGCGCCCCGGCAGCGGCCGAGCTCGCCGACGGATCGAGCGCCCGCAGCCGCCGGAACTCCGCCATGGATTCGATGCCGAGCTGCCGGAACCGCGCCTCGCGCTGCCGGACGATGGTCACCATCTCAGCGACGGTGCGCCGCACCTTATCGCTCTCGATGCGGCTCGCGACAGTGCCGACATGCGGCAATCCCTCCAGTCCGACCAGCGTGCCACCACCGAAGTCGAGCAGATAGAACTGCACCTGTTCGGCGGTGTGGGTCAAGGACATTCCCATGACCAGCGACCGCAGCGCCGTCGACTTACCCGACTGCGGACCACCGACCACCGCCACATTGCCGCGGGACCCGGACAGGTCCACCACCAGCGGATCGCGGCGCTGATCATAGGGGCGATCGACGATGCCGATGGGCGCGCGCAGGGCAGCGACCGGGTTCCAATCACCGGTGAGCACCGAGCGGGGCACGAGCTGATCCAGCGTGGGCGCCGCATCCAGTGGCGGCAGCCAGATTTCGTGCGCCGGCCGCCCGTGCTCACGCACCCGCGACACCAGCATCTGCAGGTTGGAGACCTGTTCGGCATCCGGCTGCGCCTGCACCAGTTCCGTCAGCGCGGGCAGTGGAATATGGTCCTCCGCACGGAAATCCACATGAATGGCGGTGAACGGGCGTGCGGTGATATCGATATCGCCGTCCCCCGCATCCACCGCGACATCACGCTGCGAGCCGACACCCACATAGGGCCCGGAAACATACGAGGACTGGAACCGCACGATCTCACCGGAGTCGGACTTCAAATAGCCGCCGCCGGGATTGCCCGGCAGATTGTAGGCATCGGGCACACCCAAAACCTGACGGGATTCATTGGCGGAGAACGTCTTCAACCCGATCCGATAGGACAGATGACTCTCCAGTCCCTTGAGCCGCCCCTCCTCCAACCGCTGCGAAGCCAGCAGTAGATGCACATGCAGCGAACGTCCCAGTCGCCCGATCATGGTGAAGAGTTCGGCGAAATCCGGGTGCTGCGACAGCAATTCGGAGAATTCGTCCAGCACCACGAACAGTGCGGGCATGGGATCCAGATCCGCACCGGCCGCGCGCGCCTTCTCGTACTCGGAGACATTGGCGAAATTGCCTGCCGCACGTAGCACTTCCTGCCGGCGGTTCATCTCACCGGCGAGGGCGTCGCGCATGCGGTCGACGAGGTCGGCCTCCTCCTCCAGGTTGGTGATAATGGCCGCGACATGGGCCACACCCTCCAGCCCGAGGAAGGTCGCGCCGCCCTTGAAGTCGACGAGCACAAAATTGAGCTGATCGGGCGAGTGCGTGGCAATGAGCGAAAGCACCAGTGTCCGAAGAAATTCCGACTTTCCCGACCCGGTCGCGCCGATGCACAACCCGTGCGGGCCCATACCGCCTTCGGCGGCTTCCTTGATATCGAGCACCACCGGCAGCCCGTCCGCACCGACGCCGAACGGCACCCGCAGCCGTTCCCGCCCGTAGCGGGGCTGCCATGCGCTTTCCGGGTTGAAGGCGCCCAGATCGCCGAGGCCAAGCAACTGCGACCAGCTCGAAATGACCTCGCCCTCGTCACCGGTATCGGTACCCGTGCGCTGCACGGCGGCCCGATACGGTGCGAGTCGCCGCGCCGCCTGCTCGGCCTCGCGGGCGGTAATACGGTCGATGACCGCGAACCGCTCCATGACGCCGGTGGCCCCGCGACCGGCGCATTCACCGTTCTCCACCAGCATCTGAATGCCGCGTGAGGCAGCCAGCCGAGGCGCGTACCCGCACAGGTCGATCACGGTGACGCCTTCGAAACCGTTCTCCCGCAGGGGATCTTCCTCGGCTTCGAGCAGTCCGCCGTCGACCACCAGCACGATCTGCGTCAGATTCGGATTGGGCGGTTGATTGCGCGAATAGCGAACCCTGTTGTACAGCAGTGAATGCAGGCTCGCATGCGCCTCACGAATGGATCCGTACACCATGCGCTCACTGCCGACACCGTCCTGCGCATCCGGATGCTGGGTGTGCGGCAGCCATTTCGCCCATTCCCATTCGCGGGCGGTATCGGGTCCGCAGACCACGGCGACAAGTACCTGATCCGGGCCCTGGAACATGGCGAGCTGCAGTAGCATTGCCCGCGTCATCTCGCGGGCCTGCGCCCGGTCTCCGGTGAGCTGAACGCTCGCGAAGCCCTTCACCGCGAGCGCTGTCGGCAGATCCGGGACCGTCGAGTGAGTCCGGACGAAGCGTCGCAGCGACACCGCAGCTATCGGCTCCAGCTCCTCCACCGGACCGGTCTCGGGGGCCACCAGCCGGGTGGCCAGACGCTGGCTCCCGAGCCCGATGCGGGCATGGCAGAAATCCTTGTCGCCAGGACGTCGCTCCCACATGCGTGTGGTGCCCGCGAGCATCCACACCACCCCGGGTTCGGGATGACTCCACTCGACTGCCGCGCGCTGCTGCCCGGCCGTCTCCTCGACATCCCGGCGGACCTGGTCGAGATAGCGCAGATAGTCCTTGCGATCCTCGTTGGCCTCCGCGGCTTTTTGTCCCTTTCCTCCCTGACCTGCGTACATGCCGATCATGGAGAAGACCATCATCATCGGGAACATCAGACTCATGGGATTGGTGGCGATGCCGCTGCCCGAGGTGAACATGAGCACGACCATGCCCAGCATGCCGACGCCCATGACCAAGGGCATGAGCTTGCCGAACAAGTTCGCTGGAATATTGCGCGGAATCTCCGGCGGCGGCTGGAGCGTCACCTCACCGCCCGGTGAGCGTGGAATCTCCCGGCGTGGACGGCGCTGGAATCGGACGGTGCTCATCGCGTGCAGAATCCCCCATCGGATGTCTGGAATGCGGGGCTCAGTGTACGTCCAGCGATCGCTATGACGTACAGTGCGGGCAGCATTTCTGCATATCCCGGCGCTGCGACCGTGGTTTCGCGCGCACTCACAGGGCACAAAGACGCACACCGAGGTGGGGGCAGCGTGACCAACGCGCGAATGGACCATATCGACGACGCACGCGGCACCGTCCGCGCGCCGGATCTCGCGCGCGTCACCCTGCTGGCCAAGCACACCCAGGTCGATATGGCCATTCCGATCGATGTGCCGGTCGCCCTCGTCATCCCCAGCGTGGTCGATATGGTCGCCCAGCACAGCCGCACCAATGACTTCGACAATGACGGCGAACACTTCGAACCGCACGAATGGGTGCTGGCCCGCATCGGGCAGCCGCCGCTGTCCAATTCCCTCAGCCTCGCCGAACAGGGCGTGCGCGACGGCGAACTGCTCATGCTGGAGAGCGCCGAACACACCGCGCCCACACCACTGTTCGACGACATCATGTACAACGTCGCCATTGCCGATGCCGACCACTTCCGCGGCTGGACACCCGGTACGGCCCGGCTGACCGGCTCGCTGCTGGCAGTGCTGACCATGCTGGTCGGCTGTCTCGGCCTGCTGGCCGCACCCGATGCCGTGTCCGGCTGGGTGAGCGGCGCCGTGGCGCTGTTCGTGGCCGTCTTGCTGGTGGTGTCAAGCATGGTGCTCAGCCGTATGTACCGAGACACCGCGAGCGCACTGGTCCTGGGCGGTTGCGCACTCCCGGCGGCATTCAGCGCGGGCATGCTCTTCGTACCCGATCACTACGGCTGGGCGAATCTGCTGCTCGGCGCGGTATTGGCTGGTGCCACAGCGATTCTCGCGTGGCGGGTGAGCGGCGTCGGGCTCGGCCTGTTCATCGGTGCGACCACGCTCGCCGTCTATATGGTTCCCGCAGCGCTCGTCGGACTGCTCACTCACCTCCCGTCGAAGGCCATCGGTGCGGGTGCCGCCGCGCTGGGCCTGGCCGGATTATCGCTCGCGCCAAGGCTTTCCATGCTGCTGGCCAAGCTGCCGCTGCCACCGGTGCCCGCACCCGGCACGCCGATCGACCCTACCGAGGACGATCCGGACGATCACCGCGCACTGCCCAGCCTGGAGGCCCTGCGCACCAAATCCGAACGGGCCCGCAAGTATCTGGCCGGACTGGTCGCCGCCACCACCCTCGTGGTCGCGGCCGGCGCGCTGACCGCCACCGACCCACATTCGGACAACACTTACTGGCCGGGTCTGGCGCTCGCCGTGGTGTGCGCCGTCGTTCTCATGTTCCGCAGCCGCACCTATGCGGGCGCGGAACAGGCCGTGATACTCATCGCCGGCGGCGCGGCCATGCTGCTGATCCTGTTGGGCGGCGCGGCTTTTCTGGTGGACCAGCCCCTCGCCGTCTTCGGCGCGGCCCTGATCCTGCTGGTGGCGGCGCTGGTGCTGGGCATCATCGTGCCGCGGCAGCAGGCCACCCCGCCGCTGCGGCGCGCGGTAGAGCTGCTGGAGTACGCCTTCGTGGCCGCCGTTGTGCCACTGGTGTTCTGGGTGAGTGGCCTCTACACGCTCGTGCGCGGACTCTGAGCCGAACGGGTAATGCGGTGAATACCAGGGGTTTCCATGCGAGGGCAGCCGGTCCAGCGCGGGCGTGGCACACCACCGGGCTGCGGACGGTCGCCGCCGCCGCGACGCTGGCATCGATGATGTCGTTCGGCATGGACTCCGGTATCGCGGCGGCCAAACCTGAGGCGGCCCACACCGAACGGCCCCCGGCCATCGACCCAGGCCTGCTGCCACCCGGAGGTCCCGCGGCCCCGCCGGGCAAAACAGAACACCCGGCCAACTCCCCCTGCATCAGCACCCAGGCCGGTGGCGACGGCCCGACCATCCCGCCCACCCAGCGCGCACTGGACCTGGAGCACGCCTGGCAGTTCTCCCGTGGCGCAGGCCAATTGGTCGCGGTCATCGACACCGGCGTCTCCCCGCACCCGCGCCTGCCCGGCCTCATTCCCGGCGGCGACTACGTCGCCAATTCCGGTGACGGCACCGAGGATTGTGATGCGCACGGCACCATCGTCGCCGGACTCATTGCCGCCAGCCAGGTCAGCGGCCAGGGCTTCTCCGGCGTCGCCCCGGACGCCCGGATCATGACCATCCGCCAGACCAGCGCCATGTACCAGGCCGAGGGCGCAGGCCGGGACAAGGGCCCCGACGATATGCCCGACGGCTACGGCAAGATCTCCGCACTGGCCTCCGCCGTGCGCCGGGCCGCCGATGCCGGAGCCCGGATCATCAATATCTCCCTGGTGGCGTGCCCTACCAGCCGACCCGAGAGCACCGAGATGGGCACACTCGGCGCGGCGGTGCGCTACGCGGCCGTGGAGAAGGACGTCGTCATCGTCACATCCGCGGGCAATACCGATAGTTGCAAGGCGAGCAATCCGGGCTTCGACCCCTTGCATCCGAACGAAGATCTCTGGGATCACGTCAATTCGTATGTGGCCCCGGCCTGGTGGGACGACTACGTGCTGTCCGTCGGCTCCATCGACGCCTTCGGCCAGCCCTCGAAGTTCACGGTCCCCGGTCCCTGGGTGGGGGTGGCCGCGCCCGGCGAGGACGTCATCTCTCTGGACCCCCGCAATACCGGCCTCACCACCGCCAAGGTCACCAACCAGGGCCAGGTGAACCGTTACAGCGGAACGAGTTTCGCCGCACCGTACGTCTCCGGTGTTGCGGCCCTGCTGCGTTCACGCTTCCCGGCCATGCCCGCGCACGATGTCATCGAGCGCATCGAAGCCACCGCGCATGCCCCCGGCGAAGGCTGGAATCCGTATGTCGGTTACGGCGCAGTCGATCCCGTGGCCGCACTCACCGCGGAGATACCGAACGAACTGCCGCCCAAGCAGCCCAGCGCCGCCAAGGATCAGCAGCTGGCGCTGCCCGCACCGAGTCCTGCACCGAACAACACCGCTCGCAATGTCGCGCTCATCGGCACGGGCATTGTCGGTCTTCTGCTGGTGCTCGGCTTCCTGGTGTCGTTCCCCCTGCGCCGCAGGTTCGGCATGCATTCCGACGACGCCTGAGGCAAATACAGCTCAGTTCTGTGCTTTGACAGGATCTTTCGCCGGATTCGGGTCGGGGACGACACCATCGTGTGCCACCATCGCGGACTCACGGCTCAATGTCGGCCCGGAGGCGATCAGACCGGCGATCGACCACGGCGCGGGTTCGGGACGCACCGATTCCGGGTCCATGCCAAGGGCTTTGGCCGACTCCAGATTCTTGATGCCATACCGGACGCCATAGTCCGAGACGAAGAACAGGCTGTCGCGCCGCTGGCTATCCGGTTCGATGCCGGTGGTCTGCACGTACGCGCCCGCGCCTGGCTTCATATAGAAGCTGTCGACCGCCGGGCCATTGCCGTCGGCCTGCGCCAGCGGCACCAGCCGGGCGCGGTCCGGAATGGGCACGGCATGGCCGGTCAGCACGGTCAGATCGGCGTGCCTACTGCCATCGGTTTGGTCGGCGGATTCGACCGGCCGC
This sequence comes from Nocardia sp., assembly GCF_025465275.1. GTDB lineage: Bacteria > Actinomycetota > Actinomycetes > Mycobacteriales > Mycobacteriaceae > Nocardia. The sequence continues at coordinate 36,235 of NZ_JAODNK010000127.1, read as the reverse complement.
CAGGACAGGCAGTCGACCGGCTGATCCTTGCCGTCCACAATGCCCGGGGCCGTGTCCGGGTAGTTCGCGACCGGCAGCGCCGACGACACGGGTGCACCGGTGCGATCGGCCTGGCCGATGTGGTCGTCGGCGGCCGTGGACCGGTAGGCATTGCGGACGATATCGGCGGTCAGTGCCGACACCGGCTGCAGCCCGTCGGCGAGCACGACGTAGTTCTTGTTATCGGTGCGCACCTGCACCACATCACCGATGCGGTGGTCGCCGATCGAATAGTTCAGGGCCGCACCGACATCCGCGATCAGCGGCGGCACGATCGGCAGTACCTCCGGAATGGAGTCGAGCAGCCCCGGACTGATCGGCCGCGGCGTCAGGCCGCGAATATCGAGCGCGTCCACCACAGCGCGATCGTTCATATCCACCTGGGCACGCTGATTGTCGTAGACCAGATAGGTGTGATCACGCCCCTGCACGAGCAGACCCTTACCCGAGTCCAGCCCGGATACTTTGCCCTGCACCGGATCACCTGCCAGCACCGACGTGGTCAGGGTGCGACTGCCGTCATTGGCGAGCACATCGCAGATCGTCCAGGTGCGGCCATTGGACTTCGATTCGAAGGCGAGCGAGGCGGGAGCGCCGGGAATGCCGATGAGCTGCCCGCGCGGCTTCTTCGCGAGTTCGGTCTCCTTCACGGTGGCGGGTTTGGCGGCCTCCCCCGCCGCCAGGCGCGCCGAGGTCAGGTTCAGCGCCGGGTGCACCACATTGTCGAGGACCACGTAAACGGCCCCCGTGTCCTTACCAATGAGGATCTTGTTGGAACCGATCTTGTCCTGGGGCCGTAGCAGGGCAAGTACTCCGCAACCCGCCAATGCGACGCACGCGAGGATCAATCCGACACTGAAGGCCCGCGACTGCGACCGCATCGGGTCGTGCAGCATCCGCACGTCCCTGCGAACCAGGGCGTGTTCCATGCGACGAACCAGGAAGCGATAGCCGCTCACCTGCCATCGGGTCGTCGGTTTTGAAGGCATTGAAACTCCCCCGACCAGTCATTGCGCTCGCCGCACACAGTACAGTTCTGCACGATCTTCATTCGCACTCGGCCACGAAGCCGCGGGGCCGAACCGGGTTATTGGGGGACGACGATGGCCGCATCCGGCACCATTTCGCGCCCCTTGCTGGGCCGGATCACCCTGGCGAACCTGCTGGTCGCCCAGGTGACCGCAGTGGTCGTACTGGTCATCGCGGTGGTGTGCGGAATGCCGTTCTGGGTGGCCTTCGGGGTCGCCATAGCGTGCGGACTGGTCTTGTTGTTACCTCTGGGCAAACGAACAGTTTGTGACTGGCTCGGCACCCGGATCCGCTTCCGCGCCCGCCGGCCGCACCCGCGCACCGACCTCATCGACTTCCACGGCACTGACGGCCGCTCGCTCGGGCTGTTCCGGGACGGCAGCCGGGTCGTCGCGGTGATCGAGGTCCTGCCGCCCAGGGGCGGACTGACCCGGCTCGGCCGCTCCACCGTGCAGGCCTCGCATCTGCTGCCGCTGCCCGAACTCGCGAAAAGCCTTACCCAGCACGACATTCTGCTCGCCGGCGTCGATATCGTCTCGCACGGTCACCGCAGTCGCTCCGGCACGCCGGCTGGCGCCATCTACGAATCCCTGCTCGGCCCGCTGCCCGCGACCGCACACCGCACCGTCTGGCTGGCCATCGCCTTCGAACCGCTGCTGTGCCCCGATGCGGCGGCCCGGCGCGGCGGCGGACTCGACGGCGCCTGCCGGGCCGTCACCATCGCCACCCAGCGCATCCTGCGGACCCTGGAGGATGCGAACTGCCCGGCCCGCACGCTCACCGCCCCCGAGATCACCCAGGCGGCCCTGCAGATCACCGCGGGCCTGGACCCACGCGAGCTCACCCAGCACTGGCGCTACACCGAATTCGGCAACAGCGTGAATATCGGCGCGGCCGTGGACCCGGCGCGACTGGACTCCGAACAGCTGGCCCAACTGTGGGTGCCCGCCTCCCGCGGCACCACGGTGGCGCTGCGGCTGCGACCGGGCCGCACCGCCGACACCGTGCGCATCGGCGCGGCCTGGCGGCTCACCACGCGGGAACTGCCGCAGGAGCAGCTACAGCCGCACATGATCTCCATGAACGGCCGCCACCACGAGGGTCTGCTCGCCCACCTGCCGCTGGCCGTGCCCGGCGTGGACAGCGCCGTGCCCACCCAGGTGCGCGGCATCGAGGAGATCGGTGCGGTGCAGCTGGCCTCGGCCGGTTGCGGACAGCTGCTGGGCTCCGACGACGAGGGCAATGGTGTCGCGGTACGCCTTGTGGGCCAAGGCATTTCGAGCGTGTACGTGTCCGGGGAACTGTATCTGGCGCAGCAGCTGGTGTTCCGCGCGCTGGCCGTGGGCGAACGCGTCCTGATTCGCACCCAACGGCCGCACGCCTGGGAGCAGCTGCTCACGACCATCGGCAATCCCGAACGCCTGACCCTCGCCGCCGAAACCCACGAATCCGATGCGGGATTCACCGCGGTGCTGGTGGACGGTGTACTCGCACCCGCGCCGCACGCCGGTGTCACCACCCTCTACCTCGCGGGCGATCCGCTGGGCTGGCCGGGCGCGCGGCCGGATCTGTCCATCGTGCAGCCGGATGCGATGGGAAATCGCATCACCTTGCGCAGCGGCACGACGCAGGTGGAATTGAACCTGGTCTCCATCCCCCGGGAATCCACCTACATCGGGCAACCCCGCGCGGCGCACGCCCTGGCGGGTCAGCCCGGATAAGGTTCGGCGGCCGCGCGCAAAGTCCTTCCCCACCAATCGAGTTGCCGCAGCAGGCGCTGCGCCGCATCGACCGCCGCACCGTCCTGGGTTTCCCCCGCCGCATCGAATTTCCGCTTGGCTTGGTGGAAGCTGACGGTCTCGCGGATCGACACCATGTGCACCTCGGCGACCACCTGCCGCAATTGCTCCACCGCGCGCAGCCCGCCCGACAAACCGCCGTAGCTGACAAAACCGATGGGCTTGCCCCGCCATTCACGCTTGGCGGTGTCGAGCGCGGTCTTCAACGCTGCCGGATACCCGTGGTTGTACTCCGAGGTAACCACCACGAATGCGTCTGCGGCATCGATCCTTTCGAGATACGCGCGCACCTCGTCTGTCACGCTCAAATCCACCGGCAACGGCGTATCGATGAGATCGATGACCCCCACCTCGAACCGCTCATCCGCCCGCGCCACCCGCAGAAACCAGTCCGCCACCACCGGCGCGAACCGCCCCGCCCGCACACTCGCCACAATGACTTCCAGCCGCAACGGAGTACTCACGGCGCTATCTTCCCCTGCCCCCTCCACACAGTGCGCGCCCCACACCGCACAACGCGCGTCCCCGTCAAGCAGTCCTTACAGACACTGCTCGACACGAAAGCAGGCTGCGCGATGCGCCCGGGCATACCTATTGCATCGCACAGCGCGCGTCCTCGGCACACAGCCTCTGTAGGGGCGGCGTCATGAGTAAGCGGGCTGTGCGATGCACCCGAAGTCTTCGGCCTCGGCTTGAGAAGTCGCGCGGCCACTGCGCTGGTAGCCCTGGCCGCGAGGCGGATTCGGCTGGGCGCGGATTCGGCTGGGGTGTTGGCTTCAGCGGCTGTCGGCGGAATTGGCGGCGTAGGCGGCGAGGCCAGCGGCGGGGGTGATGCGGGCGGTGAAATCCAGTGCATGGCGGGCACGTTCGGGATCGGCGACCAGGTGCCGGATATCGGTGATCCGATAGTGCCCGGTCACGATGGGCGACGGACCGTTCAGCGCCTTCGACATGGTGGCGGCCACCTCCCACAGCGTGAGCGGCCGCCCCGAGGCGATATTCAGCGGCACGAACCCGGCCAGCCGCCGCTCGACGGCGGCCACGGTGGCGGCGGCGATATCGCGCACATGCACGAAATCCCTTACCTGCCCGCCGTCCTCGAAAACCTGCGGCGCCCGTCCGGCCCGCAGGTCCGCCCGAAACCGTGCCGTCACAGCCGATTCCGCCGACCGTATCCGCCGCGCGTCCACCGGCTCCCCGTACACATGGTGATACCGCAGCACCGTGGCCGCCGACCCGGTACTCGCGACCCAGGCCAGCGCATAGTGCTCCTGCGCCACTTTGCTTGCCGCATAAGCGCTCCGGGGCCGCAGCGGCGCATCCTCACCCAGCGGCTCCCAGGTCAGCAGCTCACCCGTGCGCGGCGCTCGATGATCGAACAATCCCCGATCCAGATCCCCGCGCCGCCGCAATCCGGGAAAGAACGGCCCGGACCGCCCCGCCCGATACCGCCCCTCGCCGTACACGGCCACCGACGACGCCAGTACCAGCCGCCGCACCCCGGTGCGCTCCATGGCCGCCAGCAATATCGCCGTCCCCGCGTCATTGTGGGTGGCGTACAGGGCAGCCTGCTGCATCTCCAAGGGCCCCGGCCGCGTGGCGCCGTGCCCGGCCTCCCCGACCGGCGCACGCACACACGGCCCGGCCCCGTGCCCGACATCCTCCCGCCGCCCGGTTCCGGCCCGGCCGCGCCCACCGGCGTGGCCCAATTCGTGTGCGATGTCGGATCCGCCGGCGGACTCCGGCCGCCCGTCGGATCCGACACGGCCATCGCCGTCACCGCCGGCCGAGCCGTCCGGATCGGGGCGATTACCGTCACCGCTGGGCGGCTGAACGGGTCGAGGCGATGCAGCGAGCGAGCCGCTCTCCGGGCCGGACCGCAGCGCCGACTGGTCCAGCACCGGAACCGCGGCGGCCAGATGGCAAACGACGTCCACACCGCGCAGCAGCGGCTCCAAGGCATCCGGATTGCGAATATCGACGAGGGAAACCCGCTCGGGCGCAGCGACATTCGGCCCGTGCACGACTTCGAGCATGGCATCCACGGCAATAACCTCATGGCCCGCGGCGAGCAGGGCGCGATGCACGTGGGCGCCGATATAGCCGGCCGCACCGGTCAGCAGTATTCGCGTCCGGTCGGCCTGCGGTCCGCCTTCGCTCATGACTTCCAGCGTAGGCGACCGGCACCGGTGCGTGCCCGGGAGAATGCCGAAGGCCCAGTCCGACCTGGGAAGATCGGACCGGGCCTGCGTTCCGGGGTCGGTACTACGGCAGTTCGAACGGCAACTGGACTCCGGTACCGGAGTGCACGGCGCAGTCCGCGCAGGTGTCATCGCCCTCGACGGCGGCGACGGCCCGGCGCACCAGCGCCTTGAACGGCACCAGGTTTCGCTCGAATTCGGCGAAGACATCGATGGCGCTGACACCGTGCCCGGATTCCACACCGGCATCCAGGTCGGTGACGAGAGCGATTGCGGAGTAGCACATTTCGAGCTCACGGGCGAGGACGGCCTCGGGATGCCCGGTCATATTGACCAGCTCCCAGCCCAGTCCGGCGAACCACTGGCTTTCTGCGCGCGTGGAGAAGCGCGGGCCCTGCACCACGACCATGGTGCCGTGATCCTTCAGCGGCAGTTCGGTGCCGGCGGCGGAAATGGCGGCGGTGCGCAGCTCCGCGCAGTACGGATCGGCGAAGGAGACGTGCACGCCGCCCGCGTCGAAGAAGGTCTGGTCCCGGCCGGAGGTGCGGTCGACCAGCTGGTCCGGCACGGCCACGGTGCCCGGACCCCAGTCGGCGCGCAGGCTGCCGACCGCACAGGGCCCGAAGATGCGGCGCACCCCGAGCGAGCGCAGCGCCCACATATTGGCCCGGTAGGGCACGGTGTGCGGCGAGAACTCGTGCTTGCGCCCGTGGCGCGGCAGGAAGGCCACGGAACGCCCCTCCACCTCGCCGATGGTGATGGGCGCACTCGGCGCGCCGAAGGGGGTGTCGACCTCCACCGTGGTCGCGTCGTCACCGAAGAAGTCGTAGAACCCGCTGCCGCCGATAATGGCCAGCGTGGCCCGAGGATCCGAACTCATGCCGCAATTCTTGCGCATGCGCGCATGAGTGGTGCTACCAGTCCCGGACCTGTACCCTAGGGGGGTATTGATGCCGGGAGTGAGGAAATCGTCGGTGACCAACGAAGAGACCACCACCGCCGAGCCGTCGACACACGACCACTCGACGCACGGCTACATCACCGCCAAGGACGACTACCTCAAGCGGCTGCGCCGGATCGAGGGTCAGTCCCGCGGCCTGCAGCGCATGGTCGAAGAGGAAAAGTACTGCATCGACATCCTGACCCAGGTCTCCGCCATGACCAAGGCCCTGCAGGCCGTCGCCATGGGCCTGCTGGAGGATCACATCAGCCACTGTGTGGTCGACGCTGCCATTGCGGGCGGCCCCGAGGCCGAGGCCAAGATCAAGGAAGCCACCGACGCCATCGCGCGTCTCGTGCGCTCCTGACCCGCCGGCTCAGCAGGCTGCCGTATCGCCCGGATACTGCCCGAGCGTGAGCGGCACCGCCCAGCGGTCCGCACCCAGGCGCCGCGCCGCGCCGGGACGCGCCGCCCGGGGAACCTGCTGGCCGGTCTTCCTGATCCGGTGCCGCAGCGTGAGATCCGAATCCGAATCCCCGGCGCGCGACGCGTCCAGTTCGAGGTCGGCGAACAGAATGCCCTCCGCGCCCTCGTCGAGCGGCGTGACGACATCGGTGCCGTCGGCCCCGTAGATCCGCGCCCGGCCACTGCGCGTGACGGCAGGGGCGCCGCCGCGCCCCGCCCAGCCCGTATCGGCGACCACCACGCAGGGCGCGACCACATACGCACCGGCCTCCAGCGCGTACATCCGGCTCACGGTGACACTCGAATCCGGTCCCGGCACTTCGCCGTTCAGACCGCCCGGCCAGGCCGCCACGTGGATCTGCTCCTCGTCGGCGCGCAGGGCACGGGTGAGCAGCGGGCGCTGATTCTCCTGTCCGGTCAGCGCACCCACCTTGCCGATGATGCTGTGATGCACGGTCGGGAGATTCGGTGTGCCGGAAGCGAATACCTTGCGCTCGACACTGTTGAGTCCGGCTTTTCGCCGAACCGAAATCAGCTGGCCCATTTCGTCTATGACGGCCTGTGCCATATAGATTCGGCGATCCTGTCGTTCCCCGAATCCGAGCACCACCTGGATGCCGTAGTCCCGTGCGGCGGCAGTGATTCGACGCATTTCCGCACCATCGCGAATCATCGAATTTTCGCGACAGCGAGTCGAGTAGTCGACGTTCCACTGATTGGATTCCACCCAGCGCCACCACGGATAGCCCGGGAGGAAGGTCTCCGGGAATGCGACCAAGCGCGCCCCACCCGCAGCGGCTGCGCCGATCAGTTCAACGACATGCTCGACACCTTCGGACAACCGCAGCCATTTCGGCTCGGCTTGGACCGCAGCGACTCGCACCGTATTCCTCATCCGACTTCCTTCATGGAAGGTCATGCTTTCGAATGGCCAACAACGGCACCATGGCAACATGTGCCGGATTACCGACTTTCCATGCCACTGCGATGTTCATACCAATAAACAGTTCAAAGCAATGTACGGAATGCGCCCGGCGTTGTCCCCATTTCCGTACGGAAGGATCGGTAGAAACTACGCTCGGTCAGGAAACCCGATTCCCGTGCAACCACAGACAGCGGCAACTGCGGTCCGGCGCGCAACAACTCGCAGGCACGTTCGATTCGCATGCGGCGCAACACCGCTCCCGGACCACCCTCGAACTCACCGAACACGCGATACAAGGTACGCCTCGACATTCGGCAACCCTCGGCGATTCGATCAACTCCGAGATCCGGATCTGCGCAGTTGTCGCGCATGAACGAGAGCACCCGTTGACGATTCAACGCATCCGCCGACTGGTCCCGGGCCACGCCGCCCGAGGCCGCGACCACGGCCGCGGCCAGCAGGTCCACCCCGGGCTCGGCGAGCAGCGCCGCGCCGCCCGGATCGGTGTGCTGCAATCGCGCGACACCGCGGAAGAATTGCGCCACGATTCCGGCCGAGCTTTCACCCGAAAAGCTGGTGGCCGTCGGCACTTCGGTACCGATCACTCCGTATCTTTCGCGGAGCTTGCTCATCGGGACCTGTAGCACGACCTGTTCCCACTCCTGGTCGAATTCCCAGTGGTAGGGCCGGGAAGTGTCGTAGAACACGATCCCGCCGGGACCGACTTCGGCGACCCGGTCGTCCTGATGCAACCGCGCGGTGCCCGCGAGCGGAATACTCGCGAGCAAGAACTCGTCCTCGGCCCGCGCTATCAGCTGACCGGTCCGCTGTATCACCTGCGGGGTCGATCCGACCACCGTCAGATCGAGATCGCCATATCGCGCATGCTCGATATGGCCACGAAAGACGTGGGTCGGTGTCGGCGAAACCGCAAGTGGCACATAGGCCGCGCTCACATGCGCTTCCCAGCGCTCGAAAGCCTCCACCGCCGACGCTTCCACTCCGGATCGCACCTCGATCCGATTGACTTCCGCAGACCTCTCCACTCCCCATCCCTCGACAACCATCGGCGGCCGCTGACCGGCCGAATACCGGGCAGTGTGTCAGATTCCGGAACACCGGGCCAATAGCCGCGAATCACTATCGCCCGTATTGCCGAACCGCCGCGACGCCACATCGGCGAGTCGCTATGCGGCGGACTCGCAACTCAGCTCGAGTTCGAGATCCGCGTACAGGATGCCCTCCTCGTGCCCACTCAGCGGAGCCGCCAGCTCCTCTCCCCCGGGTGCATAAATGCGCGAGTGCCCACCGGGGCCCCGCACCAGCTGTTTGGCAGGTTCCGCACCGCCACGGCGACTTTCGCTGCCCGCCACATCCATCACCGAGCAGGCGGCGACCACATTGAGATTGCCCACCACCGCGTACCAGAGGGTGGCCGCATTGTTCACCCGCACTCCCCAGTCCACATCCCGCGCGATGATGAAACCCGGCCACGACACGATGTGCACCTGTGCGCCCGTACGCTCCAGCTCCTGGCGCGCGGGCAGGTGCAATTGCTCCGATCCGCCCTGCACGCCGATGCGGCCGATATCGGTACGGAACACGTACGGCTCGGTCACCTCGCCGGAGCGAAAGATGCGGTGCTCCAACGGCGTCAGCTCGGGCTTGCGGCGCACACCCGCCAGCACACCGCGATCGTCGATGAGGCACTGCGACATGTACAGCGCACTGCCACAGCGCTCGCTGAAGCCCAGTAGCACATGTATCCGATGCCGGCGGGCGGCATCGGCGATGCGGCGGAATTCGGTGCGGCCCACCGTCATCGAATTGGTCCGGTACCGGGCGAAGAACCCCTGGCCCCAGCTGACCGAATCCAGCCACAACCACCACGGATAGCCGGGTAGAAAAGTCTCCGGGAAGGCAACCAACTGCGCACCGCCGGCTGCCGCCGTCTCGATGAGTTCGATGGCCTGCTGAACCCCCGCACGCAAGTCCAGCCAGCGCGGTTCGGCCTGGACGGCAGCTACGCGCACCTTTGTCGGCACCTCGGCTCCCTTCGACACGATGGGGATGATCTGTGCCATCACCCTTCGCCGAACGTCTGCCGCGTGCAGCGACATCCCGTGCCGAGCTACCGACCGGGTGTGCCTGGGTCCAATTGGGCGCGGAATTGACCGGGCGTCTGCCCGGTTTCCTCTCGGAACGCGCGATAGAAGTGCCGGTCCGTGGCGAATCCGGAAGCCGCGGCAACCGCCGCGAGGGGCCGGTTGAGATCGGCGCGCAGCAGCCGGCGCGCATGCTCGACCCGCATGCGCCGCACGAGTGCGGCGGGACCGCCGAAACCCTCGCAGAGGCGATACAGGGTGCGGCGCGAGACCAGGCACGCATGCGCCACCTCGTCCACGGTGAGCTCCGGATCGGTGAACCGGCGGCGGAGGTACGCCAGCACCTGCTGACGCGTGTACAGCGAATCCGAGGGGGCGGGCGAGTTGCGCCCGGTCGCCAGCAGCACCGCGGAGGAGAGCATGCCCGCGATCTCCGAATCCAGCACCGTCGCGGCCTGATTCGTCTCATCGGGCGGCAGTTCGGCCAGCCCGCGGAAGAAGCCGGCCACCACGCCGAGTGCACCCGTGGTCGGCATCGGCGTGGCTATCGGGAGTTCGTCACGCACCAGGCCCGCATGCTCGAGCACCAGGTGCATGGGCGCGCGCACGATGGCGGACACCGAATTCTCGGTGGTCCGGCTCTCGATCGGGCGGGCACTGTCGAAGAAGGCGATGGAACCGGCAGGACTGTCGGCGATCCGGCCGTTCTGCTCGGTTCGGTTCTCGCCCTTGACAACAATGTTCACCAGCAGGAATTCGGCGCTGGCCTGCTCGATCTGGCGTCTGGTGCGGAAGAGCCGCTGCGCACTGGCGGACATGAGCGTGAAGCTGGAGCGATCGAACTGCGTGGTACTGACCTTGCCGTGCCAATGTCCCCGGGCCAGCGGCTCGATCGTCGAGGGCAGCACGGCATCGCCGACGATCGCCTCCCACTGCTCGAACGCCTGACGAGCCGAAGTGTCCGAACTGGAGCAGACTTCGGCGGCGCTGGCGTTTGCCGCGTTACCCACTTCAGCATCATCCCACCCCGAAGCCCCCGGCAAACGAATTTGCATTCGTTTGAAACAGGCGAAACGGACTAGTTGCCGGGTATTCCGGGCAGTCCGCCTGCCCGGTCGTCGGCGGCTCGACTAACGACCGGGCGGCGTCTCCGCATCGCATGACCCGGTCCGTCGGCTTCATCGACGCCGAACCAGCGCTGGGATGTGCAGCGCTGACGTGCACTCGGCGCATCGCCTCGGGGCAGAATCGGACGAGGAGACCGCCGGTGCACGGGATCAACGAGTTGGCTCGGGAAGATCACCGGTATGAACCGGATGCTCCCCCAAGTATTCACATCGTTAGCCACGACGTGACTGCCCACTCGTGCCAGATCACTGACTATTCACGTCAGGTGGGTTTGACACTACATCGCACACAATGTGCCTCGCGGCGTGCGCATCACGCGTGCACGGTGCGGAATTCGCCTGGCGTCATACCCATCTCGCGCTTGAAGGCCCGATAGAACTGCCGCTCCGAGACAAATCCCGCAGCCCGCGAGATCGAGAGCAGCGGTCTTGACGGATCTGTCCTGATCAGGGCGAGTGCGCGCTCGATCCGGGTGCGCCGCAGCATGGCGGCCACCCCGTCCTCCCCGTTCTCGAACAGCCGGTACAGGGTGCGCCGCGACACCGCACAGGCATTCGCCACATGGTCCACCGTGAGCCCGGGGTCGGCGAAGTGTCGCTGGATGTATGCCAGCGCCGCCTGTTTGGTCAGCGCCTGCCCCGGCTCATCGTGCGGAGTGTCCCCCGCCGCCAACTGCACCACCGAGGCCAGCAGTCCGGTGCCGTGCCGTGCCAGCACCGCCGCCTGATCGGGCGCGGTCTGCTGCAATTGCGCCAGCCCGCAGAAGAATCGGCCGACGATGCCCGCCGCGCCCTCCGGCGGAAAGCGCACCGCCGTCGGCAGCCGATCCGAGGCCACCCCGGAGGCGCCCACCACCTGCGCCAGTGGCACCTGCACCGCGACCACACCCCAGGTCTGCTCGAAATGGGCGGTGAAGGGTCGCGAACTCACGTAGAGCATGAGCCCGCGGTCCGCCATGACCCCGACGCGACCGTCCTGCTCCAGCCAGCCGTGCCCGTGCGTGGTCACGGTGGCGAACAGAATCGGTTCGTCCGGTTCGTGGATCAGCCGCGGAACCCGCGAGATGTGCTGTCCGCTCGCGGTCAGGGTGGAAACGTCCATATCCTCGAAGCGGGACTGCACAATGCGGGCCTTGAACTCCCCCGTCCGCACCGGGGTGACCACGAGCGGCACATAGGCCTGTGCCACCGCAGCCTCCCACTGCTCGAAAGTCTCCTTCTCGGAAACTTCGGGTGTGGACTGCACCTCCACCACTGCGGGCTCAGAGCCGCCGGTCATTGGCCGATTGTCGCACTATCGGCGAGGCCTGAAGTCGAAATCCCTTCACATCGTCCAACTTTCGGACTTCAGGCCCGAATCGAGGCTGCCGTCCGAACACCTGTGCGCCGAATCAGCCGCCCGGCAGCGCCGCAGATTGCAACCTGCAGCGCGAATCTTCACGGCGGACTTGAGGATTCACGACGGCAAAGGTTTCTGCGACCGCAAAACAACTGCGACTCCAGAAGGTGTCCGAGTCAACGAATTCTGCTCCGCGATAAGCGAATTCGCGTCAGTCGCCGCAGCAGCCGGTGGAATCGGGCACGGTACGCATTTCGCGGGTCGCCATATTGCGAGCCGCAAGCTCCGAATCCACTGGATAGTCCACAGCAATGAGGCTCAGCCCGTGCGCGGGCGCGACCGCGACGGCGCTCGCACGCTCGCGTTCGTCCAGCAGCCCGCCGACCCACTCCGGCGTGCGCCGGCCCTCTCCGACCGACAGCACCGCGCCGACCAGACTGCGCACCATGGACCAGCAGAAGGCGTCCGCACTGACGTACGCGGTGAGCAGATCGCCTTCCTGCTCCCAGTCGAAACGCTGGAGTTCGCGAATCGTGGTGGCGCCTTCGCGGCGGCGGCAGAAGGCCGCGAAATCGTGCAGCCCCAAGAGCTTTCGGGAAGCCGCCCGCATGGCCTCCAGATCGGCGCCGGCGCGAACGGGCACCACATGGCGGGTCTGCAGTGGTTCCGCACCGTACGGGGCGGTGGTGAGGCGATAAGCATAGTGCCTGCGAATGGCCGAGAACCGTGCGTCGAATTCCGGCGGCACAAGGCGAACCCCGGTGACCCGCACATCCTTCGGCAGGAACCGGGCCAGCCGGTGCAGCAGCCGCGGGCCGTCCAGCTCGCCGTGCGTATCGAAGTGCGCGACCTGACCCTGCGCGTGCACACCGGCATCGGTGCGACCGGCCACCGTCAGCGCGATGGGTTCGCGCCGCACCTTGCTCAGCGCCTCCTCCAGCACGCCCTGCACGGTGCGCAGGCCGGGCTGGCGAGCCCAGCCGGTGAAGTCGGTGCCGTCGTAGCTGATGTCCAGCCGTACCCGAACCGAAACCGGCTCCGGCGTCTGATCCTCCACGGTCACAGCGATCTCCTGGTTAACATGAGTGAAGCCCGCCGACCCGGAGGGGACGGCGGGCTTCCTCATGGAATCCGATGGAAGACTTAGTCTTCCTTCTTCTCCTCGGCAACAGCCTCGGCCGGAGCGTCGGCAACGACCTCGGCCGGAGCGTCCGCGACAACCTCGGCCGGAGCCTCGGCGACGGCCTGCTGCGAAGCGGCGACACGACGGGCCCGATCGGCCTCGTTGGTCACGGTCTTCTCGCGGACCAGCTCGATGATCGCCATCGGAGCATTGTCACCCTTGCGCGGGATGGTCTTGATGATCCGGGTGTAGCCACCCTCGCGACCCTCGAACGCAGGTCCGATGTTCGCGAAAAGCTCGTGCACTACGTCCTTGCTACGGATCACCTTCATCACCTCGCGACGGTCGGCAAGGGAGCCGGCCTTCGCCTTGGTGACAAGCTTCTCGGCGTAGGGGCGCAGCGCCTTGGCCTTGGACTCGGTGGTCGTGATCCGACCGTGCTCGAAGAGCGCCGTCGCCAGATTGGCGAAGATCGCCTTCTGGTGCGACGCCGACCCGCCGAAGCGGCGGCCCTTCTTGGGCTTGGGCATTGGGGAATCTCCTGTGTCTAAGGCCTATTCGGGGCGCCTACCCCGTACGGCCTAAAGCTGTTCGGTCTCGGCGTAGTCCTGCTCGCCGCTGTCGGTGTCGCTGAACGAACCGCTGTCGCTCCAGGTGCCGCTCGCCGCGTCGTAACCGACGACGGAGGACGGATCGAAGGAAGCCGGGGAGTCCTTGAGGGACAGACCAAGCGAGTGCAGCTTGACCTTGACCTCGTCGATGGACTTCTGGCCGAAGTTACGGATATCCAGCAGATCGGACTCGGTGCGGGCAACCAGCTCGCCGACGGTGTGAACACCCTCGCGCTTGAGGCAGTTGTAGGACCGCACAGTCAGATCCAGGTCCTCGATCGGCAGACCGAACGAGGCGATGTGGTCCGCCTCGGCCGGGCTCGGGCCGATCTCGATGCCCTCGGCCTCGATGTTCAGCTCGCGAGCGAGACCGAACAGTTCGACCAGAGTCTTACCCGCCGACGCCAGCGCATCCCGTGCGGAGATCGAGTTCTTGGTCTCGACATCCAGGATGAGCCGGTCGAAGTCGGTGCGCTGCTCGACACGAGTCGCCTCGACCTTGTAGGTCACCTTCAGAACCGGCGAGTAGATCGAATCCACCGGAATCCGGCCGATTTCCGCACCCGACGCCTTGTTCTGCACGGCAGGAACGTAGCCGCGACCGCGCTCGACAACGAGCTCGATCTCCAGCTTGCCCTTGTCGTTCAGGGTCGCAATCTGCATGTCCGGGTTGTGCACGGTCACGCCGGCCGGGGGAACGATGTCCCCACCGGTGACGGTGCCCGGGCCCTGCTTACGGACGTACATGGTGACCGGCTCGTCCTCTTCGGACGACACAACCAGGCCCTTGAGGTTCAGGATGATGTCGGTGACATCTTCCTTCACGCCGGGAACCGTGGTGAACTCGTGCAGCACGCCGTCGATGCGGATGCTCGTGACAGCAGCACCCGGGATCGAGGAAAGCAGCGTGCGGCGCAGCGAGTTGCCGAGGGTGTAACCGAAGCCCGGCTCCAGCGGTTCGATGGTGAACCGCGACCGGTTCTCGGACACAACCTCTTCGGTCAGTGTCGGTCGCTGTGAAATCAGCATGGATTTCTCCTCCTTCGAGCGTCCACTATTTGACGCTCACGACTGGAAACTGTTCCCGCCCCAAAGCTTTCAGCAGAAGGGCGGCAACCAGCGATGCGCTTACGCGCACCTCATTACTTCGAGTAGAACTCGACGATCAGCTGTTCCTGGAGCGGAACATCGATCTGCGCACGCTCGGGAACCTGGTGAACCAGGATCCGGAGACGGCCCGGAACGACCTGCAGCCAACCCGGAGCCTTGCGGTCGCCGACGGTCTCGCGAGCAACCTGGAAGGGCAGCGTCGTCAGCGACTTCTCCTTGACATCGATGATGTCGTACTGAGAAACCTGGAAGCTGGGGACGTCGACCTTCTGGCCGTTCACGATGAAGTGACCGTGGCTGACGAGCTGACGAGCCGCACGACGGGTACGGGCCAGACCGGCGCGGTACACGACGTTGTCCAGACGGGTCTCGAGCAGACGCAGCAGGTTGTCGCCGGTCTTGCCCTTCTGGCGGTTCGCCTCTTCGTAGTACTTGCGGAACTGCTTCTCCATGACGCCGTACGAGAAGCGAGCCTTCTGCTTCTCCTGCAGCTGCATGAGGTATTCGGATTCCTTGATCCGCGCGCGGCCGTGCTGGCCGGGCGGGTAAGGACGACGCTCGAACGCCTGGTCGCCTCCAACGAGGTCAACACGAAGGCGACGCGACTTGCGGGTGATGGGGCCTGTATAACGAGCCATTGTTCTCTACCTTTTCCTTCCCGCTTTAGACGCGACGCCGCTTGGGCGGACGGCAGCCGTTGTGCGGCTGCGGGGTGACATCGGAGATCGTGCCGACCTCGAGGCCGGCGGCCTGGAGGGAGCGGATCGCGGTCTCGCGGCCCGAACCCGGGCCCTTCACGAAGACATCGACCTTCTTGACGCCGTGCTCCTGCGCCTTGCGGGCAGCGTTCTCGGCGGCGAGCTGCGCGGCGAACGGGGTCGACTTACGCGAGCCCTTGAAACCGACGTGGCCCGAGGACGCCCATGCGATGACGTTTCCGGCCGGGTCGGTGATCGACACGATGGTGTTGTTGAACGTGCTCTTGATGTGCGCGTGGCCGTGCGGGACGTTCTTCTTATCCCGGCGACGCGACTTCTGAGTCTTCTTCGGACCTGAAGTCCGGGTCTTCGGAGGCATGCGCTATCCCTACTTCTTCTTGCCGGCGACGGTCTTCTTCGGACCCTTGCGCGTGCGGGCATTGGTCTTGGTCCGCTGACCACGCACGGGCAGGCCGCGACGGTGGCGAAGACCCTGGTAGCAGCCGATCTCGATCTTGCGACGGATGTCGGCCTGAACCTCGCGGCGCAGGTCGCCTTCCACCTTCAGAGAGGAGCGTTCGATGTAGTCACGGAGAACCGTGAGCTGCTCATCGGTGAGGTCCTTCGAGCGCAGATCGACGCTGACGCCGGTCGCTTCCAGGATCTCCTTGGATCGGGTACGGCCAATGCCGAAGATGTAAGTCAGCGCGATCTCCATGCGCTTTTCGCGCGGGAGATCGACGCCCATCAGACGTGCCATGTGGCAGTTTCCTTAATGGTTGCGGAGGTCTGCTCCCTGGCCGTCCCCTCGTAGTGGGGCCCCGGCCTCCGTACCGGGGGAAGGCCGCCGTCCGCCCCGAAAGGGCTCGACAACGGCGACTGGCGCTGGGAGTTACTTCTTTATGCCTGCCAAATCCGAACTGCATTCGGTGCTTGGCTGGTGAGCGCCCGGTCCTCCTCGCGGAGTTCCGGAGACCCGGCCTAGACCGGGATCAGCCCTGACGCTGCTTGTGGCGCAGGTTCTCGCAGATCACCATGACCCGACCGTGACGGCGGATCACCTTGCACTTCTCGCAGATCGGCTTGACGCTGGGGTTGACCTTCACGTCAGATCCAATCTGGTTCCGTGTGCTCACTGGCCGTGAACACAGTTTTTCCCCGGCCGGAAATGGCCGGGGAAGACCCGGAGCACGTGGCCCCGGAAATCTAGCGTCCCCCGAGGGAAATCACTTGTAGCGGTAGACAATCCGACCACGGGTCAAGTCGTAGGGCGAAAGCTCCACGACGACGCGGTCCTCGGGCAGAATACGGATGTAGTGCTGCCGCATCTTGCCACTGATGTGCGCGAGAACCCTGTGACCGTTCTCCAGCTCAATCCGGAACATCGCATTGGGCAACGGTTCGACCACCCGGCCCTCGACCTCGATGGCCCCTTCCTTCTTTGCCATATCCTCCGCGATCCCGTTTTAGGCTGAACCTGGTTGGTTCGAGCTCACCACGTCTTTTCGGCCTGTGTAGTTTTTCGTGCACCGTGTTGGTAGTGCACTGCAGCCGACCTGGTGACATACTCGCTGACAGCAACGTGGCCGTTTCTTAATAGAGACATGCCACAGCCAGCAGGTAGGTGCACCGCCGACCTAGCCTACCCGTTTACGCAGGAGCGGCCAAATAGGGCCTGCTCTACGTGGGCCAGAACACCCCGCGGGGCATCAGAGGGGTGCAAGGCTACGAGGCCCGAGCACGGGACCGGGGGAGATCGCTAAACTACGGCCTGTCCCGCAAGACTGCTCCAGACACGGGGGTTGATGTGAGCCGCAACAACGACGGCCTCCCCATGCTTCCACCATGGCTGTCCGAAAGCGACGTCTCCCAATCCGGTTACGAAGCTCCGGTCGAGAACCTGCCCAATGACGACCTCATCCCCGAGAAGAAGTCGGCCCGCCGCCTGTTCGGCAACCGCAAGGCCCGCAAGGACGCCGGCCCCGACCTGCCTCCGGACGACGCCCCCACCTCGGACGCAGCTCCCCGAACACCCCTACCGGGCCGGTCACCGCAGGCTCCCACCACCACGCCGACCCTGGGCCCCCAGTTCAGCTCGTCCCCGGCGCCCCAGTTCAACGCGCCTGGGCCACAGTTCAACGCGCCGTCAAACGGCCATCAGCAGGGCCCACAGCCGGGTACACCCCCGCAGAACGGCACTCCCCCGCAGAGCTTGCAGTCCGGCATTCCTTTGCCAGGCCCTGCTGCGCCCAGCACGCCGGTGCCCGGCACCGCACCCACGCAGGCGCAGCCCACGACCCGGCCGGATCTGCTGCCGCCCTCTCCCGCAACGGAATCCGGCCCGCGCTTCAGCACTCCCCCCGCGCCCGCCACTCCACCGGCAGGCCCGCAGCCCGCCGCGCCCACCCCAAACCTCGCCCCCACCACCGGATCTGCACCCAAACAGCCGGCGCCGGGCCCGCGCCCAGACCTGCCACCGCCGCCCACTCAGCGCCCGGATCTGCCGCCGCCTCCGGGAGTTGATGGCGCACAGCCGTCTTCCGGGCCGAGCTTCGCCAGCGCGCCTGCTCCTGACGCACCGCGGAGTGCGCCGCAGCAGTCGGCATTCGTGCCGCCGCGCCACTCGACCCCGCTGCCACCGGCACCCCCCGGACTCGGACCGGATGCTTCGCGACCGCCTATTCCCGATGCGCCGCAACGGATTCCGCTGACCGGTGCGCAGGGTCAGGGTGCGACCATCCATACCGATGGGCCGACAACGCCGCCCGCACCCGGGCCGCGGGAGTCCGCGCCGCCGAAGCCGCGCATCCCGGATGCGCCGCCGCGGAGCGCCCAGCCCAGGCCTGCGCAGGGACCGCTGTCGGCTCCGCTGACGCCGCCTCCGGGCGTGCCCACACTGCCGCCGCCACCGCACCTCGGTCCGGCCGCGCAGCCGATTGATCAGGCCGGACCCGGCTCCACCGCACCTTCGACCCCGCAATTGCCCGGAACCGGTGTGCCCCCGGCCTTCCCGCTCCCGGGTACCCCCCTTGACGACATTCTCGCGCCGCCGAGCGGCCCCGTACCGCGGGTCCCGACCAGCACCGACAACCCGGCGGACATGACGGTCCGAGTGCCGCTGACTCCCGCCCCCGGCTCCACGGGTGACCGCGAAACACACTCAGGCACAGCGGCATCGACACACGGCACCGAACCCGCGGACCACGCCTCCGCCCCTGCTCGCGGCGCGACACACGGCGACCTCCACGACCCGAGCGTCGGCTCGGTGAGCGACGCCCCGCTCGCCCCGACAACGAATGGGTCGCGCACACCGGGCAAGCCGCCAGCGGCACGCAGCGACAGCGCCCCCAGCAGAGTCGACGCCCAACCTTCCGACAAGGGCCACGTCAACGCACCTGCCCCGGATCACAAACCCGCTCAGCCGAATTCACCGGCACCCGCCACACCCGAAGATTCGCCCACAGGCGCAGGACAGCCGCCCAACAGCGGCCGCCACCGAGCCCTGGACGCGCCCCTCCCGCCGCAGCACCACGCCAAGCCACCCAGCCTGGGCCAACCCGCCTCCCCCGGCACAGGCCAATCACCCGCCTCCGCCCCGCTGCAACCCCCAGCGCCCGTCCCCGCGCAACCCCCCGTGCCCGGCCCAGGACAACCACCGGCCTCCAGCTTCGATCAGTCCCCCGCGTCCGGCACAGGGCAATCTCCTGTGTCACGTACGGGCGAGGCTCCCGTGTCCGGTCCAGGACAACGACCGGCCTCCGGCCCCGGGCAATCCCCTGCATCAGGCGCGGGGCAACCTCCTGTGTCACGTACAGGCGAGGCTCCCCTGTCCGGTCCAGGGCAACCGCCCACGTCCGGTCCAGGACAGCCCCCCACGTCCGGTCCAGCGCAAGCGCCGGCATCCGGCCCAGCACAGCCCCCCGCATCCGGTCCAGCGCAAGCGCCGGCATCCGGCCCAGCACAGCAGCCCGCATCCGACCCAGGACAGCCCTCCTTGGCTGGTCCAGGACAGCCCGGCCCGTACGGTCCGCGGGGCGGACGGTCGCACGGCTCGGGGGCACCCAATCCTGTTCCGCCACAGCGTGGACCGCAGGGGTCCGGCGACGGCTGGCAATGGATGTCGCCGCCCTCTCAAGCGCCGGCCGCACACGGCCCAGCAGCCCCGCACGGACCCGGACAGCAGGGCAACCCGGTCGGCGCGCAGCCGCCTTCCGGCTCGGCCGCACCCATCTGGAACCAAGTCCCGCCGCAGCAGGCGGCTCCCGTTGCGCCGCAACAAGACCCGTGGCAGGTAGCTCCCGGACAGGTCCCGCCCGGCCAAGCGCCACACGGTCAGCTCGCACCAGTCACCGATGCACCGATCGGGTCCGACCCGAACGGCCCACCCGCCCAGCCGCCCGCCGACTCCTCCGCACCCGCCTGGAACCAGATCCCGCCGGAGTCGGCGGCTCCCGGTACGCCACAACAGAATCCGTGGCAGGTCGGCCCCGGACAGGTCCCGCCCGGCCAAGCGCCACACGGTCGGTACGCACCGGCTACCGGCGCACCGATCGGATCGAACCCGAACGGCCCGGCCGCGCAGCCTCCGGCCACTTCACCCGATTCGTCGAGTGCCACCTCGATGCGGCCGCCACTCGACTCTGCACCCATCGGGTCCCCCGCATCTGAAACGAATGGAGCGCCCAACGCTCCGGCACCGGGTCAAGTTGTCCCGCAGCCGAATTCGTGGCCGCAGCCTGGGCATGCCGACAATATCCACGGTGCACTCATCATCGGTGACGGCCTTCCTGTGCAAGGCAGCGCGGCGTGGCCCGGCAGTGGCGGCGCACCGTCCGAGCCCGCTCAGCCAGAGTTCGGCGGACCGGGCTCGGACGCACAGCAGGCGGATGCGAGCGCTAACGGTGGCCCGGGGTCGGTGCAGCCGGGCAATGGCCAAGCAGCGCAGGCAACTTGGGGCGCGCCCGGACAGTCGGGTCCACACGGCCAGGCGGGCCAGTACGGTCCCGGACAGCAGAGTCCATACGACCAAGGACAGCCCGGTCCGTACGGTCCGGGGCAGGCGGGTGGGTATACGCCGCCCTCGGGTCCTGTGCAGTATGGGATGGGTGGGCAAGGGCCCTCGCTCGATGATGTGCCGATGCGGCGGGCGAAGAAGTCTCCCGGGTCGGGGTGGCGGCGGGCTGTGCATCATGTGTCGGGTGGCGCCATCAATCCTGGATTGTCGGCCGAGGAGCGGCGACTGCAGGAACTGGTGGCCCGAATTCGGCAACCCGTGCGCGGGGATTACCGGATTGCGGTGTTGTCGCTGAAGGGCGGCGTCGGGAAGACGACGACGACCATGGGGTTGGGGTCGATCTTCGCCTCCATTCGCGGCGACCGGGTCATTGCGGTGGATGCCAATCCGGACTTCGGAACGCTGTCGCAGCGGGTGCCGTTGCAGACGCGGTCGACGGTGCGGGATCTGTTGCTGGATCCGACCATTCAGCGCTACTCCGATGTGCGCCGGCATACATCGCAGGCCTCGAGCCGACTGGAAGTGCTTGCGAGCGAACGCGATCCGGCAGCATCGGAGGCGTTCAGCGAGGACGAGTACCGCAATGTGGCGCGCATCCTGCAGCGCTTCTACAACATCATCCTCACCGATTGCGGTACCGGCCTGATGCATTCGGCCATGGCGGGCGTACTCGATCTGGCACATTCCCTGGTGCTGATCTCGTCGTCGGCCATCGACGGCGCGCGCAGTGCCGCCGCCACCCTGGACTGGTTGTCCCTGCACGGCCACGACCACCTGGTGCGCAATGCCGTCGTAGTGATCAACCTGCCGCGCCCGGGCGCGGCGAATGTCGGCATCAACCAGCTGCGCGACTACTTCCTGTCGCGTTGCCGCGCAGTGCATATCATCCCGTACGACTCCCACCTCGGCGAAGGCGCCGAGATCGATCTGACCCGCCTGCAGAAGGAAACCAAGCGCGCGTACGTCGAACTGGCCGCCACGGTGGCCGACGAATTCGCCGTCGACCATCGCCGCTATCGCGACTGATAACGGAAGGTTCGCCGACTCCACCGCCGCCGGGCATTCCGGCAATGGACGAGTCGGCGTGCCGGCCCCCACCCCACGCGCCTAATTGTCGACTGTGTCCTGCGTCTCTATAGGGCAGATTGGCTGCCGACCCATCCGGTGACGCGCAGGGAGTTGAACAGATGTTTCGCGGAGCAGCGATCGGCACGCTGGACGAGGATCGAATCGACGCCGCCCCGCGGCTCGAATTCGATTCGATCGATGCGCAGCGGCCCGGGGCGCGGCTGATCTGGCGCGGTGCGCCGGCCTCGCTGACCGAGCTGATCGATATCTTCTCCGCCCTGGGCCTGCACGTCACCACACACGATGTGCACACCGACGGCGCGGACACCGTGCACCGATTCACGTTCCGGCCCACGGCTTTCGAGCTGACGGAGCCGACCGCCGAACTGCTGTCCGAGGCGTTCGCCGCCGCGGCCACGGGGGTGCTGGAGATCGACGGTTTCATCGGTTTGATCGGCGCGGCCGGGCTGACCTGGCGCGACGCCCTGCTGATCCGGGCGGCCTGCCGATACCTGCGACAGGCCGGACTGCGACTCGGCGGTCCGACGATGACCGAGATCCTCACCGTCCATGCACAATTCGCGCGGGCGTTCGTGGCGCTGTTCCGTGCGCGATTCGATCCGGCGGGCGGCGGCGATATCGCGGCGGCGGATGCGGAGGCGCGCCTGCGGCTCGAGGCCGCGACCACGCTGCCCGAGGATCAACTGTTGCGCGGTCTGCACACCTTCTGCGCAGCGGTGCTGCGCACCAATTGGTTTCAGCCGAGCCGCCTGGTCGCCGCCTTCAAGATCGACCCGTCCCGCCTGTCGATATCGGGCCCGATCACGCCGTATCGCGAGATTTTCGTGCATGCCCGGCAGGTGGAGGGCAGCCATGTGCGCGGCGGCGTCATTGCCCGCGGCGGGCTGCGCTGGTCCGATCGCGCCGATGATTTCCGCACCGAGGTGCTGGGCCTGATGAAGACCCAGACGGTGAAGAACGCGGTGATCGTGCCGATGGGAGCCAAGGGCGCCTTCGTGGTTCGCGGCCCGATCGCCGATCCCGCCGCCGCCGCGAACGCCTACGCGGCCTTCATCGGCGGCCTGCTCGATATCACCGACAATATTGTGGACGGCACCATCGTCCCGCCCGCGCACACCGTCGTATACGACGATCCGGACCCGTACCTGGTGGTCGCCGCGGACAAGGGCACCGCCCGCTTCTCCGATCTGGCCAACAGCATCGCGATGGCGCGCGCCTTCTGGCTCGGCGACGCCTTCGCTTCCGGCGGCTCCACCGGATACGACCACAAAGCTCTGGGCATTACCGCCCGCGGCGCCTGGTGCTCGATTCGCCAGCACTTCGCCGAGCTCGGCCTGGACCCCGACACTCAGCCGTTCACCGTGGCCGGTATCGGCGATATGTCCGGTGATGTGTTCGGCAACGGCATGCTCGAGACCGACCGGATCCAGCTGGTGGCGGCCTTCGACCACCGCCACATCTTTCTCGACCCCGATCCCGAGCCCGAGCTTTCACACCGGGAGCGCCGCCGCCTGGCCGGACTGGAACGCAGCAGCTGGGCCGACTACGACCGATCCGTCATTTCCGAGGGCGGCGGCGTCTGGCCACGCTCGGCGAAATCGATTCCGCTGTCCCCGCGGGCACGCCGGTTGCTCGGCGTCGAAGCCACGAAACTGCCTGCACACGAAGTCATTCGGGCGATTCTGAGCGCACAGGTGGATCTGCTGTTCAACGGCGGCATCGGCACCTATGTGCGGTCGAGCGGCGAACTCGACTCCGAGGTAGCCGATCCGACCAATGACGACGTGCGGGTGACTGCGGATCGACTGCGCTGCAAGGTGATCGGCGAGGGCGGCAATCTCGGCCTCACCCAGCGCGCGCGGATCGAGTTCGCCCGGGCGGGCGGCAAGGTGAACGCCGATTTCATCGACAATGCCGCAGGTGTGGCCACTTCCGATCGCGAGGTCAATCTCAAGATCGCGCTGGCGTCCGCGGTGACCGAGGGCCTGGTGACCGAGCCGGAACGCGATCGCCTGCTCGCCGCCAATGCCGACGCCGTGGCGCAGGCGGTGCTGGCCGACTGCGACCGCCAGGCGCTGGCCATCAGCCTGGCCGAGGCCCATGCGCCGTTCCTGATCGACCGGCACGGCCGATTGATCGAAAACCTGGAGCAGGCAACGGATCTGGATCGTTCCGCCGAGTTCCTGCCCGCCCCGGCCGAACTCACCGCCCGGCGCCGCGCCGGAGCCGGTCTGGTCCGCCCGGAGATCGCGGTGCTGCTGGCCATGGCCAAGAATCTGGTGCGCGAGGAACTGCTCGCCTCCGACGCCCTCACGGATCCGGTCGTCGCGGGCACGCTGGCGGGCTATTTCCCGGAGGACTTCCGCATCCTGCTGGGTGAGCGGCGCTTGCGCGAGCATCCGGTGGCCCGCGAGATCGTGGCCGTGTCCGCGGCCAATCAGGTGATCAATCGGGTCGGCCCCGGCATGATCCACCGGCTGGACGAGCGGTTCGGCACGGGTACCGCACAGATCGTGCTGGCGTGCACGGTCGTCGATACCGTGCTGGATGTCGACCGCTGGTGGCGCGACGCGCTCGCGCTGCCCGGTGTCACCCCGCAGCTGCGGATGAGTGTGCTCAACGGTATTCAGGATGCGGTCGAGCAGTCCACCGCGTGGCTGCTGGCCAAGCGCACGGCCGTGTCCTGGTCGGCGGAGATCGAACTGCACGCCCCGGTGGTCGCCGAGCTGATCGCGGTACTCCCCCGCCCCGGCGGCCATCCCGGCCGGGATCTGGCGAATCTGCAACTGCTGGCGCAGGCGCTACCGCTGAGCGCTACCGCCCGGCGCACCGGCCTGCCGGTCGCCTTGATCGCCCAGACCTATCGGGAACTCGGCGGGTCCATCGGACTCGATTGGCTGGCAACAACTTTCGCCACAACGCCGACCGGAGATCATTGGGAGACGCTGGCCACGGCGGTGCTCGCCGACGAATTACAGTCCCGCTGGCACGCTTTGGCGGCCGCGGTGCTGGCGAACGCCGCACCCACCGACTCCGCGCACGATCTCGTGTCGGCCTGGCAGGCCACGCCGGCCGCGGTCCGGCTGCTGGATCTGGTGAGTCAGCTGCGCCGCTCCGCGACCGCCGATATCGCCCGATTGTGTGTGGTGAACGCGGAATTGGCCGCGGCGGCCGGGATCAGCGGCGGGCGATGATCGCCAGCAGCAGTTCGGCCCGCACCCGCGCCACATCCAGCTGACACCCGAGCACCGATTCGATCTTCGCGACCCGGCTGCGCAGGGTGTGCCGGTGCACACCCAGCGCGGTGGCCGCGGTCTCCCACTGGCCGTGCGCCTCCAGGTAGGCGCGCAGTGAGGCGATGAGGTCGGTGCCGTGCCGCTCGTCGTAGTCGGCGAGCGGCGCCAGCATGGCCTCCGATATGGCGCTCAGCATCCGCTGGGCTTCCGGGAGCGTCAGCAGGGTCTGCCCGGCGAGCGACGCGAGTTCCAAGGGGCGACCGCCGGGCAGGGCCGCCGAGGAGGCCAGCTCGGCATGCTCGATGGCTGTGGCGAAGCGCCGCAACAGATGCGGGGCGCTGAGTCCCGCCCGAATGGCGGCCCGCTCGCTGTCGGGCAGTGCGGCCAGCAGCTGTTCGGCCGTCTCCTCGGTATCGGAACCGGGCAGCAGCACCGCGACTCGATCACCCGAGATGCGGGCGAACAATTGCCGGTTGTGCGGATGCAGTTGTTCGTCGACGGCTTCGCCCACCTGCGCCGCCGCCTCCGGCGAAGCGCACCACAGCACCAGGGCGCGGACCCTGCCGGAGCGATCGGCGGCCGGGGCCAGGTGCCGCCACAGGGTTTCGAGGTCGCCCGGCTCGTTCAGCAGCATCGCGATGGCCTGAGAATTCAAGTGGTTCTGCGCGATTCGCAGCCGGGCCGGCTTTTCGAAGTCCAGGGCCAGCAGCGAGCTGGCATGCCCCAGCAGCACCTGATCGACCGAGCTGAGCGGCGTGGCGGTCACCACCGCCAGATGCCCGTGCACCGTCTGCCCGGCCGTAATGGCTTGCAGCGCAATGATTTGCCCCGAGGCGGTGTGGATGACACCGCTGCCCGCACCGTCGCCGCGAGTACTGAGGAATTCGCCGATGCGCTCGGCGACCTCGGTCGTGGCCCGGCCCGGATGCGAGTCGGATATCGCACCGTCCGCGCCGGCGACCACCACGGTGGCCGAAAGTGCCGCCGACAGTTCCCTGATCACCGCACCCATGCCCTGGATGGCAGCCCGGGTCATGCGCGGCTGGGCGCGGGAGGCCCGCAGCACCTTTTCGTACTCCTGCTCGGCGAGCCGCTGCATGACCTTCTTGGTGATGGCCCCGAAGGGTGTCGGCAGCGGCACCTCGAACAGCGGCAGGCCGAGCGCATCGGCCGCCTCGACCAGATCCGCGGGCACCGTCTCATGGGAGAGGCCGACGCCGAATCCGACCCCCGCGACTCCCGCCGCATCGAGTTCCGTCAGATAGCGCAGCCGATCGGCGCCACTGAGTGGCAAACCCATGCCGGTGGTCAGCACCAGCTCCCCGCCGGAGAGCCACTTTTGCGGTTCGGTGAGCTCGGAGGTGAGGGCCAGCGTGATGTTGCGACCCAGCCCGGCACTGCCGCCCTTCAGCACCAGATTCAGCTCGGGCTGGGACAGCACCCACCGGACCGGAATTCCCGTACTCACAGCGCTCCTACAGCAAACTGGACAAATCGTCGAAACCTGATTCTGCCGCCACTCCGATGCGGCAGGTGACGCGGGGGTGTGTCGCACAGCACACTGGCTTGCAATCGAGCAATACCGGAACGCAGGGAGAACTCGCACACTATGACGACGCAGCTGCTTCGCAACTACATCGACGGCCGGTTGGTCGCCGCCACCGCGTCGGAGTCGTTCGAATTGATCAGCCCGGTCGATGAGACGGTGACCGGCCGCAGCCCGATCTCCGATGCCGCCGATATCGATGCCGCCGTGGCCGCCGCCCGGCGCGCCTTTCCGGCCTGGCGCTCCGCCACGCCCAGCCAGCGACAGGCCGCGCTGCTGAAGCTGGCCGACGCCCTGGAGTCCAATTCCGAGGCCCTGGTCGAGGCGCAGTGCCGCGATACCGGCCAGCCCAAGCATCTGGTCGCCTCCGAGGAGGTGGCCACCGGAGCCGATCACCTGCGCTTCTTCGCAGGTGCCGCACGCCTGCTGGAGGGCAAGTCGGCCGGCGAGTACATGACCGGATTCACCTCGTACGTGCGCCGCGAGCCGGTCGGCGTGATCGGTCAGGTGACACCGTGGAACTACCCGCTGATGATGGCGATCTGGAAGATCGGCCCGGCACTGGCCACCGGAAACACCGTGGTGCTCAAGCCGAGTGACACCACACCGGGCAGCACTCTGCTGCTGGCCGAGCTGTCGAAGGGCATCCTGCCCGACGGCGTACTCAATGTCGTGCTCGGCAATGCCGCCAGCGGCGCCGCGCTGGTGGGCCATCCGGACCTGGACATGGTGGCCATCACCGGTTCGGTGCGGGCGGGCATCGCGGTGGCGACCGCGGCGGCCGAGCAGGTCAAGCGCGCGCACCTCGAACTCGGCGGCAATGCTCCGGTCGTGGTGTTCGGGGACGCCGATCTGGCGCTGGCCGCCGATCGCATCGGCGATGCCGCCTACTTCAATGGCGGTCAGGACTGCACGGCCGCGACCCGGGTGCTGGTGCACGAGTCGGTGCACGACGATTTTGTCGACGTCCTGACGAAGAAGGCGCAGTCGGTTCGCCCTGGCCTGCCCGACGATGTGGACGCCGCCTACGGCCCGCTGAACAATATCCGCCACTTCGAGTCCGTCACCGGCAAACTCGCATCGCTGCCGCCGCACGCCACCGTGCGCACCGGCGGCACCCGGATCGGCGATGCCGGTTTCTACCTGGCCCCGACCGTGGTCACCGGGGTGCGCCAGGACGATCCGATCGTGCAGGAGGAGATCTTCGGCCCGGTCATCACCGTGCAGACCTTCTCCGACGAGGCCGAGGCGATCCGGCTGGCCAATGATGTCGTCTACGGCCTCGCCTCCAGTGTCTGGACACGCGATCACGGTGTGGTGCAGCGGGTTTCGGCGGCACTGGACTTCGGTGCGGTGTGGGTGAACTGCCATATCCCGCTGGTGGCGGAGATGCCGCACGGCGGATTCAAACGCTCCGGCTACGGCAAGGACCTGTCCGCCTACGGCGTCGAGGACTACACCCGCATCAAGCACGTCATGAGCGCGCACGACTGATTTTCGAGTCGTCCCCAATCCCTCTTCCGCAGAAAGACTTTCATGACCGAGATCAGCTACCGGCTCCCGCAGCGGCGGGAATTGCACACCGCCCTGCCGGGTCCCCGCTCGCAGGAACTGACCCTGCGTCGCAAGGCCGCTGTCGCCGCCGGTGTCGGCTCGACCGTCCCCGTGTACGCGGCGGACGCGGACGGCGGCGTCATCGTGGATGTGGACGGTAATTCTCTCATCGATCTGGCCGCCGGTATCGCGGTCACCAATGTCGGCGCTTCGCATCCGAAAGTAGTTGCGGCGGTGCGTGATCAGATCGAGAAGTTCGCGCATACCTGCTTCATGGTGACCCCGTACGAGGCCTACATCCAGGTCGCCGAACAGCTCGCCGAGCTGACCCCGGGCGATCACGAGAAGCGCAGCGTGCTGTTCAATTCCGGCGCCGAGGCGGTGGAGAACGCGATCAAGGTGGCGCGCTTGGCCACCGGTCGCACCGCGGTGGTCGCCTTCGATCACGCGTACCACGGCCGCACCAACCTGACCATGGCGCTGACCGCGAAATCCATGCCGTACAAGGCACATTTCGGCCCGTTCGCCCCCGAGGTCTACCGCATGCCGATGTCGTACCCGTTCCGCGACGGCGGCCTCGACGGCGCTGCCGCGGCGCGCGAGGCGATCTCGCGGATCGAGAAGCAGATCGGCGCGGATTCGGTGGCGGCCGTCATTATCGAACCGATCCAGGGTGAGGGCGGATTCATCGTTCCCGCACCGGGATTCCTGCCTGCCCTGGCCGAGTGGGCGCGCACCAATGGCGCGGTGTTCATCGCCGATGAGGTGCAGACCGGCTTCGCCCGCACCGGCGACTGGTTCGCCTGCGATCACGAGGGCGTGGTCCCCGACATCATCACCATGGCCAAGGGCATTGCGGGCGGTATGCCGCTCTCGGCGATCACCGGCCGGGCCGAGCTGCTGGACGCCGTGCACGCGGGCGGCCTGGGCGGCACTTACGGTGGCAATCCGGTGGCCTGCGCCGCCGCACTCGCTGCCATCGAAGCCATTCGTGACCATGATCTACCCGCCCGCGCCCGCCACATCGGCGAAGTGGCGCTGGCACGCTTCGATGAACTGGCACACCATGTTCCGGCCATCGGCGACGTGCGCGGCCGTGGCGCCATGCTGGCGCTGGAGTTCGTGCGCCCCGGCACCACCGAACCCGATGCCGCGCTCACCGCCGCCGTCGCCGCCCGCTGCCTGGAGCAGGGCGTCATCACCCTCACCTGCGGCACGTTCGGCAATGTGATCCGCCTGCTGCCACCGCTGGTGATCAGCGACGAACTACTCGACGAGGCGCTGACGGTGTTGTGTACCGCCATCAGCGATCTCGCCGCCTGATCGAGGGAAAACGATGTCCGAATTCGACCGTATTCGCGCGCAGATCCCCACCGGCCTGTGGATCGACGGCGCAGCCGTTCCCGCGGCCGGCGGCGCGAGGTTCGCGGTGACCGATCCCGCCACCGGCGACCTGCTCACCGAGGTGGCCGACGCCGGGCGCGAGGATGCGCTGCGCGCCCTCGACTCGGCCTGCCGGGTCCAATCCGACTGGGCCGCAACGGCTCCACGGGAGCGCGCGGTCATTCTGCGCCGCGCCTGGGAGATCCTGATCGAGCGCACCGAGGACCTGGCGCTGCTGATGACCTCGGAGATGGGCAAGACCCTCCCGGAGGCGCGCGGCGAGGTCGCGTACGGCGGCGAGTTCCTGCGCTGGTTCAGCGAGGAGGCGGTCCGCATCGGCGGCCGGTACACCCAGGCGCCCGCCGGCAACGGCCGGATCCTGGTGACCCAGCAGCCGGTCGGCCCGTGCCTGGCCATCACACCGTGGAACTTCCCGCTGGCCATGGGTTCTCGCAAGATCGCCCCGGCCTTGGCCGCCGGTTGCACCGTGATCGTGAAGCCCGCCGAGGACACTCCGCTCACCATGCTGGCCCTCGCCGATATCCTCGCCGAGGCCGGACTGCCGGCGGGTGTGCTGTCGGTACTGCCGAGCAGCGATGCCGCCGAGGTCACCGCACCCCTGCTCGCGGACCCGCGCCTGCGCAAGGTGACCTTCACCGGTTCCACCCGGGTCGGCAAGCTGCTGCTGCGCCAGGCCGCCGACAATGTGCTGCGCACTTCGATGGAGCTGGGCGGCAATGCCCCGTTCATCGTGTTCGAGGACGCCGATCTGGACCAGGCACTGGCCGGGGCGATGGCGGCGAAGATGCGCAATGGCGGTGAGGCGTGCACGGCGGCAAACCGTATCTACGTGCACAATTCGATCCGGGCCGAGTTCGCCGCGCGGCTGGCCGAGAAGATCGGCGCACTGCGTGTCGGTCCCGGCCACGAGCCGGGTGTGGAGCTGGGACCGCTGATCAACGAGCGGCAGCGCAATAGCGTCACCGCCCTCGTGGACGATGCGGTCGCGGCCGGAGCCGTGGTGCGCACCGGCGGTAAGCCGATCGACGGGCCCGGCTGGTTCTTCCAGCCCACCGTGCTCGACGAGGTGCCGCGCACCGCACGCATGCACCGCGAGGAGATCTTCGGCCCGGTCGCCGCCGTCTACGGTTTCGACACCGAGGACGAGGTGGTGGCGGCCGCCAATGACACCGAATTCGGTTTGGCCGCTTACTTTTACACGCAGAATCTGGATCGGGTGCTGCGCGTGTCCGGCGCTCTCGAAGCCGGCATGGTCGGCGTCAATCGCGGCGTCATCTCCGATCCGGCGGCCCCGTTCGGCGGCATCAAGCAGTCCGGTCTGGGCAGCGAGGGCGGGTCCGAGGGGATCAGCGAATACCTCGACACCAAATACGTCGCGCTCACGCACTGACGTCATCCTCCGGCACACCGGCCCCTGCGCCGGACCACGTGCCCACCCGATCGTCTGGTGATCGGTTCTCCACCGCGGCGCGGTGCCGGTGGTAGCCACATGGCTTCCACCGGTACCAGACCCAGTACCGGGAGCTTGCATGCTCGTGCAGAATGCCCCAGAGGCGGACGCCTCGCCCCACAGCGGCAAGGGATTGGCAACCAACAAGGTCGGCACGCTCGCCGGCGCCATCCTGAGTATTGCGTCCATCGCGCCCGCCTACACCACGACGGCCAGCATGGGCCTGATCGTGGCCGCGGTCGGATTGAAGATGCCCGCACTACTGATCGCCGGGTTCATCCCGATGTTCCTGGCGGCCTACGCCTATCGCGAGTTCAGCGCCGAAACCCCCGACTGCGGAGCCTCGTTCACGTGGTCGGCACGGTCACTGGGCCCCTATATCGGCTGGATGGCCGGGTGGGGTTCGGTGATCGCGGTGGTGATCGTGCTGGCCAATATCGCGGCGGTGGGTGCGGAGTTCCTGTACCTGTTCATCGGGCGGCTGGCGCATTCGGAGTACATCGCCACGCTGGGTGACGACAAGCTGATCAATATCCTGACCACGCTGGCGTTTCTGGCGGCGGCCGGCTGGGCGGCCAGTCGCGGGATCAGTTCCAGCGAGCGGGCACAGTATGTGCTGGTCGGTTTCCAGCTCGCGGTGCTGCTGCTGTTCGCGGGTGTCGCACTCGCCAAGGCCATGACCGGGGATGCGCCGTCCGGGTTGAGTTTCAGCATGGACTGGTTCAACCCGCTCACCGGACTCACGCTGGGCGCCTTCGCCATCGGCCTGATCGGCTCGGTATTCATGTACTGGGGCTGGGACACCGCGCTCACCCTGGGCGAGGAGTGCAAGGATCCCAAACGCACGCCGGGCCGGGCCGGGCTGCTGTCCATCCTGACCGTGCTGGGCACCTATCTGCTGTTGGCGGTCGCGCTCATGTGGTACGCCGGTATCGGCGATACCGGTGTCGGCCTGAGCAATCCCGGAACCGCCAGCAATGTCTTCGGCGCGCTGGCCGAGCCGGTGATGGGCGGTGCGGGCGAGCTACTGCTGTTCCTCGCCGTGCTGGTCTCCACCATTGCCAGCCTGCAGGCGACCTTCCTGCCCGCGGCGCGCGCCATGCTCGCCATGGGTACCTTCAAGGCGCTGCCGAGCCGATTCGCCACCGTCCATCCGGCCTATCAGGTGCCCCGCTTCGGGACCGCGGTCGCCGCGGTGGTGGCGGGCGGTTTTTACGCGGTGACGGCGCTGCTTTCGGAGCATGTGCTGCTGGATACCATTGCCGCCCTTGGCATCATGATCTGCTGGTACTACGGGATCACCGCCTTCGCCTGTGTCTGGTACTTCCGCAAGCACTGGTTCGCCTCGGCGCGCGATTTCATGTTCAAGCTGCTGTTCCCGCTACTCGGCGGAACCATGCTGCTGGCGGTCTTCACCATCTCGGTGCGCGAGAGCCTGAAGCCGGAAGTCGGCAGTGGCGCTTCGATTTTCGGTATCGGACTGGTGTTCTACCTGGGCTTCGGGATTCTGGCGCTGGGTGCGGTGCTCATGCTGATCATGCGCTGGCGGCAGCCGGAGTACTTCCGCGGACAGACCCTCCCCCGGGCGGTATCGGGTGACCCCATGCCCGTACCCGCCGAACCGCACCTGAGCACGCTGTAGCGAAACCTGCTTTCTGCCAAACACTTCGACGATCAGATCCGGAGTAGCCGTGAACGTCATCACCTGTTTCGAACCGCCCGTCTCGCATGCCCGAGTCGCCGATCCGGTGCGCCCGCCGCTGCGGGTCGCCCTGGTCCAGCATCAGTGGCAAGCCGATGCCGGAGCCTTGCAGGCCGAGTTGCTCGAGGGCATCACCCGCGCAGCCGATGCGGGAGCCAAGGTGGTCTTCCTGCCCGAACTGACATTGAGCAAGTACCCGGCATTTGTGCGCGGCGGCGAGAACCCCGGAGCGAATGCCGAGGAGCTGGCCGGCGGGCCCACCTTCACCTTCGCCGCGAAGGCGGCGATCGACCACGGCGTCTTTGTGCACGCCTCGCTGTACGAGCGCGCCGAGCAGGGCGACGGCCTGGGGTACAACACGGCAATCCTGGTGTCCCCCACCGGAGAACTGGTCGGCCGAACCCGCAAGCTGCACATTCCGATCAGCGACGGGTACTTCGAGGACACCTACTTCCGCGCCGGCCCGGCCACCGACGAGGCCTACCGCCCGCACGGCCATCCGGATCTCGGTGACGCCCGCATCGGCATGCCGACCTGCTGGGACGAGTGGTTCCCGGAGGTCGCGCGGATGTATTCGCTGGCCGGGGCGGATCTCATCGTCTACCCGACCGCCATCGGCTCCGAGCCCAGCTTCCCGGCCTTCGACACCCAGCCGCTGTGGCAGCACGTGATCGTGGGCAACGGCATTACCGCCGGCACCTTCATGGTGGTGCCCAACCGTTTCGGCGACGAAGGCGACATCACCTTCTACGGCTCCTCATTCATCTCCGATCCGTACGGCCGCATTCTGGTGCAGGCCCCGCGCGACGAATCCGCCGTGCTGGTAGCCGATCTGGATCTCGACCAGCGCAAGGACTGGCTGACCCTGTTCCCGTTCCTGGACACCCGCCGCCCCGACACCTACGGCCGCCTGACCGCACCGGTGGATCAGGCGAACCCGTTCGGGCAGGCGTGATGTCTCAGGACGCGATCACGCAGTGGCGCATGCCCGCCGAGCACGCGCCGCACCGCCGCACCTGGATGGCCTTTCCCCCGGCGGGTTCGGAAATCACCGCCACCCCGGAGGCCGTCGATGAGGCCCGCGCGGCGTGGACCGCCGTGGCGCACGCCGTCGCTCAATTCGAACCGGTGTCGATGGTGGTCGACCCCGCCGATATCGCGGCGGCCCGCCGCATGCTTTCCGCGGCAATCGATATCGTCGAAGCCCCGCTGGACGACGCCTGGATGCGCGATATCGGCCCGACCTTCGTGCACGCCGCGGACGGTTCCGTCGCGGCCGTCGACTGGGTGTTCAATGGCTGGGGCCAACAGGATTGGGCGCGCTGGGACAATGACCGGCAGATCGGCAAGGTGGTTGCCGAGGCCGCCGGAGTGCCGGTCATCGATTCGCCGCTCGTGAACGAGGGCGGCGGTATTCAGGTGGACGGCGCGGGGACGGTCATCGTCACCGAGACCGTGCAGCTGGATCCCTACCGCAATCCGGGGCTGACCAAGGACCAGGTGGAGGCCGAGCTCCGGCGCACCATCGGCATCGACACCGCGATCTGGCTGCCGCGCGGCCTGTGGCGGGATTCGCAGCGCTTCGGTACCCGCGGGCACTCCGATATCGTGGCCGCGCTGCCGTCCCCGGGTGTGGTCCTGGTGCACGATCAACGAGACCCCGCGCATCCCGACCACGAGCTCAGCGGCGAGATCAGGAAGCTCTTCACCGCCGAGACCACCTCCACCGGACAGCCTTTCGAGGTCGTCCCGGTGCCCGCCCCGCGCGCCCTGCGGGACGAGGAGGGGTTTGTCGACTACAGCTATATCAATCACTACGTGTGCGACAACGCGGTGATTCTGTGCGGGTTCGACGATCCGAACGATGCCGAGGCGGCCGCGGTACTGGCCGAGGTTTATCCCGGTCGCACCATCGTCACCGTGGATGCCCGTCCGATTTTCGCCCGCGGCGGCGGCATCCACTGCATTACCCAGAACGAGCCACTACCCGTTCACTGACGACCCGGACGGCACACCACTGTGACGAATCACGCCACGGTGGCGAATGAGGGGCCGTCCGGTTCGCCAGACTGGCGCGGGCAAGCCCGTGACCGGACGCACATACTGGAATAGCAACCTTCGGGTTATCCGAGACACCCGATGTTCAACAAGGAGCTTTCGTGCCTGTCATCACTCGTGACGTCGTTGTCATCGGCGCCGGACCGTCCGGTCTGACGGCCGCCGCGGAACTGCACAAGGCCGGACTTTCGGTAGCCGTGCTCGAGGCGCGCGACCGTGTCGGCGGCCGCACCCGCACCGGCGATATCGACGGTGCGATGATCGAGATCGGCGGCCAGTGGCTGTCCCCGCATCACACCGCCGCGCTGGAACTGGTCGAGGAACTCGGCCTGCAGACGTTCTCGCGCTACCGCGACGGTAAATCGGTGTACCTGGCCGCCGACGGTGTCCGGCACCAGTTCACCGGCGACGTCTTCCCCGCACCCGAGGCGACCGCCAAGGAGATCGACCGGCTCCTGCAGCTGCTGGACGGCTTGGCCGCCGAGGTCGGCGCGGAGGAACCGTGGGCGCATTCGCAAGCAGCGGAACTGGATTCGGTGCCCTTCAGCATCTGGCTGGAGCAGCAGTCGGCGGACGAATACGCCCGCGAGACCGTCGCGTTCTACGTCGCCGGCGCCATGCTGACCAAACCGGCGCATACCTTCTCGACCCTGCAGGCGCTGCACATGGCCGCCGCACAGGGCTCGTACACCAACCTGGCCACCGATACCTTCATGCTCGACAAGCGCGTCATCGGCGGCATGCAGCAGGTATCGCAGCGGCTGGCCGCGGTGATCGGCGACGATGTGCACCTGAATTCGCCGGTGCGGCGAATTCAGTGGTCCGACAACGGGGTCACCGTCTTCGCCGATGGCGATCTCGAGGTGCGGGCCGACCGTGTCATCCTGGCCGTACCGCCGAACCTCTACTCCTGCATCAGTTTCGATCCCCCGCTGCCGCGCCGCCGCCACCAGATGTACCAGCACATGTCCTTCGGCTTCGTGGTGAAGGTGCACGCGGTGTACCCGACCCCGTTCTGGCGCGAAAAGGGTTTGTCCGGAACAGGTTTCAGCGATACCGATATGGTCTCGGAGATCTACGACAACACCAACCACGGCCTGGACAACGGCGCACTGGTCGGATTCATCGCGCACGAGCAGGCCGACACCTACTTCTCGATGGACCCTGAGGAGCGCAAGCAGGCGGCGCTGGACTGCCTGGTCCGCTACCTGGGCCCGGAGGCCGCGAACCCGGCCGTCTTCTACGAATCCGACTGGGGCGCAGAGGAATGGACGCGCGGCGCCTACGGCGTCAGCTTCGACCTCGGCGGCATGACCCGCTACGGCCACGACCACCGCGATCCGGTCGGCCCCATGCACTTCGCCTGTTCGGACCTCGCGGGCCACGGCTTCCAGCATGTGGACGGCGCGGTGCGCATGGGACGCCGCGCGGCCGCGGCCATCGTGGCGACACGCCCCGCCTGAATCATTTCGACAGGCTGAATCGGCTCAAAAGAAGACGCGGTCCGGACCACCCTCAGGTCCGGACCGCGTTTTCTTTTACCGCCTACCAAGCGGGAAGTCGACGCCTTCCGGCGAGCACATCACGCACGAGATCATCGTAGGCATCGGACAATTCAGCCAAATGGTGCCAAGTGCCATGCAGCATTTCATCATTGGCGTCGAGGGTCAT